>NZ_JBDFPQ010000022.1:0-43388 GCF_039672645.1 Chryseobacterium sp. C39-AII1
CACCTGGAAAATGTAGGACATCCAAGACTCATATCCGTGGTTTGTTGTATGTTTGTTCGTGGTCGGCAATTCGGTATAACAAGCATTGCAAGGAGTTTTATGAAAAGCTTCTTTCTCAAGGGAAGGCGAAGAAATTGGCATTGATAGCGGTTTGTAATAAACTTTTGAGAATATGTTTTGGAGTGGTGAAGAATAAGACGAAATATCAACCGGATTATCAAAAAAACTTTAAAATTTTAACCTAAATAATTTGCAATTTAACATAGAACATCAGGGCTAGGGTAGTTGCCATTTCATCAAAGATAGAAATATCCACCCAGTTTCTCATTCCTCAGAAATCTAAGCACAGTTCATTAAAATTTATGTTTGGTTATCCTCTATTTTACATACTTGAAAAAACTTTGTAAGCTTTTATAAGTGAAACGGCTTTGTGAAACTTAAAACAATTGGTAGTCAAAAAAAGACTTAGTGGGCTCGTATTCAAAATTTAAGACTTTAAATTTTATAGTTAAGCGAGCTAAGTACTGCTATCATTTGCTGAGTAGAACGCCATTGCGAACGAAAATATTTAAAATGAGATGCAAAGCTTTAGCGATCGATAGCGTTAAAAAAAGTCAGAATTATTTCAATCTTTTTTCTAATACTATGCCTAGATCCCTACAGGGATGACAAACTTTATGGATACAACATCATCTGTGAAAACTGTGAGAAATAAAATAAGTTTATGTGTAGTTTAAAATAGCATCAGTAATTTACATACAACCTTCTTCGTTTTGCATACATCCACCTCGTGATTTCTGCTCAACTTTGTATCAGTAAAAATAAAAAATATGAGCTTAGAGCAAATAAGATTAGGAAGTCAGGGATTGGTAATTCCCAAATTAGGATTAGGATGTATGGGAATGACAGAGTTTGAAGGAGCCAATATGTACGGAGAATCCGATGAGAATGAAGCGATTGCTACCATTCACCGTTCTTTTGAATTGGGAGGTAATTTTTTAGATACTGCAGATCTTTACGGCCCGTTTAAAAATGAACAGCTTATTGCAAAAGCAATCGGAAGCGATCGCGAAAAATACATTATTGCGACAAAATTCGGATGGGAAATCGATGATCAGGATAAAATAACTTGGGCAATCAACGGATCCAAAGAGTACGTAAAAAAAGCCGTTGAAAAATCATTGAAAAACCTGAAAACAGATTATATTGATCTGTATTACATGCACCGTTTGGATAAAAATACGCCGATTGAGGAAACGGTAGGGGCAATGAGCGATTTGGTAAAAGAAGGCAAAGTAAAATATATCGGTTTATCGGAAGTATCTTCGGAAACCGTAAAAAGAGCACACGCGGTACATCCGATTACGGCTGTTCAGAGTGAATATTCTTTGTTTGAAAGAACCGTGGAAGAAAAAGGAGTTTTACAAACATTGGAAGAATTAGGAGTTGGTTTTGTGGCCTATTCACCGCTTGGGCGTGGCTTTTTATCCGGGAACATCCGCTCTGTCAACGATTTGCCGGAGCATGATTTCAGAAGAGGAATTCCGCGTTTTCAGGAGCAGTATTTCCACAAGAACATCGAATTGGTAGAAGCGATAGAAAATATGGCAAAAGAGAAAAATGTAACTTCTTCACAATTGGCATTAGCGTGGATTATGAGCAAAGGTATTGTTCCGATTCCGGGGACAAAACGCAGAAAATATGTAGAACAGAATATTGCATCTGTCGAAATTCAACTTTCTGAAAATGAATTGCAAAAACTCGAAAGTATCGTACCTTTGGGAACCGATACGGGAGCTCCTTATGACGAATTCAGCATGGGGCTTTTAGATTATTAATATTACATTTACATCATGAAAACGATTGCCTCTGTTTCAGCTTTTCACCGCCTGTTGTCGCTTCCTCAGCCGAAGCACCCTCTGGTGAGCGTTATTAATTTATCGGAAAGTATTTTTATAGAAGATGAAATTTGGAAAGGTTTTACCAATCGGTTTTACTGTATCGCTCTGAAACGTGAAGCGACCGGAAAAATGCGGTACGGACAACAGCATTATGACTATGATAAAGGAGTCCTGAGTTTTACGGCTCCCCATCAGGTTCATTATTTGGATTTTAACTCGTTCGATTGTGACGGAAAAGGATATTTATTGATTTTTCATGAAGATTTTTTGCTGAAACATCCATTGGCACAAACCATTTCAGGTTTTGGATTCTTTTCCTATGCGGTAAATGAAGCATTGCATTTATCGGAAGACGAAGAAAATGATTTGGTTGAAATCTTACATAAAATTGATAAGGAATGCCAGCATATCGATCATCACACTCAGGAAATCATTCTGTCTCAAATCGATTTATTGCTGAATTATTCCAACCGGTTTTATGAAAGGCAGTTTATCACCAGAAAAAACGGAAACCATCAGCTATTAGCGAAGTTTGAGCAATATTTAAATGAATACTTTGATCAGGAACAATCTGCTCAGAAAGGTCTTTTAACAGTTCATCAAATTGCGGAAGTCATGAATCTTTCCCCAAATTATTTAAGTGATCTTTTAAGAATTCATACAGGGCAGAATACGCAGCAGCATATTCATGAAAAATTAATCAGCAAGGCAAAAGAAAAGCTTTCTTCCACACAATTGTCTGTAAGTGAGATTGCGTATGTACTTGGGTTTGAACATTCGCAGTCATTCAGCACGTTGTTTAAGAAGAAAACGAATATGGCGCCATTGGAGTTCAGAGCAAAATTTAAGTTTAATTGATAAGGATGGAAGCTGGAAGTAGGAAGCTGGAAGTTTTTATGCTCTGAAAAGCAATACAGAATCATATTATTTTTCAGTCTAATGGTGACTTCCAGCCTCCCTCTTCCAGCTTTTTTTACTGTTTACGGATTCGGTACAGTTTTCCGGCATCAGTCACCGTATACAGCGCATTATCCAATCCTTGGGTAATATCTCTGAAACGCTGGTTTTCTGTTGCTAAAAGCCTTTCTTCGCCCACAACTTTATTGTTTTCGATCACTAATCGAGCTACATGCATTCCGCTTAATGAAGCTAAGAAAAGATTGTTTTGCCACTCAGGAATTGTATTGCCTTTGTAGAAAGTAATTCCGCTTGGTGAAATCACAGGATCCCAATAATAAACAGGCTGTTCTAAACCATCTTTCTGCTGAATACCATCACCAATAGTTTCTCCAGAATATTCAATTCCGTAAGTAATGGTTGGCCATCCGTAGTTTTTTCCGGCTTGCACTCGGTTAATTTCATCGCCACCTCTAGGCCCATGCTCACTTTGCCATAAGTCTCCGGTTACGGGATGAATCGCAATTCCCTGTGGATTTCTGTGCCCAATACTATACAACTCTGGCAGAGCACCCGATCCTGTAAATGTAGGATTTCCCGGAGCCGGCTGACCGCTCGTTGTAATTCTTAAAATCTTACCGACTGCCGCTGTTACCGATTGTGCTAAAGGTCGCGTAGACAAATCGGAACGTTCTCCTGTGCTCACAAATAAATTTCCTGTGCTGTCGAACAAAATTCTTCCTCCGTAATGCAGGTTTCCGACATTAGCCGAAGGAGTAGCTCTGTAAATAACCGTCGGATTTTCAATAATTGTTTCATCATTTGAAAGCCTTCCTTTTGCTACTGAAGTCATATTTCCACCTGAAACATTTTCGGAGAACACCCAGTAAACCATTCTGTTAGAAGTAAATTGAGGGTCTACACACAATCCCAATAATCCGCCTTGTCCGCCTGAATTTACGGCAGGAAGCCCGGTAATGGGATTACTCACTGTTCCTGTGGTGGTTACAATTCGCATAGTTCCTGTTTTTTGGGTAATCAGCAGTCTTCCGTCCGGTAAATTGGTAATGCCCCAAGGGGAAGTAAGGGATGAAGTTACAATCTCGCTCACATAAGGAGTATTTGTTTTCACGCCGTTCGCCCGGGTTTGTCCAGCAAAAGCAGGTTGGTAATTGGTATTGCCGGGATTAGTTTCTACAGGCGGTAGGGCAGGGCCATTCTGTTCACCGTTTTCGTCAATATTATCATTACAACTTGCGAAAAGCAATGATGAGGCAATCATTACATGGTAAGCTTTCATTTTCATAATTCAATTTTTTGATGATTTTGATAATTAATACGGGTTTTTTGATGCAAATTACTTGCCGTAATTCACTTTTGTGTGGTTTTTAATAAAATTCATTCAATCGATTGCATTTATTTTTTTGCTTAAATATTTAGCAGTAAATAAAATAGACCTCAATCTTGGCGGATTAAGGTCTTATAAAATATAAGCTTATTTTTTTTCAGTTATTGTAAAAATTCTAATGCTTTAGAAACAAAAGCATCATGATTTTGAAAAAATGAAGCATGTCCGGAATCCGGAAAGATCAATAATTCTGAATGCTCTAAATTCTGAGCCATATTCTTCGCATTTTGAACCGATACTGGCAAGTCGTTTTCACCATGCACAATTAGTACAGGATTTTTAATCTGTTTGATTTCCTCCAGAGCGTTACTGTTGGGTTGAGCCCATTCTAAAACGGCCGTCAGCTGAGATAGGGAAGTGGCATCATTCAGAGCAATATCTCTATCTGTGGTACGAAGCTGAATTCTGTTAAAAGCTGCTTTTCCGGCGGCAATACTTTCTGCAGAATTCGTAAATCCAAACTGAAGAAAAGATTCTTCCGGTTTTAATCCGGCTGCTCCGGCGATGATATTTGGAAGGTTTGCCAATCCGATGGCACCTTTTGGTCCGGTTCCTGTTAAAATAACTTTATTAATTAAAGAAGGCTTGGTAAGCACCATTCTTTGAGCCACGAAACCGCCCATTGAAAATCCCATAATATTGATTTTGTTTATATGTAGCGCTTCCACAAAATCTATGGCATCATCTGCCATGGCCTGAATGGTATTTGGTGTTGTACCTTTTGAAGAAGCGACTCCTTTATTATCGAAAATAATGACTTTATATTTTTTTGCCAATCCGTCTGTTACTGCCGGATCCCAGTCGTCCATAGAACCTCCCAAACCGGGTAAAAGCACCAAAGGAATACCGTTATCATTTCCCAAAATACGGTAGGCAAATGTATTGCCTTTAACCTCAACAAATCGTGTTTTGGCGTTCTGATGATTTTCAGCCTGAATTTCCTGAACGGTCATTTCACTTTCTTCTCTGCAAGACATGGATAATGTTGTGAAAAGAGTAAGACATAAAACACTTGTAACTGAGATTTTTCTAATTGTTTTCATTGTAGTTTGTTTTTGTTTGATTATGATGCAAACTTAAAACAGAAGGGAAAGGAAAGCACGCAGAAAGATGTTCAGATAGACAATTTCAAGGCTCAACCGGACGCATGAAAAGTTAAAATCTTTTATAAAAGATAATTTTAACATCAAAAAAACAATTATGGCATAAATATTATTGTATTAATAAGGAAAAGCACTAAAGATGAAACGTATTAAAGAAAATAAAGAATTAATCAGCAGATATTTAACATTAAGTGTTAAACAGCATTTCGGAGTTGATGTAGATGTAAGGAATGAATATACTTTTGCAGAAAATCTAGTTTCTAAAAAGATGATTATCGCCACCACTTTTACCGAAAAAATAGTAGCAAATCCGGAGCTGAAAATGTTTTTATACTCATTAATCAATGAATTGAATAATGAAAAATGCAGCGTTGATTTTATAAGGGAAAAGTTTGATCACCTCAGAGAATCTGATTCTGAAGAAATGGAGAAAATTGTGTAAAATAAATCCCCACCAAATGGCAGGGATTGATAGGTGGAAAAAATTTAATTAAACTTTTTCTTTCAAATATTTTTCAACCTTATCTTCAAGGTCTTCCAAATTAAAAGGTTTTGCAACATAATCGTCTGCCTGAGCCTGCTCGGCTAAAGCTACAATGTCGTTATTTGCCGTTACATAAATCACAGGAATATTTTTAAATTCTTCATGGTTTTTCAAAAGCTTGGTTGCTTCTACGCCACCGATTTTCGGAATCCAGTTATCCATCAAGATAACATCGGGTTGATACTGAGCCACTTTTTCCAAAATATCATGTGAAGTTTCTGAAATTTCGACCTGATAACCATTCTCTTCAAAAATGATGGTGATCACTTCCAGAATTGTTGTGTCATCATCAAAAATCAAAATTTTCTTTTTACTCATTTTAGGTATATTTAACTTCGTTAGGTTTCTTTATTTTTATAATTGATTAATATAATTCGCTAAATTATTCGGTTTAATGATTAAATCATAATCAATTTCATCTACTGCATGCTTCGGCATATAATCTACTTCTGCGGTTTCAGGATCCTGAATCCATACTTTACCGTTATTTTTTTTTATGTAGCCCAAACCTTCGACTCCATCGGCATTAGCCCCAGACAAAAGTATGCCAATCATGCTTTCCCCAAAAATTTCTGCTGCCGATTTAAAGGTGACATCAATAGACGGTCTCGAATAATTCATCTTCTCTGAACTGTCCAGTGACATCGTTTTTTTATCTTCAAATAACAAATGATAATCCGCTGGTGTGATGTATAATTTATTATTCTCGATTTCTGTCTTATCTTCTATTTCAATAACTTCCATTGGCGAAAACTGCTGAAGCAAAGTCTGCAAAATATTGCTTGAATTCGCTTTTCGGTGTACCACCAATAAAATGGCAAAATGAAGATTGTTATCTAAATTTTTTATCATTTCCAGGATCACCTGCAGGCTTCCCGCAGAACCTCCGATAATGATTAATTCTATATTTGTGTTTTTTGTTTCCATTGTTAAATTATCTTAGCTATGGTCTACCTTTTTCCAGATTTTCTGATCGTCTATTTGATTGAAATTTTTATCTAATTTAGAAAATCTTAATGTTTCTTTTGCGCCTAAAGCTAAAAAACCTAAATTTTCTAAACTATTATCAAACAAACGGAAAACTCTTTCCTGCAACCCTCTATCAAAATAGATCAAAACATTTCGGCAGATAATCAGCTGAAAACTGTTGAAAGAACTGTCTGAAACCAAATTGTGGGTAGATAAGATCAACTTTTCCTGCAAAGCTTTATCGAATCGTACACTATCATAATTCGCCGTATAATAGTCTGAAAAATCTTTTTTTCCACCGGATGCGATGTAATTTTCAGAATATAATTTCATTTGCTGCAAAGGAAAAACTCCGGCTCTTGCCGTTTCCAACACAGAAGGATTTAAATCTGTTCCGTAGATCAGCGATTTATGATAAAGATTGGCTTCTTTCAGTAAAATCGCCATCGAATAAGCTTCTTCACCCGTTGAGCAGCCCGCTACCCAAATTCTAATTAGAGGATAGGTTCCCAACTGGGGTAAAATTTTTTCCCTTAGTGCTTTAAAAAAGTGCGGATCACGGAACATTTCTGTCACGTTTACTGTAATTTCTTCTATGAAACGCTTTAAATATTCAGGATCGTTAAGTATGGTGTATCTTAATTCTGCAAAGCTCGTAAATCTGTCAATCAAACAGATACGGTTTACCCTGCGTTTAAAAGACGCACGGCTGTATTCGGAAAAATCGTAGCCATACATTTCATAAACATCTTTAATCAGGTATTCTACTTCTTCATCTTTTACGATACTAGGTTCCAGCATTTAGAGTAATTTTTCAATAGCATTCATTAACAGATCTACATCTATCGGTTTTGAAACATAGTCCTGAGCGCCTGCATCCAAGCATTTTTGGCGATCTTCCGGCATAGCCTGAGCGGTAACAGCAATCACCGGAATATGGCTGATAGATGGTGTTTCTCGCATAATTTTAATCGCCTGATAGCCATCCATTTCCGGCATCATCATATCCATCAATACGACCGTAAAATCATTATCATTTTTCAAGACCTCAATGGCTTCCTGCGCCATCGTACAGCTTTCAATCTGAAATCCACGTGCTTTTAATGTTAATTTTAACGCAAATATATTTCGTGGATCGTCGTCCACAATTAAAACTTTCTTATTCATCAGAACTTTTGCTGTTTAACTTTCATACAACCAAACCCTAAGCAGAGACAACAACTGATCGATATCTACAGGTTTTGAGATATAATCGGATGCGCCTGCTGTGATACATTTTTCACGCTCCCCAATCATTGATTTTGCTGTGATCGCAATAATCGGAAGCCTTGTATATTTTGGCATTTTTCTAATTTCCCTAATAGATTCATAACCGTCCATTTCCGGCATCATCATATCCATCAGAATGACATCTATATCCGGGTTTTCTTTTAATTGCTGAAGGGCATGTTTCCCGTCCATTGCCACCACAACTTCAACTTTATATTTTTCTAAAGCTTTCGTTAAAGAGAAAATATTACGAACATCATCGTCGGTAATTAAGATTTTTTTACCGCTTAAAACTTCCGTTAATGAACCCAATACTTTATTTCGAACATTCTCTATCGAGCTGTTTTTTTCCTCAACCAAATGTAAAAACAAACCGACCTCATCCAAAATTCGCTGATAAGAATGCGCTGTTTTCACCACAATAGAATCAGCATACTGCTTGATTTTCAGCTCTTCAGATTTAGTTAAATTATGTTCTGTAAAGATAATAATCGGAAGGTTTTCCAATCCTTCATAACTTTTGATTGATTCAATGATCTGGTATTCGTTTCCTTTTGAGGCTCCGATGTCCAAAATTACGCAATCTACGTGATCTGTCGTTAATGCTTTTACGCTGTCTTCAACATTATTTTCTACGGATAAGGAAATATTGAAGTTGCTCAAGAAGTAGGAGAGTGCGCTCGCATGTTTGGCATTTTCTTCTACAATTAATACTTTTTGCGGACCTTTTTTCAGGGCTTCTTCAATTTTTCTGAAAACATCAGTCATTTGATCCAACGCTACAGGTTTGTTGATGAAATCAATTGCTCCCTTCATCAGACTTTCTTTTTTCACATGCAAAACAGACATCATGTGAACCGGAATATGTTTGGTTTCAGGATTAGATTTTAATTCATCCATCACTTGCCAACCGTCTTTTACAGGCAGCTGAACATCCAGCAAAATAGCATGCGGGCGATATTGTAAAGCTGCAGAAAGACCGTGATCGCCTCTTACTTCAACTACCGCTTTGTAATTCTGTAAATGGGCGTATTTCAAAAGGGCTTTTGCGAAATTAGTATCGTCTTCAATGATTAAAATAACTTTATCATCCTGTTGAAGATTGTTTCGGTCATCTTCCACATTATCAGGGATTTCAAGCATGTTGATTGGCTCGGAAACTGCAACTTCCTGATCTCCTAAAATATGCTGAATTTCTTCTACATCTTCACGAATGGTTTCCACCAAATCTTTATCCGTTTCGATAGGTTCAACTTCAGCAATTGCTTTGATTGGAATAATCAGGCTGAATTCACTTCCCTCATTTACCTTACTTTTCAATATTAATTCTCCGCCTAATAATCTTGCAATTTCACGGCTTATTGATAATCCAAGACCGGTTCCTCCAAATTTTCTTCTCGTGGAGCCATCGGCTTGTTGGAAAGCTTCAAAGATAATTTTCTGTTTGTCTTCTGCAATCCCAATTCCTGTATCTTTTACCGAAAAGATGATGAAATCTTTCTTTTTAGAATCTTTTTGGATATGTAAATTGATGCTTCCTTTTGTGGTAAACTTCAACGCATTCGACAGTAAGTTTCTCAATACCTGATCTACTCTTAAGCGGTCGGTTTCAATTACCTTTTTAACGTCTTCTTCAATGTTGATGTTGAATTGAAGCTTTTTCTCCTGAAATACGGGATTAAATAAATTTTTAAGGTCTTTCACCACATCATCGATCACCACATCCTGATATTCCAGCGTCATTTTACCGGATTCGATTTTGGCTAAATCTAAAATTTCATCAATCAGGGTTAATAAACTACTTCCCGAACTTTGAATAACTTTTGCTGATTCAATTTGATCTTCATTTAAATTTTCATCAGGATTTTCTGCCATCAATCTTGAAAGAAGAAGAATTGAATTTAAAGGCGTTCGTAGTTCATGCGACATATTCGCCAAGAATTCGGACTTATATTTTGTGCTGAGCGCGAGTTCTTCTACCTTTTTCTGAATCTCATTATTACGCTCGGCAATCATGTGATTTCTTTCTTCCAGTAATCTAGAACGTTCTTCTAATTCTGCATTTGCCTGCATTAATTCTTCCTGCTGCACTTTCAGTTCTTCCTCAGATGCCTGTAATTTCTGAGTCTGAGCTTCTAATTCTGTATTTAAATTCTCCAGTTCTGAATGCTGAACCTGAAGTTCTTCAGACTGAGCCTGTGTTTCCTCCAATAATTGCTGCTCTTTTTCGCGACCTTTTGCTGCACTCAGAGCAATGCCGATATTTCTGCTGCATTCCACAAAATAATCAACTCGATCTTCCTCAAAGTTTGAAGTTGAGCCTAATTCTAAAACACCGATGCTGTGCCCATCAGATAAAATAGGAATCAATAAAATACCGTAAATTTTGATAGTGCTGCTTGCAAAAGTTACGACAAAATCGTCTTCATGAAGATTATTATAAACCTGAGGTTTTTCATTGATAAAGACTTGCCCGACCATTCCTTCTCCAGGTTCGAAAGAACGTTTCATATTACCTTCCAAACCAAACGCTGAACTTAATCTTAAAACACCTTCGTCATAAAGATACAGCGAGCCGTTGATGCAACCTCCGTATTCAATCAATTCATTCAGAGATTCTTCTGAAACTTCTTTTACAGATTTATTTCCGACCAAAGATTCATTTAAAATGGCAAGCCCTTTCTGGCGCCAATCGCTTTTATTAATGGTATCGAACGAACTTTTTAAAGATTCTGTCATATTATTTAATGACTCCACAAGGTCGCCCAGATCATCCTCAGAATTATCAACCACTTTTTGGCTGTAATCTCCTTTTGCAACACGATTCGCAATTTGTTGAATGGCACTTACACGTCTGGCCATTTCAAGATCTTTTGCTTTCAGGGCTTTTTCCAATTTATCACGACGAATAAGATCGGCACGTAGTTTAATATAGAAAAATGCCGTTACAAAGACCGCAGCAAGCGCAGAAAAAATAATAAATAAAACGGTTGTATTTGAAGATTGGTTGAGATCTTTTGTCTTTATAGCCAGCTGTGTTTCTTCATATTGCGAAAAATCTTTAACGATTTGTCGGCATTTATCCATATAAGATTTGCTCTCAACAATTTGCTGTTGCGTCATCATTTGTCCTTTTCTGCGGTTTTCCACAAAAAGTTTCATATTAGCCAAGTTGGCTTCTACATTTTTTTCAAGAGAGTCTAACAACTTTTGCTGATGCGGATCCTGAATATCTAAACTTTTCACATATTCAAAAGTTTTAGAATAATCAATCAGACTTCTTTTGTAAGGCTCGAGAAAACTTTCTCTTCCTGTAAGCTGATAGCCACGATTTCCGGTTTCAGCATCCAAAAGGGCAACCAAAACGTCTTTTACAGCGGTTACTGAACGTCTGCTTTTTCCAACGCTTTCGCGATGGGTCATTTGGTTTTGAATACTTAAATAAGAAGCTATTGAGCTTGCTATTAAGATCAAAAGTGAAAATCCTACTCCAAACTGAAGATTTCGTATGATTTTTTTCGGCATGGAAATTAATTTAATGGTAATGTGAAATAGAATGTTGAACCTTCGTCAACAATACTGGAAACTCCGATGTGACCGTGGTGCTGCTTGATGATTTCTGAGCAGATAAAAAGCCCGATTCCCATTCCCTGAAACTGAAGGGAGGACTCTTCAACACGATAAAATTTATTGAAAACAGCTTCCTGTTTAAAATCAGGAATTCCGATTCCGAAGTCGGTAACATTTACTTTTACTTCCTGCTCTTCTTCGTCTACAAAAGTGGTTACAATAACCTGGTTGTTTTGTGGAGAATATTTGATGGCATTCGTAAGGAAATTAATGAGAACTTGCTCAATTCTGATCTCATCAAAAGGAATTAAAATATCAGGAATGAAGCCGTCTCGTTTTATTTTTACCTTATTTTCATCATGGGTCTGCAAAATAGTTTCAATAGCATTGCTGATAACGTTTTCAAGACTGGCCGGTTTTTTATTGATCTTTAGTTTACCGTTTTCAATTTTAGAAACATCTAAAAGATCGGTAATCAAAGTATTAAGTTTTTCGATCTGATCATGAACTTTTACCATAAATCCTGCCTCGGCACTTTCTTTTTCAAGCTTTAATTTTCGGTCTAACAGCTGAACGTAAGCTTTAATACTTGTTAAAGGTGTTTTAAGCTCATGGCTCGCAATGCTCAGGAATTCATCCTTTTCCTTTTCTACTTTTTTCTGATCATCAATATCGGTGAAGGTTCCCACCCAGTTTTTAATACTATTTTCATCTCGAGCGGGCGTTACTCTCAAAAGATGATAACGATAATCTCCCGTCTTTATATTTTTAATTCGAACTTCAAGTTCCAGAAATTTTCCTTTCTTTTTACAACGTTCAAATTCTTCTTTAATATTGAGGTCATCGGGATGCGTTTCCGGAAATTCCTGTTCAGCGTTGGAATAATCAAACCATTTACAATTTACAAAATCTACGATGCCTTCTTCGTTTAAGGTAAAAGCGATTTGTGGCAAAGACTCCAGCATCAGATGAAAATGATCGATTTGAGATTTCATGATTCCCTGCGATTCTCTTCTTCCTTTCACTTCAAGTTCCAGGCTTTGTTGCGTTTTTTTCATCGCCATATTCTGTTCCTGAAGGTTGTAAAATGTTTTTACCTTCAACATTAGAATTTCGGGATCTACAGGTTTCGTAACATAGTCTTTTCCTCCTGAAGCATATCCTTTGGTGATAAATCTTTTCTCGGTATTTACTGCCGATAAAAATATGATAGGAACTTCTTTCGTTTTGCTGTATCCCGCAAGAGTTTCTGCCACTTCGAAGCCATCCATATCCGGCATCTGAACATCCAGAATAATTAAAGCATAATTGTTTTTTAAAGCTTTTCCCAAGGCTTCTTCACCCGAATCTGCGGTGTCAACTTGAAAATCCTTAGATTCCAGTAATTTTTTTAGTGAATAAAGGTTGCTATGGTTATCGTCAACGATTAAAATCATGAGTAGGTTGTCAAAAATTATTTTAGGTATACTTGTTCAAAAATACTGACAATTATCGGAAAAATAGATATTTTTTAGTCTAATTATCGATAGGTACCACGTTCATAAACTTTTATTTGATATTTTATAGAAAATTTACTTCAAAATATTTTTTATTGAATTAAAAATATATTTCATGCAGCTATTCAATCGTTTAGATATAAAACATCAATGAGCAGTAAAAAAAAATATGAAAAAAATTCTCAAAACTCCCTATTCGCGGCATAATGTTTGAATAGAGAGAAGCAACACTTTTTTCACTTAAACATATATTATTAAATTAAAAACCTCCGATTTATGCGGAGGTTTATTTTATTATTTATACCTTTGCAGGGATTCTCATGTTTAATTTGAGTTTTCATGGTTATTAGTTTTTATCCCCGTCGCAAGTCGGGGATTTTGTTTTTTATAACGAGGAGGTTTTAATCGATTGATTCCGAATTGATAAGTTAAAAAACTTGGGGATTACGCGAAAAGTTTGTATCCATAAAGTTTGTCATTCCCGTAGGGATCTCACCATAGTTTTAGAAAACAAGACTAGAACGATTCTTTATTTTCTCTTTAACGCTATCAAGCGCTAAAGTTTTATATCTTATTTTAAATATTTTCGGTCGCAATGGCGTTCTACTCAGCAAATGATAGCAATATTTAACTCGATTAACTTTAAAAATTCAAAGCTGTTCCACTTACAAAAGACAGTAAACTGACAGTTTGTAATAGTTTATATTAAAAATGAAAACGTATTAACCATTGTTTTTCAGTACGCTAGGAATCATTCCGTATTTTCTTTTAAAAGCAGCTGAAAAATGCCGCGGATTTTTGTATCCCACCAAATCTGAAACTTCACTGACATTCATACTGCCGTTGAGGAGCATGTTTTTTGCCTGAGTCATTTTAGCGGCGTTCCAAAAATTAAAAACTGTGGTTCCGAAAAGTTCTTTAAATCCTTTTTTTTAAAGTAAATTCGTTGGTTCCTACATGATGAGCTAATTCTATAAGAGAATGATTTTTATCTAAATTATTAACAATAAATTCTCTTACCGCATATATTTTTTCTTCATCTTTTTGTATAAGTGAAGATTTTGAAGTTTCATTGGAGAAAAGCTGCTCAAGTTGTAAAAAAAGAAGTTCGCTTATTTTGGCTTCGAGATAATTTTTTTTGAAAAAGGTGTGCAAACCGTTGAATTTCTTGGTTCTGAGTTAAATTGAAGAGATTTTAAAAGATTTTTCCTTTTAACCTAAAAATAAATAATTAGAAGAAAGTATGATATATTCAAATAAAGTAAAATAGTCATTTGCAGCAGGAATTGTAGTGTCTTTATGTTGGCTGATAGGAGACATTTTCGTTGCCGGTTTTGATTCAAATCCTGTCGATTACCCTATTTTTTAGAAAACCTATGCCGATCAGGTAGATGTTACTTTTGCCACCTGAATGTTGGAAGGTTCTACATCAAGATTAATGTTTGGTGCGTTGATTGGCGCATTAACGGGATCTTTGCTACTTCCCGCAACATGACTTGTTTTTCAGTTTTTTAAAAATAGAACAAAAGGATATGCCATTTTTACCTATTGCATTTTGTTGGTGGGAGCAGTTTTGTCTCCGTTGGGGCATGCCGGATTTTTCTATGTAGGTGAAATTTACAAAGCTATTTATCATACAGATGCAGCCGCCCATCCTTATCTTCTGAAAACGGGAAGAGGCTTTATGAAAATGCTGAATATCGCCTGGGTGCAGCAATTGGCGTTTTGGCAATCGGTTGGATTACTTTTGCGGTTTGCATTCTTTTAAACAAAAGGTTGCTTCCAAGATGGATGGCCATTCTTACCCCCTTTGTGTTAACTTTATTCATCATTCCTTTAAAGCAAATATTACCACTTCCGTATTCAGGATGGGTAGGCGGGGCGATTTTCAATATCGCGTACCTTATATTTTTCAGTACGTTGTTGCTTTTATTCAGAAAAAAGCTTTTGGAAAGAGAGGAGTCTTTAAATTAAATACAAATGATCAAAAACTTAAAATAAGAAACTTCTTTCAGTCCAAAATCTAGCGTCTGAATGGTAAATTAAATTTTTTAATCTTTTATTTAGAGTCAGCTGTCTCATTGATGACTCGTGGTTAGCAGGAATAAAATATTCCTGCTTTTTAGCTTTATAATTAATTTTTAAGAAATATCCGTTTAAATAAATTTTTATATCTTGACAATTCTAATCGGAAAATTTTTTCACCTTTTTCGATTTATTTCTGTATTTACTGAATTGTACAATCTGTGAAATCACTCAGATTTTAAAAGTGTTAAAACTTGCTCTATTAATTATTCTTGAATAATTCATGCAGAAAATAAAAATTGATATAACCACTAAAATATGATAATATGAAAATAGGTTTAATTGGATTTGGAAAAGCAGGAAAAGCGGTCGCTAATGTGATCTTGCAACATCCTGATTTTTCATTAGAATGGGTTTTAAGAAGCAGTAAAACCATGGAAAATATTTCTGCGAAAGAATTTCTTGGCATAGATTCTTCAGATCCTGCCCAGATTTTTTCGCAGCAAAACATAGATATTAATACACTATTTGAAAATCATTCGGTTGATTTTATTATTGATTTTTCCAAAGAAGAAGGAATTTATACTTATGGAAAAGCTGCTGTTCAGAAAAATGTGAAAATTATTTCTGCTATTTCACATTATAACGAAAATGAAAAAGATTATTTAAAAGAGTTGTCAAAAGATGGCGTTGTTTTTTGGTCGCCGAATATTACTTTGGGAGTAAATTATCTACTATTTGCAGCGTCGTTGTTGAAAAATATTGCTCCTGAGGTTGATATTGAAGTGATTGAAGAACATTTTAAAGCAAAAGCCGGAATTTCAGGAACTGCCATGAAAATTGCAGAAACACTGGATATTGAAACAGAAAATATCAATTCCGTAAGAGCAGGAGGAATTGTCGGGAAACATGAAGTTATATTCGGATTCCCTTATCAAACGGTTCGTTTGGTTCATGAATCGATTTCGCGGGAAGCGTTTGGTAACGGAGCTTTATTTGTTGCTAAAAATCTTATTAATAAAGAAAACGGACTTTATAATTTTGAAGATATTTTAAAACCTTATTTTTTTAATGAAACAAAAAATAACTAAGAAGAATTGTGAATATTTTTCTAAAATTTACTAGAATTGATTAAAACTTAAAAAGCAAAAGAGACTACAAAACTGCAGTCTCTTTTAATTTAAATATAGTATAGTTAAGATTCGGTGGCAACTAGAAAATAATTGTTTTGTGCGGGTTCTTTCCCGAATAAGCTTCTGAAAATGTTCTGAAATTCATGAATATATTTACATCTGATGTTATTTCCGTAAATTTTCAAGCCTTCAACAATTTTGTTCGAACTTAGATCAATATCATACTTAATAAAGGTTTCAGGTCTTTCATATCTTATTCTCAGTTCTGAACTGTAAGTTCTTGAAAATCCGAATTTTTCAAGCCATTCTTCTGTGATTTTAATCGGCGTAACTGCCTCTGCAGGAACGGAAAAACCTTCATTATCGCTCTCAATCTTTACAAAATATTGTTTGTTATCACTTTGGAAGATTTCCGTAACAGTAAAAATTTGATTTTTATATTCCACAAGGTTTTTAATCTTAAGATCCATGACATTCATAATACTTTGCTTTTTAGGTTGTTATATTTCCTGAATAGGAGAAATTTGGTACTTAGTATGTTTGCAAATACTATGCCTAGGATATTAATATTATTTAAATTTTAAATTATTTTTTAGTTTGAAATACAGATAAATTGTTAATATTTAGTTTAAATAATTGATTTTTAAATGTTTGGTAAAAATGCCCAAAGTTAAATTTGTGGTATGTGTGTGGTATTTTTATTTCGGTCTTCAAAACTTAAGAAACATCTTTTACACTTAAATTTAAATATTCAGAGGGAGTAATTTTTTCTATTTGTTTAAAGACACGATTAAAAGTCGACTGATTAGAAAATCCTGCTTCCGTATAAATATACATAAGTGTAATTTTCTCCAAATCATTTTCTTTCATTAATTTTTTCACATAATTAATTCTGTATGTGTTTAAATAATTATTAAAATTCGGAAAATTATTTTGTCGTATTGCCTTTGATATATAGCTGCTATTGATGTTTAATTCTGCCGAAAGTTTAGAAATATTAAAGTTTGGATCTTTATAAAGCTGTTTTTCTTCCATGAAATTTTCAATTTTATTAAAAATTTCCTGATCGAGAATTTCTGTTTTTTCTGAAATAATAGGTTTTAATTCTTGTTTTTGCTCGATTTCATGTTCAATTTCAACCCTTCTGATTTTGTCTTTATAGAAAATAATTAATGCAATTACTGCCACATTAGAAAGTACAAGCAGTGTATCTGTAATTCTAATGTCTTCTTTGCTGTGTAAAGGGAAGTTGAAGTTGATATTTTTTGAAATGATAAATCCGATTAAGATACAGGAAATGACGAATCCGCTATAAAGAATAACATATTTTCTTGAAAAAAATACATAAGCACCAAGAGGAATTGGCAATAACCAAACAAAACTTGCCACAGAATTTTCCCAGAAAGCAAGCATAATATAAAAATCATACAGAGATGCAAGAATAATATACACATGAACCAGCTTATTAATGGAATATTTTTTTCGGTTAACAATAATATAGGAATAAATAAGGATGAATAAGCCTCCGGCAGTATACCACGGCATAATATCATCATGAATAAAAAATCCAAAAATAATTGTGAATATAAAAAGTACCGCTGCCATTAAAAGAATGTAGTAATGGATGAGTTCTCGTTTATATTTTTCTATCTTCTGAGCCTTTGTATACTCTTGTATCATTTTTTGTGCCTTAATAATTTTTTTATTGTGTGTTTTTTAGCTAAATACGAAAATTGACTGCTTTAAGTATTTGATAAATAAAGTTTTAATTTTAATAAGTCATTTTCCTGATTTTCATTAATCATTGCAGAAATTGATTTATCTCTCCTTTTATCTTTGCAAAATACTTCCCCATCATAAAAAATTTCATGTGAAAATATTATTCTATGATTTTAATTTTCGTGAAAAAATTTAACTGTTTGCAAAGATAAGAAGATTCAAATAATTATATAGAAAACACAAAATATTCTCCTTTTTATTTAACAATTTATAAAGTTCAAACATGAAGAAAACAAAATTATCTCTTATCAGCTTTTCGCTGATTTTTCTATCTGCCAAAATGTATTCTCAGGTTGGCATTAATACAGCTTCACCAAAAGCAACTTTCGATGTTGTAGGAAAACCAGCGATGGCTACGGCTGCCGATGGTGTTATTGCTCCAAGATTAACAGGAGACCAATTGAAAGCTAAAGATGCAGTTTATCTAGCCGACCAAACCGGAGCTTTGGTATATGTAACACAAGCGGTTACCACTGCGTCTCCCAAAACAGCAAAAGTTGATAAGCCAGGATATTATATGTTCAACGGCGAAACCTGGAAATTTGCTTTTGGTGGAAATAACGATGATGATATCGTAATTGGTGAATTGATATATTATCACGGTAGTATTCCTGCTAATACTTCCGGAGCTAATGTTTTGGCGAGCACTTACCTAAGTGATCTTCCGGTATTAGGAAGTGTGTTAAGATTGGACGCTCAATTCGATGGAAATTCATCAGGAACCGGAGCAATTACCACCTTTAATCCAAGGCTTTATAATGTAAGTTCGGGTGATATCAAAATGTGGGTTTCAGAAATGTCTACCCATACCGGAGATTCGGATAACGGAAATATAAAACTATCTCCCGGAGCTTTCAGACAGTTTGATGATGGGGTATATTTATCGCAAACTCACAACGAAACGGTGACTTTTGATATCACCATGCAGGAGCCGGAGCCAAGATGGTACAGGGTATATTATGCTTTCAGGGTAGATAATAAATCTACTGCGGGAAGCAGCAATGCCACTACTTCAGATACAAATACTTCAGATAACACAAGAGAATTATTTTTGTCTGTGCAAAGGTTATATTAATGATAAATGATATTGGTTTTAAGAGGCAATTTTTTAATTGTCTCTTTTTTTGTGATGCTAAATGGATTAAATTTTGCTTAATTATTAAATCTATAAGAACTTTTTTTTGACAAAGTTTTCTAAATTTATTATCATTGTAACTTAAAATATTTCCACAAATGATAGAAGATTTTCCGTTCTATTTATCTCTTATTGTTGCCATCATATTGCTTATCATGTTGGCGAACAAGATAAAAGTTGCCTATCCTGTATTACTCGTGATTGCAGGTTTGCTCATTAGTTTTATTCCTGGAATTCCTACCATAAAGATAGATCCGGAGCTTATTTTTATTATTTTTCTGCCACCGCTTTTGTACGAAGCCGCTTGGGCAATTTCATGGAAAGAACTCTGGAAATGGCGACGTATTATCGGAAGTTTTGCCTTTGTCGTTGTTTTTCTAACAGCGATTACAGTGGCTTTTGTAGCTAATCATTTTATTCCCGGATTTTCTTTGGCTTTAGGTTTTTTATTAGGTGGAATTGTTTCTCCGCCAGATGCCGTAAGTGCAAGTGCTATTCTGAAATTCGTGAAAGTTCCTAAAAGAATGTCATCTATTCTGGAAGGAGAAAGTTTACTAAACGATGCTTCTTCCTTAATTATTTTCCGTTTTGCAATGGTTGCAGTCGCGACAGGTCAGTTTATCTGGCAAGATGCGGTCTTAAGTTTTTCATGGATGCTTGTTGGCGGTATCGGAATCGGACTGTTATTAGGCTATGTTTTCATGAAGTCTCAAAAGATTCTTCCTACAGACGCCAATATGGATACCATTCTAACGATCGTTGCGCCCTACGTTATGTATATCGCAGCCGAAGAAGTTCACAGTTCTGGAGTTCTGGCGGTTGTAAGTGGCGGTTTGCTGCTTTCAAATAACAGATTTTCTTTTCTCGGAACCTCTTCTCGTTTGCGTGGAGTGAATGTTTGGGAAAGCTTAGCCTTTGTTTTGAATGGTTTAGTCTTCGTTTTAATCGGGCTCGATCTTCCGGAGATTACTTCTGGTATTGAAGGAGTAAGCTTATCTTCTGCCATTGGTTACGGTTTGTTAATCACAGTGGTTTTAATTGTTGTAAGAATTCTTTCCGCTTACGGAGCTGTGATTGTTACGCTCGTTGCGCGAAACTTTATCAGTGTAGCAGATACAAGAAGTCCAGGGTTTAAAGCGCCGATTATGATGGGGTGGACGGGAATGCGAGGTGTGGTTTCTTTAGCTGCAGCTCTTTCAATTCCTACCCATTTATATGCTGGCGGCCCTGCTTTTCCGCAGAGAAATTTAGTGTTATTTATCACTTTTGTAGTTATTCTTACTACGTTGGTTGTGCAAGGTCTTACGCTTCCTTATTTAATCAAAAAGCTCAATTTACCATCTTTTAATGATTATTTGTCTGATGAAGATGCAGATAATGAAATTAAAAGAGGTATTGCGAGGCATACATTAAATCATATCAAAGAAAATCATAATATATTGTTTGAAAGAAGTCATTTCTTACAGCAGATTCATGAAAAATGGCAGGGTAAAATTGATGAAGATGGCGATATTCAACTTTCTCCCGAAGTGCGTGAAGCCTATCTTGATATTTTAAATGCACAGAGAATGTGGCTGATAGAGCAAAATCATAACAATACAGATTTAAATGAAGATGTCATCAGAAAACATTTAATGAAAATCGATTTAGAGGAAGAAAGAGTACGGCTCGTTCATTAATGATTGTTTAAAATATTCATTAAATTTTCCAGATATTCATTTTCTTTCAATACTTTTTGATAAGATTGTTTGGCATAAGCAGGAGAAAGTTCGTAATTCTCTGGTTTTATGCTAAAGTCTTCATTTTCTATATATTGGTTTAAATGACGCGTGTAATCTTTAATCCATTTATTGATCTTTTTTCGTTTTATTTTACAGATTGTACTGTTTTTAATTTTTTGTAAAGAATTCAATATAAACGATTTATCACCATGGAAATTAATCACATTAGCCATATTGATAAAAGATAGGTTGTGCTTATCCTGTAATACAGAATGTTTGTCGTCTTCAAAAATCATGATTGTAAGGTTTTAATAATTCGATAAATTTTTCGAAACACTGAAATATATTGCTGAAGAATCAACAGACGGGTATTGAGGAATATTTTTTCAAGATCAGAATGATCTCTCTCAAGGATGTAAAATTATAAGTTAACATGACATTATTATTAAGTGGATATGGTGTTAAAACTGTATCTTCAAAAACCTAACCAAAATAATTAGATTTTCTCACATGAGGTATCTTTTGTGAAATTTATTTTAACAAATGTAATGAAAGGTTAATATTTTGAATTAAATCATCCTTTCTAACCATCAAAAATATTTTTGCCAAACAATTGATTATCAGGTTTAATGTGAATCAATCGAATAAAAGTTGAAATATATTCGATAATTCATCAAAATTTAATTTGTATAAGTGAAAATTATTCATAGTTTTGTGAAATATTGACACGATTCTAAAAACATAACACGTTTCCATTTCATTTTATCAAATTTGATAAAAAATCAGCATTTTTAATCTTAAATTAAATAGCTGTCTTTACCCAACGGGCCAGATGATATTGTTTCTGGTCCATTTTTATTTATTTTCTGCTGAATAGCTTTTATAATGTTTTACATTTGTACGGGCATTATTCTTTTAAATTAATCATTAAAATAGGATTGTAAATGGAGCTCAGACAGATACGTTATTTTCTGAAAGCAAAAGAACTTCTTAATTTCACAGAAGCAGCCAATCATTTATTTATAAGCCAAAGTACTCTTTCGCAACAAATTAAACAGTTGGAAGATGAATTGGGAATTCCTTTATTTAATAGAATTGGGAAACGAATTTCTTTAACGGAGGCGGGAATTGTGTTTGCAAAATACGCTGAAAAAAGTCTCCTGAAATCTCAGGAAGGTTTTCTTGCCATGCAGGATTTGAAGGGCTCGAAAAGCGGTGAACTCAATATTGGGGTCACGTATGGCATGCGTTCTACTATGATTTCTGCTTTGATTCGTTTTTCGAAAGAATATCCTGGAGTGCGTGTAAATATTGTTTTCGCAACAACATCTGAGTTATTAGACCAGCTTCATCACATCAAATTAGATTTTATTTTAACTTTTGCGGAGGGAAATAGAGTAGAATTATTCAATTATACGCCGCTTTTTACCTCACCGATGGTTTTGGTAACGGCAAAAAGTTCAGCATCCATTCATCATAAAAGTATCTCTTTAGAAACGATTGCAGAATTACCTTTAGCAATGCCTACAAAAGGTTACAGCACGACAAGATACATTATGAAAGCTTTTGAGGAAAATAATCTTGAACCTAAAATTTTAATTGAAATTAATGATATTCCGGCTTTGTTGGAGCTTGTGAAAAGTGGCAACTGGAGCTCTATTTTGGCGCAGACAACCATTACCGAAAAAGATGATTTGGTAACAATTCCTATTGAAGGCGAAAACATGATTCGTACGGCGATGGTGATTTCTCTGAAAGATGCTTACGAAAAACAATCGATGAAAAATTTTTATCAATATTTAAAAATCAAATAAAAACCTCTCAAATATTGAGAGGCATGATAAAATTGACTTTATATTGAATGTAAATTCAATCGTTATTTATTATTTTCCAGCCATTTCAGACGGCGCTCATCTGGCAAATGTTTTACTTTGAAATTTTCAAAAGTTGCCGTAAAGCCTTTTCCATCGGGGCAAGCAGCCATTAAACCAACCATAACCGGAGAATTATCCTGTAAGTGAGCATTTCTCATCATGACATAATTTTTATCGTCAAACGAATAAAATATTTCTACCGCATCGAGTCTTCGTACGGCTTTTATCCAGACCGCAGGAGGTGTTTTCTCAAGAGTAATTACGCTCCAGTCGCTGGTTGTGTGGGTTACAACGGTGCTTAGGTTATATTTCCCGTCTACAAATTCTACTCCGGCTTTTATGTAATTCTCTTTATCGATTCTCAACATCAATCCCATTTGGTCGAATCTTGTTTTGTAATCGCCAGTTATTTTCACTTTAGCTTCAAATTCACCGCCATAAGTCGTGTAGTAAAACGGAGCATCGTCTACTGTAAAACCATAATGAGAGATCCTCCAGTAATCACTTTGAGGTGTTACAAATAGAGACAGGCTGTTGTTTTTGATTTCCCATTTTTCAGGCTCATTAAACCATGTCATTTTTTCTAAAGTCTGTGCAAAAGCGTTTTGCATTGATGCGGCGAGACAAATACTTAAAAATATGCTCTTCATTTTTTATCTAAACGTGAATTATTAACTTCGCAAAATTAAAACGAAACCTCTTCATCGTCAATACTCATAAATAACCATTTTATGGAAATATTCGAAACCTTAAATCAGACTTTATTGCACGAAAACTGTGATCCGAAGAATGAATGTCAATTAGATATAAATGTTTACAAACAGATCGCTTCTATCTACTCTCATATAGAAAATTATATTTCGGTTTTAAGTGATATGCAAGCCAATAAAAGCATTGTTTTTAAATCTAAAACAGCAATAGAACTTGGGCTGAGATTTGACGAAAATCCTACAGAGATTGATTCTATCTGGGAAGAAGAAATTTTAAGTAAAATTCATCCGGATGATAAGCTTAAAAAATATATTCACGAGATGAGATTTTTTAAACTCATGGAGGAAACAGAGCCTGAAGAAAGATCAGAATTTAATGTGGTTTCCAGAATGAGAATGAAAGACAAAAATGATGAATATCAATTTATTCAGCATAAAATGTTTTATATCTATTCTCCTTACAACGGGAAATTACGATTTGCCATTTGCCTTTACAATATAGCCTTGGAACAATCTATTGAGTTGCCATCGGAATTTTTAATCATTAATGCGGTGAAGGGTGAAATTGTAGCAGAAGATAAATTGAATTATAAAAATATTCTTTCTCAAAGAGAGTTGGAGGTTTTAAAATTTGTTGGGGAAGGCTTCACGAGCAAGGAAATCGCAGGAAAATTATGTATCAGTATCAATACAGTAAGTCGACATCGTCAAAATATTTTAGAAAAATTAAAAGTAAAGAATTCTATCAAAGCATTTAAAGAAATTTCTTTAAAATAAACAGGATATCACTTCAATATCACATTTTAGAGATTTATTTAAAATTCTTGGAAATATTAATAATTAAATAGTTGTTTAATTGAAAAATGAGGGTGTTCTTTACGTCAATTTTACTGCATTTTTATAGTTCTTGATGAATAATATTAATATGTTTAAACGATGAATTTTATTAGAGTTAAATTGATTTTTAAAGCTAAATTTTAAACTCAATACATAATTCTAATATTAATTTTTCATCAACAAAGTTTAATCCTAAAAAAACAGTGCTTTTATTTCCTATTTAAACGATTGGATTTATTGAAATCTATAACGTATTGATTTATAATTTGAAAAATTTTCTAAATAAATATCAAACTTTAGGGAAATATTAATTAATAATGTTAAAATATTGAAGGCATAATAAATTTTCATGAAAAATAACACCTCATCAATGTGAAATAATACTATATTTGTTCTCTAAACAACTAATAAAGATTAAGGATGAGTATTGACTTTACTACGGCTACTTTTAGGGATTTTGAGAATATTCCGGAGCATAATATTTCTCAAAGAGCAGAGATTTTTTATGAATTTTTGAATTACATGAAATCCAACGGACACATGAATTACAGATTGCAAAATACCACGGGTACCAATTCTGTAGTAAATGTAGACATCGAAAACGAAAAGAGAGATTATGTGAGCTTTGTTTCGAGCGATTATTTAGGATTTACACAGCATCCTAAAGTGAAACAGGCGGCAATAGATGGGATTCAGAAGTATGGAACCGGAACGGGGGCGACACCGCTTATCGGAGGATATTTTACTTACCACAATGCGTTGGAAGAAAAAATTGCGTCTTTCTTTGGAAGAAAACAGGAAGAAGCGGCAATTTTTACTACGGGATATACGGCCAATAGTGCGACTTTGCAAGTTTTAATGCAAAAAGAAGATTTGGCTATTTTAGACATGGCGGTACATGCAAGTGTACATGAGGGATGTGCTTTTACCAACAAAAAAACGTTTCCTCACAACAATTTGGAAGCTTTGGAACACATTTTGAAGACATCTGAGAATCTGTACCGTACCAAGCTGGTCATAGTAGACGGCGTGTATTCACAAGATGGTGATACATCTCATATCAAAGAAATTTATAACTTAGTAAAAAAGTATAATGCATTCTTAATGGTAGATGATGTACACGGAGTAGGGATTTTAGGAAAAACGGGAAGAGGAACTTTAGAAGATACAGAAATGTTGAATAAAGTGGACATTATTACCGGTACCTTTAGTAAAACTTTTGGTAACTTAGGAGGATATGTAATTGCGGATAAAAAAATTGCTGCCATTTTGAGATTTCAGTCTCGTCAGCAAATTTTCTCAGCAACAGCACCTCCCTCTTCATTAGGGATCATTAAGGCAATTGAGCTTATTGATGAAGAACCGGAATGGAGAGAAAAACTTTGGTGGAATATTAATTATTTCAAAAAAGGATTAAATGACTTAGGTTTGGATACAGGAATCACGTGTTCTGCAATTATTCCTGTAAAAATTGGGGATCCGCATGTAACAGGTGATGTAGGAAGACTACTAATTGAAAAAGGTGTGTATACCAACCCGATTTTGTATCCTGCCGTACCAAGAAAAGATGCCCGTATCAGGATGAGCGTAACGGCCAGACATGAGAAAGAGCATCTTGATAAAACGCTTAATGCGTTTGAAGATATCAACAATAAATTGCATATTGCAAAAAAATAATAATATATGCCTAGAAAAGTAGTGCAAGGCCCGATTAGGGATAAAGAAAAAACGAAGCAAAAGTTATTGGCTGCAGTTGGAAAAATTTTAAGAGTGAAGGGTTACTCCGGTCTTAAAGTTAGCAAAATTGCAGCCGTAGCAGGCTTCGACAAAAAACTTATTTATGAGTATTTCGGAAGTACCGAAAAATTAATTGATGAATACATCAGATCTCAGGATTACTGGAGTAAAATTAATGAAGGGATTGAGGTAGATTTATCAGACGGTGGTCAGGAACTTTCAAAATTAGCAGTATTAAATCAGTTTGAAAGTCTTAAAAAGAATAAAGAACTTCAGAAAATTATTCTTTGGGAGCTTTCCGAAAGTAAACCTATTTTAAGAAAATTAGTAGATCAACGTGAGGAAGCAGGAGGTATGTTATTCGAACATATTACCGATCCTCATTTTGGCGAAAAAGCAACAAGATTCAGAGCTATTATGGCTTTAATTATTTCTGGTGCTTACTACTTAAATCTTTATACAGGCTACAATGCTAATAAATTCAACGGAATTGATCTGAAAACAGATGAAGGACGTGCTGAAATTGAAAAAGCTATTGTAGAGCTGATTGATTTTGCTTATCAAAAATAAATGATGAATAAAAATTTTCCAGATTGGTCAGAATTTAAGTGTTTAATAGTAATTTGAAAATTTAAAATTTTTAAATTAGAACTATATTTCTTATTTTTGACCAATGGAAAATTTTATTGTATCTGCTAGAAAATATCGCCCTCAGGAGTTTGACACTGTTGTGGGACAATCTCATATTACAGATACTCTAGAACATGCCATTGAAGAAAATCAGCTGGCGCAGGCTTTGCTGTTTTGTGGCCCTCGTGGAGTAGGGAAAACTACTTGTGCGAGAATCTTGGCAAGAAAGATCAATGAAAAAGATGGTTCTGTTTCAGAAGATGGTTTTGCTTACAATATTTATGAACTAGATGCTGCTTCGAATAACTCAGTTGATGATATTCGTGAACTAATTGATCAGGTGCGTTTTGCTCCTCAGGTCGGTCAATACAAAGTATATATTATAGATGAGGTTCACATGTTGTCTTCTGCGGCTTTTAATGCTTTCCTTAAAACATTAGAAGAACCGCCTGCTCATGCCATATTTATTTTGGCAACCACTGAAAAGCATAAAATCATTCCTACCATTCTTTCACGATGCCAGATTTATGATTTTAAAAGAATTGTCATTGAAGACATTCATAATCATTTAAGAGGTATCGCTCAGAAAGAGAATATTCATTATGAAGATGATGCTTTATATCTGATTGCTCAAAAAGCGGATGGCGCATTGAGAGATGCATTGTCTATTTTTGACAGGCTTTCTACCTTTTCCCAAAAGAATATTACACTGGCAAAAGCTGCCGAAGTTTTAAATATTCTGGATTATGATCAATATCTGAAAGTGGTTGATCTCGCCAAGGAAAATAAAATTCCGGAAGTTCTGTTTGCTTTCAATGAAATCGTGAAGAAAGGTTTCGATCCTCATATCTTTATTGCAGGTTTAGGAAATCATTTCAGAGATTTGATGATGGCTCAAAATACTTCAACCATAGAGCTGATCGAAGTTGGAGAAAAAACAAAGGCTAAATTTGTTGAGCAGAGTCAGAAATGGAGCCCGCAACAACTCATCGATGCAATTGAAATCTGCAACCATGCGGACATCAATTATAAAAACTCCAAAAACCCAAGACTTACAGTTGAAATTGCTTTAATGCAATTGGCTTCTTTGACGGCTAATTCAGACGTTACAAAAAAAAAAAGTTCCTGATATTAGCTCCGTTTCTTAATGAAACGCAGGAAGTGAAGCTTCCAAAACCAGAAGTAAAAAAGGAAGTTCAAGCTGAAAAACCAGTTTCAGTTGCTGTGGAAACAGTTCAGGAAGTCGCGGTTAAAAAAACAACTTCAAAACCTTTATCAAAACCTGGAATTTCATCAGGGTTCAGTATCAATTCTTTTTTAACAAAAGATGAAACAATAACTGTCAAAGATGAATCACTGGCTGTAAAGACCGAAAATTTACCTCAAAATCATTTTACCGAAACCGATCTTCAGATGGAGTGGAATTTGTTTTTAAAACAGATTCAGTTCAAGGCATCTTTTATTTTTAATGCAATAAAGGGTTTTAAACTGATAAAGATCGACGAAAAAAATATTCAGGTTCTATATCCTTCAGATTCTGCAAAAGTAGAGTTTGACAAGATCAGCGGAGAGTTTTTTAATCATTTTAAAAGAAAGGTTCAAAACTACACCATTGAAATTAATTACAAAAGAGATTTTGAAAATTTAAAGGTGGAAGTAATGACCAAAAGGAAAATTTTTGAAAAACTGATCGAAAAAAATCCATTATTAAAAGATTTAGATGATCTAATGAAGTTCGACTTATCATAATTTTTTATATATTTGTCAAATATTTGTACGAAAAATCATTTTTCGGCAATAACAGAACAATTGAAAAGCCCGTAAATAGGAGATTCACAATATAAAAGTGGAAACAACTACTACACATAAGTCTAATGTAAACCTTTTTGGTTTTGAAACTGCTAATTATTTTAGCGGTTATTTTGGCTTTTCATTTAGTTATTTTAGAAATTTCAGAAATTATTACCGATTTTATTGGTACTGCAGCTGAATTTCTTTCCAAAAAATAATACAGGAATAATAGAAGGTTCTCTTTAATTTCCTACTTCCATTAAAAATTTTTAACGGCATTTTTTGAAAAGAATTATAAATTAAATTTTATAATACTAATCCCTATTGATATTATTTAACCACAAAAAAAATTAGAATTTAAGAATATGAACTTACAAGATTTAAACAACGATTGGATCAATGAGTTTTCAGAACCATTGATGATTGCAGGACCATGTAGCGCGGAAAGTGAAGCTCAAATGTTGGAGACTGCCAAAAGAATTAGAGAAACCAATGCACAGGTGCCTATTTTCCGTGCAGGAATCTGGAAACCCCGTACAAAACCGAACGGCTTTGAAGGAGTAGGAGTAATTGGTTTGAACTGGCTAAAAAAAGTGAAGGAGGAGTACGGTTTCAAAACAGCAACGGAAGTTGCGAATGCGCACCATGTTTTTGCAGCGTTGGAAGCGGATGTTGATATTCTTTGGATCGGAGCACGTTCTACGGTGAATCCTTTTACCGTTCAGGAAATTGCTATGGCTTTGAGAGGAACAGATAAGCCTGTTTTTGTTAAAAACCCGGTAAACCCAGATTTAGCGCTTTGGATTGGTGCTTTGGAAAGGCTTTTGGGGCAGGATATTAAAAAATTAGGGGCAATCCACAGAGGTTTCTCAACATACCAAAAAACCAAATACAGAAACAACCCGAACTGGCAGATTGCTTTGGATTTTAAGAGCCAGTTCCCGAATATTCCTATGTTGATCGATCCTTCTCACATTTGTGGAAACAGAACAGGATTGGCAGACGTTACGCAGGAAGCAATGAACGTTGGTTACCAAGGTGCCATCATTGAAACACACTGTAATCCGGATGAAGCTTGGAGTGATGCTTCGCAGCAGATTACGCCTGAAGTTTTGGCAGAATTGATCGGGAATTTAAAGATCAGAAATGCAGGAATTGCAGGTTTTGATGATGAAATGGGAAGACACAGAACGCTGATTTCTGATTTGGATTTCCAACTGATTGAACTGCTTTCTCAAAGAATGAAAATTTCAGGAAAAATAGGTAAGCTGAAGAAAGAAAATGACATTGCGATCTTCCAGCCGGAACGTTGGAAAGTGATTACAGAATACGCTGGACAGAAGGCAAAAGAAACAGGAATGTCTCAGGAATTCATCGAGAAAGTATTTAAAGCAATTCACGAAGAATCTATTGAGGTTCAGAATAATATTATGATCAATGAATAATTAGTTTAGAGGGTTTGAGAGTATGAGTGGTTGAGGTTTTTTTCAAGTATTTAATTTATTGTTTTTGCGGTTTATATAGATGTTTGTCTAATTTTATCTAAAAAAACTAAAGCAAAATTAAGTATCACTAACACAAGATAATATATTCCCAAACTCTCTGACTCTTCAACTCTAAAACTCTCCAACTCAACTAAAACACTCCAACCTAAAATTCCTTATATTTGCAGCATCTTAATATATGAAAGGAAAAATCATTAAATCTACGGGAAGTTGGTATCAGGTTTTAGAATTGGAAACCCAGAAAATTTTCGAGGCCAGAATTCGAGGGAAATTCAAATTAATAAAAACAAGACTTACCAATCCGCTTGCTGTAGGAGATTTTGTTGAATTTCAGCTGGAACAGGATGATATTGCCTGGATCACGAAAATTGATCCTCGAAGAAATTACCTGATCAGAAAATCTGTAAACCTTTCAAAAGAAGCGCACATTATTGCTTCAAATATTGATTTGGCTTGCTTTATTTTTACTTTAAAACATCCGGAAACTTCGTTGGGTTTTCTTGATCGTTTTTTAGCATGTTGTGAAGCTTATAATATTACTCCATTGATTTTATTCAACAAAATTGATGTTTTGCATGAAGAAGAAATTGAAATTGTAAAAGATGTAGAATTTCTTTATCAGCAAATTGGCTATGACTCTTTAGAGATTTCGTCTTATTCAAGGTTGAATTTAGACCAGCTTCAAGAACTTTTGAAGGACAAAACCTCTGTATTTTTCGGACATTCCGGATGTGGTAAATCAACCTTGGTGAATGCTTTGCAACCCGATTTAAATCTTAAGACCTCTGAAATTTCAGATACTCATTTAAAAGGAAAGCATACGACCACATTTGCGCAAATGCACTTTTGGGATTTTGGTGGAAACGTAATCGATACTCCAGGAGTTCGTGAATTTGCCATGATCGACATTGAAAAAGAAGAAGTACAGCATTATTTTCCTGAAATTTTCAAAAAGAGAGAAGAATGTAAATTTCATAACTGCCTTCACATCAATGAACCGAAATGTGCCGTTCTTGATGCTTTGGAAACCGGAGAAATCCAGCATTCGAGATACGCAACGTATATTAAGTTGATGGACGAAGCTGAAGAAGCAGCTCAAAAATAATATATGATGAATTCGGGAAAGCCTATTCCTGTTCACAACCTGTCTTATCAGGATTTTCAGCTGACCACCTTAGAAAATGGTTGTGCTGAAAATTTTAATGATATTCACCGTCATAATTTTTACGAAATCCTTTGGTTTTTAGAAACTAAAAAAGACAGTTCGCTTGAATTGGATTTTGAAACGTATGATCTTATTGATAATCAAATCTGTATATTGGCTCCCGGACAGGTTTTCAATATGAAGCTGCAAGGAGAGAAGGGGTATGTTTTTGCCATAAGCAAAGAGATTTTTCAGGAGATTTGTGATGTTGAAATGGTTTTGATTGACGGAATTAAGCCTTTTCAGCTTGCTTTAAAAGTTAAAAATACCTGCGAATCATTGGTTGCTCTCATGGAAAAAGAATATCACGATGAGTATCGCATGAATCTTTTGACATCTTATCTAAAATCTTTTTGTATCGTTATTACGGGTGAATTACTGTCTCAGGAAAATATTTCCGGTGATAAACAAAGAATTCAGGAATTGATTAAGCTTATTGAAGAAAACTATCTTTTAGAAAAAGAAACTCCGTTTTACGCTGAAAAACTTAATATCAGTTCGCATCATCTTAATGATATTGTTCGCTTGGGACGAGGGACAACGGTTAAGAAAATGATTGCCCAGAGATTGTTGCTGGAAGCGAAAAGAGAGCTTAGTTTTGGAACTTGTACGGTAAAGGAAATTGCGTTTAAACTCGGTTTTAATGACGCTTCTTACTTTTCACGTTTCTTCAAAAAACACATTGGTAAAAGTCCTGAAAGTTTTAAGTCAGAAAAATGATAAAATGCTATGTTGAATCTATCATTGAAGTGAATTTTACTATTAAGTCGAATTTCATTAATATTTTTTCTTCAAATCATAATCCTCACTTTGTACTAGGATCTCTTCAGTTTCTTTATTGAATCATCTTCTTTTTTATAAGAATTTTGCCATCGAAAATTCCACTTGTTGGATAAATGTATCGATTTAAAAATTTTTTATGAGGAACCTTAGTATTATTGTATTTATTTTAGCTCTTTTAAACACTTTAGAATCTTTGAGTATCGACCTGTATCTTCCTGCTTTTCCAAGTATGGCAAAGATTTTCATGACAGACATCGGGCATATCCAGATCTCAATTTCTATATTTTTTGCAGGTTTTGCGATTGGACAACTTTTGTGGGGGCCATTATCCGACAAAAAAGGAAGAAAACCGATGTTATATTTCGGACTTTTGCTGTTTATTTTCGGAGCGGTTGCGATTATTTTTACTAAAAATATTTATGTATTATGGATCATGCGTTTCATCCAGGCTTTTGGTGGAAGTGCAGGAATTGTGATTGGGCGTGCCATTGTAATTGATTTGTATGACAAAGAAAAAGCAGTCACTGTATTTTCCAAGCAATCTCAAATCAGCGGCATTGCACCTATTGTTGCACCTTTATTGGGCAGTGTTTTCCTGAGATTTTGGGGCTGGAACAGTGCGTTTACCTTTCTGTGCATTTTGGGAGCCTTAACTTTATTATTGGTTGTAAAATTTGTTCCTGAAACGAATTCTAAGATCACATCACCTAAAATAGAGACGGATGAAGTAAAATTAGCAGATCAGTTAAAAATCATTATTTCAAACCGCGAATTTATCTGTAATACCATTATCGGAAGTATTGCCTTCGCGTCTTTAATCATCTATATTTCAAATGCTCCTTTATTGTTCATGGAAATTCATGGTTTTGCCAGCGAAACGTTCAGCTTTATTTTTGCCTTCAATTCGATGGCGCTTATTCTGGCGGCTTATATGACTCCGAAATTAACGAAGAGAATTATGAATACCAAACTGTTGTTATTTGCTTCTATTGTGTTGTTTTCAATGAGCAGCCTTCATTTATTGGTTTCAATAAATAATTTAAGTGTAGGATTAGAAATAGCGGTTTTATTTCTTTCATTAATAGCTATTGGTTTACTTTTTCCACTTACGACAGCACATGCATTATCTCCGTTTAAAGAAGGAAGAGGAACGGCGGCTGCTTTAATGGGTTTTATGCAGCTAATGGTTACGTTTCTAATTTCTGCTTTGGTTGGTTTTTTAGAGTCAAAATCAATTATACCGATGATCATTGCCCGAATTGCCATTTCAATGATTGCAGTATATTTTGCCTATCTTATTTTTTCGAGACAAAAAGTGGTGGCATAAATAGTGACATCGAGGTTGATTAATTTAATGATTTGGCAGGATAAATTAATTTTAAAATTTATTCATATTTATCTTATTGATTGAATTTGAAACAAGGGTTTGTTGAAGTTCTAAAAGTTGTTGGGTTTTATTGAAAAGTATGAAAAGAATCTTCTGAAATGCCTATCAATAAAAAACCCAGCCGAAGCTGGGTAAAAACTAATAACCATGAAAACTCAAATTAAACATGAGAATCGAATTAGAAGAAACAATTACTGTGCCAAACTTTTGTTCATGATTTCTTAATAAAAGTTATTTTTATGTTAAAATTATTTTAAAATTAAAATCAAAGATATTTTTTGTAATTTTGCGGCATTAAAAAAATATACATTTATGTCTAACATTACATTTACAATGATTAAGCCTGATGCAGTTGCGGACGGACATATCGGAGCTATTTTAGGGAAGATTTCTGAAGGAGGTTTTAAGATCAAAGCATTGAAATTAACTCAATTGACTGTAGCTGATGCAAAAAAATTCTATGAAGTTCACGCTGAAAGACCATTTTATGGTGAATTGGTAGAATTCATGAGTTCTGGACCAATCGTTGCTGCTGTTTTGGAAAAAGAAAACGCTGTTGAAGATTTCAGAACATTAATCGGAGCTACAAACCCTGCTGAAGCTGCTGAAGGAACAATCAGAAAAATGTTTGCAAGAAGCATCGGAGAAAATGCTGTTCACGGTTCAGATTCTGACGAGAATGCACTTATCGAAGCTCAATTTCACTTTTCAGGAAGAGAGATTTTCTAAGAAAAACAAACTTCAAAATATAAAAACCGTAGAATTTTCTACGGTTTTTTGTTTATAAATTATTCTCGATCGCACCTACTTTTTCTCGGTACAGTTCAATCGGCTTATCAAGCAGAACAGCAATTACGGTCATATTTTTATCAAGTCTTTCTTTAGGAATATCAATGTAAATTATCCCCGGTCTGTCGCTCCAATACAGTTTATTATAAATTTTATGGTTGATAATCGAACCTTCTCCTACAATGCGAATTCGGGCAATTCCGTTTTTTATTCCTTTCAAAGCAATCGGTCCGGTTGGCGTACCTTCCACAAATAAATATACCGTTTGTTTGTCCTTCGAAAGCGTACTCATCCCTGAATAATGTCCATTTGGTAATCCTTTTTCAGTTTCAAATAAAGCCTCCGAATTTTTACTGGTCCAATTGAGGGTTTCCAAATTGGTTTTGGGTGTTTTATTGATCTTCATATCCAATCCGTCACTCGTCAAACCTGAATTTTTAAACATATTATTCCCTTCATGCAATTGATCGGCAATTTCATAAACAGCTACTTTTGTACTACTATTTTCTAAAACTTCCGAAAGTGACCGTTGATCTTTTTTTGGATTTGAAAATTGAAGTTTATCCTTAAAATCAATTTCCAACACGGTAACATCCTGATCAAACTTTGAATTTGTTAGATTAAATGTATAATTTCCTTTATTATCAGATTTAAAATTGATTTTTGAATTTTGATCACCGATAATTGTCGCTGAAAGTGGAGGGATATCTAAACCATAAACCTTAACAAAATCCTTTGCTTCTTCAAGATAGAGGAATAATTTTTTGCCATCTTTTGAGAATGAAGATTTTCCTTTATAATTTTCAAACGGTAATCCGCGTCGGGTTCCGTAGATCGCTTCTTTATTTTTTGATGTCCATCTTGCTAAATTCTTTAAAATTTCAACTTGCTTTGTCGGAATTGTACCATCAGATTTCGGTCCGATATCCAGCAGTAAATTTCCACCCATACTAATGACATCTGCGAGCGTTCTCACAATCATGTTTGGTGTTTTATAATTGTCATCAAACGGCTGATAACCCCAGGCGTCATTCATGGTGTAGCACAATTCCCAATACTCACTTTGAGGATTTACAACAGGAATTCCCTGCTCTGGAGTTTCGTAATCACCATGCGTATTGAGTCTGGAATTAATAATAATATTTGGATTAAATTTTCTTAGATTTTCTAGCGTTTTCGGAGCCTGCCATTCTTCAGAAGTGTGCTCCCAATCGCCGTCAAACCATAATAAATCGGGTTTATATTGAGAAGATAATTCGTTTAATTGCCCTTGATAATAACTGACAAATTTTTGCCATCGTGCATTATCATTTTTAATTTCGTAGCGTTTTTTTGTTCTGGTATTTACATCATAATAAGGATGACTCCAATCCGGAAGTGAAAAATAAAGTCCTGTTTTTAACCCTGATTTTTTTAATTCTGAAATAAAAGGAGTTAAAACATCTTTTTTTGCCACAGAATTTTTAGTAATTGAAATCGCTTTTTCCTCTTTCGTATTCCAAAGAGAAACGCCGTCATGATGTTTTGTCGTAATCACGGCATATTTCGCCCCTGAATTTTTTATCAGCTGAACCCAATTTTCCGGTTGATATTGTGAAGCTGTAAAACCATTCAACTGTTTCATATAATTATCATGGTTGATGTAGTTGTTGAAAAACGACCATGATTCTGAAATTCCATCAACTGAATAAATTCCCCAATGGATAAAAATTCCCAGTTTGGCATCTTGAAACCATTCCATTTTTTGTTGATCGAACGATGTTTTTTGACCATTTATATTTTGGAATGATAAAAATAACCCTAATAAACTAACTGTAATTTTGCCTTTCATTTATGCTTTATTTACCAGACTAAAATAAGCAAACGCTATCAAAATTTTAATTTTAAATGCAGATATTTATTTAAAATCGTAAAAACAGTATCATTTTTATGTTGAAATTGAATTATATTTAGCAATAGTATTCATTCGGTTTAGTATTTTAACTTAATTGAAAATTGGAATACTTCTTGCAATTATTCACAGAAAAACAATTTATGAAAATTCCAACATTATTAATGGCGAGTTTGGTTACAGTAAGCCTATCGGCACAAACCACAAAACCTATTACGAAAAAAGGTAAAAAAGTGGTGAAGAAAGTAAAGACCGCTGAGACTCCAAAAACACAACCGGCACAGCCAATCGCCAAAAAAGATACCGTAATACATCGCTCAGGATATTGCCCTGCCTGCGGAATGGGATAATTTATGAAACCACACTTAGGATTGGCAATGATGGGAGAGGCAGATTTTGTTTCTGCTATTTTACCCTTGTTGCAAAGCAATGAAATTGATGTGTTGGAATGGTCTTTTGATACACTTTATAATACCGATGAGCCAGAATGGCTAAACGAATTACTTGATTTTTATTCTGAAAATAACCGTTTAATCGGTCATGGTGTTTATTATTCGTTATTCGATGCAAAATGGACTGATCGACAGGAAGATTGGCTTAAAAAACTGAAATTAGAAACTCAAAAGCGTCATTATAATCATATTACGGAACATTTTGGGTTTATGAATACGGAAAATTTTCATCAGGGAATTCCGTTGCCGCTTTCTTTGCATCAAAAAACATTGCAGATAGGAAAAGACAGACTTTCCAGGTTACAAAATGTTTTAAACATTCCTGTAGGTATAGAAAATCTAGCTTTTTCTTTTTCTATTGATGATGTGAAAGAGCAAGGTGAGTTTTTAGAAAAATTAATTGAAGATATTGATGGCTTTCTAATTTTGGATTTGCATAATATATATTGTCAGGCTCATAATTTTGATGTTGATATTCAGGATTTAATCAATTCTTATCCTTTAGACAAAGTAAAAGAAATTCATCTTTCTGGTGGAAGTTGGCAGAAAAGTGTGTATGGGAAAGAAAAGTTGATTAGAAGAGATACGCATGATGACGCAATTCCTGAAGAACTTTTTAATGTTTTACCTTACGTTTTTTGGAAATGTAATAATGTAGAATATGTCATTATTGAGCGATTAGGAAGTACGATAACGACAGAGATTGAAAATGAAAATTTCTTTGATGATTTTAAGAAGGTTCGCGAAATAATTAATGTTTCAGATTTTCAGTTGAATTCAAAAAAATGGAATAAACCTGATTTAGCATTAACGGAACCTTTGGAAGATCTATCCTTATATAAAGAGCAGGTACTTCTTACTAAAATGCTGTTTGAAAATGAAAAACCAGAACTGATAAAGGAACATCCTTTTTCCTATTTTAAGACAGAGAATTGGGATTTAGAAATGCTTAATACCGCTAGAAATATTATAAAAAAATGGAATCCGTATTAAGCTAAATGTTATTTTGCCTAGATTATTTTTGTTAAATTGAATGAAATCAAGCAATTAGTTTATTTTACTTTATTAATTATAGGATTTCATTATATTTTATTTGAATAAAAGTATCCGTATTTCTACGGAATCTAAAATCCGTATTTCTACGGATGTTTAATCTATAAATTATGTAGACCTTTACATCAGCATTAGACAAGGGAAATTTAAGCATTTCAAGTCTTCAAAAAACTAATAACCACGATAGCTGAGATTTTCTAAGGGAAAAAGGTAGCCTTTTGGCTGCCTTTCTTTGTTTAAAAAGTAGGCGGAAGTCAATTTGCCAATATTTTTTACCATTTAGATAAATTCTCAATATCTTTCATATCTGAATTTTCAAATCATTTCACTATTTTTGGATCATGATTAAAGCAAGAAATATCCATAAATCTTATGGGAATTTAGAGGTATTAAAAGGTGTTGATATTCATATCAAAACGGGAGAGGTGGTTTCTATCGTCGGAGAATCGGGAGCGGGAAAATCTACGCTGTTGCAGATTTTAGGAACGCTTGATTTACCAAGTAATTCTAAAAAATTTGATACCGAAATAGAAATCAACGGAAAATCTTTCATTAATATGAATGATAAACAGCTTTCTAAATTCAGAAATGAAAATATAGGATTTGTGTTTCAGTTTCATCAGTTGCTTCCGGAATTTACCGCGCTGGAAAACGTTTTGCTTCCAACAAAAATTGCTGGATCTAATGAAAAAGAAGCAATTGAGAAGGCTTATGCTTTGTTTGAAGATTTAAAAATCGAGCAGAGAATTCATCATAAACCCAATCAGTTATCGGGTGGTGAAGCGCAAAGAGTGGCGGTTGCAAGGGCTTTAATCAATTCGCCGAAAATTATTTTTGCAGATGAACCGACCGGAAACCTTGATTCTAAAAATGCAGATGATTTACATCGATTATTCTTTGATTTAAGGGATAAATACAATCAAACTTTTGTGATTGTAACGCACAACCCGAATCTTGCCGAAATTACCGATCGAAAATTAGTCATGAAAGACGGAATGATTATCGAATAAAAATTTCCTAACAAATGATGAAACACTTTATTTTTTTATTTCTTTTCTTTATTTCCTGTTCGAAAATCGAATCTCAGGCAACAACTGCGTCAGATTTTTTACCAAAATCAAAAATACAGGAAATCAAAAATTATTTAAAAGGGAAAGAGTATAATCAAAATTTAGCAGTTTTCATCAATTTTAAAACACATTCTGGGAAATATCGTTATTTTGTTTATGATTTAAAAAATGATAAAATTCTCCAAAAAGCTGTTGTTGCACATGGTGAAGGTTCGGTAGTAAAAAACTCAAGTGCTTTGCAATTCAGCAATACGGACGGTTCTCATCAATCTTCTTTGGGGAAATATGAAATTCGTGAAAGTTATAATGGAAAATTTGGAAAAGCCTATCGATTAAAAGGTTTAGATTCTACAAACAGCAATGCGATGGATCGGGCGATTGTCCTTCATTCTTATTATTGCGTTCCCGATAAAGAGTCTGCAGATTTGTCTTGTTTAAGTTTTGGCTGCCCGATGTTGTCGAAAAACGCATTCAATGAAACGGCTAAATATTTAGACCAATCAAAGAAAACGATACTCTTATACGCCTTTTATTAAATTAACCCTAATTCCTGAAACCTTTTACCTTAAAAAATATGTCTATAAAATTCCTAGCCGAAGACGACCGACCCCGCGAAAAATTTTTACTGAAAGGTAAGAATTCGCTTTCTGATTCTGAGCTATTGGCAATCATCATGGGAAGTGGAAACAGGGAAGAAACGGCGGTGGAACTGGCAAGAAAAATTTTGGCATCGGTTGATAACAACTGGCATCAATTGAGTTTACTTTCGATAAAAGATTTAATGAAATTCAAAGGAGTGGGCGAAGTAAAAGCTATTTCAATTGCTACGGCATTGGAAATCGGAAGACGGAGAGCCAGCCAGGAAGTGATGGAAAAACCAACCATTTCAAGCAGTAACAGCGCTTATTTGGTGTTGAAAAATCATTTGTCAGATCTGAGAACGGAAGAATTTTGGGCAATTTTTCTGAATCAAAGTAATAAAATCATTCATATTGCCCAATTAACACAAGGCGGAATCAGCCAGTCTATTGTGGATGTAAGGATTTTATTTAAAACGGCATTAGAACATTTTTCAACAGGAATTATCATTGCTCATAATCATCCTTCAGGAAATTTAAAACCGAGTAGGGAAGATATCGAGATTACCCAAAAAGTAAAAGAAGCGGGAAAACTTTTAACAATCCAGCTTTTAGACCATTTAATTATTACGCAGAATTCCTATTTTAGTTTCTCAGACGAAGGATTATTATGATTAGAAGATTGAAATACCACGAAATTGATTTCAAAAAATATACAGAATGTTTAGAAAATTCGGAACAGCGGAAATATTCAGCGACTAAAGATTTTCTGGATATTACTTCAGGGAAGCAATGGGAAATACTGGTTTATAATGATTATGAAGCGGTAATGCCGGTTCCTTTTGTTAAGAAATTTGGTTTTAAATTGATTATTAATCCTAAACTTTGTCAACAACTAGGTATTTTTTCTAAAGAAGATGATGTAACAATTAATGATGCTTTTTTAAGTTTTTTTGAAAAGAAGTACAATATTTGGTATTATGCTTTTAATGCTGAAAATAAATTTTCCAAACAATTAAATCAGAGACAAAATTTTCTTATTTATCCTAATGATTACGAATCTGTAAGGCAAAAATATTCACCAAAAAGAAAAAGAAAATTACGGTTGGATGAAGAGGTTTTAGAAAATTCTGAAGTGCGAGAAGTGACGATGGCGGAAGCTTTTGGTTTTATTTCTAAGAATACAATCGGAGCAAAAGATGAGAAAGATAAAAATGAATTTTTAAAGACTTTTACGGATTTTGAAAATGCTCAACATCTTAAAATTGTTGCTTTTTTCTATCATGGAAACATCATTAATGCTATTGCTGTTTTTTCAGATGATAAAACACTTGCGCTTTTAGGAACGTTTAATGATAAAGAATATGTGAAATTATCGGGTTCTTCGGTCATTATAGATCATATTATTTCACAAAATATTCAGCATAAAATTTTTGATTTTGAAGGAAGCGAAGTTCCTGCCATTGAAGAATTTTTCCGGGGTTTTCGTCCGGAATTACAGAAATATTCTACAATTTTTAATGCTAAAAAAGATCTTTTAAAAGGATTTTTAAATTTTAGATTTTATAAAACTAATGATTCAACTAAAAAATACTACGGTATTAGGAAAAAATAAAAAAATTGTAAAGTTTTTACTTGCAATTTATCTGTGCATTATGTCCTATTATTTATATACTCATCAGTATTACAATGCTGATATCGAAGCGTATATGGGTTTGGTTTACAAGGCTAATTTTCCTGATATGAAAATTGAGGAAATTCATAAAAAAGTTTACGACGAATTAAAGCCCAAAAGACCTGAAATTACTCAAGTTGATGAAAATCGGGTAGAAGAAGCTGATGGAGAGAGTAGTTATTATAAGATTTTATCTGAAAATCCGAAAGTGTATGAAGAAGAAATTCAGTTGTTTACGGTGAAGCCATTCTATAATTTTATCAATTCTATTTTCTTTAACCTTGGGTTTAAGGCTGCTACATCTACGTTTTTAATAACTATCATTTCGTATGTTCTTATTTTAATACTAATTTTTTCTTTTCTGTTAAAAACGGTAAAAAATGACTACGTTGCTTTTGGGTTTACCATATTAATATCCTTGTTTAAGCCACTTTTAGATGCTTCGCGACATGCAACTCCTGACGGTTTGTCTTGTTTGCTTTTACTATTAAGTTTTTATTTTGTGGCAATAAAAAGAAACCTGTTCATAGCTACTATTGTTGGTATTTTATGTATTTTAACAAGACCGGAATACTTTATTTTCTACAGTTTTTTATTAGGGATACTTTATATTTTTAGATCTGATTTTAATTTTAAAGCTAAAGAAATTGTATTGGCATTTGTCTATTTTGCTTTAACTTTTGGAATTATCCAGTATTTTAATCAAATTCCATGGTCAGTTTTATTTATGAATCAGTTTACTAAAGTTCAATTGTATCCAATTTCAAATCCTGATGCCTTTAATTTTGGAGAATATTTAGCCTGTATAAAAAGTAAATTATTAATAGAATTTAATACTTCATACTTCCCATTATTATTAATTTTCATTATTTTAATTCTTGATTATAAATTAATTTTAAATAAAAACAGAAAGGCGTTTATTTTTCTAAGTTTGTACGCTGCGATTTATATCACTGTATTTGTGAGGTTTATCATGTTTCCGAGTTTGGTAACAAGAATGATGGTTGGTTTTTATCTGATTATCATTTTATCTTTAATTACATACCAAAGCTCTAAATCACAAATAATAGATAAGACAGCATAGAAATTATAAAATTATCATTAATTTTGCACATCAAATTATGGCTAGCTTTTCAGGATATCTACCGTATGCATTCGCATTAATTATTGCAATACCTTTTCTGGTTTTGCTGAGACAGTTTGTACATTCTTATATCACACTCAAAACCCAGGAAATAAAGCTTCTTTCCGTAAAGTCGAACTCCGAAAACAAAGCGCAAGCTTATGAAAGGATGACGCTTTTTATGGAGAGAATAAAACCTTCTAATCTGGTTCAGAGGTTTGATAAAGAACTGGCCGTTCACGAATTTATTTTCCTTACAGAAAAGACCATTCAAGATGAATTTGAATATAATTCTTCTCAACAGCTGTATTTAACAAAAAATTCGTGGCAGAATATTGTTGATTCTAAATTGGCGGTGATCGATTTGCTTCACAAAACTTATGAAGGAATGAATAGCAATGCAAGTCTTGAAGAATTTAAAACGGTTTTTATCGTAAATTATATGAATAGTGATGATTATATCGCTTCAACGATGGAAAACCTGAGAAGAGAAATTTTAATAGTAGCATAAACTAAACGTAAAAAATAAATAGATATAATGATTCCAAATTTTAAAGCACATCCGTGGCACGGAATTTCTGCAGGAGAAGATGCGCCAAATGTTGTAAACGTATTCGTGGAAATCGTTCCTTCAGATACGATTAAATATGAAGTAGATAAAGAAACCGGGTTTTTGATGGTTGATAGACCTCAGAAGTTTTCTAACATTATCCCGGCATTATACGGTTTCGTTCCAAGAACATATTGCGATACGGCGGTAATGAATTTAGCAATCGAAAGAGGCGCTACAGACGTTACAATGGGAGATCACGATCCGTTAGATATCTGTGTTTTGAGTTCTCACAATATTCATTCAGGAGGTTTGTTGATGAAAGCTATTCCAATCGGGGGTTTCAAAATGATCGACGATGGTGAAGCAGATGATAAAATCGTTGCGGTAATGATTGGTGACCACGCTTTCGGACATTTCAGAGATATAACAGAATTGCCTGAAGCTGAAGTGAAACGATTAATGCACTATTTCTTGACGTACAAAAACTTACCAGATGAACCTGCAAAATGCAGAATTCAGGAGGTTTACGGAGCAGAACATGCTAGAAAAGTGATCCAGGCTTCACAAGAAGACTATGCGAATAATTACGGAGGATAATATTCTTTGTTTTATGATATTAAAAGGATAAATGAATTTTTCGTTTATCCTTTTTTTATTTTTTAAGGTAATATCTACAAATACTTTTTCTCAACCTCTCAAACACTCCAACACTCAAGCCTAATAGGAGCTATTTCCCGCTTTCCGCACTCGCTATTTTTTTTGGTTCGGCGCGGCAGCGAAGCTGCCTCTTTACAAC
>NZ_JBDFPQ010000023.1:0-41447 GCF_039672645.1 Chryseobacterium sp. C39-AII1
GGCGCGGCTTCGCCGCGCCGCCCATACACAAAAAAATGAGCTCAAACAAATGCTGCAATCACGGCTAGGAAACTCAACATTCAATTATAATCTGTCTGAAAATTATATTTTCTGAAGCAATTCACGAGCTTTTTCACCTGCTTTTTTAATCAAATCAAAACTTTCAAAAGTCATATATTCAGCAAAAACAATTCTAAAACAATTTTTATAATCATTATGTACAGAAAATGTAGTTCCGGGAGTGAACAAAATTCTATTCTTCTCGCAATACTCATAAAATTGTTCCATATCAATTTCTTTTGGTAATTTCCCCCAAATACTGTAACCGCCTTCAGGCTCATGAAAACAAGAACCTTCTGGAAAATATGTTCTCAAAGCATTCAATAAAATCATTGCCTGCTGATTAAGCCTTTTCCTGAACAATCGTAAATGACGGTCATAACTATTTTTCATCAACAATTTTATCATTAATTCTTGATAGATCGGAGAAACCGTTCGTCCCAATGAAAACTTTGATTTCTCTGCCTGAGCATAAAACTTTCCTGCATTCAGCCAGCCTAAACGGATTCCTGGGCTCAAGGTTTTTGAAAAAGAAGAAACAGTCATTACAAAACCTTTTTTATCAAAACTTTTAATGCAAGTCGGTCTTTTTTCCGAAAAGTAGACATCGCCATAAATATCATTTTCAATAATCGGAATCTGAAACTCTCCAGCAAAATCAACCAAATATTCTTTAACCTCATCTCTCATCAAAATACCTGTCGGATTATGAAAATTGGGCGTTATAATCACCGCTTTTATAGGTTCAGTTTTACAAGCTTCCTTCAAATATTCAACATCAAATCCATGCTGCTCATTAATAGGAATTTCAACAACTTTAAGTTTTAAATTAGCCATAACTTCAAGCACAGAAAACACACACGGGCTTTCAACAGCCACCATATCGCCTTCATGGGTCACCGAATGCAAAGCAATAAACAAAGCCTGAAGTGCACCATCTGTAATAATAATTTCGTCTGAATTCATGTGGCAATTCAGCTTGTTCATTCGGTATGCAATTAAATTTATCAATTCCAAAGAACCATTTGGCGGATAATATCGAAGCAACGCAGAACCTTTTTCCCTAATAACTTCCTGCATCGTTCGAAGAATTAACTTTTGAGGAATTAAAATATCTCCCGGAGCGGCATTATTAAAGGAATTAACAGTTAATGGCTTATTTCTCGCCGATGTTAAAAGTATATTTTTATTGAAATTACTATCTTTAGAAATCTTCAACTGATTTTGTGATTGAAGAAAATTGTTATGTTGATACGCCACAACATATCCCGATCGAGGGTTGCTTTTCACCAAACCTTTAATGATTAAATATTCAAATCCACTTTGAACAGAGCTCATGCTCAAACCATATTTTGCTTTAATTTCCCGAACCGACGGCAATCGATCACCGTGATGAAATATTCCGGTTTTAATTTGTTCTTCAATAACAGAAGTAAAAATTTCATATTTATATTGCTGCATTTTCTCTAACTGTATTGAACAAATTTACAAAATCGAAATCTGTATCGATTATTTTTCCTAAAACTGTATCTATATTTTCCCTGAAAATCGACTTACATTTGATAAAAAGATTCATGGAAATAGTTTCAAAATTTACGGTAGGCTCGGATCAGGGAGTGAATGATTTTTTTGCAGTGGAAGAACCATTCTTTATCGCTCTGCATAAAGATTTTGTGGAAGAACAAAAAATTGAAGAATATATTGATGAACATTTTGATCATCGCCAAAAAATCAACGACCTGAATGACTTATCGATACAACTTATCATCACCTATCAAGATGAAAAACCGGTTGGATACAGCATTTTAAAGAGCGGTTCTGAATATCCTGAAATGCCCGAAGATAAAAGGGTAACGGAAATTCTTTTTGCCATTCTTCCTGAATATAATTCGGTTGAAGTACAGCAATCGCTTTGGAAGAAAACATTAAGTGCGGCTTCGTTTACAGATATTATTTGGATTAATATTTTTCAACATCATTATTTACTTAATTTTTTTAAAGATTTAGGTTTTGAAACTGTAAGAGAATCTCAAGGAGAACCTTTTTTGTTGGATTCTTATGTTTTAAGTTTAGAAAAATAAAATCAGTATATAAACGACAATACGAAATGCCAAAACTGGATTTCCAAACGTCTGAATAAAAAATATGGTTCTGGTTATAAAGCAAAAAAGCATCTATTTCAAGATGCTTTTTAATTTTTAATATGTATGGGAAATTACTTTTCTTTCAGTTTTTCTTTAAGTAAGGTATTTTCTGCTTTCAACTGTTCGTTAATACGCTTTTGAATATTTATTTCTTCTTCTAAAAGACGAATTTTTCTTTCTGAAATCTCCGAAAATTCTTTAAATTTTGCCTCATAACGATTCCCAAGGTCATCCAAAGCATCTTTATAGAGATTTACGAGTTTATCGTCATTCTCCAGCTTTTTACCTTCGTTATCCGCATCCATTCCCTCTACTTCGGCATCAATTTTTCGTCTTCCGAAAAACCATCCTGCCGAGCCTGTAACTATTAAGCTGAGAAAAGTTCCTATATTTTCTTTGAATAATTCAATCATGTTTTTTTAAGTTTAATTTATCTAATCATAGACGTAAATTTCAATTACTCCGAATTGTCCTACAATGTCTGTCGAGCTACTCGTTTCATCATTATTAAAAAGAATGAGAGATATTGCATCGTCTGACAATACATTCGTAAGGCAACCGTACGGATATTTTCTTCCTGATTGAATGTTGATTTTACTATTGATCCAAACTTTATCACTAGGAAAGGCTGCTTTAAGCTCTCCAGAATATACTCCAATATCGGTACGTTTCCATGTGATGTCTCCAAGCGTATTTTCTAACACCTTGAATTGAGGATCTAAATATCTATCCGCATACATTAATGCTTTATAGATTTTGTAAGCAGGTTTATTCAACCTCTCCTCAACCCATCTTTTTTGCACAAATGAGTTTTCTTGATAGTTATCTCCATAATAATCTGCCCCAACTAAACCAGCTCCTTTTGAATCTGCTTTTATTGCAATATATGGAAATTCATTTGATAGATTAATGTACTTTCGATCGTCATATAAGCCGTTATTAATAAAAACTTGAGTCGGATTTACACTTACACTAATATTATTTTTAGAGTTCAATTCTAAATAACCTTCGGAAGAAATAGAAAACTCGGCATCACCGCTAAATATTTTATGACCTTGATCTGCTGATAATTCAATATTTCCTGTAATTGGCTTTCCTATTTCTGTGCCAGCTAAGGGAATATATTCTTTCTTATTTTCAAGACCAAATGTTCCATCTGGTTTAGCCACAACATCTTTTGTAAATGAAGCATCTGCAGTGGGAAGTCTCAGAACCTGTAAACTTGTATCAAATCTTAACCATCTGTCTGCGAAGTTTCCTTCAATAAAATGTGTTTTATAATAATTATTATCTTTTCTTAAGAAGTTATTGATAATAAATTTATTACTCTGAAGACCAATTAACTCAATATTAGAACCAAGTATCAGGTTATTCTCTCCCCAAATGCCACTAGGATGACCAGATGTTCCACCTCCAATAACAACATTTGACGACCAAATCCCAGATCCACCTTTTCCCCAGTATTGTCCCGCCTGATAGCCTAAAAATGTATTGTTGCTACCTGCGATAAAGCACCCTGTCCATTTTCCCAGCATTGCGTTTCCGCTTCCTTCTTTAATTCCGTAACCCGATGAAACTCCTATTAAGGTGTTATCATTTCCTCCTGTAAGCCCTGTTGCAGCTTCAAGCCCCATCGCAACATTCGCTATCCCAGTGGTTACATCTTTACCCGCGTAATGCCCTACAATAGTATTAGATTCTCCTGTAGTTATTGATGGTAAGCAGTTATATCCTACGGCTATGTTGTATGTTCCGGTATGCTTTGGATTCATGTTTCCAAAAGAAAATGAATACGTGCTTTGATTAACCCCTAAAACACCATTTGTTCCTGGTTTTCCTTTTTCCGAACCTGATTCGATAAAAGCAATGCCCTTAGGAGAATAATTATTTCGGTTAACTACTGTTGCCAAAGTCTCATCCTGTAAAAGGTCTGTAGTAGTAACTCCAGCTTCCCTTTTGATGTAAAATTTCCCATCTATCGATGGTTTGTCAACTTTATTATTCAAAGAAGCCTGCAGACCTTCCACCATCCCAATGGTGACATTAGAAATTCCTGTGGGCAGATAATTATTTTTATCTGTTTTTTCGCCCCCTTTGAACATATAAAGAGAATAATTTTCATTATTTACTGGGATGGCTATAAAATCATTATCTTCGAATACATATGCCGCCGAATTTGCGGCAAAGTCTGAAATACTTGTCTCTGAAGATTCAACAAGCGTTGTAATACCTAATGCTTCAATCTTTTCGGCTAAAATATTTCCATCGTCATCGGTGTAATCATCATAAGACATAAACATGTCATTGCTTTGACCTTTGGTATAAACATTTCCGAATTCAGAAATACTTCCAGACTCATCGTAAGCGTCTACTGTCGCGATATTAGTGGGAAGATCTCCAACTCCTAGAGTCGTTTTCCAAGACTGAATATTTTCGTTGTTTAAATTGGATGCATCTCTTTTAGCCAAATAATTGGCATGAGAATCTGGATTGGAAACATGCGTTTCAAAAATAGCTTTATCGGCCTTATTCTGTAGTAGATTATCTAGTCCCGCAATTTTAGTTGTAGGGATAGATTCGTCTTTATGCCAGAACGAAGACCAGGATGCCTGAAATTGCTCCTGGGTGGGAAAATCTCCGGTTTCGAAATAGCTGTATATGATGTTTAATGGTATTGACATTTTAATTTTATATTATTACTAATTAATTTACTTAGACTTTGCTCTAAATTTTATATAACTCAACGATATTAGCACTAGCACCTGTACGACCTGCCGTGTTTTGATTATACATTCCAAAAGCAACGGCCCCTGTATATCCTATTTTAGTAGATATAAAAACCTGATTATTAGAAGAGATAATAGTTGTCCAGTTGCCACCACGACGTATAAATATTGCAGTTACTGAAAATGTTGTATCAGTAGTTCCAATCATTGAGGAGGAAGTGTCTGGATAAATTTTAGCCATAGGATACCAATAGCTTTGTACTAATCTTACATTCACTATTGTCTGATTTAAAAGATCTACCTGATTTTCTGTATTAACCAATCCTACAAAATGTGTCATACTTCCATTTGCAGAATTTATAATTGCTGTTTGCCCTGTAATCTCCACGGTCATATAAAAATCTTCGTCTGCTCCTACAAGCTCATTTGTTTTTCGAGCCGCAATAAAAGAAGAATCATCACTTCCTTGTTTAACATTAAAATCACTACTATAAGTAACGGACGAACCAGATTCCGTAATCCCAGGGGAAGAAGCATCGTTATAAATTTTCTTTGACCAAACAATGCTGTTCAAATCAACCCTTTGAATATTATCAACAACATTTATTAAAAAGTTAGTTAAATAATATGCAACCCCATTCCATAATCTAATTTTATAAGATCCGAGCGGTATATCTTTAAAATTGTAGTAAAAAGTTAAATCTATTCCATTAGTATATAACTGAACCTGTGATGCAGGAATCTCGGCAATAACTGTTGCTGTTGCTGCTGAGATACTATTCTGTGTACAAAGTTCTACTTTAAAATTGGTGGGTGGCAAATTTAGATTTGCACCTTTGAGATTAATCCAATAGTTTTTATCTTTTGCATCTACAATAGGAGGTGTAATTACTGCCACACTCATGGTTCCGGTTGTCCACCCTCCATTCATTTTGGTTTTCCATAATGCTTTATCAGCATCAGAAAGCTGATCAGGGATTTGTAAAAACTCAGAGGCTAAATCTTCTTTCATTAAGATTTTCTTCCTCACACTTCCACTATCAGTAGCATAAAAACCTTTGTTATAATATGTAATTTGGTTTGTTACAATCTCATTATTTTCATCCAGAATAACTCCTTTCGAACGTAATTTTCCTGTTAAATGAAGTTGTTCAGAGGGTGCTGTTGTACCAATACCTAATTTTCCAGCATTGTTATACACATTAGACTCTCTAAAATCACCACCATTCCATTGAAGTAGATAATTAGAAGCTGGAGATATTGAAGCATAAACAGGAACAGACCCTAAGCTACGAATAAAAAAACTACCATTTCCTGAAGGTTTATCCATTTTTTCATTCAAAGAAGCCTGCAGCCCTTCCACCATTCCAATGGTTACATTAGAAATCCCTGTGGGCAGATAATTATTTTTATCTGTTTTTTCGCCTCCTTTGAACATGTAAAGAGAATAATTTTCACTACTTACCGGAATGGCTATAAAATCATTATCTTCAAATACATACGCCGCTGAATTTGCGGCAAAGTCTAAAATACTTGTCTCTGAAGATTCAACAAGCGTTGTAATACCTAATGCTTCAATCTTTTCGGCTAAAATATTTCCATCGTCATCGGTGTAATCATCATAAGACATAAACATGTCATTGCTTTGACCTTTGGTATAAACATTTCCGAATTCAGAAATACTTCCAGCCTCATCGTAAGCGTCTACTGTCGCGATATTAGTCGGAAGATCTCCAACTCCTAAAGTCGTTTTCCAAGACTGAATATTTTCATTGTTTAAATTAGATGCATCTCTTTTAGCCAAATAATTGGCATGAGAATCAGGGTTGGAAACATGGGTTTCAAAAATAGCTTTATCCGCCTTATTCTGAAGTAGATTATCTAGTCCCGCAATTTTAGTTGTAGGGATAGATTCGTCTTTATGCCAGAACGAAGACCAGGATGCCTGAAATTGTTCCTGGGTGGGAAAATCTCCGGTTTCGAAATAGCTGTATATGGTGTTTAATGGTATTGACATTTTACTGGAAATTTGGTTCGATATATAATGCTATTCTTGAAGGCTGAATATTGTTATGAGGCTGATTCGCCCCTCCAGAACCAATATATTGAGTATATTCATTACCTCCTTGTTTGCTTAATCCGTTTCTATTTCCGGTTCCTACTTTTTCTAAACCGAGCTGAAAAGACATACTGAAATTAGGTAACTCCGCTCTTGACAAAGTATGGGTTTTAGATCCAACATCACCACCCAACACACTAAATTCTAATTCATTAGGATTCCATCCAACAATAGTTTTACCTCTAAAATCAAGGCACTCTTTCCAACCAGCAGGAATTTCCGACACGGGTTTTCTCCACGGCATTACAATACCTCCGTTAATAATTGGAGCTGTCTTCAATTCCAACATAGCCACTCTTTGTGCCAAAGCGCTTACATCTGGTTGAGATGCCATATTATTAACTTTTGCCTGCAAATCTCTTAAAGTATCTAATTTTACAAACTCAGACCACAAATAATTATTGGTACCCGTTCCTTGTCCAAATTTCACCTCTCTTTTTTCAATCAAAATCTTAGATTGTTGATCTTCGAAAGTTTTAGGAACATCGGTTTGATGGATATACACAGTCGAAAAAACTGTTCCTCCTTCGAAATTATATAGTTTTCCGTCTATGGCTACAATTCCTGGGTTCACCTGCGAGCCTACGGTTTCACAGCCCATTAAAATGGTTTTGTTACCAGCAAGATCTCCAAGCACTTCAAAGATCTCATAAGCTTCCTCAATTAAAGCCATCAAATCATTGGTAAGCGGCACACCGCCTGTCTGTAAAAATTTGAAGTTATATTTCATATTAATATTCTTTTGTTTGTATTTGATACCTTTTTGAAGGCAGTTTATAAAAATCGATATCGGCTTTTAGCTGGTCTATATTGATTAATGAATTATTCGGATTGTTGGCATCTACTGGTATTTGCACAATAAAATCATATTCACTAAAAAGCTCTGCCTCTGTTCTTAGATACAGCGGATTTGAATCTCCAAAAAGCCATCTCGTTTTTGGGGTATATTGCCCACCTGAATTCGCAGGATTTGATGGATCATTTTCAGCTTCTGTATACAGATAAACACCATCATACAAAACAGCTTTTATAATTTTGATTCTTTTATCTACTCGATCATATTTGTAGTTTAGAATCTTTTCAAGAGAAAACTTCTGATAATTATAATTCATTTTCAGAAGGTTAAATTTTCTTTCTTCCATGAAGTTTTTATAGAGATCTTCTATACAAAAAATCAAAACAGAAATTAAATTCATCACCGATCTTGTTCTCCAGAATGTAAACAACCACCAGTTGGCAAGTTTTTTAAAATCGATTAAAAATAATTTATCATTCATAATTACTGTGCCTGATAGTTGATGTACGTAATCCCACTCCAATCCTCCTGATATTCCGGAGCATTGGGATCGCTTGATTGTCTTAATGTAAAGCTTCCGGAACTCGGAATTCTGCTGATTTCGATGGGTTGAAATTGCCCATATCCTGTAGATCCCGCTTCAATCCATTTAGTAGAAACTTCGATATTTAATAAGTCTGTAACTCCTTCTACCGCCAAGATGGCAGCTTCGAGTTTCTGAACGCTTAATTCTCCGTTAAAAGGAAGATTCTTTAAAAATCTTTTGATAGCATCTTGTACAGGATACCTCATTGTTCTGATGCTTCTACCATCACCGAAAAGAACTCCCGGATTATAGCAGACTTTAAATCTTAATCTTAAAATATCTGGTCTGTAGTTTACAATCGTAATATTATCTCCAGCAGCCTGAATTTCTTCTATATAAGCTCTAAATGCCTGCCCTACATCATCACTCACCGGAACAATCTCATCATTTTCTTCTGTTGAAATTTTCATAGAGATTTTGGAGGTAGTGGCAGCTTTTGTAACTGCAACATATTTAATTACTTTCGATTTTTCGATATCTTCCAACGTAGCATCTACCATTTCGCCATCTTCATTTTCATATTGTGGCGAAAACTGATCACTTTCCGGAAGTAAGCTGAAACCATATTGAAATCTAAGAGCCTGATTTCTGTACCATCTTAAAGTAGGTACTTTTTGCTCCTGAATCATGGTTTCTATTTCCTTTAAATGAAGTTTACAAGCTTCCTGAAAATTCCAGATTACAAAAGCTACGGTCTCGAATATCTTTTTCCAGAATGAGGTTTTGGATGATGTATTGAGACTTTGCAGATCCGGATTTTCATTTTTTAAATCAAGGATCTGATTAATTATTTCCTGAAGCGTTTTATTCATCTTAACTTACTTTAAAAGTATTTCCTAATTGCATAAACCCAATACCCTTCAATGTTGGCAATTGGCTTTCTTGTTCTAATGTTGTACCCGTGGCGGGCTTTATTTTTTTTGATGCATAATAATTAATGACATCGTTATTTTTTTCCATTTCATCAGGTATTGTTAATGTTACTCCTGATGTAAGAAAATCGGAAACCGACATTCCGTTTGCAATGGCAATATCAAAGCATTTCTGAACGTCTCCTGTATACTGTATCGCGATATCTAAAATTGATTGCCTGTTTAATACTTTAATCTCCATAATCTGCGTCTATGTTTATTTCAAGGTCTTCACCAATTTTAATCCCGTTTACCGTCATTCCGTCTGCATAAAATTCCTGACGAATTTCTCTTGCCAGCTCTTCGGGGCCATCATGCTCCAAATATCTCCTTACGCCTACTCCGTTTTTAGGGAAAAGTTTTATTTCACCTTTATCCGCCAAAAGCAACGTTCTCTGATGTTCGTAAGTGCTTTCTCCGAATACAAAGTCTCCATTTGCAAACTGCAGTTCAAAATTTTCATTTAAAAGAATATCTACTGGCATATTATGTCATTTTTCCTGTTCCTGTTCCCGTTTGTGCAGCTGCGGTACCTGTGGTGGCTACGGTTACGTTTACCTGTCCCGCTTTTACAAAATCTTTTATTGCACTTGCCATTTTTTCAGCAATTCTGGTTCTTGAAGATGCTGCACTTTGCTCTTCATTTGCCTCATCGCTCATTATTTTAAGCAACGCATTTACAAGTATTGGTTCTGCTATATCTAAACTCATTTTAAAAGCGATTTAAATTCATTTTTAAGATTGCTAAAATCTACACTGTTGATCAGATTGATTGTAGGACCATAATTGGTGGTAAATTTCATTTGCAAAATGGCATCGAATAATTTATCAACTAATTCAGCAAAATTTTTTCCATTGGCCTCAAGGTGAACTTTATCACTCAGCTCAAGATTGGTATTTCCTACCTTCCAATAGAATTTTTCTACCTCATCACAAGCAATCACCATCCAATCTTCATCATCTTCAACCCGAATGGCTAAAACATAGCTTCCTACTTTCGGAATCTGAATAAAACTTTTATTCCCAGTAAGAACAGGTCTTAGTCTTACATCGAAGTACTCCTGATCATCTTCATCAATTAAAATACAGATGGCTTTATTTTCATCCACAGACTTCACTTTTGCAATATTGCTTACTGCGGGCGCATGTGAACTTGCAATCTGTTTTAATCCTTCTCTTATATATTCTGGTGTTGCCATTATGTTTGCATTAAAAATCCTAGTGTTACGGTTTGTCTTCCTCCTGAAGCTCCAAATTCTCCGCTTACGCTTTCGATGAAATATTGCCCGGATTTGTCGGGATACATTCCGCCGTCAAGCTCTAAAACCATTCCTTTCACGGCATAAGGTTCTAAAAACAATGTAATATTCCCTTCATAACCTTTGTAGTTTTCTTTGGTTTGTAAGCGATTGGCAATTTGTTTTAAAAACTCAGCAGGAATTCCGGCTTTTACTTTCAAACTTTTCTGAGCAGATGATTTTTGTTGATCTGATTTTGTTTTGTTTACCACGCCTTTATCATCTTTTTCTTTAATGACAATTTGGGTACTTTTATCTACAGATTTCTGATTAAATTCATCATCTTTTACTGTATTCCAGCCTATTTTTACCTTTACTCTATCTTGTACTTTCCCAAAAACGGTTCCTACATAAATTTCATTCATATTAAAATAGACCGCCAGCTTACATTCATCTTTCAGCCATTCCAATACTTTAATTCCGCTTACGTTTTTAAACCTTACATTTTTTAAAGGGATTTCCGGAACTTTTTTAGAAACTAAAATTCCCGTTCCTACAACAAGATCATCCAAAAGCTTCTTTACTGTAACAGATGAATAACTTTTATCGAAAATAACATCGTAAAGCTTATATCCATAGCCTTCACATTCAATCTTTACGGGAATTCCCATATTGACTCTTTTTATAAAACCTTCGAAACGTGGTTTATTATCATTATTATATCCCAAAGAAACACTTACCTTATCACCTTCTTTAAAAGCATAGCCTTTTCTTTCACTACTTTCACGCTCTCTATTAAGATCCTGAGTTTCTAATTTATCTGTTTTCAGATAACTAATTCTTGGCAGCTCAATGGTACAAGAATCAATGAAAGAGCCAACTTCGCTTTTCCAGGTGACTTTACTGGCTTTTATGTTTTTTGTATCTTTAATCGAGATATCACTTGTTAGTATTAGCATTATTTGGTACTTCTAAATCTTTAACATCTGCAATAAAATCACTTTCACAGGTAAGCGTAAAGGGTCTTATCCAGTGCGCTTTGCCTTGTACTTCCGGAAACTCTAATGATGTGATTGCCACTCTATTGCTCTTTTCTAAAAACAATTCAGGATATCCTCCGTTAAGAGAAACCGGTTCTCCTGTTTCGAAGATAGTTTTGAGTTTTGAAATATCATCTTCCGGAACTGTTCTTCCTTTACCAATTAAAAAACCACGGATAGTAAATTTGTAATCATCAATGTTGAACATTTCCTTTACGGTTCCTTTTCTTTCACTTACAGCTGTTCTTACAATTGTTTTGCTAAGGTTAACAGCAATTGTGCAAGCATCAATTATCAAAGGATCATTAGCATTACCATTAATTCTAAACTCTGCAGGAAACCAAATATCCTGACCTTTAGTTGTAACCCTGTTAAATGCAATTCCTGCTTTATTATTACGAATCTTTCCCCTGTGTTTATTTGCTGATTCTCCGGAGCCCACTGTAATTTCATTATCTTTAAAGCCTGAATCTGGAATATGATAAGGTGTCTTCGAAAAATAAGTTTTATATAATTCTGCTAAATCAAATTGTGTGTACATACTATTACATTACTTTTGCTCCGTTATATAGAACACGTCCTAGGCATTCCATTACTATACTTTCTAACTGATCGGAAGTTTCTCCGGAATTCAAGGTATTAAACTGAATGGTTTCGAAGAATTTTCCTAAGGTGATATTGATTGTTTTTTGTCCGCCACCCGAAACTGTACTTCCCGTTTCCTGAGATTTTGCAGCGTTACTTCTTCTGGTATCTTCAGACCTGTTAATGGTTGGTTTTCCTCCTCCCGTTAAGTCCGCTTTTGCTGGCCCTGCCGCTTTTTGAAAACCTTTTACCTTCGCATCCTGATCTTTCATTCCGTTTAAAAGATCTGCATTGGCTTTAATTTCCGTTGTCTTAGTGACTTTTATTTCTTCACCAGTTATCAGCTCTTTTGCCCATCGGTATGCACTTTCGATTCCATCCAAAATAGGCCGTAAAATATTATTCCAAACCCATTTAAGCTTATCTGCAACCCAGCCTATCACCTGAAATACAACTCCTAAAATTCCATAAACAGCAGCAAAAACATCTTTTATCAATTCACTATTTGCAATCCAAGTAATAAGTCCAGAAACAATACTCCATACCGCATCAAAAACTCCTCCCAATGTCTCCCAAACCGTTGAAAGAAAACCTTGAGCAATTTCTACGTATCCCGACCAAGTATCTGTACCATCTCCCAGACCTGTAATAAATTCTACAGCTTGCCCAAGTGCATTTGCAACAATATCAATATAAGGTTGTACGGCAGTTAATGCAGGAGCAAAACCTTCAGTAAATTTTAAACCAATATCCAAAACCTGCGAAATAATAGGGGTGAAAGCTGAACCAATCTCCGTGAGAGCAATCATTCCCCTTTCTTTAATATTATCCCATTTGCCGGTAACTGTATTGTTTGCTTTTTCGGTTGCACCTTCGTATAATCCGCCTTTTCCTTTGGCATCTTCAAATGATTTTGACAAAGTAGCGTAGTCTACACCTCCTTTGAATTGGTCTGCGCCTTTTCCTGTAGAAGCAGATAACATTCCGTAAACATCAATCCCTGATGCTTCTAGTTGTTTAAGCTGATCACTAGACGCCTTACCACTGCTTTTAATATCTTTCATTTGATCAGAAAGCTTTGTAAGCTCAGATGCTCCGCCGCCGGTAGCAGTAACTGCATTTGCCAAATTCATCACTTCTTCTCTGGCTTTTTGAGCATCTCCGCCTACAGAAAGTAAAGCTTTATTTGCCTCCAGTAATTCTGGAAGTTGGAAAGGTGAATTTCCTGCATCCGTTGCAATGTTTTTATAGATTGCATTAGCATCCTGCCCTTTACCTACTACATTGGATATCCCTAAAACATCCTGCTCTTTTTGAATACCTCCTGAAATAGCAGCGATAGCTCCATCTTTAAGAATACCTCCGATTGCCGCACCTACTCCTGCAAGTGGAGCAAGCATTCCTGCTAGAGAGAAACCTCCGCCCTCACCTCCTCTCCCTCCTTGAGAAGGATGATTGTCTGCACGGGCTTGAAATCTTGATAGTCGAGCCCTTAATTCGGAAATCTCAGCTGGATTTGTCGCACGGTTTAAACGTTCTTGGTGATCACTAATATTAGCTTGGATATCGTTGAAGCTTCTTATTCTAGCAGCAGGACGAGGAATTACTCCCAACGCCATTTTTGCAAAATTCTTAACATTACTATAGCCCGTTGTTATTGAATTTTTAAAATCTCCATAGATATTTTTAATTCCAGAAGTTATATTTGAAGGTAAATCTTTAAGAGATAGTATTGCACTATCAAAGCTCTTTTTTATATTTTGACGTAGCTGTGTTCCTCCTTGCTTTATATCACCTACAACTTCACTCCAAGAAGCAATTATATCTCTCTTTGCTACTGCAGAAGCTAATTTAATTGCTTCCAGTGGGCTCGTAAAGAGATTAGTCATTTGATTAATTCTTTGAATTAATGCTGCATTATCATCCATATTTTAAAATTTTCTTTCGCCCTGTTTTTTCCAAATTTCCAAGGCTATTCCGGTGCGATAGAAAAATTTTTCATCACCCCAATTCTTTAACGCATCGGCTCCAAACTGCATACTTCCAAAAACAATCAAGAACTCTATTCCTTCGGTCTGTTTATCAGAGAAAGACTGGCTTCCTCTTTCGCTAAGCACGAAAAAAGTCGGCCTTCTTACTCTCTAAAATGTTATTCATCTGTAAGAATACAGCGATGAAGCAATCTTCGTCTTCGATCAACTGATAATCTCCTTCAATCCAAAGTTGTTCTACAATCATGGCAACGGCTTTACTCATCCCGTTGGAGCCAATGGCTGTAAGATAATCTCCCAAATCATCTGCTTTTGGTGGACGGAGCACGGCAAGGAAGTCATCCACCTTTAAATAAATAAGGTCTCTGTTGCCGTACTCTTTCTTCCACTCATCTAATTTTTTTGCAGTATATCTTTCCTCGAAAGGTGTAAGATCTTTTACTACAGATTTTTTAGATTCTTTGGTTTTCTTTTCTTCTTTAGACTTTCTGTTATTGAAAATCTCTTGTAACTTTTCGTTTGCCATTTTATTTTTTGTTTATTGTTTTTGTTTGATTATTTAAATTCTCTGTTCATTGCGATATAAGGAAGAGAAACTTCTCTATTTTTCGCACCTTGTTCCATTTCGAAACCATCTTCGGTGAACTGAACTCCAGACATAGTAATCGTTGTTAAAGGATCTGAAGAGTTTCTTCTGTATGAAATAAGAATTGTAATAAGCTCGTGAGGAACCTCTGTAATGTCATCATAACCGGCTGCTTTAGCGGCTCTGTTTAATGCATCTGCTTCAAAACCTAAGACTTTGATGCTTCCTTCGTACTTTTTGTTTCCTCTCATGATATCGATAGGCTGATCTCCAGCGCCATAGATATGTTCAGATTCAACAGTTTTCTTTACAGAGAAGCCTCTAAGCCCCTTGATAGTCTTTGCTAGTAATTTAACCTCAAAATTAGACCATGCACATTCTGATGATGTAATATTAATATTAGCCATGTTTTAAATTAAAGTGTTTGTGTTAATCCCATATTCAATACAATCCAAGTCATATAACCTAAAGGTTGGATTTGAATTTGCTTTTCAAGGGTACTTGTGTTGATTAAGTCTTGTTCTACAGGAACTACTACCTGTGCTCCACTGATTTGCCCTGCCATATTTGCTAAAAGCTGAGATCTTGTAACTTCTTCTAGGTAAGCAGCATCTGCATCGTTTAGTTTTCCTTCAGCAGTCATTCTTACAGAAGATTCTAAGAACGGAGTATCTGTAGCTGTAGAAATTCTTTGCGCCTTGTCGATCAATCTTCCATGAACTAAAGTTCTGAAATCGTCTGTACCAGCCATTTTATCTACGCTGAAATAGTAACCTGCAGCTCCCTCTCTTGTATGGAATGTAATGTAACCTGCGTCTGTAAATTTGTCTAGTTTTTCAACGATAATTTCGTCTACTTTTTCCTTTCCAACGTAGGCCTCGGTAATGCTTAATGCACCGTTTTGTCCGTCTCCGATTTTTACATGAGCAGGATATTTACAAGCTCTCGCCAAAACCAACGCTACAGATGCAGAACCATCTTTCTTTGAACCTCCAAGCACAATCCCTGCGAAAGTATTTTCAACAGATTTTGGCTCGAAAGAAGACAATACAGTCTCGTCTAATACTCTACCTTCGATGAAAAGCCTTACCGGTTTATTAATCGACTGTTGGTACTGAGCCAACGCTTTCGAAGCAACCAATGCATCTTTAGAATCTTCATCTAAAAAGCCAGCTGCCGGAACGTAAGCTGCATTAGGTTTTCTGCAAACCCCTACTAAATTTACTCTACCGTTAGAAACTTTAAGAAGTTTTTTCACCCCTTCTTCGTTCGTACTTTTAACGGCATCTTCCATGGTTACGGTATCTTCTGTTCCTAAGATCCATAATTCTTGGCTACCACCTAGCTCCTGATAAAATTCGTTAATTGCCTGAAACAAAAACGGTTCGTCTTGTTCTGTGTATCCTTTTGTTTGAGCATCTGCTGGTGAATAAACTGTCTGTACTTTACCAATATTGGCTTCTAAGTAAGCAGTTCCCACGATTCCTGCAACGCCGTCCATTACTTGAACCTGACGAAGTAAGTTGCCTGAAGCCACATTTGCTTTTACTTTCGGTGTTCCATTTCCTTGTGACATTTTTAATTATTTTTTAAAAAGTTGTTGTATTTTTTTGATCAGAAATCTATTTTCTGCTCTTTTTTTATTGTATTTAAATCTTATTTAAACAATCCTTTTCCATCTTATAATAAGAACAAGAGCGAACAGGGCGAGTAATGCGAGAAAGATTCTTCCGAGCCATAATTGTGTTTGCTGAAACCATGACAAAGGCTGTGCTTTGTATATCGGCTTTTCAATGTAAATTGGTGTTTGCTCGTGTTCTTTGGTGTACGTTTCCCGCCATGTTTTAAAAAACTCTTGTGCTTGGTTGTAGCATTGTACCGATAGATTTCCGTTTACTAAAGAAACTTTCGGCGCCAATAAACCTTTGTAAGACTTATCATGTTGAATGCTTTCGTTTTCACTTATTTCAGATGATCTAAAAACAGGTTTTCCATTTATACATTCTATAAAAGCATTGTAATAGGTGCTGTCTGCTTCCGTTCTGAAAATCGTGTCTTTAACAATTGTCAGAACTTCTTTCGTGTTTTCTATAATCACCGGTTCCGAAGGCTTCCTATGTAAACAGGAAACCTGAACCAGCGAAACAAAAAATAGCGATATGAAGAAAATAAATTGTTTCATTTTAATATTTTATATAACCCTTAATTGATGTTGAAGCTCGTTTTCTACGGCAAACCTTGATACCTTCTCGGCTTCCGTTATCATTCGTATTCCCTTCTACGGTGTAGATATACTGTCCGTCGAATTTTTCAACAAAACCTGTATGCCCCAGCCCTTTTCCAAAATCCATAATGAATACAGAACCAACAGAAGGTTTTAAAGATTTTTTTTCCTTCGGAGCATTATTCCAAGCATATAAAACGCCGCCTGTTTTAATGGCTGTATTAGCCGTTTTATTCTGCTTTGATGCTTCACTAAAACACCAATACACAAATGCCATACACCAGCTTGCCGGAAAGTTGATATTTACAGATGCTAAATAATTTTTAACAGGAATTCCCCAGTTTGAGCCATGAGGTTTTTCCTCTTGTCCTATTTGGCTAATAGCGACTTGTAATGCTGCTGTAGATAATGAATCCATATTAATATTTAAGTGTTGTGGTTGTTTTGTGAGTACAAATTTCCAGAATCTCGCAACGGTTTGAAAATAACAGCGCAAGGATTGCACACCTTTTTTAAAATGCCCTCATTTACCCTCAAATTTGTATCGTGAAATAGTGTAAACAGTAAATAAATATAAAGTCTGTTTTAGAAAAGCTATTGATAACAGAAGTAATGAGAAACTATATTTAAATACTTATGGAAGAATATTTTTACGTACAATTATTATTAGATCTTCAGGAAAGAATTGCTCAGGAGATTCCAGAAATTCAATATATTGATCAGCAATTGGGTCAGCTTGAAAACAATACCTCAGAGACACAAAACAATGTGGTTTATCCTGCTTTATTTATTGATTTTCCTGAAGCTGTATATGATGCAGATTTTCCTGAAGCGCGTTATTCGGATTTATCTGCCAATTCTCAATTAGGAAATATCCCGGTAACGTTTCAGTTGGTTGCCAATGATCAACATGCTACATCGCATTTGGCTTCACTCGAAGAAAGAAAATTAGGGTTAGATTTTTTCAGAATCGAACAAAAGCTTTATAAAACCCTTCAAGGCTGGAGCAAGGAGTATTTTTCGCCATTTTCAAGAATTATATCAAAAAGTACAAGCAAAAAGTATGTAGGATTTAAGGTAAGAGAAATCACTTTTATCACTCAATATGAAGATTTTTCAGCAAGTGTAGAGGAAATCGCACAACCTGTAACTAACTATAAATTTGTAAGAAAAGAAGATACTTTAGAATAACGTAAGCTGGGTTTCCTCTTTGGGAATTACCATACCTTTAATATTCATCCATTGTCTGTAAGAAAGGTGAATATTGTATTTTGGGAACGTATGTCTCACGATTTTTGTATCCGGAACGTCTGCATGCTTGTGTGCATTATAAATACTTATAATGTAGCGCGCACGTTTGATATAATTTTTATTGTTGTAAGACATTAAGGCAAAATTACCATGTCTTTTTGTACAAGTCAAGGCGATTTTCAGGCAGGAAAAAAGCTACGGAAAAAATCCGTAGCTTTTAGTTTTATAGAAGTTGAGGTTTTCTTTGAAATTCTTTGAGCGCTACCGTTTTTAAAAGATTCAGAACATTCGGCTCTTCTGAATTTTTCAATGCGTAGGTTTCATATAAAGGATAATCTCGTGGCTCGGTACTTACCTCCAAAGTAAGAATTACGTATCCTTTTTTCTCTAAAGCTTCTTTTACCTCATCATTGCTGTACCAATGAGCATTTATTTTAATCATGTTTAAAGCTTATTTAATTATTATTTAAATGAGTTGTTTATGGAGTTCATTTTTCATCAAAAGAATGGCATTGGTTTCATAACTTCCGAAATCATCAGGAAAATAAATCTCAAACTCCTTTAGAAAATGCCACAAGGCATCTGCTTTATAGTAAGGCAATTTTAAAATGAAAGATTTATCTTTTTGCCTTGTTTTAATCGCTTTTTGCAGAAATTGTGTTCTGAGTTCCATGCAAATAGAAACACTGCTTTTCAATGATCTTGGTTGCGTATGCAAATTCAACATATCCAAAATCTGCATACTGTTATTAAGAACTGTTAGTTTACCATTATCGAGCGGTAACAGTATTTTCATGACTAATAAGAAAAATTTAAATTAATTCCGCTCCATTCATTATTTTCATCCTTTTTAAAAAAAGAAACATAGTCTTTACTTAATGAAAACTTATAACTTTCCTTTAATAATTTAATTCCTTCTTTCCAGTTTTCATCATCAAAACGATCTTCCATACTGTAAAGTTTTTGCACCAAAAGAATATCCAACGCACCGTTTTTACGTTCTAAAAGTGACATGATAAGATCTTTTGTATCGCGATCTCCTTCATATTTTGAAGTTAAAAAATCGATAATATGTCTTTCGGCCTGGTGAGATCGTTCATCAAACGTACCTTTGCCTTGTCTTTTAAACTGAATTCTATAATTTTCATCTTCAATTTTAAAATTCCCTTTTCCATCCTGATGTCTTTTGCTGTAATCCTTAAGAAGGTCGAAAAGTGATCCTAATTCTGAAAAAGCTTTGGTTTTAAAATCCTGAATTTCATCTGAAAGTTTTTCGGCAACGGGAACCAAATCATTGATAACCGATTTTTTAAGACTTTCATATTGACTGCGTTTTGCTTCCCGTTGTTTTGCTTCGCTTTGCTTTCTGGCATTGAGTTCTGCCTCCAATTCTTCTATCGATAAAATTTTTAATGTTTCTGTGATCATATTTTTTGTTTTTGGTGTTATTGTAAGTTTTAGTTTAATATTAATAAGGTGATTCCCATTGAAGCTGATTGATAATCCTCAACTTCACTTGGATTTTACTTTCCACATCTTCCGGAATTACATAGCTCGCTTCATTCCAAATAGAGCTTAGTTCTTTATGGATAAACATTCTGTCGAAATCTGTAAGGTATTTTTCTCCGTAGCTGTCGTATTGTAATGCAATTGTTAATATATTTTCTCTTGTATTCATGATTAATAATTTTCTGTGGTTGTTCCCCAATAAAGGTTTGCTTTTTCTTCGTTAATATTTAGTGTTCCGCCGGGACATCTTCCGGAGATAATGGCTCTTAAACCTTCTGCCTGAATGATGATTTTTGATAATTTTCTCCAAACAGTTCCTAGTGCACTGTCCGGAAGTCCTTTTTCTTCATGGCTCACAAAAATGATGAGCTTATTTTTGTGTTTTTCTTTGAGTTCCAATACCATTTTTCTTGTAATTTCATCACGGTAAACCGTTGTATTATCAATAAAAATAATTTTCGGACATTTTCGTGATTCAAATTTCTGAACCAATTCTTCCCAAGGCATATACTCTAATAGTTTGAAATTTTTTTCCGTATCTGAAAGACCGGCAAAAACCATTGCTGAAATAATATCCTTTGAAAAACCTTCTTCTGCAGATACATACAGTACTTTCCCAAAACCTGCCAGATATTTGGCCAACATCATGGCAAAAGTGGTTTTTCCGTGTTTTTCGGCTCCTCCCAAATACCAAAATCCTGTAGTTTCGGGTTGTCCGAAAGTTTTTAGCCATAAATCTTTAAATTCAAACTGTTTAAAGACAATTGATAGCGCCTGTTTTACTGATATTGATTTCATACTTTATTGATGTTGACAAGGGTTTTTAAATATCTTAACGATTTGATCTTTCCATCTTCTTGGCCTTTCTTTTTGTATGGAGAATCTACTTTTATCATACAGCTTCTGATGACTTCATTGATGGAATTTTTATCCTCAATATTTACATAAGCTACATCGCCAATAAGCTTTGTATAAAACTTTTTTCGATCTTCAGAACCTCGCGGAACCAGTGTAACAAAATCATCGGAAAACCTACTGAAAATCTCTGCAAAACCGACTTTGTGATTGTTAATTCCTTTAGTAATTTTAGCTCTTAAACCGTCGGCGCCAATCATAAACCATGCACAATTATCTACTGTATCATTCATGATTCCTTTTAGTTCCAAATAAGCACTGTATTCTAAATCTCCGGCTTCATCAATACAGATAAAAGGATTTTCTAAAATATTCAGACTGTACTTTACATTTTCAAGGATCTCGTGATATTTCCCTTTAGAATCGCAGCCTAAAACCAAAGCCAACTGCCTGATAAATCTCATTTTCGTATGGGTCTGAGAAGCATCTACATAAAATGCATTTTTCATTTGTGAAATAATGGCTTTTGCACATTCGGTTTTTCCTATTCCACAATCGTCTACCAAAATCATAGAACTTTTAGTTTTCTGACAGAAAATGAAGCTTTCATACATTTGCTCATATACCTCTGTTCTTGCAAACTTCCAGTCATTTTTATTGATGTTTACTTGAAACTTGCGTCCTATATTAAGCCATTCTCCATTCGATAAAACCTTTTCTGTTTCTCCTTTTTTTATTCTACTGTATATTGAACTGCTAATATTTAAAGTTTTTGCAAAAGCGGCGTCTGAACCTCCGAAATTTTTCCGTCCATTCAGCATCGCTTCGCGAATTTGTTGTTTTAACTCTTTATTGATCTCCATATTTTCTCTTGTATTTGTTTATCTAAAATTCGATTTCCAGCTTCTTGCAGTTCCTTCAGAGTTTTCATAATTATATTCAGCTTTTTCTTCGAAAAGAATTTCTTGTGGAATAGATTCTGTTTGGCTGTATCGCTTTCTGCCGGAAATTTGAAATTTGTTGTTTAGTGTTTTCTTGCGGTTATCTATAATTGTAATTTGGTCTATTTCTCTTTTTTTATGAGCCATATAAGAGTTGACTGTGTTTTCATAAGCCGACATCAGCTTTCTGTTCATTTCTCCCTGTTCGCTTCTTTCATGTTTTGATTTTGAATATTCTGGATGCGGAATTAAGTCACAAAGCATCATATCATCATAATAAATCATTGCTTTTAAGGTTTCTCCATTGTTTCCATCAAGCCAAAAAATCCTGAATTCTTTTCCTTCTACATATTTCATCAGTCTTATCAATTCTTCGCCTAAAACAATTTCATTATCCAAAGCCAAAACATAGGTTGTATTTCTAAAATTGATGATGCCTGCATTGCAGCTCGATATTGTTTCTTTTCCGAGATAAGGTAAAAATGCACTCCAATTGGTTGGCTGGGTATTCTTATTTTGCATTTCGCAAAAAACCTCCCAACGTGTTTTGTCTGTATGTACAGAATGTGGAGAATTGTTCCAGATCTCAATATCATTCAGCGAGTGGTCTACAATATCCTCGTAAGGAATAAAAACTTCATCCTGCGCGCTCTTTTGGTTATCTTCTTTTCTAGCATGTGGCCTTGCCATCCATCCGAGTCTGCTTTTTTCATGTCTGTATCTCAGTTCTTCAAATTTTCTTTCAATTGCTTTAGATCTTGCTCGGTTTGCATAAATATTTACATTGTCGAACATCGCTCCATTTCTAAGAAAAGTATCTTTAAAACTGCTGTTTAAAGAACTTTCACATTCTATTCCTAAAGGAAGGTTAAAACCCCATTCAGAATAATTCCTTACCATTTGACGATAAAACTCAATGATAATTCCTTCTTTTGTTTTTCCGTGTACCCAACACGTCCATGCTTCAGAACCTAAATCGATTCCCATATAAAACCAGACACGATTTCTGTTTTTATCATACATGAATGGCGGTTGCCTGTCGTCAATCGAAATCAATGTTCCTGCTTCTTTAATTTTCGTGAGCTTGTGCCAAGGAATAAATTCCTGCATCAACTTTTGCCTGTCTCCCGACCTTTTTGCGTGCGTTCCTATTCTATTTTCCCATTTTCCCAGCCATGCAATAATGGAACTGTCTGATATTTCTTTAAATTTTGTATTGTCAGCAGCATTATATAATTCTCCGGTTTCGTGTGAAATAATTTCTAATTCACCATCTAAAAAAGCTTTATATTGATTAGCAACTTGTGTTCTAGAAGGCTTATATTCTTGCCCGGCAAATAGATCATTCAGTAATTCAAGCATTTCATCAGTCATTAATTTTCTATTTTGATTCTTTAACTTCCCGGAAATAAGACTATTATAATTACACCCTTGCTCAAAAGTGTTAAAAAAAGGTTTCCAGATTCGATCAAATGCTCTGTAAGAAGAGGGTATCGTATGTTTTACATGAAAAAGCTTTGGCAGATATTCATTAAAAGTCACAATATCAGTACATATTGAAGGCAGTAAACCTCTTCCGGATGTTTTCTTTAATTTTTTCCACTCCTCAAGTCGAGCAATTTTCAATCGTTCTGCGGCTAAAAGAACACTAGCATTCGTAATATATTCTTGTTTAAAGCTTTCCTTTAACGGCGTTCCGTCTTCAAATCTGAAATCTGTAAAATATCTTACAGCAAAAGGATCAAATTGAAAAAAAGAAATTAATGGATGATTCATTTTTCGAGGATCTCCTATGCTATCTTGTATTTCTTTTGGTAAAGAATCAAAATCAATTAACATCTGGCGGCCATTTCCTCCCTTTCTTACCTGCTTTATCCCGAAGGGTAAATCCTTATATCTTTGAATTTTCTTTTGTAAAGCATTTAATGTGTTAAAATATTCAGGAACAAGCTCATCTTTGGTTACTGTTAATATGTTGCCCCATTGAAATGGCATAATTTTTTTCGCTATTTTTATTTGTGATTGGAGTATATTTTAATACGATTTATAACTTATTTTAAAAAATATTCCCAGTATAATCTTATAAGTTGCAATCTCTTTCCGGCCTGTTTCGGCATCTATGACCTCTATTTTTTTATGACAGAAAATCATTTGTAACATTTTTTTCATGGTATTTTGCTGTTTAGTTGTTGTGCTTCATTTTTAATTGCTTCTTCTGTTTTCTTTAAAAAAATTCTATATTCTTTTTTCAACATATCCGATTTTTCACCCAATCTATCTCCTCGTAAAGATTTTCGAATAAAATCTAAAGAACAGTTGTGTCTTTCTTTAAGAATATTTAGAATCTCTGCATTGTAATACGTTCTTTTTTTAGTAGTTTTGTTCATTACCGTGTTTGTCTTTTGTATGGGACAAATGTCGTAAAGTTTTACGAATAACCAAAAGAAAATTCGAAATATTTATCGAATCAAAGTTTAATTATTTGATTATGAATGGAATAAATTTTCGTATAAAACAACTTGTTGATTACTTTGCAAATGGCAACAATTCTGTGTTTGCCAATATGATAGGCGTGAACGAAGCCAATATAAGAAGCTATATCAACGGCACAGAGCCAAAATTTAACGTAATCGAAAAAATTTGTTCAGCACTCGCAATAAATTTCGAATGGTTGATTTTGGATAAAGGAGAAATGCTTAGTGAAAACAGAACCGAGCAAATCGCTTTGCAATCTGATTTCTATCATCGAGTTCCTCAGGTAATCACTGTTGATGCCCACAATAAAGACAATATTGCATTAGTTCCCAATAAGCTGAAGGCCGGATATCTGCAAGGGTACAATGATCCAAATTTTATAAAAACCCTACCAACTTTTCGACTTCCAAATTTAAATAATGGTGTTTTCAGAATGTTTGAAATTGAAGGAAATTCAATGTTTCCAACCCTTCCGGATAGAACACACGTAATTGCGCAATTTGTAGACGATTGGATTCACGGAATAAAAGATAATATGCTTTACGCAATTATCTCGAATGAAGTTGAAGACGGATTGATTAAAAGATGTTTAAACAGGATTAAAAAGTATGACAATTTGATCTGCAAATCAGACAACAGAAGAAATTTTCCTACACAAAACATTAGTCCAAGCACGATTAAAGAAGTTTGGGAAGTAAAGCTTCATTTAAACTTTAATTTACCAGATCCGGCAGATTTCTACGACAGATTGAATGACTTAGAGGCAGAAGTACAGCATTTAAAACTCAGGAAAAACTATAAATAACTGATTTACAGCGAAAATATCAATATATAGCAAGCCCCTAAATATATTTGAATAATAAAAATTGATTGATTTCATTCTCTCTGGAAGCCTTAAGCTTTAGTCAAAATTATTGATTAAAGCATATTTTGTCTATCTAAATGTCCACCCAACCGTCTATCCAATTCTAATTTTAACCAAAGTATTAACATTCAAAATTGAAGCTAAAAATCATTTTTTAATAATAAGTTGCTAAAAATCAATATTAAAAACCCAACAAATTAACTCAATACTTGTTCATAAAATTATGTAAAGTACTAGAATTAGTTAAAAATTGAGACATTTGGTAAATGCTATTTCCAAATTCCAACCCTAACTATATACATTGTTAATAAGCTAATTAAACATACTCAATAGTATTTTATATTTGGTCTTTTGATTTTAGGATGCGTAAAATGCTTTGTTCATTATGTAATAACTTTAATTGTTTAATAATTTACTTTTTGTTACCACTTTTTGCAAGATGTCCATTCTTTAAACTGCCTATTGGTCAGATTTTTCCAAGTTTTTCATGTCCCATTTTCAAATTTTACCAATAGGACACCAAATAGGACATATAAATAGTGACCTATTTTATTTTTGATAATAATATACTAGTTAATACCAAATAATTAAACAACATCTCAAAACTTAGACAACATCAATCTTTTGATGTTGTTTGTGTTACTATTTGCTTATCAGATATAGATTACATAAATTTACTATTAATAATAATTATGAAAACTTTTGATGATTTGCAAAGTATTTGGGAAGATTTAAATATCAAACCTTACAATCATGATGGAAAAATAGAAATAACAATCATGACTGGGGGTGATGATAAGATAGTTATTAGTATATCTGATAAGAATGACGAAGACAGTGGGGAAAGTATATTTTTGAAAAACGTTAGAATTCAACCATTATCTAATAATGATTTTAAAATTACATTTACTGATGATGATAACTTAAATACTACTTTCTTAAATGGGAAACACCCAATTAATGATAATGAAAATATTATGATATTAGACATCCCCGAATATGGTAAAAGATATTTTGAGAAAAAATCAGGAATAAATTTTAAATATCAACCAATAAATTTAGGCTATTAAAGCATGGAAAAGATTATTGATAGGCTGTTTGATTGGGATAAAATATCAACAAAACTAATTTTCTTATTATTTTTAACAACGGGAATATTATTATTTTTACCAGACAATTATTTATATAGATTAAAACTTGAAGAATTTATTTCAGAATATGGTAAATATATTGGTATAACTTTTATAAGCACTATTGGTTTTTTATTAGTTTCATTCACATCTTATATCATTTCATATATATCTAATAGACGTAATACTGCAAAAATTAAAGCTGCTATTATTAAAAACATACATCAATTGACATATCCTGAAATATTTGCATTAAGAGAGTTTTTCATAAATGGAAAATCAACACTTCAGTTACCATTTTTAGATGAAACTATTATAAGCTTAGAAAATAAAATGATTATTTATAAAGCTTCTAGTAATGGAATTTCGACAGTTAGAGGACAATATTGGGCATATTCTATATCAGAATATGCATTGCCTTACATAAATAACGATTTACTTAAAATTCCTATTGAATTTAATGATGAGAATAAAACTAAAATTGAAAACGAAAGACCAAATTGGTCATTAGATAATAGTTTCAGATGATATTATTAGTAGTATATAATCTGCAATAAGCCCAGCTAAATGGCTGGGCTTGTTATTAAACTATTTTGAATTATTCTTTTTAGCTTCAGAAACTTTCCTATCATAAGGAGATTTATTAGTAGGTTGTAATGAGATATTTTCCTGATGAGCTTTATTAGTAATGGACCCTTCTGATCGACCAAGTTCATATGCTATTAATCCAGTAGGTGTATTCTTATCTGCTAATTTTTGTAATTTTTCAATATCAGATTCAGTCCAAGTCTTACCTTGATTTTTAGGAGTTTTTGCCATAGTTGTAATTTTTAGTTTTCATAAAATTAAGAAATAAAATTGATAGTATTGTAATTTCTTTCAACAATAAAGCTTATAATTCATTGAGTAGCATATATATTCTAAATTCAATTATTATGAAATCATTAAAAGAATTCATCGCAGAAAATTTAGAAAATCCTACTGTTACAACTATTCAGGAAAATACAGAAAAGCTGGTTGAAGAAAATAGCAATCAAGAAACTGTTGAAGAGGGCGCTAAATCAAATGAAGACATAACCAAAAAAGACTGATGCTATGGGTTTAGAAATCAACCAAAAGCATCAATTTTATTTTGAAGAACATAATGTCAAATTAGATTTTTTCATTTTCAAAAATAATCACCCTAGATTATTAGTTAGTCAATTAGAAAGAAATTTTAAAACTTCTTTTAACGAATGGCTAAATTTGCCAGATAAACAAAAAGTTGCAGACTTTAAATCAGTATGCTATTTTGACCAATATGGTTATAAGACATGTGGTGACTATTTTAATGATTTTATTATTGATGTTGATCAACAACAATATTGTTCATATATGTTAGCACATCAATATATTGGTGAGCATAATGAAAAATTACATTCTGAAACATTGGATTTTTATAAACAAATCAGAAAATTCCATAAATTTTAACCAAATTTTCATAATAATTAAAATTATGAAATTCTAAGTCACTGTCTGTTATTTTAAATATGTTACCATTATTGTAAAGTATTAAAATATCAAAATCTTCATTGTTAAAATTAATACTGGTTTGAACATCAGTTTCAATATTAAGAATACTTTCAAATCTATAATCTTGTGTATTTGTATTTAAAGGCCATGGAACAAACTTTATTATATCATCTTCAAAATATGTATGCCCTTTAGCGATAGAATCATTTAATATACCTTGCAGTTTTTTATATAGTTGATATGTTGTCATCAAAAAATTTTAAGTTACAATTTACCAAATAATCGTATAATAACTATCTATAAGTAGCATTACTTTTAACAATCATCAGTAAGTTTTCATTTAACATTATATCAAAACCCTCTATTTTAGAGGGTTTTGCGTTTTTCAGCCTTAAATCTTTTTTATATATTTGTATTATTAAAAATAAAAACCATTCCGAAAAAGGAATGTAAAATAAATCGTGCTAATTGCATTATTGCTAACCTAAACTACCACAACGAAGTTTTCGAACTTCATCTTTAAAAGCAAATAATGTATATAAGGTACGCCATTTTGGCGTGGCTTGTATCATTGCTTTTAAGGGTGTGGTAGCCCTTGGTTAACGTGGTACAATGTCCACGCTTTATTTTTTAAGCATTATTAACCAAAACTACCACACAATGAAATTTGAATTCTCTACATTCAAAGCAGTAGCATCATGTTCTATTTTGATCCTAACAAATCTCTCTTTATTAGGACAAACAAAATTTACTTTTGATGATGAAACACTAAAAAAATTTGATTATCAGACTTTAACTCCTGTTAAATACAAACAAATAACCGATGGCTCAGAAAAAAGAAATGCTTACATGATTTCAATTGATGAGCAAATTCCCATTTCCTCAGATGAATTAAAAGGTTCTTTTAATGTTGTTTCAAATAAAATGGGCTTTCACGATCAAGATGTTTCGGGACATTTTCTTAAATATGAATTATCAGAAGAGATAATGAAATATTATGAGCTTTCTGAAAGTAATGTATTGTTGGTAGAAAATGAAAATACCAAGAAACTTTATATGATGGAATCAAGTTTTCTTAAAAATATCAATAAGGAAAAAGAAGAAAAACAAAAATATGAAGCTGATCGAGAAACTATAAATAGATTTATGCAATCACTCGGCTATAAACCTTATACAATAGGTGAAAATCTATATGTGAAAACAAAATATTATCGAATTTGGTGTACTATGGCTACACTTGAAGTCTTACAAAAAGATAAGGACTATTTAAAAAAGGTTGATAATTGGTATGAACATCGAGAATCCATACGAAAACAAATTATAGCAACTATTCCCAAACTTGATCATTACGTAAGATTATACAAAATACAAAGAAATAGAATGTCAAAGGCTGATATTTCTGCATGGGCGGTACTTACAAAATCGGCTAATAGCTTAAATAAAAAACAGGTTGAGTTAACTCATAAGTTATGGGGATTAATAGAATTATATGACACAACAAATGGATATAATAAATCTGCCGATGAATTTATCAACTATTTAAGTGCTTCTAAAGGAATTTTAGGGATATAATTTCGTTTACAGAGTCAATTGTTTAATAAATATATATACAATAATTTTTTACACGTCAAGTTATGACGTTAACGAATTTTAATTTAGATTCTAATTACTGGAAACCGTAATTTCAATTTCAAACTTTTTTATATATTTACCAAATCGATAAACATACCATGGAAAATGAATTAAAAATAAAAATTCTTTCAAATAGTAATGGAGAAAAAGTTAGTCTCGATAACATATCTATAGATGCTGCCGATGCATTAAAAGTATTTATAGAATCATTGAGCGATTTTGCTAAGAGTTATAATGATAATTCAGATGTAAAGTTGTCTATGAAAGATGGATGTATCGAAACAATACTAATTTATCCTGCAGATAAGACAGAAATATCAGAAGATATTGATGAAATAATTACTGGAAAATCTTTTGAAACTCACAGAACAAAATTATTCAAAAATATTCAAGACAAAATAAAATTGAATGGTCTTGAGTATAGTGTATTATTGAAGGAAAATAACATCGAAAAAGATTTAACCAAGAATTTTAAAGATAAAAACTTTCCATTAAGAAGAGGAAAAAAAGTTCAATTAAAATTTGAGATTGTTTTTCTACATGGTGAAATATTTGAAGCTGGTGGAAAATCTAAAACAAATGTTCATATTACTGTTGGAGATAAAGATTTTAAAATTGACTGTACGAAACCGCAGGCAACTGCTATGGGTGGTGTATATAACAAAGTGAATTTATCTGTATTAAAAAAGTGGAGAACAGAAACCAATATTGAATACATATTAATAGAAAACTATTCAAAAGAAAAAGATTATGATTATTTCAAAAAATTGCATGAAGAATTTAAGAAAAAAAATACTTTAGAAAAGTACGACTATTTACATGATAAAGTTGTTGAAATACTTGAAGATGAAAATATACACACAAATAACATAATTAAACTATTAAGACTTTATAATAATCAATATACAGATAAAGACAGAGGTATTTTACGAACATTGTTAATGAGTATCAAACCTATTTTAAAAGAAAATGATGAAATTTCTTACTACTATAATGAAGTAGCTAAAAGATTTAGATATGGTAGTAAATCACAAAAGATATAGCAGACGATGGATTTTAAAAAACTTTTAACCAAATATAATACTAAAAACCTTTCCGAAAATTTTGTTGCAATTGCAACTCAAATTTATAATAAGAAAGCTGTACATGCTGGAATTTTAATCAGATATAAGAATAAAGACTATCTACATCATTACCCTGGTGGAAATCAAATTCCCTTGGTTGAGGAAAATTTTAATGGTGATGGTTGGTATATCTATAAATCAGCCGACTTTATTAATGAAGACGAGTATGAAGTTGGTGCATTTCTTCAATATTGTAGAAGAATCTGTAAAAATAGCAAAATTAGCTACGGCTTTATAACCGATGGTTCAAAATATGATCAAAGTGGAAAATTTGTAAATAAGAGTGAACTTCCAGAAATTGGAACTTGTGTTGGATTTTGTATAAATACTCTTACGGGTGCAATCATTGATATTCAAGATAATATGTTCGAATTAGATGACTGGACTGATTCGGAATTACTCCAATATCGTGATGAGAAATATCAGCAACAAAATAAAGATAAATATCCAGATATGGATTTGAATTTATATAAGCTTTTTAGAAAAAGAATAACGCCAATGGAATATTTATGTTCATCATTTTTTCATAGTTACCCAATACGAAAGGATGAAATTTCTGATATTATACTTCCCGTACAAGAAGTTATTGATCAAAAATTTGCTTCATAAGATTAACATGGGGTGAAAGCCCCATGCTTTAACCTATCAACTCTTCATAAGTAAGTCGTTCCTCAAATGCACAGTATAAAGCAAAATTAAATCGATTGCCTTCATCAAAATCTTTAGTGTTATATCTAAAGGAAAATTCATCGCAATAAAGCTGTAAATGTTTTGGACTGACTGAATGATAAATACCAAGAATTCCACGTTTTAGCAAACTCCAGAATCCTTCAATACTATTTGTGTGATAGTTATCTTTGACATATTGACCTCTAGTATGAGGTATACTTTTATGTTCGTAATGTTTGTGTACTTGTGAATAACCTTTCCAACCATCACTAACCACAATAGAGCCTCTTTTGACCATGTTTTTAATAATCGTTGTGAGAGTTTTCCCTTTTGTGTTAGGAACGATTTCTGTAGATACTTTTCCATTACTAAGTAAACCAAATACAACGGCTTTTGTTTTAGTACTTCGACCCTGGGTATTTTCTACTCTTTTTTGCCATGATTTTTTATGATTTTTACCACCTATATAAGTCTCATCCACTTGAGTGTCACCATCAAAACTTTTAACTTTTTCAGAACGTAATGAATGTCTGATTCTTGAAAGCATAAACCATGCGGTTTTTTGGGTTACACCAATATCTCTTGCAAGTTGATGGCTACTAATACCTTTTTTATGTGATGTGAAAATATAGATTGCATAGAACCATTTTCTAAGCGGAATTGCTGAATTTTCGAACATTGTTCCAATTTTCACATTAAAATTTATTCTACAGTCCTTGCATTTATATATACCATTGAATTCACCATTCTTTTTTAATTTGTAATGGCCAGGTCGTTCACTTAAACAATTGGTACATATTGGGTCGTTGTACCAAAGTAAATCTTCCAAATATTCTCGACATTTTTGTTCTGTATTAAATGCTTCCATCATATTCGTTATAGAATCTGTAGGATTATTAAATCCAAGATTGAAAAGCTTCTGTACGTTATGAATTATCATATTTTATTAGTATATATAAATTTAATAAAAAAGATCGAGGCAGAACAATGCAGGGAGACAAATTTTTATGATTTTTATCTTGTTTTATATTTGATTTTCAGTTGGTTGTTGCTTATTATTTGACAATTTCAGGAATAAAAAACAGCATCAAAAGATTGATGCTGTTTAGGTTTTGAAATGTTGTTTAATTAATTTGGTATTAACTAGTATATTATTATCTTATTTTTTTTTGATACTGTGCTCAAACAAAAAACGCTGTAAACATTGATGTTTACAGCGTTTTAGCTTATTTTGGTTTCCCAACTGGCGGAGAGTGAGGGATTCGAACCCCCGGACCTGTTACAGTCAACAGTTTTCAAGACTGCCGCAATCGACCACTCTGCCAACTCTCCTTTGAAACTCCGATTGTATCGTTGTTTTCAGTGGTGCAAATATAGAAACATTTTTAATACTGTCAAAACATTTTATTGATAAATTTTAACAAAACTTAATAATCAGCTATAAATCAGTTGAATTATTTTTTACAAACCTTGATTAATAAAGGGAATTTTAGGATCAGAAATAAAAAAAAACGTGTTTCAAAAAGAAACACGTTTTTATATTTTAAGATTAATTTTTGCTAATTAATGCAATTCCGCCAGATATTTTTCAGCATCCATTGCCGCCATACATCCGCTTCCTGCTGCTGTAATCGCCTGTCTGTAGATATGATCCTGAACATCACCTGCCGCAAAAACTCCAGGAAGATTTGTTCTTGAAGAACCTTTTTCAGTATCAATATATCCGTTTTCGTCTAAGTCGATCTGACCCTTGAAAATATCTGTATTTGGTTTGTGACCGATTGCGATAAAGATTCCGTGAACATCAACGGTAGATTTTTCTTGAGTCTGGTTATTGATAACAACCGCTCTTTCTACCAAGTTATTCTCACCTTCAATACCAATCAATTCATGGTGAAATTTCACTTCAATATTCGGTGTATTCTGAACTCTGTGAATCATTGCTTTAGATGCGCGGAACTCGTCTTTTCTCACCAACATCGTTACTTTGTTTACCAATTTTGCAAGATAAGTAGCCTCTTCTGCAGCCGTATCACCAGCTCCTACAACCACAACATCTTTTCCTCTATAGAAAAAACCGTCGCATGTTGCACAAGCAGAAACACCTCCGCCATTGTATTTTTTCTCGTCATCAAGACCTAAATATTTTGCAGTTGCACCTGTAGAAATAATTACCGTTTTAGCGAAAATTTCTTTGTTTCCCGCATATAATTTGTGAACACCGCCTACTTCTTTAGAAAATTCAACTTTTGTGATCATTTCATAATGCACTTTTGTGTCGAATCTTTCAGCCTGCTTTTGCAAATCCATCATCATTTCAGGACCTGTAATTCCCGCCGGATATCCAGGGAAGTTATCCACTTCCGTAGTTGTCGTTAATTGCCCGCCCGGCTCCAAACCTGTATACAATTCAGGTTTTAAGTCTGCTCTTGCCGCATAAATAGCTGCTGTAAAGCCAGAAGGCCCAGATCCAACGATCACACAATCTAAAATGTTTTGCTCCATAATTTGCTTTTCAAAAGATTTAAAAATTTACGTCCGCTAAGTTCGTAATTTTTAATATTTATTTAAACTTATTTTAATGATAGTTGTCAATATCTAATATGTCGATTTTCAATTGTTGATAGTTGATTGTTTTTGGTTGATAGCTTTTACCCCATCAACTAGTAACTATAAACCATCAACCAAATTACACTTTCATTTTAATCTTATCGACATTGATAATTTTATAAACCAATTCCTTAATCAATTCCGCTTCGCTCATGTTGACTGCGCCCAATCCTTTTCCTTTCATATCGAATTCCCTTAAAATAGAAATGACTCTTGTGGCATGTTTTAAAGGATATAATCTTGCGGATTCTGCGTAATCTTTAAGAAAGTAAGGATGTACTCCCATTTGAGAAGCAATAGTTGGCTGTGGTTGTCCCGCCATCGTATGATAGATAATGACATTGGAAAAATAATTATACAGACTCGCCAACATCATCACAAAAGGATTGTTTTTAGGATTTTTGCCCATAAAATGAGCAATTTTAAATGCTGCGTTGGCATTTTTTGTTCCTAAAGCTTTCTGTAATTCGAAAACGTTGTATTCTTTGCTGATGCCGATGTGGTCTTCGATGATTTTTCCGTCTAAAATCTCTCCTGGCTTCAGGATTATTTTTAGTTTATTTAATTCATTCGCGATTCTTGAAAGGTCGTTTCCAAGATATTCTGCCAATAAATGAGAAATATTCGGGGCGGTTTTTATCCCAAGTGTAATACATTCGTCGGAAATCCATTTTGGAAGATTATTTTCCTTTATCGATTCACTTAAAAATAAGGCATTGATTTTATCTAAAGATTTCGTTACCTTTTTTCGGCTGTCTAATTTCTTGTGTTTATGTGCGAAAACCAAAACCGTCGACGGAACCGGATTGTCAACATACGTTTCCAACGCTTTTGTTTCGGGTTCGTTTAGCTTTAAATCCTGAGCTTCTTTTACAATGATTACCTGCTTGTCGCCCATCATGGGAAACTGTCGCGCCAACGAAAGAATTTCCTGATACGTTGTGTCTTTTCCGTAAACCACTGTTTGGTTAAAAGCTTTTTCGTCTTCGGTTAAAAAGTCGTGTTCGAGGGCTTTTACAGCAAGATCTATAAAGTAAGGTTCTTCTCCGTGGAAAAAATAAATAGGTAAAACTTCTTTATTTTTAATATTTTTGAGGATTAAATCTAATTCTTTCATCTTATAAATGGAACTTCCAAAACTGAATTTTCAGGAAACTTTTGATTTTAAATTCAAGAAAGACAAAGATAAGTTTTTTATTTATGACTTGGTTCGTAAAACTTACCTTTTGCTCACTCCTGAAGAATGGGTGCGCCAACATTGGATTCACTATTATCTGACTGTAAAATCTTATTCAACATCTGCTTTAATTACCGAAAAAAAGATTGTTTTAAACGGTTTAACAAAGAGAATAGACCTCTTAATAACAGAAAAAACAGAACCTATTATTTTGATTGAATGCAAAGCTCCACAAATTAAATTGACAGAAAAAACATTTGAGCAAACTGCAAGATATAACTCTATCATCGGAGCAAAAGAAATTATTTTAACGAATGGTTTGCAGCATATTAATGCATATTATGAAAATGAACAATATCAATTTTACAAACCTAGTTAAGGCTAAGGATAAGGTTGAGGCTAAGGTTGAGATTAAAATTGACTTTAAAAATTAAATAATGGTCTATTCATCCTTTTTCTGAGTTATTTTAGTAATTTAGATGAAGGATTTTTAATTATTACGGTTTCTAACAGGCTTTTGTCATTCTTGAAAGAATCTAAACAAAACTATTGAAAGATTCGAGTTTTGGTTATCTCTGGGATGTCAAACAGTGTATTGAATTCGTGTAAAACATTGAATATCCGACAAAATACCTAGCCCCGATTGAAGCGACATCCTTTTGGATTGCGGTCGGAGCGAAGCGGAGATCGTAACCCAAAAGATACAGCGGAAAGCGGGATAAAGCTTCAAAGAAAAAAATTAATTTAAAATTATGATACGTTCAATATTATTCGCAGCATTTTTAATGAGTTCAGGAACTATTTTTAGTCAAAATCTTAAAACGGTTTCTTATCAGGATGGTTCGCAAAAACTAAATGGTTTGGTGACTTCAAATGCAGGAAAAAAACTTCCCGGAGTTTTGATTTTACCCGCCTGGAAAGGAATTGATGACGAAGCCAAAAATGCGGCCATCGAACTGGAAAAACAAGGTTATGTTGCTTTTGTTGCAGATATTTATGGGGAGGGAAATATTCCAACCAATATGGATACTGCCGCAAAAAACTCCGGATATTTCAAAAAAAATTATGATTTATACCAAAAGAGAATTTCTTTGGCATTGGATCAGTTGAAGAAAAACGGAGCGATAGCAGATAAAATTGCTGTCATTGGCTATTGCTTTGGAGGAACCGGTGCATTGGAATCTGCACGGGGAAGCCTTCCTGTAGCGGGTGTTGTTTCAATTCACGGAAGTATCGGGAAAGATCAAACAAGAGCTAACGGACCAATTTCTACAAAAATTTTGGTTGAAAATCCAGCGGACGACAAAAGTGTAAGTCCTGAAGATTACAACAATCTGATCAAGGAAATGAACGATGGAAATGCAGATTGGCAAATCATTACGTATGCTCACTCCAAACATACTTTTACCGATCCGAAATCACCGGATTATAATGCTGTGATGGCAAAAAGAGCCTGGAATCATACGCTAATGTTTTTGAAAGAGATTTTGAAATAATGAAATTTATTTGAATCATAAAAAGTTGGTGAAAAATTTCATCAACTTTTTTTTATATCTGATGAAGAAAAATAAAAAACACATTTATAAAATTATTTCTAATTTTGTAGACTTTAAATTTTTAAGATACAATTTCTTATTCCTAAGTCAAACTGTTTTTCATGAAATTTCTTTCTGTTTTTCTGTGTTTTATGTCTTTTACTTTTGTTTTTTCTCAAAGCAATCAGGAATTATTAAAAACTCTTGACAAAGAAATCAATCAGAAAGAGATTTACAGCAAGAAAAAAGAGGAAGCGATCGATCAGCTTAAGAAAAATAGTTTTCAGAATTTGGATAAGCAATATCTTAATAATGAGAATATTTACAAGCTTTACAAGCAATTTCAGATTGATTCTGCGGTGCATTATGTAAAGAAAAATATGGTGATTGCTGAACAGCTTAACAATCCTAAAATGAAAGCTGAATCGAGTCTTCAACTGGCTCACCTCTACTCGACTTTAGGAAAGTTTAAAGAGTCTGAAAATCTTTTGAAAAGCATTAATAAAAAAACTTTAGATAAAATCACCGAAGCCAATTATTATGATACTTACAGCAAGTTTTACGAACATTATACAACCAATATTCATGATATTAACGGAATAAAAAATATTGAATTGTATCGCGATTCGCTTTTAATGGTGCTTCCAAAATCTTCTGTTCAATATAAAATCAATCTTTCGCAAAAATTTATTCATGAAGGAAAACTGGATAATGCTGAAAAAATTCTTCATAATTTAATCAATGAATCCAAGAAAAAAAATCTGGATTACGCCATGTCGGCTTATCTTTTGGGAGACGTTTACAAACTGAAAAACAAACAAGATGAGGAATTAAAATATTATCTTATTTCAGCCATAACGGATACTCAAAATGCGATAAAAGACAATGCTTCTTATCAAAATCTGGCACTTATTTTTTACCATAACGGAGATATCGACAACGCATATCGACTCACAAAATCTGCCATTGAGGATGCTATTTTCTGTAATGTAAAATTCAGAACGCTGAATATTTCGGAAATGTATTCGATCATCAATAAAGCGTATGTGGATAAAGAAACAGAGTCTAAAAGTCAGTTGAAACTCTATCTTATTCTGATCAGTTTATTGACGCTCATTCTTGCTTTTTTGATCGTTTACATTTACCGACAGATGAAAAAAGTAACGAAGATTAAGGAACAATTGTCTGAAACGACCGATCAACTCGCGCTTTCCAATGCTGAAATTACCAATACTAATAATCAGTTGCAGCAATTGAATCAGCAATTATCTGAATCAAACCATATTAAAGAAGAATATATCGCCTACTTTTTCGATACATGCTCTACTTACATCAATAAAATTGAAGATTACCGTAAAAATTTAAATAAAAAAGCAAAGGAAAACCAGCTGGATGATCTTTTTAAAACGTTAAAATCAAATACGCTTATCGAAAACGAACTGGAAGAATTGTATAGAAATTTCGATCAGATTTTTCTGAATCTTTATCCGAGTTTTGTTAATGATTTTAATTCTTTGCTTGTTCCTGAAGAAAAAATTATTCTGAAAAAAGGTGAGCTTTTAAATACCGAACTCAGGATTTTCGCCCTTATCCGATTAGGAATTACTGACAGTGTAAAAATTGCTGCCTTCTTGAGATATTCATTAAGCACGATTTATAATTACAGAACCAAAACCAGAAATAAAGCGGCGGTGTCAAGAGATCAGTTTGAAAATGAAGTTTCAAATATTGGAGAAATTGCTTCAAAATAAATTTTAAATATTAAATCTATCAACATATGTATATTTTTTCAAAATAATACCTACCTACATTTGCGCTTATATTTACATAAGACAATGAACAAACTACTTCAACTATCATTTTTCTGCTTGGGAATTCTTGCTTTTTCACAAAAAAACAAGACTGCAAAAACGAGTTCAATTTCTCATAAAAATCCGAGCTCTCTTTTTGATCCTACCCCTTTTGCTTTTTCACATTCTACTACGAACAATACGGAAGGTCAATATGTTTTCATTTCCGGGCAAAGCGGCGGTGAAGATCTGAATCATCATCTTTCTTCCGATTTCAGAACGCAGGTAAAATATTCATTAAAAAATCTCGAAGCTGTTCTTAAAGAATACGGACTTGGCGTAAAAGACATTCTTAAGATCACGATTTTGATTGTTGACCACGATCAGGAAAAACTAAAAATTTGGTCTGAGGAGATGCACAATATCTGGCAACATAATAATTTTCCGGCAAGCACTTTAGTTCCTGTTCCAAGATTGGCTTTGAACGGAATGATGATTGAAGTGGATGCTATCGCTTTTTTGAAAAAATAACAGCACTTTTCATTTCAATAAAAATTCAGGAACTCAGTCAAAAAATTGGTTCAAAATAGAGATAAAATCATCAAAAAAATGACTTTAATTCAGTCTGTTTTTTTATAAAATCGCTACATTTTCAATCTTTAAAATTTAAATAACTAATTAATTTTCAAATATTTAAATTTTAAAACCACTACTTTTTAGCTTTCTATCCCGATTTCGTTTGTTATAAATTTTAGTTTTGCCCTGAACGGTTCACTTAACATTTAATTTATATTTTTTTAATAATGAAAAGGGTTGTTATCGCGGCTTGTATTGCGGCAAGTATATTCAAAGTAGATGCGCAAACTATTGCTCAATCTGAAAAGGTAAAGATGGATAAATTCATCACCGAACTGATGAGTAAAATGACGATTGAAGAAAAAATTGGTCAGCTTAATTTTCCGGGTGGCGGAGATGTAACAACCGGGCAGGCTAAAAATAGCAATATTGCAGATAAGGTAAGAAAAGGAAATGTAGGTGCTATTCTGAATCTGAAAGGCGTTGAAAAAATAAAGGAAATCCAGAAAGTGGCTGTAGAAGAAAGCCGCTTGAAAATTCCTTTGTTTTTTGCGCTGGATGTTATTCACGGTTACGAAACAGGCTTTCCGATTCCTTTAGGATTGGCAGCAACGTGGAACCCAAAAGCGATCGAACAGTCTGCTAGAATTGCAGCTAAAGAAGTGAGCGCAGACGGGATCAGCTTAACTTTCAGTCCGATGGTCGATGTTTCCAGAGACCCGCGTTGGGGGCGAGTTTCTGAAGGAAATGGTGAAGATCCGTTTTTAGGCGGTGAAATTGCCAAAGCTTTGGTAAAAGGCTATCAGGGCGACAACACTTATAAAACCAATTCCCAAATCATGGCCAATGTGAAGCACTACGCTTTATATGGTGCGAGTGAGGCGGGAAGAGATTATAATACGGTAGACATGAGCCGCCAGAGAATGTTCAATGAATATATGTATCCTTACAAAGCGGCTGTAGATGCAGGTGTGGGTAGTGTTATGACATCATTTAATGATATTGACGGAATTCCGGCTTCTGCCAACAAATGGCTTTTGGATGATGTATTGAGAAAGCAATGGGGCTTCACAGGTTTCATTATGACCGATTATACTGGAGTGAGTGAAATGGTAGATCACGGAATCGGAGATTTGCAAACTGTTTCCGCAAGAGCTCTGAAAGCCGGAGTTGATTTGGATATGATAAGTGAAAGTTATTTAGCTACTTTAAAAAAATCTTTTGATGAAGGAAAAGTAAGCACAGCCGACATCGATAAATCATGTCGCTATATTCTGGAAGCGAAATATAAAATGGGATTATTCAGCAATCCTTATAAATATATTGATACAAAAAGACCTGAAAAAGATATTTATACTCCTGAAAACAGAGAATTTGCGAGAAAAATTGCTGCAGAAAGTTTCGTTTTGCTGAAAAATGACAATGTTCTTCCATTAAAAAAGCACGGAACTATCGCAGTTGTCGGTCCATTGGCCAACACAAGATCTAATATGCCCGGAACATGGAGCGTTTCCGTTGATTTGAAGAAACCATCCACATTGGTTGAAGGAATTCAGTCGGTTGCAGGGAAAAATGTGAAAGTTCTTTATGCAAAAGGAAGTCATTTGACTGCTGATGCCGAGCTTGAAAAAAGAGCAACGATGTTTGAACGTGGTTTGGGTAGAGAGAATGAAAAGCGCAGCGACGAAGAAATGATTAAAGAAGCGCTTGATGTGGCTTCAAAATCAGATGTTATTGTGGCTGCTTTGGGAGAATCTTCAGAGTTTAGTGGAGAATCAAGCAGCAGAACGGATCTTAATATTCCTGATGTTCAGCAGAAATTATTAGCTGAATTATTAAAAACAGGCAAACCGGTTGTTTTGGTGGTATTTGGTGGGAGACCTTTGACTTTAACTTGGGAACAGAAAAACGTTCCCGCCATTCTTAATGTTTGGTTTGGAGGTTCTGAAGCGGCTCCGGCAATTGCAGATGTTCTGTTTGGAGACGTAAACCCAAGCGGAAAATTACCAATGACCTTTCCTCAAAATGTAGGACAAATTCCGATTTATTACAATCATAAAAATACAGGAAGACCTTTACCTGAAGGAAAATGGTTTGAGAAGTTCAGATCAAATTATATTGATGTGAGCAACGATCCGCTCTACCCTTTCGGATATGGTTTGAGCTATACAAAATTTGAATATGGTGATATTAAATTAAGTTCCAATAAAATCGATCAGAATGGAACGATCATGGCAAGCATTGATGTCACAAACAAGGGTTCTTTGCAAGGTCAGGAAGTGGTACAATTATACATTCGTGATATTGTGGGAAGCATCACGCGACCTGTAAAAGAACTGAAAGGTTTTGAAAAAATTGCTTTAAAACCAGGTGAAACAAAAACCGTTACCTTTAAAATCACACCAGAACTGTTGAAATTCTACAATTATGATCTGGAATTTGTAGCCGAACCGGGAGATTTCGACGTGATGATCGGCACGAACAGTCAGGAAGTGAAAAAAGCAAAGTTCACTTTACAATAGATATAATTTCTTCAATTATATAGTTGCATTGTAAATAGCTGGTTTCATCGTCTGGCTATTGCGAAGCATCGTTTTTATACAGTTGTTTTTTTGAGACGCAAAATCTGAGTTTATACAGTTAGTTAGGTATTTTTTCTCTTGGATTTATTTTGCGTCTCAATTTTTATTTATCCTGTTTGTATAATTTATTTGAAGCTTTTTCCCGCTTTTAGCACTCGCTATTTCCTTACAGGTTTGGGGGGGGGGGGGGGGGGGGGGGGGGGGGGGG
>NZ_JBDFPQ010000024.1:0-40703 GCF_039672645.1 Chryseobacterium sp. C39-AII1
AAGAAATCTTATTCACCTGGAAAATGTAGGACATCCAAGACTCATATCCGTGGTTTGTTGTATGTTTGTTCGTGGTCGGCAATTCGGTATAACAAGCATTGCAAGGAGTTTTATGAAAAGCTTCTTTGTCAAGGAAAGGCGAAGAAATTGGCATTGATAGCGGTTTGCAATAAGCTTTTGCGAATATGTTTTGGAGTGGTGAAAAATAAAACGAAATATCAACCGGATTATCAAAAAAACTTTAAAATTTTAACCTAAATAATTTGCAATTTAACATAGAACATCGGGGCTAGGGTTTTAGTCATTAATTTAAAAATTTGTATATAAAAAAAGAAGCGAACTTTATAAAAGTCCGCTTTGGTTTAATATTAAAAAAAATAGGTTATACCATTTATGTTTTAAATTTACCTTCAAAACCACGAAGTGGTTTATATGAATAGCGTCGGATGAAACCCGATGAATATGTATTCCATGATGATATAACCCTGAAAGGGTTAAATAATTTAAAGGAAAGTTCAGCAACAAATTGGTGCGAATTAAGATCCAAATTTTACGAAAGTTTGCCAACCGCGCATGGTTTCTATAAAACGTTCACTCAATCCACCTTCACGAAGATAATCTGCCGTTACAGGAAGATCCCGACTTTCATACAACGGGTTTGCCTTTACCTGAAGTGGAAAATCGCGTTGAAGAATTCCCGCTCTTGCGATCAGTACAAAATCACAACCTTCATCTAATAATTCTGCGGCTCGGTGAGCACTCATTATTTTTCCTGCAGCGCCTAAACGCACGCCTTTACGTGGAAGTTCGGTAAAAACGCTGAGCATTGTTTTTCCCTGAAAAGTACCTTCGCGTACAAGCTGAGCAGAATCCCACAAAGCCAGATCAAGATAATCAATCAATTCTTTATCAAAAATTTCTGCAGTAATCTCGCGTAATTCTTCCAGCCGAAGTCCATACCGTTCAATCGACAGTCGCCAGCCAATCTGAAAATCCGGACCACAGGCTTTTCGAATTCCTTCAATTACTTCAAGGGTAAATCGTGCACGGTTTTCAATACTGCCACCATATTTATCGGTGCGATCATTAAGATTTGGCGATAAAAATTCTGATAAGATCCAGCCAAAGGCGCCATGAACCGAAACTCCGTTATATCCGGCTAACTGCGCTCTTTTGGCAGCTTCAATAAAACTATCACGAATTCGTTCCACTTCTTCGGTTGTCAAAGCTTTTACATGAGGAACTGTTTTACCTGAAGCTGGAGAAACGATTCCTCCCAATGAAGGTACGGCACGATGACCCGCGTGATGAAGCTGTACGGCAGATAATGCACCTCCTTCTCGGATGGCGGTCGCCATTTTCTTCAATCCGGACAAATGTTTATCGCTGTGAATGCCCAATTGTCTTTCAAAAGCAATTCCTCCAGCTTCTACAGTTGCAGCTCCGGTTTGAATTAAGCCGTAACCGCTTTTAGAGAGTTGCTCGATCCAATATTGGTCGTATTTTGAAGCGGAACCGTCGTTCTCACTTTGCTGGCTCGTTAATGGAGCCATCATAAAACGGTTTTTCATCGCCGGGCCATGCAGCAGTGTGAGAGGTTTAAATAGATCAGAAACAGACATTATATTTCAATTTTTAAGATTTTACGGATATGAATTTTAATCTGTTGCAAAGTTGGGTTGATATAAAATCTCATAAAATGGAGGATTTCTAATATATGATGGATGATTTTTAAATAACCAACTGTGGTTTTATTATTTTTGTGGTAAAGAATCATTTTAGATAATTATAAATGAATCATATTCTCCGAAATCATATTCAAAAAACAATACTTCTTTCCGATCATGAATGGGAAAAAGTGAGTGCTTTTTTCGAGGAAGAGCATTTTAGCAAAAAAGATTTTATCATTCAGGAAAATGATAAGGTAGACTCTATTTATTTTATTGTTTCAGGATTAATTAAGCTTTCTTGCAGCGATCAGGAAGGAAGGGAACATATTATTTCTTTTGCGATGGAAGATTGGTGGGAAACCGATTTTATGGCATTTTACAATCAAACAAAAGCTAACCAAATTTTGCAATGTCTTGAGGATACCGAAGTTTTAAAACTTTCTTTTAAGAATTACCATCAATTATTAAAGGAAGTTCCTAAAATGACCGAGTTTTTCCTTTCAAAAGCGGTCAACGGACACATTTCAAACCAACGGAGAATTTTGTCTTTAATGACTTTGAGCGCAAAAGAACGATACGAGCAATTTATAAAATACTATCCCTCTTTAGCTCAGCGAATTCCTAAGATCACGTTGGCAGCTTATTTTGGCTTATCACGCGAAACATTAAGCCGATTTTTTAAAGAATCAAAATAATTGTGATGCAGATCACACAGAAAAGGAAAGGGTGATTCTGAACTTTGTTGTTCTATTTAATTAAAAATATTCAACATGGAAAAAAGAATCATCAACCCTTGGAAATGGCAAGATGCGAGAAATTATGCACAAGCCGTAGAAGTAAAAAATGCTCAGAGTACGCTTTATATTTCGGGACAAACTGCGATTAATGACTATGGAATTTCAAGCAATGCCGACATGAGAACTCAAATCACCGAAGCACTGGAAAATTTGAAAAAAGTAATCATTCAGGCAGATTTTGAAGTTAAAAATATCGTTCGGCTGAATGTATACACCACAGAACACGAAGAACTCTTTAAAAATTTCGATGTCCTACAAAATTGGATTACCAAGCATGAAGTTCAGCAGGCAACTACCGTGATGGAAGTAAAAACTTTATTTGAAACGCTAAAAGTAGAGTTTGAAGCTACGGTGGTGAAGTAAATTTTGTTTGTATTATCTTTGGGACTCAATCGAATTTAAAGTAAAATGAAGACCGAAAATTTATTAAAACAGATTGATTTCATTAAAGAGATCGACAAATTAAAATACATCCAACGAAGAACAAAACTGTTCAACAGCGATAGAAATGAAAATGATGCCGAACACAGTTGGCATCTGGCGATGATGACTTTAGTTTTGGCTGAATATTCGGATCAACCAATCGATGTTTTGAAAGTGGTAAAAATGGTTTTGATTCATGATTTGGTAGAAATTGATGCAGGCGATACTTTTATATATGATACCAAAAAAAATCACACCAATACCGAAGAAGAACTTCTGGCTGCCAAAAGAATTTTCGGATTATTACCTGAAGTTCAGGCTAAAGAATTCTTAGCGGTTTGGGAAGAATTTGAAGAAGGTATTACCAATGAAGCTAAATTCGCCCGTACGATGGACAGATTAGAACCTTTGCTTCAAAACATCAGCAACAGTGGCGGAACCTGGAAAGAATTTGATGTGGAATATCAAACAGTGTACAATAAGAAGAAAGCCATTGCCAACGGTTCTTCATCGATTTGGGATTATGCTGAAAATTTACTCAACGAAAGCGTAGAAAAAGGTATTCTTCGAAAAGAGTAAGGCTTGCTAGGTTGGAAGAGGGAAGCTTGATGTTGGAAGCTATTTAAAATAATGATTGATGAACTTAATGAATTTCCAGCCTCTATCTTCCAACTTCCAGTCTTACTTCAATTTCCTCATTTAGCCTACAAACCTCTGCGATTCGCCTACAAAAATCTTTTTGAAGCTTGCTAATTTTGCTTTGTAAAAATAAAATATTATGAAACAGCAAAATAGAATATGGTTTATTACGGGAGCTTCCCGAGGTTTTGGAAAAGTTTGGACGGAAGCTGCTCTCGAACGTGGCGATAAAGTCGTGGCTACCGCAAGAAAGCTGGAAAGCATTTCTCATCTTAATGAAAAATATGGCGATCAGGTATTGACGTTGGCACTGGACGTTACAAAACCGGAGCAGGTAAAAGATGCCGTAAACAAGGCGCATGAGCATTTTGGAAAATTAGATATCGTTTTAAATAATGCAGGATATTCATTGGTTGGAACCATTGAAGAAGCCAGTGCAGATGAAATTCGTGATTTGTATGAAACGAATATTATTGGTCCGGTAAGTGTAATTCAGGCTGCGTTGCCGATTTTAAGAGCGCAAGGTTCGGGACACATTTTAGGGACTTCCAGCAATATCGGGCATTTCACATTGCCCGTTATCGGATATTACAGTTCTTCGAAATGGGCATTTGAAGCTATTCACGAAAGTCTTGCTGCCGAAGTAAAGCAGTTCGGAATTAAAGTTACAATCATCGAACCAGGAGCTTATGCTACAGAATTCGGAAGCCAGGAATCATTGAAGTTTTCAGGAAATATTGAGGCTTACGATGATTTTAAAGCTGAATTTATCAAAAACTTATCTACTTTCGAACAAGGAGATCCAAACGCAACGCCACAGGCTCTTTTCAAAGTCATTGATGATGAAAATCCGCCGTTACGTTTTAATTTGGGAAGTAATAATCTTCCTTTAATCAAAGAAATTTATGCAGACAGAATTGCGCTTTGGGAATCTTGGGATGAAGTTTCCCGCTCCGCTCAAGGCTAAACAAAATAAGTTCAAACAAAAACCGGTTATTTTTATAATCGGTTTTCCTATCTTTATATAAGAATTATGAAAAAAGACGACCAAACACTCATCAAGTTCAAATCACTTACAGAAGCACATCTTTTCTTTGATTTGCCTAAACCCAAGCATCCATTGATTAGTTTAATCAATGAAACACATCGGTTTATTCCGTCTGAAAAGATATCTCAACGCCATGTTTTAGGCTTTTATAAAATTTCCTACAAACCGAAGTTAAGCGGGAAAGTAGAATACGGACAAGACTATTACGATTTTGATCAGGGCGGATTGCTATTTGCCGCGCCAGGGCAGATTATGGGCGGCAAAGGCTCTGAAGATATCGTATGTTCTCAGTTTTCTTTGCTCATTCATCCAGATTTCTTTTTAAGTTATCCTTTGGCTAAAAAAATAAAGCAATACGGCTTTTTTTCTTATTCAATTAAAGAAACCTTGCATCTTTCGGAGGAAGAAATGAAAACCATTCTCTCCATTTTCAATTTTATAGAATCGGAACTCAACGGAAGAATAGACGATTTCAGTCATGATCTGATGATTTCTCAGATTGATTTATTGCTGAATTATGCCAATCGTTTTTACAAGCGTCAGTTTATTACACGAAAGGCAAGCAGTAGCGGGCTTCTGCAAAAATTTGAAACGTTGCTAGATGCTTATTTCGAAGATGAAACTTCTTTAAACAAGGGAATTCCTACAGTAAGTTATTTTGCAGACAACCTCAATCTTTCTCCAAGCTATTTAAGCGATATGCTTCGTTCATTAACGGGGCAAAGTACCCAGCAGCATATCCACGAAAGATTGATTGGTAAAGCGAAAGAAATACTTTCTACAACGAATTTATCGGTTGGAGAAGTGGCTTATGCTTTAGGTTTTGAACATTCACAATCATTCAGTAATTTATTTAAAGCAAAAACCAATCTTTCTCCTTTAGAATTTAGAAAATCTTTTAATTGATTTGAAATTTTAAGTTTTTATAGCCATGAAAACACGAATTTTCATTAATAGTGTATTTTTTATTTTAAAAATAAATAGCATTAAAATATTTCTATCAGCTCTTATAAGCGAAGCAACTTTGTGAAACTTAAAACACTCAATATTCCAAAAACTTAGGGAACTTTGTGTTCAAAACTCAATGCTTCAATTTTTCCTTTTCTTCTTTAAAAATCATCAAATTTTTCCATCATTTTAAAATTTAACATATTTTAATATTTTTTATTCGATTGATTTTCAAATAATTAATCCACTATTGTTTTTATCACTAAAAAAATAGTTGTTTGAATAGATTTTATTTCTACATTTGTATAACTAATTTCTTAGTGATATGAAATGAAGTATAATTTTTATATCACTACATTTAATGATTAAACAAACGTGATATGAAAATTCAGACTTTAACAAAAGCAGAGGAACAGGTGATGCAGTATGTATGGAAATTGGAGAAAGGATTTCTCAAAGATATTCTTGATCTTTTTCCAGAGCCAAAACCTCATACGAACACGGTTTCTACCATTTTAAAAGTATTGAAAGACAAAGAGTTTGTAGATTACAACGTCTACGGAAGGCAACACGAATATTTTCCGTTGATTACTCAGGAGCAATATTCTGGAAAAACGATGAAAAGTCTTGTGAAAAATTATTTCAAAGGTTCTTACAAAAGTGCCGTTTCTTTCCTTGTTGAAAAAAACGAAATGACCGTTGAAGATCTTGAAATGCTGCTAAACGAACTCAAAGAAAAAAACTAAACCATGGAAACTGTACTTCTATACTTCGGCAAAGTTATTTTATGCTCCGGTGTAATGTTTTTGTATTATCAGTTGTCTTTAAAAGACAAGACCTTTCATCACTACAACAGATTTTATCTTTTGTCTGCGATGTTGATCTCATTGCTGCTTCCTTTAATAAAGATCGAAGATTTTACAATTGAGGTAAGCAATGATCTTTACCAGCTAATAGATAGGGTACAGAATTTTAACTCAACTAAAAACATAAGCAATGACCACATTTATTTTCGAATTATTTTTTCAGCTTTGGGATTGGTTTCTCTCTATTTTTTAGGGAAATTACTATTCGGAATCTTCAGGATTCAACAGCTTAAAAATCAGTTTAAAAAAGAAAGCTTTGATGGAATTAATTTCTATCAGACCGATCTTACAGAAGCACCATTTTCCTATTTCAGAAACCTTTTCTGGAAAACTTCAATTACGCTGAATTCCGACGTCGGAAAACAAATTTTGAAGCACGAAATGGTTCATATTGAACAGAAACATTCTTTTGATAAAATTTTTATTGAAATTCTTACTTCTGTTTTCTGGTTCAACCCATTTTTTCATATCATTAAAAAAGAAATTAGTTTAATTCATGAGTATTTAGCCGATAAAAAGGCTGTAAAACAATCGGACACCAAAGCATTTGCGCAGATGCTTTTAGCAAGCCACTTTTCCGGAAACCAGTTGCCTGCAACCAGTCCGTTTTTAAGTTCAAATCTAAAAAAACGACTCAAAATGTTACAAAAACCTCAAACCAAATTCGGGTATGCGCGTAGAATTTTTGCATTACCGGTAGTATTTTCAGTAGCGTTTGCTTATTTGGTAAATGCTAAAAATCAAGAAATTAAAGCCACAAATATAGAAATTGAGAAAGCGGTTTCTCAAATTAAAAAAGATACCATTGCGCCTAAAAAAACCAAAGAAATTGAAGTTATTGCTCCGAAATTAGCTAAAAGAGCTGAAACTCAGGAAAAATTAGTCGATTTAAGCAAAAAAATTCAGGAAAAAAGTAAAGATTTAAAAACTTTAAACCCTGAAAGTGATGAATTTAAGAAGAAAGTAGATGAGATTAATGATCTTTCTGGAGAGATTAATAAAGTTACTAATTCTCAGGAATTCAAAATGTCTTATTCTACAGATCCGATAGATGCAAAAAAAATCAATGATTTTTTCAAATCTAGCGAATGGAAAAATAAAATGTCTGAATTGAAAAGCATGAATTTTGAAATGCCAGAAATTCCTGAATTTAATTTTGAATTTCCCGATGCTCCACCTTCACCTCCATCGCCACCTGGTGCTCCAAAATCTCCTAAAGCACCGAATGCCCCGAAAGTAAAAGTATACTCTTTTAATGATACAAAATGGTCGCCCGGTGCAGATATTATTTTCAAACCTGAAGCCAGAGAGAAAGAATCGGCAGCAACGGCAAAAAAAAGAGCTAAGCTTGAAAAAGAAAGAGCAAAGCTAGAAGAGAAAAGGGCAAAACTGGAAGGAGAAAGAGCGAAATTGGAAGCTGAAAGAAGAGCGTTAGACGGAAACAGAAGATTATATATTTATAGCAATTCTACCACTACATTTCCTAAAAATGTAAGAGTAAATGCAGACAATATGATTATTGACCACAGAAACAATACGATAACCGCCAATGGTGTAAAAAGTATTAGTGGTGATATGGAAGGAATAAAATACTTCATCAATGGAAAAGAAGCCACAGAATCTGACTTTAAAGCTCTGGATCCGCAAAAGATAAAAAGTGTTACAGTAAATAAAAAGAATTATTCAGGAGTATATTCTGGGGAAATAAGAGTAGAAACGAAATAAATAAAGTTCCAATAAAGCTTTGTTAATGACATCAAAATCAATCGTTAGCAAAGTTTTTTTTAATTAAATAATTTTAAACCATGAAAAAAATTAATTTCCTTTTTTTATTCTTTGTTGGCATACTTGCCAATGCTCAAACCAACAGATTTTTCTATGAATATAAATTTATTCCCGATTCTACCAATAAAGCTGATGTAAAAAAAGAAATGATGCTTTTGGATATCGATAAAGCGGGATCGAAGTATTACAGCTATGATAAATTTGTTTCCGATTCTACTCAAAAAGCAGATTTGGAAAAGCAGTTAAAAGCCGGCGCCGGAAACATCAATATCACAAAGAGAGAAAAACCCGGGCAGGTTTCTTATAGTGTAACCAAGCAATATCCCGATTTTACCACCTATTATTTCACAAGAGTTTCAACAGATGCTTATAAGGTAAAAGAAGATAAAAAACCGGAATGGAAAATTCTTCCCGAAAAAGAAAAAGTAGGCGAATACAATACTCAAAAAGCAACGACAAATTTTGGCGGAAGAAGCTGGACAGCATGGTTTACTACAGATATTCCTTTTCAGGATGGGCCTTATAAATTTTATGGTTTACCAGGTTTAATTGTGAAGCTGGAAGATGCTACTGGATCTCACAGTATGATATTGGTTGGGAATAAAAAAACAGTTGCTTCACAGGAAAAAGAGCTTGAACTGCCTGGAAATGTGAGATTAATTGGAGTTGGCGGAAAAGATATTGAAGTAACAAAAGATCAATTCAAAAAAGTTTGGAAAGCGTATGTAAATGATCCTACAAAAAATATGAGGGAAATGATGATGAAAAACGGAAACGGTACAAATATTTCTTTTAAGGTGAAAAATCCTGACGGAAGAGAAATTACAGATCCTAATGAGGTTTTCCGAGATATGGAGAAAAAAACGAAAGAAAGCTTGAAGAAAAATAACAACTCCATAGAACCGGATTTGTATAAATAAAATACATAATTTTTAATATAAAACAGGATGATTGTCATAAGTCATCCTGTTTTCTTTTGTTATATTTAAGGCTTAAAAGTGATACTTAAAATTTTAAACCAAAATAATGACAGAGAAAGAAAAATGTAAACAGGAACTACTGTATAATGCCAATGATCATGAACTTACGAATGAAAGAATTGCCATCAAAGATTTATGCTGGGAATATAATCAACTGAAAAATTCTGATGCTGGAAACAGAACCCAACTCATCAAGAAAATTTTAGGAAAAACAAAGAAAAATATTTGTATTGAACCTAATTTTTGGTGTGATTACGGATACAATATAGAAGTCGGAGAAAACTTTTACGCTAATCATAATCTTGTGATTTTAGATTGTGCAAAGGTAACTTTCGGAGATAATGTTTTCATTGGCCCGAATTGTAGTTTTTACACTGCCAATCATCCTTTAGACGTAAAACAAAGAAATTCAGGGTTGGAAACTGCTCATCCGATTACAGTTGGAGACAATGTGTGGTTTGGTGGAAATGTGGTGGTTATTCCAGGTGTTAAAATTGGAAATAATTCGGTGATTGGAGCGGGAAGCGTAGTAACTAAGGATATTCCCGATAATGTATTAGCAGTTGGAAGCCCATGTAAAGTGATTAAAAATATAGAAAATTAAAAATTAAACTAATACTATGAAAAAACTATTATTTCTAGTAGTCCTGTCAGTAGGATTCCTTTCTCATGCACAATATCAAAGGTTCGTTTATGAATACAAATTTGCCATAGATTCAACAGCAAAAGATAAAGTTGAAACTGAATTGATGAACCTCGATATTGCTCCAAAAGGATCAAAATTTTACAGTAATGCATACCATGAAGCCGATTCTCTGATGCATGCATTCATCGAAAAACAGGTGAAATCGGGAAACAATGATTTTAGTTTGAAAGGAGTAGGATATAAAGGCAAATTGAGATATTCTGTTGAAAAAAGTTATCCGGATTATGTTGTAAGCTTTATTAATTCAATTGGTAATGAAGAATATCTCGTACAGGATTCCAGAGTACCTCAGTGGAAAATTCTTTCAGATAAGGATAAAATAGGAAATTTTTCCGTTCAGAAGGCAGTATGTGATTTTGTAGGAAGACGTTGGACGGTGTGGTTTACAACCGAAGTACCTATTCAGGATGGCCCGTATAAATTTCATGGTCTGCCGGGGCTGATTGTGAAAATAGAAGATCAAAGCCACTCTCATATTTTTGAACTTAAAGGAGTGAAAAAACTTGACAAAGCACAAGAATGGGTAAGCGGAAAGGATAAAAAAAGATACAATCCTCTTATTAATGTGGATGAGAATAAATTTAAAAAAGTATATACCGAGTATCTTCAAGATCCGATGAAAGGCCTGCGTCAGATGCTAAACAACGGCAAGATTGTAGAAATGAGAGATGATAACGGAAAGGTGATAGATACTAATAAAATGCTTCGGGATGATGAAAAAAGAGTGAAGGAAAAGCTGAAAAAAGAGAATAATATTTTAGAACTTGACCTGTTGAAATAAATGAAAATCCCGAAACATCATTTCGGGATTTTTTATTTTTAAACTGGATTCTGATGATTACGCTAATTTCTGAGAATCTGCAATAAACTGAGCCAATCCGCTGTCTGTTAATGGGTGTTTTAGCAAACTCAAGATCGGAGGAAGTGGTGAAGTAATCACGTCTGCTCCAATCTTCGCACAGTCGATAATATGCATTGAATGACGGATAGAAGCCGCTAAAATTTCAGTTTCATACATGTAATTATCGAAGATCAATCTGATTTCCTGGATCAGATTTAATCCGTCAGTTGAAATATCATCTAATCTTCCCAAGAAAGGAGAAACATAAGTAGCACCTGCTTTAGCTGCTAAAAGAGCCTGTCCTGGAGAGAAAATCAAGGTACAGTTTGTTCTGATTCCTTTATCAGAAAAATATTTTAATGCTTTAATTCCGTCTTTAATCATCGGAATTTTAACCACAATATTCGGGTGGATTGCCGCCAACTCATCCCCTTCTTTAATCATTTCTTCATACGTTGTAGAAAGTACTTCCGCAGAAATATCTCCGTCTACAATTTCACAAATTGCTTTATAGTGATTTTTGATCGCTTCAGCTCCCTGAATACCTTCTTTTGCCATTAATGACGGGTTTGTTGTTACTCCATCAAGAATTCCAAGGTCTCTTGCTTCTTTAATTTGCTCTAAATTGGCAGTGTCAATAAAAAATTTCATTTGATTTACAGATTTAATTTTATACAAATATAACGATTCCTTTTCGAGTAGGGAACTAATTTTGTTATGGTTTAACTTGTTGTTAGTTGTTGGTTGTTGGTTGTTAATTGCGCGTAGTATCAGAAATTTTACATTCCCCTTCCCTGAAGGGGTGGATTTTTGCAAAGCAAAAAGACGGGGTAGTTAAAATAATAATTAAATTAGCCTAAAGTATAAAACCAAATGAAAAATCACTACACCACCCAACTCCAAATTATCGGCATCAATCCTTTTGTATTCATTCCCGAAGAAATTTTAAACCAAATTTTCGAAGTCTCAGGAAAGAATAAAAGTCCGATTCCAGTAAAAGGAACTGTAAACGGTAAAGAATTCAAACAAAATTTAATGAAATATTTAGGAGAATGGCGTTTATATATTAATCTGATGATGCTGAAAGATTCTCCAAAAAGAATTGGAGAAACCATTGATATTTTTGTAGAATTTGATGATGCTGAGAGAACAATTTCCATTCATCCGAAATTGGATCAGGCAATAAAGGAAAGCCCTGAAGCTTTGGCTAATTTTGAAAGTTTAATTCCTTCAAGAAAATTAGAGTTAATTCGTTACATCAATAATCTAAAAACCGAAGCTAGCATTCAACGAAATATTGAAAAAATTATAAGACATCTTCATGGTGAAACCGATTTTTTTGGAAAAACAATTAATTCAAAACCATCATAAATAAAAAAAGATCCGAACAATTTCGGATCTTTTTTATTACGAGTTTAAAACTTGATTAAGCTTTACAGCATCCTGGTTGCTAGGATCATACTGTATTGATTTTGCAATATGCTCTTTCGCTTTGTTCGGATCGCTTTTCTGTTCAGAGAAAGCTAGGTAGAAATAGGCATACGCCAGATTCTTCTTATTTTGCTCAACTTCTTCAGGTTTTACGGTCGCAATATATTTCTCATACGCTATTTTTGCGTTCGCATCATCTTTTGCAGATTGATAAGCGTAGGCCTGACTATAATATGACGGAGCCCAATCTGGCAATAAAACTGAAATTTTCTTCCATGTATCTACTGCATTCGTCCAATCTGAAGCTTCTTGATATGCTGTTGCCAATTTTGCTAAAGCTTCTGTATCTTTAGGGTTGGTTTCAATTTGTTTTTTAAGACCATCAATCGCTGGATTTCCTGTCTGATTTACTGCCGCCGTATTACTTGCACTATCTGTTTGTGTGGTTTGCGCATTTACAAAACCTGCACTTCCTAATAATAACAAACCTAAGAAAAGGTTTTTCGTGTTCATTTTAATCATTGTCATAATCTTACATTTTCGAGTTGTGATGAGTAAAGTTCAATAATAATTCCACAAAAGCCCGAATTTTAGAACCTTTAAGTTTTTTTGGAAAATATTAAGAGGTTCAACTATTTTTTTATCTAAATTTTTGATTCGTTCCCGTTTGAGTTATCTTTGTATGTAAAGAATTTTTATCAATACATTTTTATGAATATCATATTAGCTTCCACTTCTACCCTTTTCGGAGGGGAATATTTAGAATACTTAAAAGAAGAATTAATTCAGCTTTATAAAGGCATTGACGAAATTATTTTCGTTCCTTTCGCTCGTCCCGGTGGGATTTCTCATGATGATTATACCGCAAAGGCAAAATCTTTCTTTGAAACCATTCATATTAAAGTAAAAGGACTTCACGAATTTAAAGATAAAATTGAAGCCGTAAATAATGCCAAAGGTTTTTTTACAGGCGGCGGAAATACTTTTTTGTTGGTTAAAACGTTACATGAGGAGGGTTTAATGTCAGTTCTAAAACAAAATGTAGAAAACGGAAAACCGTATTTAGGATGCAGCGCAGGAAGCAATGTTGGCGGACAAAATATGAAAACCACGAATGATATGCCCATCGTTTACCCGCCAAGTTTTGATTGTATGGGATTGGTTCCTTTTAATTTAAATCCGCATTATCTTGATCCGAATCCGGAACTGAAGCATAACGGAGAAACGAGAGAAACGCGAATTAAAGAATTTTTAACACAGAATGATACAAAAGTTGTCGGACTTCGTGAAGGAAACTGGATCAGAAGAATTGGCGATAATATTACCGTTGAAGGAAGTGAACTGACGAGGATTTTTGAAAAAGATAAAGAACCTTACGAGATCGAGGCGGGTTCAGAACTCTAAATTTTCTTTTTTATATATTTGAATTAAAGAATGTGATTTTTTTTAATCATATTTAAATAAAACGAGATGCTTCGACTTCGCTCAGCATGACACTTCTAATGCTAACGGTTTTAAAAATTAAACGGTAAGTTTTTAGCGATGTCATGCTGAGCCTGTCGAAGCATTCCAAACAATCATTTTGAAAAATAAAGAAATAAATTTTTCGTTTTTCATAATGACCATAAGTTTAGAAAAACAAAAGCGCAATGAAAAAAACATTAGCAGTTCTCACCCTTTCCACACAAGTGATTTTTGCTCAAAATATAGCTCAGAAACTGGAAAAAGCAACCAAAGATTTAATGGAATCTTCTGGAGCAATTGCTTCCAATCTTTCATTTTATGTTGCTGATGAAAACGGAAATTTCATTTACGATTATCAGGGAAATAAAGGACTTTCGACTGCTTCCACGCAAAAAATATTTACTGCTGGCGCCGCTTTGGAAACTTTAGGTAAAAATTACACCTACAAAACAACTTCAGGATATTCAGGAACGATTTCCGGATCAACGCTTAACGGAAATTTATTTATTTCGTCAAACGGCGATCCAACATTAGGAAGCTGGAGATACGAGAATTACAAATCTGAAAGCTTTAAAAAGAAATTGATTGAAGCAGTCAAAACTTTGGGAATCGCAAAAATATCAGGTGACTTGATTATTGATGATTCTTATTTTGATGCTCAAACCATTCCTGGAGGATGGCCTTGGGATGATTTAGGAAACTATTATGGAGCAGGCGTTTGGGGCGTTAATTGGCGTGAAAATCAGTTTGATATTAACATCAATGGAACCGATTTTAAAAGTTTTTCCTATCCTTTAGAAGGCGTAAAATGGATGAATGAATTAAAAACGGGCGGATCTTCAGATCAAAGTTTAATCTTCACCGCTCCGCATTCTGATGTTGCTTTGATTAATGGAACTTTGCCTTCAGGAAAAACAGTGACAGTATCTGGTGCAACTCCAAATCCGCCTTTGCAATTAGGTGTTGAAGCGATGAAATGGTTGAAAGAATCAGGAATCGATATTTCTGGAAAAGTAATCACCAATTCTCAACTGCAGATTGAAGGAAAACACACTTTGGATTTCCCTAAAAATCACACCATCTTAACTTATGAATCGCCAACTTTAGATAAAATCGTCTACTGGTTTTTGAGAAAAAGTATCAATCTTTATGGTGAAACTTTGATTAAAACATTAGGCAAAGAAAAGAAAGGGAATTCAAATTTTAAAAGTGGTGTTGCCTTTATTAAAGAATTTTGGAAATCCAAGGGAATTAATGGAAATATGATCAATTTTGCTGATGGAAGCGGACTTTCACCTCAAAATTATGTAGCAGCAAAAGCAGAAGTTCAGGCTTTATTATATGCTAAAAAACAATCTTGGTTTGAGGCTTATTATGATGGTTTTCCCACGCAGGACAATGGCATGAAAATGAAAAGCGGAACCATGAGAGATACCAAATCTTTTGCAGGCTATCATACCGCAAAAGACGGAAAAAAGTACGTTTTTTCAATCATTATCAATAATTATCAGGGAAGCGGAAGCAGTGAGCTGCAGAAAATTTTGAATATTTTAAAATAATTTGCTTTGAGAAGAACCATTTTTGCAAGACTGAATAACTGGATCATTTTTGTAGTAATGACAGCGGTTGTTACCACGATTGTCATCGCCTCAACTTCACTTATCAACTACCTTCGAAAAGAGGAAATTAAAAGGATTAATCTGCTTTCGAAGGCTATTAGGATTCAGCAGGAAGTTAAATCTCCAGATACGGATGTCTTAGATTTATTGCCTGAAATTCTGAACATTAACAACAATATCCCTTTTATTGTTACTGATAAAAATAAAAAACCAATTCTCGATTTAGGATTTTACAGAAATATTCCGGAAAGTACAATTAATGACCCTGTAAAGCTGGATCAGTTGGTAAAATCTATGGAGAAAAATTATGATCCTATAGAAATTAAGGTTCCTGATGGAAATAACCAGTTTGTTTACTACGACAACTCTCATTTGCTTAATAATTTACGGTATTCACCTTATATTTTAGGACTTTTTATTCTTCTGTATTTTGGTTTTTCATTTTGGTTTTTCAAAACAATCAAAAAAACTGATGAAGGCTATCTTTGGGCAGGTTTAGCAAAAGAAACGGCACACCAAATCGGCACTCCCCTTTCTTCTATGATTGGCTGGATGGAGATTATGAAGCTGGAAACTCCCGATTCTGAAGGGGTTCACGAAATAGAAAAAGATATTGAAAGGCTTCGTACAATCTCTGAAAGATTTTCAAAAATCGGATCAGTTCCGGAACTGAATGACACTAATTTCAACGAAAGTATTCAGGAAAATTATGATTATTTAAAAACAAGAATTTCACGAAAAATAAATTTCGGATTACACCTTCCACCCGAAGGAATTTCGGTTCCTCATAATAAAATTCTAATGAGCTGGGTGATTGAAAATTTAGTTAAAAATGCCGTAGATGCGATGAAAGGCGAAGGCTCTATCGCGATGTCAGTTTTTGAGAAAAATAAAAATATCGTCGTAGAAATTCAGGATACAGGAAGCGGAATGACCAAGCAGCAAGCTAGAAACGCTTTTAAGCCTGGTTATTCAACAAAAAAAAGAGGTTGGGGACTTGGTTTGTCTTTAGCGAAAAGAGTGGTTCAGGAATATCATGCCGGTGATATTAAAATTGCACAAACTGAAGTTGGGAAAGGAACTACTTTTAGAATTACGATTAAAAAAGCCTGATTCAACTTTATTTTTTAACGAAAATTATTGTTGCGAGCGAACAAGCTCAAATTTTTCATCCATTAAGTTTTAAATTAAGAAGTTAAGATTATTAAGAAGATTGCTTCGTCACTTCGTTTCTCACAATGACAAAAAAAGCGGAGAAAAACTTCCCCGCTTCATTAAGATTTATTTAAAACTACTTCTTTCCCGTCAACCACTGATCTTGCAGTTTTTGTTCTGCCGGAGTTGGATTTGGCTTAAATTGCAATGTTTCTAAAGTCATTTTATCAAGAATTGCTTTTCCTGTAAGATTCACTTTTTCCAGTTTATCACCATTTTTTCTTAGAACGGTTACGGTAACATTCTGCCCTTCTTTAATAGTTCTCGTATAGCCGATAAATTCCTGAACATTTTGAATATTGATGGATTTTCCATCCAAAGCAAGCACCTCATCGGTAATTTTAAAGCCTACACTTTTTGCGAATGGCGATAACGGAGAGTTTTCATCAAATACAAACGTTTTATTCTTTTCGTTATAACCCGTTTGCTGAGGATCTTTTACAAACCAGAAAATTGGTGGAGTTTCTTGTTTTTTCACCTCTACTCCTACCATATTCAGATATTGTTCGTAAGGCGTTGGTTGGTTTCCGGCGATATATTTATTGTAAAAATCTTTCACCTGAGGATATCCCGTAATTGTTACCAATTCATCAATCAGTTTATCATCTTTAAATGGCTTATTCTCTCCAAATCTCTGAGATAATTTACGGATCATATCACGATAGCCCATTTCACCGTTTGATAGTTTTCTCAACTCAATATCAAGACACATCGCCAGCAGAGTTCCTTTTTCATAAACATTTCTGTATTGATCTTTATAAGGTTCTTTTAGCACGTTTTTACTCATTACCGTAAAAGGCATAGTGTCGTCATAATTTTTAGAATTGGTAATTTTTTCAGTTATTCTCTGTAAAAATTCATCTTTATTAATCAAACCTTCCTGAATCTGGAATAAATTGGCAAAATATTCCGTTCCACCTTCATACATCCACAAATGCTGAGACATTTTAGGATCTGCATAATCGAAGTAATGAATTTCTTCGGAATGTGTTTTCAAAGGATTCACCGTATGGAAAAATTCGTGAGAAATAACGTCAGTAAGTGTTTTTTCAATATCACTTTTCGGCATCATTTCGGGAAGCACAACACTTGTAGATTCATGATGTTCTAATGCTCCAAAACCTTTTATCTGTGGGCCATCACCACCTGAAAGATACAGCATCACCGCATATTTTTTATTGGTATTCATATCTCCCAAAAATTTCTTTTGAGCAATCACCATTTTTTCTAAATTATCTTTAAAATCCGCAGCCTTATACTTTCCTGTTGGTGAATAAACACCTAAGACCAGATCCATTCCACCTACGTTGAAGGTAACGTAATCGGGTTTTGTGTACATTAACGGAGAGTCGGTAACTTTAGCATAATTTGCCAATGTAAAAGTATCCGTAGCTTCAGATTTATCCTGATCTACCAACGCCGTAGTTCCGTAAAAATCGGCTGGTTTCTGAATTACCAATTGATAAGGAACATCCTGCATATTATCGATGTAGCCTACAAAACCGTGCGTATTGATCAGATACACTTTTCCTTCCTCAATATCTGTTCCTGAAGGTGAAAATACGGCTTTATGTTTTGAAGTATCCATCTCATCATCAAAACTATCATTAACCAAATAGGTAACTTTGGTTAAATTCTGAGCGTTTTTTAATGAATAAGTATTATCATTTACTTTTGTGAAAGCCAATTCTTTTCCTTTATTGTCATAAAATTTAATACCTTCTACAAACCTTCCGTAATCGTCCTCAGAATACGTTCCCGGAACAGTTTTCGGAAAATGAAATTTCACATCTCCAGACTTCATTTTGGGAAATTCCATCGTAACGGCTACTTTATCGCCCTTTACATTCACAAGATCGATGGTGGTTTTTATTGATTGGGCATTAACCAAAAAAGTGGTTAAAACACCTAAACTTAGTGCTAATTTCTTCATTGAGTTTATATTTTATAATTTAAGTAGTTGCTCTAAAAATCATTTTGTTACGACAATGTGTATTAAAGTTTTCTTAAAAAAATAAAAAAGCAAAATCGCAGTCACGATTTTGCCTTTTCATCTTACATCTTTTGATAATTGATATAATAAGCTGGATCTAATTGCACCGGAGCCGATGTTTTCAGCTTTACAGTTTGCCACTCTTCTGTTGGATTAATGGTTTGATCACCATTGATTCTGATAGGTAATTTAAAGTTTTTCACCACGTTTGTATATCTGAATTTCAATGAATCTCCGTTTTGACTGTATTCTAGTGTCGGAACTTGTACAGTTCTCAAATATTGGTTAAAAACCGTCGAAAAATCAATTCCAGATTTTTTCGAAATATAATTTTCAATTTGTTCTGTTGTTACCGTCTGATGATAAAAATCTTTATTGATTCCTCTTAAAATCTGTCGGAATTTTTCGTCATTATTAATCACTTGGCGGATGGTGTGAAGCATGCTCGCTCCCTTCGGATACATGTCGCCGCTACCTTCATTTCTAACCCCGTATTTTCCAATAATTGGAATATCGTTTTGAATAATATTTCTGATTCCCAAGGCATACGTGTCGGCAGATTTTTTATCCATATATTTTTCGGTAAATAAGACCTCAGAATAATTGGTAAAACTTTCATGAATCCACATATCTGCCTGATCTTTTGCAGTAATGTTATTCGCAAACCATTCATGACCACTTTCGTGAATGATAATAAAATCCCAGTTCAACCCAACTCCGGTTCCTGACAGATCTCTTCCTCGATAGCCGTTTTGATAACCGTTTCCGTAAGCAACATTACTTTGATGTTCCATTCCTAAGTACGGAGAATCGACCAATTTATAAGAATCTTCATAAAAAGGATAAGGCCCGAACCAATATTCAAAAGCAGAAAGCATCGGTTTTACCTGCTGGAATTGTTTTTTAGCTTTATCCAAATTATAATCAATTACCCAGTAGTCAAGATCAAGTTTTCCCTTTTCTCCGTTAAAAGTATCTTTAAAATTCACATATTTTCCAATATTCGGAATAATAGAGTAAGCATTGATAGGATTTTTGACTTCCCAAGTATAGGTGGTTTTATTTCCGCTTGTTTTTTTATCGATCAGTTTTCCGTTTCCTACACCTACCAAATCATTGGGTGTAATAATTTTCATGATGATTCCGTTATCGGGCTCATCGCTCCAAATATCTTTAGTCGGAAGCCAGATCGAAGCGCCAATTCCTTCATCAGCAACACTCATCCACGGATTTCCTTTTTCATCTTGGGTAAACACCCAACCGCCATCCCACGGCGCATTTTTAGCAATTGTAGGATTTCCCGAATAGGTAACATCAATGGTATATTTTTCTCCTTTTTTAAAGCTTTTTTTAGTTTTAATCCAAATGAAATCGCCCTCTTGTTTATATTCAGCAATAGGAAAACTACCTTCCACTTTATCAGCTTTCATCGGCTGCTGAAGATCAATCTGAAAAGTAGGGTTCGTTACGTCTTTAATAATTTCAAAACTGATCTTATTATTTCCTTTAATACTTTTTGAAACAAAATCCGGTTCTACGGAAAGATCATATTTTTTGACATCCCAAAAGTTCCTGAATTCTGTATTGGAACCTTTTAAGGTATCTTGTTTTGTGAAAGTTTTATCTTTTTCGAAGAATTGCCCGAAAGCCAATCCGGAAGCGAACAAAAGAGTATACGACAGCTTTTTCATTTTGAAATTAAATTAAATCATTCCAAAATTAGAAAATTTAATGCCAAATAAGGTAGGAAAAATGTATTTTAAATTAATTATACATTCATTTCGTATGTAAGAATAAAAGACTTCTTTATTCAAATATAAAAATGAAAGCCACAAAATTTGTGGCTTTTAATGATACAATATATTACTATTTTATTTTGTCGTAGATCAATTTTGTGACAATGGCTCCAAAAAGATAATAGGCAACCGTCATTATTTTTTTCTGATTATTTTCCGCCACGGGAGTATCATCAAGTCCCATTTTCTGTGGTAAAAATACAGCTCCTAAGCCAGCCGCAACTCCTGAAGCAATATTAAATCCGCTGGTTGCTGTAGTTGCATAATAAATTCCGTTGCTTACAACATCTCCAGCCAATGTTGCAGCATACAACTGATCTTTGTCTGTAATTTTCATATCTACTTTGTCAAGAGCCATATTTAAAGCTTCCTCGCCTACTTTATTAACCTCCGGAACATTCTCAAAGTTTTTTCTTAGAGTTTCGTGTAAAACATTTAGGGCAACTGCGCCGCCTAATCCTGCAAGAATTTTCTTATACATATTTTTAAAATTTTGGTGTGGTAAAAGATGTACATAAATTGAGCCAGCGGATAAAAACAGTATAAAATGTGGTATTTATTAAAAGAAATTATAATCTCAAACTAGGTAATAAAATTTATTCGTATCATTGTGATCATTTCTATTTACCAACTATTTCCATGATTAAATTATTATTCTTTACGCTTTTTCTTTGTTTTAATTCAATTCATTCTCAAAATTTAAAAAATGAGAACATGAAAATTTTCACTTATCGGTTAACTTATTTTTCAGATTCGACGAACACGGAAAGTAGTAAACAAGAAGATTTTGATTTGCAAATTTTAGGAAATAAATCCTGCTTTGTCAGTACTAATTATAAATTTGGTTATCAAAACATCAGAATGATGGCAGCTAGTGGCCAAGGATTGGCAGTTGCTGCGGGAAACCTTATGAAACTACCGAAAAGTGCTTTCAGATATTCTATTTATAAAGAAAATAATGATATTGCTTTTTATGAAAAAGTATATTCATTTGGACTGAAATATAATGAAAAAGCATCTTTTGATTGGAAACTTTCTAAAGAAAAAAAGAAGATTGATACTTATAATTGTAATAAAGCCACTCTTACTTATGGTGGCAGAGAATGGATCGCTTGGTATACAACCGAAATTCCAATCTCGGAAGGTCCTTATAAATTTAAAGGATTACCGGGAATGATTATCCAATTATATGATGTTAAAAATCAATACAACTTTTCTTTAATAGAAGTTCAAGCGAATAAGGATTATCCTATTTTCTATGATGAATCTTTTAATAATTATAAAGAAATTTCGAGGAAAGAATATTTTGTGACGAGGGACAATCTAAAAAATAATTATGTGAATAATGTAGAAAGTCAAGGAATAACATTTCAAGCAAAAGATAAAGCTGATATTCAACGAAACATTAATAAAAAAGGAAATAATCCAATAGAATTAAAATAGACTCCGGCTCACCTTCGGTGAGCCGGAGCTTTTAAACAATAAAAAAGAGAACCATAATTATGATTCTCTTAATGTAGTAGCGGGAACCGGACTCGAACCGATGACCTTCGGGTTATGAGCCCGACGAGCTACCTACTGCTCCATCCCGCGGTGTATTTTTAGAGTGCTTACCGAAAACACTTGCTTAGTAGCGGGAACCGGACTCGAACCGATGACCTTTGGGTTATGAGCCCAACGAGCTACCTACTGCTCCATCCCGCGGTGTATTTTTAGAGTGCTTACCGAAAGCACTTACTTAGTAGCGGGAACCGGACTCGAACCGATGACCTTCGGGTTATGAGCCCGACGAGCTACCTACTGCTCCATCCCGCGGTGTATTTTTAGAGTGCTTACCGAAAGCACTTGCTTAGTAGCGGGAACCGGACTCGAACCGATGACCTTCGGGTTATGAGCCCGACGAGCTACCTACTGCTCCATCCCGCGGTGTATTTTTAGAGTGCTTACCGAAAGCACTTACTTAGTAGCGGGAACCGGACTCGAACCGATGACCTTTGGGTTATGAGCCCAACGAGCTACCTACTGCTCCATCCCGCGATATTGGATTGCAAAGGTACGAATATTTTTTACAAATCCTAATTTTTCTTTTAAATAAAGGACTTTTATGAAAACTATTTTAATATTCGTATCTTTGTGCTATGGCAAAAATATTGAAAATTTATCCTGACAACCCACAGGAAAACCTTATCAATGAGGTTATTAAAACTTTAAACAATGGCGGATTAATTATTTATCCGTCTGATACAGTTTATGCGTTAGGTTGTAATATTTTTGACATAAAAGCCATGGAAAAGTTGGCTCAGATGAAAAAAATTAAGCTCGAGAAGGCGCAATTCTCTATTATTTGTAATGATTTGAGTCACCTTTCAGACTTTACAAGACCTGTTGACACTTCTGTTTTCAGATTTTTAAAGAGTCATCTCCCGGGGCCTTTCACCTTTATTATGGAAGCCAACAAAAGTTTGCCTTTAGCTTATAAAGGTCACAAAACAATTGGTATTCGTGTTCCGGATCACTCGATTCCGCAGCTTATTGTTGAAAAATTAGGGCATCCTATTGCATCCACTTCCATTAAAGATGATGATGAAGTTTTGGAATATTCTACCGACCCCGAACTGATTGCTGAAAAATATGACCACTTGGTGGATATCGTGATCGATTCAGGATATGGAGATAATATGGCTTCCACAATCGTAGACCTTACTTCTGGGGAACCTGAAATTATCCGACAAGGAAAAGGGATTATTTAGTTGATAGTTGATAGTTGATAGTTGATAGTTGATAGTTGATAGTTCAAAATTAAACAATCAAAAATTCAATACCGTCCCATCACAATATTTTTAAATTTTTATTTTTTTCATGAAAATAGTAACATCTCCTGCGAAATTAATGAACGTAGAAAATTCAACAGATCTTTTGAAAACAACAACTCCGAAATTCATTGAGCAAGCAGAATATATTCAAACCTACTTAAAAGAAAAATCACCAAAATATCTTTCCGAATTAATGGAGATTTCGCCGAAATTAGCAGACGAAAACTGGGAAAGAAACCAAAACTGGAAATCTAAACCTACTGCAAAAGAATCAGCTCCGGCAATGTACGCCTTTACCGGAGAGGTTTACAGAGGTTTGGATGCAAAAACGTTAGATCAAAACGCAGTAGATTATCTTCAAAAAAATTACAGAATGCTTTCCGGATTATATGGTTTACTGAAGCCATCTGATAAAGTGATGCTTTACCGCCTTGAAATGGGAAGACCCTTCCAATTTGATAAATACAAAAATCTGTATGAATTCTGGAAAGAAAAAATTACCGAGCAGCTTAATTCCGAAATGAAGAAAAATGAAATTCTTTTAAATCTCGGAAGTAATGAATATTTTAAAGTGATTGATCGTAAGAAACTCAACCACACCGTTATTGATTTTGATTTTTATGAATTAAGAGAAGGAAAGCTGAAAACTATCGTTGTCTACACAAAGCACGCGAGAGGTTTGGTTGTAAGATATTGTGCAGAAAATAATGCTCAGACATTAGACGACGTAAAAGCTTTCAATTATGAAGGATACAGAATTGACGAGGAAAAATCGACAGATACTAAACTGGTTTTTACAAGATAAATGACGATTTCAGAACTTAAAAAATATTTTTCAGAAAATCTGAAAGAAATCTACACTGAATCTGAAAGTGGATTTATCTTTCAGGGTTTTGCGGAACATATTCTGGCTATCAATAGCATTCAGCTAAGACAGTTGGCGGATCAGGAAATTAATTTGGAGAATGAAGAAAAATTCCTTCATATTATTTCAGAATTACAAACAGGAAAACCCTATTTACAGATTTTAGGCGAAACTGAATTCTACGGAATGAAGTTTTTTGTGGATGAAAACGTTTTGATCCCCCGCCCTGAAACAGAGGAATTGTTGGAATTAGCAATACAAAAAATAAAAACTTCGGAAAATTATCAAACGCTAAGACTCTCAAACGCTCCCATTAAAATCCTCGACATCGGCACAGGAAGCGGTGTTATTCCTTTGGTTTTAAAAAAATATTTTCCAAAAGCAGAAGTTACTTCTATTGATTTTTCAGAAAAAGCATTGGAAACGGCGAAAAGAAATGCAGCATTTCATCAACTTGAAGTTAATTTCATCCATGCAGATTATCTGAATGATGACCTGAATGAAAATTTTGATGTCATCATTTCCAATCCACCATATATTGGCATTGATGAAGAAGAGGAAATCGCAGATTCAGTAAAGGAATTTGAGCCGAAGATGGCACTCTTCTCTCCTACTTCCGATACCTTAATTTTTTATAGGAAAATTGCAAATGATGCTGAAAAATTTCTAAATAAAAATGGATTATTATTTCTGGAAATAAACCAAAAATTAGGCTCGGAAACCGCTGATCTTTATACCGAAAAGCTCGCAGAAGTTCAGTTAATTAAAGATTTATCTGAAAATGATCGATTTATTTTTGGTCTGAAATAAATCGATCATTCATTTGCTTTTAATCTAAATGAAAAACTTCCTGCAGAAGAATAGTTTTTGGTGAATAATCGGCTTTGGTTTCCATAATATCAGCCATATATTTCCACCATTGTTGAACAATTGCAGAATCACCCAAATCCTGAGAACCCGCGCCTTCAGAAATAACCTGATGGGCAAACAGAATATTGGTATCTTTATCCCAATAAATTGTGTAATCAGAAACACCTGAATCTTTTAATAGGGCTTTCAATTCCGGCCAAATCTCGCTGTGTCTTTTTTCATATTCTTCTTCAAAGCCAGGTTTTAAAAACATTTTAAAGGATATTCTTTTTTTCATATTTAATTATTTTCAGCAATCAATGTAAAGAATTATTTTGAAAAATTATAATTCTTGACTAAAGTACTATTTACTTTTTATAAAATTAATAAAAATCTAAAACGTTTATTTGTTATTTCTTATCTAAATAATCATTTTAGCAATGTAATTCAGCAGAGATATTTTAAGAAAACACGTAAGGTTATACGATTAAGGAATTTTCAATATAATCTCACAAAGCCTTTAAATAAATGATTTATAAATAAATTTAACACTAAATTCACATCAAAATGATTTATGTTAATTATTTATATATATTTGTGTGTAATCGATTACATTTTATCAAATTAACTTCAAAACTAAACTAATTTTATCTAATCATGAAAAATACACTATCTTTTTTCGTGCTTATATTCGGTAGTATTCTACTGAAAGCACAGGTGACAATTACCCAAGCAACGGGCTGGCTGGAAACAGCTTATGTAAAATGGAATCCTGTAAATGGAGCCGACAGTTATAAAGTATATTATTCAGGAAATGGCGTAACTGACAAAATTATTGATAATCAACTCATACGAAGTTACGGTTCCTATTTCAGAGCGGATATTCTGGGATTGAGCCCTGGCAATTACACCATAAAAGTTGTTCCGGTAACGAATAATATTGAAGGAGCGGCAACTGTTTCAAATTCTGTCACTGTACTTCCACAAGACAGAACGGGTTTTGCCCACAGCAATGGAAGAATTCCGGGGGCTTATAATATGGATGGAACGTTAAAAGCCAATGCCGTAGTAATTTATGTGACTCAAAATACAAAAAACACGGTTTCTCTCAATGTAACGGGAGCCAATTCAAACCCTTGTGTTGGTCTTCAAACCATCTTGGATGGATTCAAAAAAGGAAATGATACCCGCCCTTTAGCCGTAAGATTTATAGGAAATATCACAGACCCCAATTACTTATTAAATGGTGACATCGTGGTAGAAAATAAAAATATTGCAGCAAGTTCAATCACCTTGGAAGGTGTCGGATCTGATGCTGTGGCCAACGGATGGGGAATCAGGCTTAAAAATGCGACTAATATCGAGGTGAGAAACCTTGGTTTCATGCTTACCGATGCGGCAGAAGGTGACAACCTGAGTTTACAGCAAAACAACAGTTATGTTTGGGCTCACAATTGTGATCTTTTTTACGGAAAACCGGGCGGTGATGCCGATCAGGCAAAAGGAGACGGCGCTTTAGATGCTAAAAAATCTACGTATGTCACTTTTTCTTACAATCATTTTTGGGACAATGGAAAAAGCTGTCTTTTGGGTTTAAGCGAAGGCACAACTTCAGGATTGTATATTACCTATCACCATAATTGGTTTGATCATTCTGATTCCAGGCATCCAAGAGTGAGATATTATTCGGCGCATGTTTACAATAATTACTATGACGGAAATTCCAAATATGGTGTGGGTTCTACGATGGGTTCTTCTGTTTTTGTGGAAGGAAATTATTTCAGAAACTGTAAATATCCGATGCTAACCTCAAAACAGGGAACAGATGTGGCGAACGGCTCAACAGGAACTTTTTCTGGTGAAAACGGTGGTGTGGTAAAGGCTTTCAATAATTACATGATTGGTCAGAATGCTTTTATTCCTTACAATGTAAGTTCAGCTGCAAGTCATTTTGATGCGTATGTGGCTTCCGCTAGAAATGAAGTATTAGGAACTTCTGTTAAGGCACTTCAAGGCAACGGAAATTATAATAATTTTGACACAGATGCTTCACTTTATGTTAATTCTTTAGTTCCGGATTCTCCCACCATGGCAAGAGATAAAACCATGCAATATTCGGGAAGAGTTTCGGGTGGCGATATCAATTGGACTTTCAGTAACGCCAATGATGATACTTCCGATGCTGTGAATACAGGTTTAATGGCCGTTTTACAAGGATATACTTCTTCTCTTGTATCGGTTCAGGGTGAAACATCGGCTACGGTAAGTTCTCAGACATTAACGATTGCTTCCAACAACGAGCAAAACGTAAGCTCAGGAAGCGCCATCTCTCCAATGATCTTCACCTGGGGAGGAACTGCAACCGATGCTAATGTGACAGGACTTCCGGCTTCAGGAATCAGTTTCGTGAAAAATTCAGCTAATAAAACCATTACTGTTTCAGGAATTCCGACAGCTGATGTTGACTTTACCATCACAACAACCGGAAGTTCAGGAAATCCTGTTTCGGGAACGGGAAGTATTACGGTAACATCTACAGGGACGAATCCTCAAGGAAATGAAATTCATAATTTTACAGCTTCCAATCTCAGCAGTTCATTCTACAGCTTTACTTCAGCTAATATGAATTCCACAGATGGTTCTGCAAATTATGACGGTTTAACTTTAACCAAAAGATTAAAAATAGAATCATCGACAGCTATTAATTTTACAACGACAGCTTCTTCAGCTTTGACTTTGGTTTTTGACCCAACATTCAGCGGAACCATAAAAGTAGATAATGTGTCTTACACGGCTTCATCAGGTATTGTGAATATTCCTAATCTCAATGCAGGAAACCACTCAATCACTAAAGGAAGCGTTGCCAATTTATTCTATATTAAAATTCAATACGCATCATCTATCGTTTTAGCGACAAAAGAAAATTCTGTGGAAAAGGTTAAAATTTACCCTAACCCCGTGGAAACTTTCTTCACAATTTCCACTTTAGGGAAAGAAGATATTGAACAGATCAGTATCAGCAATTCAATGGGAGAAACAATGAAAAACATCAAAGGAAATACAAAAATTATCAGCATGGAAGGTATGATGAGCGGAATTTATTTCCTTCAGATTAAAACTAACAAAGGAATTATTCAGCAAAAAATTATTAAAAAATAAGCTTCATATCTAAATTTAAACTTCATAACCGTCTCAGATTTTGGGGCGGTTTTTTATTTAAATTAAAACACAAAAAAACCAATGCCTAAGACATTGGTTCGTATTTTTTCAATTAAATATTTGTTTTATCTAATTTTTTTCTTAACGAAAATCTGATAGCCTAAATAAATTAAAGGAAGTGACATTACTCCTAAGTAATAAAGATTGCTTAAAGCCACTTGCGGATGTAACGCGATAGAATATACAAGTCCGAAAAATGCACCTCCTAAATGTGCAGAATGTCCTAAATTATCCCATTGTTTAGGATTTAACATCATATAAACAGAATATCCGAAGTATAAAGTTCCGAAGATCCAGCCTGGCAAAAAATTCACGCTGATATCATTCGGAGCCATTGCAATAGCTGCAAAAATAATTCCTGAAACAGCTCCAGAAGCTCCAATCGCAGAATACCACGGCTGATTTTTATAAATTAATAGGCTGAATAGATTTCCTAAAATCATCGAACCAAAATAAAGTACCAAAAATCCTATATTTCCAAAAAACATGATGACAATGCTTTGAAAAAGGTATAATGATAACATATTAAAGAATAGATGCATAAAATCAGCATGTAAAAACGCGGAGCTTATCAATCTTATATATTCTTTTCTACTCGTAATAGCACTTACATTAAATTTATACTTTTCGAATAAACTCGCATTATTAAGCCCCATATAACTGATGATACAGGTAACGGCTATGACTATTAAAACAATTGGACTCATAATCTTATTTAATTTTCAGGATTTTCATCACTTTGAAACAAATCTCCTATCATTCCTCCATCTTCTTCACCTTCAATACGTTCCGGCTCTTCATACACTTCCGGTTCCTCCTCTTCAGGTTCAGGAATTGTAATATTAATAGCTTTCACTTTAAATTTAGTAAACTGATTACCAATGGCTTTAATTCCTTTTACGGTAATAAATTCATCAATATGTACCGTTTCAGGATCGCGGTCTTTTCCTTTATCTTTAGCGAAAATAATTTCCGCAGAAGCACCATTCGTTACAATTACATTTTCAATAAATGATTTGGAATGTTCCGACGGCATAAAGGTCTGAACGTTTGGCGTATTTTCGAATAAGAACCTCTTAATGAAGTAAATATCTTTTTCACCATCATAATAAATACAGGTCACCGGCTGATCTGGGCGCCATTTTTCAAGCACTAAATATTCATCGTCAAAACGGTTTCCAAGATCAAAAGAAACGAGTTTTGCCTCACCGTTCGTATTGATGGTTAAAATTTTATCATCCCCTTTGAAACTACCCAGCAAAGTTCCTCTTGCATCCGCATTTAGTCTCCTTACGGTATCATCAAACCAGATTCTTCTCGGCGCTAAAGTGGAAACACCTTCTTCTTTCATGTCTACTTTTTTCACCGCATATTTGGTCACCAGATTTCCTTTAGAATCACGACCTTTGATCGCTAATTCAGAGAAATCAATGTCCATTTTATTTTTTCTGATGCGCGGATTAGGTTTTAGCAAAACACTCACCGTTTCTGCCTCTCCATTCGGATTAGCTGAAAAATAAAGCGTTTCTGAGCCTTTTTTATCGGAAGCCAAAGGATAATCCGTATTTCTCGTAACCCCCGTCACCGAAAAACGTTTCATATAATAAGGTCCTTCCCTTCCTTCACGATAAATCATGTTATAGACGGTTCGCTTATCATTTTTCTTCCAAATCGCAACGTGAAGAATATCTTTTCCGATAAACGTTTTCGCTTCCACTTTTACGACTTTCATACTTCCGTCTTTCCTGAAAGTAATGATGTCATCGATATCCGAACAATCGAATAAATACTGATCTTTTTTCAAAGAAGTTCCTATAAAACCTTCTTCAAAATTGGCGTAGAATTTCTCATTCGCCACTGCAACTTTCGTCGCATCGATCGTATCAAAAATTCTAAGTTCAGTTTTTCTTTGTCTGTCTTTTCCGTATTTTTTTTGAATATTTAAATAATAATCAATCGCATACTGAATAAGATTCGCCAAATGATGTTTTACCTGCTCAATTTTACCTTCAAGCGCAGCAATATTTTCTTTAAATTTATCTAAATCGAATCTCGAAATTCTTTTAATTCTAATTTCCGTTAATTTTAAAATATCCTCTTCGGTAACCGCTCTTAAAAGATGTTTTGTATGAGGTTTTAATCCTGCATCAATGGTTTTAAGAACTTCTTCCCAGCTTTTAACCTCTTCAATATCGTGGTAAATTCTGTTTTCAATGAAAATTCTTTCCAGTGAAGAGAAATGCCAGCTTTCTTGTAGTTCGTGAAGTTCAATTTCAAGCTCTTTTTTAAGCAAAGAAACGGTGTGATCTGTATTTCTTCTAAGAATTTCAGAAACATTCAAGAACATTGGTTTATCACCAACAATTACGCACGCATTCGGAGAAATCGTCACCTGGCAATCGGTAAACGCGTATAAAGCATCAATCGTTTTATCCGGCGAAGCATCATTAGGAAGGTGAATTAAAATCTCAACCTTATCTGAAGTATTATCTTCAATTTTTTTGATCTTGATTTTTCCTTTTTCATTGGCTTTCAACACAGAATCAATAAGATCTCCCGTATTTTTAGAAAAAGGAAGTTCTGTGATCATTAAGGTATGCTTATCAACCTGCGTAATTCTCGCTCTTGCTCTCACTTTCCCACCTCTATGACCGTCATTATATTCCGAAACATCGAGCATCCCCGCCGTAAGGAAATCCGGATATAAATCAAACTTTTTACCCTTTAAATGAGCAACAGAAGCATTAATTAATTCATTAAAATTATGCGGAAGAATCTTCGTGGAAAGTCCAACCCCGATTCCTTCAACTCCCTGAGCCAAAAGCAAAGGAAATTTTACCGGGAGATCGATCGGTTCGTTATTTCTGCCGTCATAAGATTTAGACCATTCCGTAGTTTTTGGGTTGAAGACCACTTCCAGCGCAAAAGGCGTCAATCTGGCTTCGATATATCTCGCCGCCGCCGCAGAATCACCCGTATAAATATTTCCCCAGTTTCCCTGAGTATCTATCAACAGTTCTTTCTGCCCGATTCCCACCATGGCATCCGTAATGGAAGCATCACCATGAGGGTGATATTTCATGGTATTTCCTACGATATTGGCAACTTTGTTATAACGTCCATCTTCCAGCTCCCGCATGGAATGCATGATTCTACGTTGAACAGGCTTGAAACCATCAAAAACCGACGGAATCGCCCTGTCTAAAATTACATAAGAGGCATAATCCAGAAACCAGTCTTTGTATAAACCGGACACCTTTTTCAAACTCTCACCTTCATGCGAGTATTCTTCTGTCATCATCTATTTTTTAACCCTTTTTCTCGTTATTTGCTTTTATAACCTTACTTAATGAGAATTTCAGATCGTTCACTTCTTTCTTCGTTAAGTACGAAATTTGATATTTTAATATCGTAGAACCGCTGTTCTTACTAGAAATTGTAATATATAACCTTTTTACAAAAAATATATTGATGATATCATAGCTTATCAACTTATATTTCGGGAATTCATCATGTAGAGGCCTGTCTAAAAAAGGAATCACATTTCTGTTTTTAAAGTTCAGAGCCTCGCCATCGCTATCGTATTCAAATACCTGTCTTCCGTTTAGATAAAAGAAAACAATGAGAGCGACAGGAATAACGAGCAGCAAATAGCTTTCAACTCCTAAGACATTAAATCTGAATTCTTCCAGCAAAAACCCCGCAATGCCTACTGCCAAAATCATAAGAAGTACAGTATTGATAAAGTTATAAACCGGAGCTTTGTTGCGATTACTCAGTCTCATAATTATTAGTTTAGATTTAAAATTTGTTTCATACAGATTTATTTGTGTTTTTTTATTATTAAATTTCTTCTACTGCTTCTGTAAGCATTTCTTTGCTGTTAATATCAGGGTCTTCCACCACCAGATTTTCGAGGATGAAAGTCTGTCTGTCTGGTGTATTTTTACCCATGTAGAACTCAAGAAGCTGGTCGATAGTTTGATCTTTTCCTACCACCACAGGCTCCAGACGAATATCTTTTCCGATAAAATGTTTAAATTCATCAGGAGAAATCTCACCCAAACCTTTGAATCGTGTAATTTCCGGGTTCTTTCCCAACTCGTTCAAAGCTTTAATTCGCTCCAGTTCAGAATAACAATATCTCGTTTCCTTTTTGTTTCTTACCCTGAATAAGGGGGTTTGTAAAATATAAAGATGACCATTCTTAATTAAATCCGGGAAAAACTGAAGAAAAAACGTGATCATCAACAGACGAATATGCATCCCATCGACATCGGCATCGGTTGCGATAATTATCTGATTATATCTTAAATCTTCTAAGCTTTCTTCAATATTTAAAGCAGCCTGAAGCAAGTTGAATTCTTCATTTTCATACACTACTTTTTTTGTTAAACCATAGCAGTTCAATGGCTTACCCTTCAATGAAAATACCGCCTGGGTTTCAACATCTCTTGATTTTGTGATGGATCCGGATGCAGAATCTCCCTCGGTAATGAAGATCTGGGTTTCCCCTTTTCTCTCATTTTTCTGGTCGTTGTAATGTTGTCTGCAATCACGAAGTTTTTTGTTGTGAAGAGACACTTTTTTCGCTCTTTCTCGAGCCAGTTTCTGAATTCCTGAAAGCTCTTTTCTTTCTCTTTCTGAAATTAAAATTTTACGCTGAATCGCTTCTGCAATCTCAGGATTTTTATGTAAAAAGTTGTCTAATTTACTTTTAAGGAAATCAATAATAAAAGTTCTTACCGTTGGTCCGTTGGGTCCTACGTCATTGGAACCTAATTTTGTCTTCGTCTGAGATTCGAAAACAGGTTCTTCCACATTAATGGAAACCGCTGCTACAATCGATTTTCTAACATCGGAAGCATCAAAACTTTTATTAAAAAATTCACGAATTGTTTTTACATACGCTTCACGAAAAGCATTCAAATGCGTACCTCCCTGTGTTGTATTTTGTCCGTTTACAAAAGAAAAATACGTTTCTGTTTGAGATTTATCGGTGTGCGTAATCGCTACTTCTATATCACTGTCTTTCAGGTGAATGATAGGATAAAGCGTTTCACTTTCCAACTCTTCTTCCAACAAATCTTTAAGACCATTTTCAGAGTAAAAAGTTTCACCGTTGAAAAGAATTTTCAAGCCCGGATTCAGATAAGAATAATTACGAAGCATTCTTTCGATATATTCTTTTCTGAATTTAAAATGAAGGAAAATTTCTCCATCCGGAATAAAAGAAATCTCCGTTCCATTACGGTCTGAAGTTTCTTTTTCCTCAAAATTTTCAGTGATAAGACCACGCGAAAACTCAGCAACTTTTAACCTTCCATCACGGAAAGAACGCACACGGAAATAATCAGAAAGGGCATTTACCGCCTTCGTACCGACCCCATTCAAACCTACCGATTTTTTGAAGGCTTTACTGTCGTATTTACCTCCGGTATTCATTTTAGAAACAGCGTCAACCACCTTCCCTAAAGGAATTCCACGACCAAAGTCACGAATGGTAACCTTACCATCGTCCAATTTTATTTCAATTCTTTTCCCTGATCTCATTCTGAACTCATCGATCGAGTTGTCCAGAATTTCCTTTAGCAAAATATAGATTCCGTCGTCTGCAGATGAGCCATCACCGAGCTTCCCGATGTACATACCGGGACGTAGACGAATGTGCTCCTGCCAATCGAGGGTTCTGATATTATCTTCTGAATAAGTTGGATTTATTTCTTGTGACATATGTATTTTCAGCAAACATACAAAAATACGAAAATTGTCAAAATTATCAGGTAATTTTCAAGTCAGATTTACGTAAAATTTCATTTTATTTTTCTGATTATTAATTCACCACCCGATCATATATTCTCAAATGTGAATTTTGTTTTTTCTTTAAAATCATCCTGAACAGAATAATTTATTTAAAATGTAAGGTAAGAAAATCAATATTTTTAGATTTAATTCATAAAAAATAAATTAAATTCGATGAAGTTTTAAAAACTCAGTTACATGATACAACTTCCTTTATCTAAACTTTCCAATGTCGGAACCACAATTTTCAGTCAGATGACGCAGCTTGCCAATGAAAATGAAGCAATTAATCTATCACAGGGATTTCCGGATTTTATGCCAGATTCTGAATTGCTAGATCATGTGGATCATTTCATTAAAAAAGGTTTTAATCAATATGCTCCAATGGGCGGAATGATTGGTTTGAAGGAAGAAATTGCCCGAAAAATTGAAAATTCGCATCAAGCGATTTATCATCCAGATTCCGAAATTACAGTTACCGCAGGCGGAACTCAGGCAATCTTCACTGCCATTGCCACTTTTGTGAAAAAAGATGATGAAGTGATTATTTTTGAACCTGCTTATGATTGCTACGAACCAACCGTGGAACTTTTCGGAGGAATTGTAAAACGTTTTGAAATGAAAGCTCCCGATTATGAAATAGATTGGAATATGATTAAAAGTCTGGTAACTGACAAAACAAAAATGATTATTCTGAATAATCCGAATAATCCTTCAGGAAAGATTTTAAAAGAAAATGACATTCAGGAACTTATCAATATTGTAAAAGGAACTTCAATTCTTATTTTAAGTGATGAAGTATATGAAAATATTGTTTTTGATGGAAAACAGCATTTAAGCATCTGCAAATATCCTGAATTAAAGGAAAGAAGTCTCTTAGTCGCCTCTTTTGGAAAACTTTTCCATGTCACGGGCTGGAAAGTTGGATATTGCGCTGCACCAAAAATTTTAACTGATGAGTTCAGAAAAATCCATCAATTTAATGTTTTTTCGGTGAACACGCCTATTCAGCTGGCTTTGGCTGAATACATGAAAAATGACGAACATTACAATCAGTTAAACCAATTTTTTCAGGAAAAAAGAGATTTTTTAAGAAAAGGTTTAGCTAACACATCTTTTGAATTGCTGGATTGCGAAGGAACTTATTTTCAGGCTTTAAAATATGATAAAATTTCAGATAAAAATGATTTTGATTTTGCCAGCGAACTGACAATCAACCACAAAGTTGCCAGCGTACCTTTTTCATCTTTTTATAAAAATAAACTAAATGAAAATGTGATTCGTTTATGTTTTGCGAAAAAACAGGAAACTTTGGAAAGGGCGATTGAGAATTTGGCAAAGTTGTAAATAAATCTCTCACAGATTTTGCTGATGATAAAGATGATTGAGTATAATTTTTATTAAAAAAAATCTGCGCAATCTGCAAAATCTGTGAGAGAAAAATAAAAAACTGGCAACCGAGTGATTCTTGAAGTCGCCAGTTTTAATTTTATATCATTGATTCTTAACCTCAACTACTATTAAGGCTCTCAAAATCACGCAATTTATTATAAAAACATTCCTCCGGAAGCTTCGATTCTTTGTCCATTGATCCAACGTGCATCTTCGGTACAAAGGAAAGCTACTACTCCGCCAATATCATCCGGAACACCTGCTCTTCCTAAAGCTGTATTTCCCGCCACCAAAGCATTTACATGTTCATCATCACGCGTTCTTCCGCCGCCGAAATCAGTCTCAATAGCTCCAGGCGCCACAACATTAGACTTGATTCTTCTTGCGCCTAATTCTTTAGCCTGATATTTAGTCAGCATATCGACTGCTGCTTTCATAGAACCATACACAGACGATCCCGGCAAAGCAAATCTTGCTAATCCTGAAGAAACGTTAATGATTCCGCCTTCGTTATTGATAAATGGTAAAAATTTCTGCGTTAAGAAAAACACCCCTTTAAAGTGAATATCTACTATATCATCCAACTGCTCTTCTGTAACGTTCTGAATAGGAGCGTACAAAGCAGTTCCTGCATTATTTACAAGATAATCGATATTTCTGCTTCCCGTATTTTCTTCCAGATGATCTCCCACGATTTTCACAAAAGCATCAAAACTCTTCGTATCTCTTGTATCTAATTGATAAGCAATAGCTTTTTGTCCTAAAGCCTGAATTTCTTTCACGGTAGCATCCGCTTCTTCTTTATTGCTTCGGTAGGTAATAATGATATCAAGTCCTTTTTGAGCAGTTTTTATAGCTGAATTTTTTCCTAAACCACGGCTTCCGCCAGTTATTAATGCGATTTTTGTTCTTGCGCTCATATTATTATGTTATTTAATGATACAAAGTTGGTGTATTTTTGAAAGCAAGTGTTTGCTCGAATCAATCTGAAATTTGCAAAATTCAAATCAGGTACGAAATTCTAAAGGAGCCAGGGATGTTTTCTTTTTAAAGAAATTAGAAAAGTGAGCAATCTCCTCGAAACCTAGCGCATAAGCAATTTCAGAAACGTTCCATTTTGTTTGCTTCAATAGAATTTTAGCTTCCTGAATCACTCTTTCCGCAATAATTTCGGTGGTGGTTTTGCCTGTGCTTTCTTTTATTTTTTTGTTTAAATAATTCACATGAACCGACAGTCGATCGGCATAGTCTTTGGCAGATTTCAACTGAATTCTTTGCTCTGAAGTTTCGATAGGGAATTGCCTTTCCAACAATTCTATAAACAACGAAACCACCCGCAAAGAAGCATCATTGGATGTTGACAGCTTAGAAGCAGGCTGAAGTTTTTGTCCGTAATGGATCAATTCAACCACATAATTTCTGATTAAATCATATTTAAAAATATAATCAGAATTAATTTCTTTTTTGATTTTATTGAATAATAATTGAATTTCATCGGCGAGTTCATCATCAATTTCAAAGATCGGAACATTTCCCGGCTGAAAAATAGGCAAATCCTGAAGACCATTGTGAACGCGATCTCTGATAAAAAAATCTTCTGTAAACACACAGAAATTTCCCGACTGCTGTGGATCTTCAGGAACCCAATGGTAAGGAACTTTGGGAGTGGCAAAAAGCAAAGCATTATTCTGAATCTGAATAATTTTATCTGCATACTCTGCCCTATTCTTTCCTCTTATTAAACTAATTTTATAATATTTTCTTCTATTATAAGGCATTTGGGAAGTCATCCGGATTTTTTCAATCGTTTGGGCAATATCAAAAACATTAAAATGACCAATATCTTTATGAAGACCTTTCGGGAAAATACTTTCGACATCCTTTCCCAGCTTTTTCGTCATCTCCTGATAAAAATCTTCGAGTGAAGTATGCGAAGTGTGAGCCATTTTTTCCATAACTGAACATTTGTAAAATTCAAATATACAAACTTCTAAAAATAGAATCCTGAATCTATCATTTATTATAACTATTGAAAATTTTTCTACAAATAGTGATTTACTATTGATATTTTTCTTACCTTAGTTTTAAGCTAAATTACTAAAAATCAAACACTATGAAAGATTTACTTTTAACAAAAGGAAAGAAACTCAACAAAAAGCAGTTAAAAATGATTGCAGGCGGATTACTCGACTGTATGCAGCCCATTGTCTGCACAGATCCTCCATGTGAAATTTACGGGCCAGACGACCCGAGATCTTGCTCACAAATTTCAATTGGTTGCGCACAGAAAATTTGCAGACCTCTTTAATCACTAAACTTAAGCTAAATCATTAAAATTCAACAGCTATGAAAAATCAAAATTTACAAAACGGTAAAAAATTAAACAAAAAGGAACTGAGAGTAATCACAGGCGGACTTCAGATGTGCTTAGACAGAGAAACCGGACAATGCATCGCTTACGGCGTTCGTTGTGGCGAATTTGAATGCAGATACCCTATTTTACCATAATTTAACTAAATCATAAAATTACCACTATGAAAAATCAAAACTTACCACAAGGCAAAAAGCTTAACAAAAGAGAGTTAAGAGTTATTACGGGAGGTTTGAGAGACTGTATTGATCCTCAAACCGGCGCATGTAAATTGATCTCGATCGGTTGCGCACAACTAGAATGCAGACCAGAAATAAACCCTATCGATTAATAATATTTTCAAAAAAGAATACCATTCATTAACCTGAATGGTATTTTTTATGCAAAAAACGCTCCCAAAATACATCGGAAGCGTTTTTCATTTATAACTAACTTTAATATTCTTTTATACGTTGAATCTAAAGTGCATGATGTCGCCATCTTTCACGATATATTCTTTACCTTCCACAGAAAGTTTTCCAGCTTCTTTGATTTTTACTTCAGAACCATACGTCATATAATCATCAAACTTGATAACTTCTGCACGGATGAAGCCTTTTTCGAAATCGGTGTGGATTACTCCAGCAGCCTGAGGCGCCGTCCAACCCTGCCCGATAGTCCAAGCTCTCACTTCTTTAACACCAGCTGTAAAATACGTCTGAAGCTTCAATAAATCGTAAGCCTTTCTGATCAAACGGTTTACACCCGGCTCAGTAAGACCAAGCTCTTCAAGAAAAATTTCTCTTTCTTCGAAAGTTTCCAGTTCGTTGATATCTGCTTCAATTTGTGCAGCTAAAACTACCACTTCAGCACCTTCACCTTTCGCCATTTCTTCGATCTTTCCGATCCATTCGTTTCCGTTTTTAATTGAATTTTCATCCACATTACAAACGTAAAGAACAGGCTTATTGGTCAACAACTGGACTTCTCCAATGATTGATTTTGTAAAATCATCCATTGCAAATTCTCTTGCATTTTTACCATCTTCTAAGAATTTCTGAAGATTCTGAAGTGTTTCATACGTCAAAATATCTTCTTTCTTACCTGATTTAATGAACTTTTTCGCTTTTTCAACTGCTTTTCCAACAGTTTCCAAATCTTTTAATTGAAGTTCAATATCAATAATTTCTTTATCTCTTAAAGGATCTACCGAACCTTCTACGTGAACGATATTTCCATTATCAAAACATCTCAAAACATGGATAATCGCCTCACACTCACGGATGTTAGCAAGAAACTGGTTTCCTAAACCTTCTCCTTTGCTCGCCCCTTTTACAAGACCTGCAATATCAACGATCTCTACAACCGCCGGCAAAACTCTTTCCGGTTTTACTAATTTTTCCAATTCAAACAATCTGTGATCTGGTACAGAAACTGTTCCCAAATTCGGTTCGATTGTACAGAAAGGATAGTTTGCTGACTGTGCTTTTGCGTTGCTCAGACAGTTAAAAAGAGTTGATTTACCTACATTCGGTAAGCCTACGATTCCACATTTCATAACGAAATTTTATTTTTTATTTATAGTGTTATGTAACCTTTCGGTTTCATATTGTAAAATTCTAAGTTTAAGGTTTAGCGTTTAAAGTTTAATGATGAATTGAACTTTAAACTTTCAGCGTGCAAAGATAGTGATTTTAAAGAGAGTTTCATAATAAAAAAATCTGCCAATAATTTTGATAGATTTTCAATAATATAAAAGCTGTAACAATATTATTACCAATCATTACTTTTATTTTCAATTAAATCTACTTTAAAATCTTTTATAAATGTATTAGTGAATGCTTCAGCAAAAAGTATTGCATTTTGAAATCGAACAACTCCTCTGCTATCAAAAAAATTTCCAATTGTGACAACATTTCCATTATTTGTATTGGTTAAATTTACAAAACTGGGCTTTATCATAATTTTATCATCCTTAAAATTGATTTCATATTTATTAACAACCTTCCAAACATTTGCCCCTTTCCTATTGATGAAAAGATCTTCTTTTTTATGTCCGGATAACGACGTAATTTTTAGAATTTTCGTCTTTTAATTTATAATTTGCTTCAGTTAAAATAAATTGTTGTGAAAAAGTGAAATTAATTAATAGAATTACAATCAGCAAAAATATTTTTCTCATGATTATTTTTCTGCAAATATAATCATTACTTGTATGGCCATCTTTACGGGAAACAGTAACAAATGTTGTAAAGATCTCAACAAAAAAATCTGCCAGTATTCTGACAGATTTTCAATAATTTAAATTTCACCAAACGGTTTTTATGGATTATCTCCTGTAGCTTCCTGAGCCAACGGAACACCATTTGGTGCGCTTTGTAAAGTTTTATCTAAAGTAAACAGAGATTCGTCTGTAGCTCTGTCTCCACCTGCGATTTTCAATTTATCAATCAGGTTTTGAGCCAATGTTTCTTCCTCAATCTGCTCCTGAACAAACCACTGCATGAAGTTCCATGTTGCCCAGTCTTTTTCCTCTAATGAAAGATCTACAATTTTATAAATTGCCGTCGTATTATCTACTTCATGTTTGAAAACGCCATCGAAACACTCCGTTAAATTCTGTGGATCTGCCGGCGGCGCAGGAATTGTATCAACTTTTGGCTTTCCACCGCGGTTTAGTACATATTCCATAAACTTAATTGAATGATTTCTTTCCTCCTGAGCATGTCTGTATAAAAAATTGGCAATCCCCTGATATCCTTTATCATCTGCCCAGATTCCATACGATAAAAAAACGTGTGAAGCATGAATTTCTTTGTTCATTTGGTCGCTCAATGCTTTTTCGATAGTCTCGGAAAGTCTTTTAGTATTCATAATGTATATTTTTTGTTGTGATTAATGAATACGATACAAAAATGATTCCGAGAAGTTTTTAATTTAAACAAAAGTAGAGAATATCAATTTATAATTTATTGAATGACTTTATTTTAAGTTAATAATTTATAGTTATTCTAAACTTCTTTTGCTATTCTGAATACTTTTTTATTCATTGAACTTGTTTAAACTTTTTTAGGAGCTTAATCCCGCTTTCCGCTATATCTTTTTCATTACGGCTTCCGCTTTGCTCCAGCCGCAACAAAAAAGGATGCCGCTGCAATGGTAAGTTTGCAAATAGAAAAAAATAGATATAGA
>NZ_JBDFPQ010000025.1:0-37040 GCF_039672645.1 Chryseobacterium sp. C39-AII1
GCCGTTTGTAATAAGCTTTTGAGAATCTGTTTTGGGGTTGTAAAGAACAAAACGAATTATCAACCAAATTATCAAAAAGATTTTAAAATTTTAACCTGAATAATTTGCTTTTTAACATAGAACATCGCGGCTAGGAATTCAGTCTTTAATTCAAAAACTAAAATATATACTTAATTTGTCATCCTTTAAAACTCTAAGTAACAATCAATATAAAAGATTTTTGATCCTAAATCTCCAACAAACTTCTAAAAAAATTAGAACACACTCAAATCATATTGTTTCACCAAATCAAGAATCATATGATAACCCGCTAAAGAATTTCCATGCCCGTCCAATGCCGGACTAAAAACCCCGATTCCGATTTTCCCGGGAACACTTACAGTAATTCCGCCTCCGACTCCGGATTTACTCGGTAAACCAACCGTTCGAGAATATTCACCGCTGAATTCATACATTCCTGCCGTCAGCATCTGAGATTCCACCAATCTGGCGATGTCTTTATTTTTGTATTTAGAATCTCCATCAAAACGAACACACTCATTGGCAAAGAAATATCCGATTTTTGCCAAATCTTCTGTAGTAAGTTCAATAGAACATTGCTTGAAATAATTATCTAACTGATCTTCATTTCCAGAAATCAATCCATTATTTTTCATCAGATAAAACATTCCGCGGTTACGGTGTCCGGTTGATTTTTCAGATTCATACACAGATTTACTGTACTCAATTGTAGGATTTTTGGTAATATATCTTACCATATCTAAAATTTTCAGGAAAGGTTTTTCACCATCACCTGAAATCAGAGAAGTTGTGAGAATCGCCCCCGCATTCATCATCGGATTAAGAGGTTTTCCTGTAGTTTCAAGGTTCGAAAAATGATTAAAAGGTTTATCAGATCCGAAATAGCCCATTTTATCAAAAACATTGGCTTCTCCCCTTTCCATCACCGCTACCATCAACGAAATGATTTTCGAAATACTCTGCATCGTAAATTTCTGCTTCACATCTCCGACATTCAATACTTTACCATCCTTTCCTACGACCGAAAAGGCAATCGATTTGGCATCCATTTTTCCCAATTCAGGAATATAATCAGCCACTTTACCTTGCGTGTAATACGTTCTGTTTTTTTCGAGAATTGTACTTAATGTTTTCTCAGAAATCGTGGAAATATCGGCTGCTTTTTGAGCATAAACTACCGTGTTAAAAGACAGAACCGCTGCAAATAAAAATCCTTTTGCAGATAAAAAGCTATATTTTTTCATATCGAATACGCACTATTTTACTTTTTCCAAAAGATAAAGTTTTGCCCCTGAAAAAGCCAATTTGGGCATTACATTTCCTTCCAGAACCATTGTTTTATTATTGACATCAATCACCGAAATATAATTATTGGAATTGTATTCAATATAATTTTCCTTTTCTTTTGTTATAGGATTTTTACCGAATTCCAAAGAATATTTCACCCAGCCTTCTTTTTCAGAACTGCAATGTACAGGTTGGAATTTTGATCTTTTAGCCTTAAAAATAATCTGCTCAAAGCTATCTCCACATTCTGAAGTAAAAGAACTTTCAGGATTTTGATCTTTCGTAAAATCTTCAAAAGAACCGCGATATACACCAACAATCTTCCAGGTTCCATCTAGACGGTCTTCATCTATTTTTCCATTCGCCTTTCGAACCGCCCAACTGATGCCGTTTACTGTACCTTTCACCGCTTTATAGCTTACGTTCACTGCGCCTTTTACCACTTTTGCAGCGGTAGAAACTACGCATGAATTTAATATCAAAGCAACTGAAGCCAACAAGATTACTTTTTTCATCATCTAATTTTTTATTTTCACAAAGATAATATTCCGAGGGTACCCGATGAAGAAATTAAGCATTAAATTTTTCTTCCAAATAATATTACCATCATCACGATTAACATTTTCTATTTTTTAATCGGCTTTATTCTTGCAATTATTTCCTAACTTGTCTAATTTAAAAATCGAAGAAAAGAAAATAGAACATCATTATTTTATGACAAATAAAGAATTTAATTTTCATAAAGGCTTCACTTTCAGCAAACATATTCCGGAGGAAATTTCGCATTTTGACAGAGTTTTTGATGTTTTCAAAGACCTTTTGACACACACTTCCGGGGATATTGAAGAAGCCTTCGAGTGGCTGGATATGCTGGACAAGGAATATGATATTTTTAATGATGAATATTCTTTGGAAGACTTTGAAGAAGACCTTAAAAAAAGAGGTTATATAAAAGAAGAAGATCCTGAAGACGGAAATTCGGGAACGGGAAAAGGTAAAAATATCCTGACTCCAAAACTGGAAGCTGCCTTGCGTGAATTTGCCTTAGATCAAATTTTTGGTAAACTTAAGAAAACAGGAATCGGGAATCACAGAACGACTAAAACAGGTGTTGGCGATGAAAAAGATGGCGAGAACCGTTCGTTCCAATATGGTGACGATCTTTCTTTAGTGAATATGACCGAAAGTCTGAAAAATGCCCAGATCAATAATGGAATTTCAGACCTTCGCATGACGGAAGACGATCTGATTGTGGAGGAAACGAAACATAAAGCGCAGATGAGCACGGTTTTAATGATCGATATCAGCCATTCCATGATTTTATATGGTGAAGATCGAATCACTCCGGCCAAAAAAGTGGCTATGGCTCTGGTGGAATTAATTAAAAGAAAATACCCGAAAGACTCAATCGATATTATTGTTTTTGGAAATGAAGCGTGGCCGATTAAAGTGAAAGATCTTCCTTATTTACAGGTCGGACCTTTCCATACGAATACGGTTGCCGGACTGGAGCTTGCGATGGATATCCTTCGTCGAAAAAGAAATACGAACAAACAGATATTCATGATTACCGACGGAAAACCAAGCTGCCTTCGCCTACCCAACGGTGAATTTTACAAAAACAGTGTCGGTTTGGATGAAATGATTGTTTCTCAATGTCTCAACAAAGCAGCACAAGCCAGAAAACTGAAAATCCCAATTACGACTTTTATGATCGCACAAGATCCTTATTTGCGACAGTTTGTGAAGGAATTTACAGCCCAGAATAAAGGAAAAGCTTTCTTAACAGGACTTTCCGGATTAGGTCAAATGATTTTTGAAGATTACGAGAAAAATAGGATTAAAAGGATTTAGAAGAGCCAAGGAAAAAGTTAAAAGTAAAATGGTAAAAGTAATTTTACGTTAAAAATATTTCAAATCGAATTCAATAAAAAATAATCAGATTATTACAACAAATGAAAAACGATATTACATTTAAGGAATTAAAAAATTCAGGATATACAGATAAAACCATCAATCAGGAAATTCAGGCTAATTTAATTGCAAAAATTAAAGCAAAAGAGCCCGTTTTTGAAGGACTTTGGGGATATGAAGACACGGTGGTTCCTCAATTAAAAAAGGCAATTCTGGCAGGACATCACATCAATCTTTTGGGATTACGCGGACAGGCAAAAACGAGAATTGCAAGAAGCATGGTCAATCTTTTGGATGAATATATGCCGATTGTAAAAGGTTCTGAAATTAATGACAGTCCGTTTCAGCCGATCTCAAAATTTGCGAAAGATCTGCTTGAGAAATTAGGCGATGAAACTCCGATCTCATGGGTTCACCGCTCCGACCGTTTCTTTGAAAAACTGGCAACTCCGGATGTGAATGTTGCGGATTTAATTGGTGACATCGATCCCATTAAAGCAGCTACTTTGAAACTTCCGTATTCTGACGAGCGTGTTTTACATTACGGAATGATTCCGCGTGCTAACCGTTCGATATTTGTACTGAATGAATTACCCGATTTACAGGCGAGAATTCAGGTATCTCTGTTTAATATTTTGCAGGAAGGTGATATTCAGATCCGTGGATTTCAATTGAGAATGCCTTTGGATATTCAGTTTGTATTTACTGCCAATCCGGAAGATTATACCAACAGAGGAAGCATTGTAACCCCGCTGAAAGACAGAATTGGTTCGCAGATCTTTACACATTATCCTACGACGATTGCGTTGGCAAGGCAAATTACCGAGCAGGAAGCAGCGATCTCAAACGAAGACAGAGCACAGATCCAAATTCCGGGACTGGCGAAAGATTTGTTGGAAGAAGTGGCTTTTGAAGCGCGTGACAGTGAATATGTAGATGCGAAAAGTGGCGTGAGCGCAAGATTAACAATCAGCGCCATGGAAAATCTTTTTGCAGCAGCAAAGTTGCGTTTAATAGAAACTGGTGCAGAAAAAACGACGGTTCGTCTGCTTGATTTCATGTCGATAATTCCATCCATTACCGGAAAAATTGAATTGGTGTATGAAGGCGAACAGGAAGGCGCCGATTATGTAGCCAAAATATTGATAGACAAAGCCGTGATGCTGCAGTTTGAAAGTATTTTCCCAAGAATTTCTAAGCTGGAAAAAGATGGTATCAAAACACCATACACTGATTTAATTCAATGGTTTAATAAAAATCAACTGGAATTAAATTATGCCGATACAGACGAAGAATTTTACAAAAAACTAAGTGCGGTAGAACCTCTTAATACAGTTGTGGAAGAAAATGCAGCCGAATTTAGCCAAGAAGATAAAAACTTCTGCAAAGAATTGGTTTTATGGGCGTTAACGATTAGTAAAAAATTAGACAAGTCTGAAAATCAATCTGTTTTTACTTTTGATTCTGCAGATGTGAGACAGCTTTTTAGAAATTAAAAGAACAAATACTTAATTAATAATAACACGGATTTATAGTCCGTGTTTTTTTGCTTTAAACTTTAAAACATTCCCAAATTGGGCGATTATTCTAAACCTCACAGGTTTTCGAAACCTGTGAGGTTTGCCCATTTTTAAACTTAACCTTATTGGCTCAGAAAGCTTTTTCTGAGCCTACAAACTTTTTTAGCCCCGATTGCAACGGCATCCTTTTTTGTTGCGGGCGCAGCGAAGCGGAGCCCGTAACAAAAAAGATATAGTGGAAAGCGGGAAAAAGCTTCAAATAAAATTAATATTGCATTTCGATGTAATTAAACAGCTTCTAAAAAAGCAAAACCCCACTTTACAATGAAAATGGAGTTTTGCAAATGAAAAACAAGGTATCTTTATATCGCAGGCCCTGCTGCGTCTTTTATTTCGTTCACTAATCTTTTTCTTTCGCGAAGTCTTTTTCTCGCTAATGCCGATTTTCCGTTTAATATTTTAACAAATCTTGCATATTCGAAACGTTCTTTTCCGAAATGATGCGTGAAAACATAAATCAACACTCCCAAGCCCATCAAAATAATATATCCGAATATTTTTTTATTAGCTATAATAATGGCATTCAGCTGAATAGTCTTCATATTAGCAGATACACTTTGTGGAGTTATCGTCATTCCATCCATATAAACGGCAAGATCTCCAATCGCAACAACCTGAAAATGATATTGAAACCAAGCGTAAATTGCTGAGAAAACTCCGACTGATAAAAATGTTCTCCAAACTAAGACCAATCCTATGGCAGCAAGCATTTCCTCCAACTCCAGTTTATCAAGCGTATAAAACCAGACTGAAATGAATAAGGCGCCCATTCCGTATCCTTTTAAGAACATCGGTAAATACCAATTGTCATAACTGAATTCGAGCACCATCGAAAAGTACATCACCATCGCATAGCCCACCATTGCTGAAAATCCTGAAAAGATGAACATCTTTAGCGGAATTTCTTTTTTAAACCAAATGATGGCAATAACTCCGGCTAAAACCAGTCCGGGAATCATTAATAAATTTAATCTTGCATTGGTTAATTGGTCATATCCCAAAACTCCGACTGCAAAAGTGTTCTGAATAGAGGTTGTTCCTAAAAACATTCCGAGCATAAAAAGCATAAATAATCCGTGCTGAACATTGTTTTTAGTGAAAATTTTAAATGATATATAAGGTCTTTTCAACGTAAACTGACGAATCGCCAACAAGGCAAAACTCACAAAAGCGGCGATACTTGCATTGATAATATTTCTTGAATTGAGCCAATCCTGCTGTTTTCCAAACGAAAAAACATACGCTGAAAACATAAATGTGGAAACAAAAAGTAAGATACTCAACCAATCAATATAATGCAACGGAACTTTTAATGCAAAATATTTATCGTGCATAAAAACCCAGTGCAGCAAAGCCAAAATGAAACATCCAACCGCCATGATCACATAAAAATGCTGCCAGTTGTATTGAATGGAAACTTCCACCGCATAATAAGCAGAAACCTGATTCATGACTAAAACGAAGGTGTAAAATCCGCCGTAGAACATTCCTCTGTTTCCGATCATGGCCATTAACGGTAAAAATAATTCAATCGTTACCATCATTTTTAAAAACCCGATCAGCAAAGCGGAAAATACGAAGATCATCGGTTCAAAAGTTGTTGAATTCAAATAACTCAACAAACCTAAAAGCACCAGTAAAAGTGTCATTTTATCACGAACTTTGTATCTCATTTTCATTCTCATCACAATCGGCATACACGCGCCCATCCCAATGGTAGTCGCATAATTCGCCCACATGAAGTACTCTGTCATCGCCCCGGTTCCGCTCACTACATAGCTGATGTTTCCCGTATATACGCCCCCCAACGGCATCACCACCGCAAGAAGCAATACAATCAGCAAAAGCTGCACGGGTTTCGGAACCCAGTCGTTGTATAATCCTTTATTGTACATTTTTTGAATAAGAGCCAAGGAAAAAGTGGAAAGAGATAAGTAAAAATTACAGAAGTAAAAAATTTCAATAAATCAATCTAAATCCGTAATCTTCACTTTACTTAAATATTCAACATTTTACTTGGTTCATTTTACTTATTACTTGTTACTTATTAATGTTCACATTCACGTTCATTCCCGCGCTTAGTTTAGCCAGATCTTCTTTTTTATTGGAAGCCGTAAACTCTATTCTCACAGGAATTCTCTGTTGAACTTTGATAAAATTTCCGGTAGAGTTATCCGTCGGAACACTGGAATATCTCGAACCTGTAGCCGCTGAAATAGCAGTTACGATTCCTTCAAATTTTTGTCCGCCCAGCGCATCAACGGTCATCATCATTTTTTCACCAATTTTGATATTCGGCATCTGGCTTTCCAGGAAATTGGCGGTTACCCATTTTTGTCCATTTAACACAATGGTTGCCACTTGTTGTCCGGGTTGAATTAATTGTCCTTCAGAAATCGTTCTTCTTCCCATTACTCCGTCATAAGGCGCGGTGATTACCGTGTAAGACAGGTTAATTTTTGCCATATCCAATGCAGATTTTGTTCTCTTAATTTCCGCATCGTTAATCCCTAATTTACTTCTTACCTCTGTTGTCGACAGATTTGCAGATTGCTTTTGATTCACCAATGTTTCATACGCCGCTTTCTGCGCATCATATTCGGTTTTCACCTGGTCATACTGTTGTCTGGTTACGGCTTCTGAAGCCAACAGATTTTTATATCTGGTTAAATTTTGCTCTGCATTCCAAAGTCTGGCTTTTGCTCCTGCAATATTGGATTCCATTACGCTTACGTTGTTGGAAACGGTATTTACCGATGAACTAGTTGCTGTTTTCTGAGCTAAAGCATTTTGGTAAGCCGCTTCTGCCTGACCTAATTGTGTTAAAATCTCGCGGTCATCAAGAATCACTAATGTATCTCCTTTTTTAACCTGTTGATGTTCAATGAATTTTATTTCTTTGATATATGCTGAAACTCTCGTATTGATCGGGTTGATAAACTCCTCAACCTGAGCCGCTTCGGTATACGTTTTGTCGCCCACGTGAAAATATTCACGTACCAGCCAGAATAATCCGAAACCAATCACCAAAAACACAATAATGTTGGAGATAATGGCTCTGATTTTATTCTTTTTATTTTCTTTCTTTTTCGCCAGAACACTAGATTGTACGGGTGCCGAAGCGGTATTTTGAGTATTTTGTTCCTTGTTTTCCATTGTTTTGATTTTCAGTTTTAAACTTTTTTCCTTGTGTTATTTATTTTAAACGCAAAGGGCGCTAAGATTTTTTTGACTACTAAATGTTATTAAGCTCTCAAAGGCGTTTCACTTAAAAAAGACCTCAGAGAATTTATTTACAGCGTTCCTGTAGATTTCAGAAGATTATAATATTGATACAACACATTGATTTCTGCATTGGCATAATCTAATTCTGACTGTAATTTTTGATTTTGTGCATCAATCATTTCCGCTTGTACTGCCAACTGATTCAAGTACTTAGCTTCTGTAATCTTATAGTTTTCTTCCGCTAAACTTTTAGCATCATTCAGAATATCAGCCTGTTGAATCGACTCCTGATATTTAACATAAGCCGCATTCACCGCCATATCAATATTTTGCTGAGTCAACGTCATTGCATCATTCGCCTGATTTTTCTGAATTTCGCCCAACTTTACTCTTTCTTTCGTTTTATACAGATTATCAATATTATAGCTTAAAGAAACCCCCGTTTGCCAACCTCCCGAATACATATCCAGCACAGGATTTCTCGTCGTGATCGGTCTTTGTAAGGTATATCCTCCGAAACCTGATATCGTAGGCATTTTATCAGTCTTTATAATCTCAATATTTTTGTCTGCCACATCAATATTTGTTTTGGCAGATTTCATTAGAGGATTGCTGTCATGGGCAAGATTTACGTAATAATCCATACCGATTCCGGCATCTTTGCTTTCAACATTTTCAACAGGAATAATCTCAGTATCAGAAGGTAAACCCAAAGCGATGCTTAAATTATAATTAAGGATCTTTTTATTATTCACCAACGTTAAAATTCCCTGATCTAAGTTTTTGATGGCCAGTTCACCACGAATCACCTCGTTTCTCGTCACCATTCCCTGCTGATAAAACTTCTGAATATTTTTCAGACGTTCCTGAGCCAGTTTTTTGTTGTTTTGAAAAACTTTCTGTTGATTGATGATTTTATAAACATCCAAATAATTAGAAATAACCAAAAATTTCACATCCTGCTTATTCTTTTCTAAATCTAATTCTGAAAGTTGCTCACGAAGTCCCGCCAGTTCAATCGATTTATTTACCAATCCTCCTTTGAAGATGAGTTGAGTCGCCTGAACAGCATAAGAACTTCCGTAATGAGGCATCGGAATAGTCGTAGAATTTGAAAAATCCTTATCAATTGCTAATACGTTTCCTAAATAGAATTGACTTGTAGAAGCCGTAATTGTCGGCAATTTTTGAAGTTTAGTAACGTTCGTATTTTGTTTCGCGATGTCGATATTTTGTGCCGAAACTTTCAACTGCTGATGATTTTGTACGGCGAGTTCGGCCACCTCATTCGCTGTCATCTGTTTTATTTCCTGTGAAAAAAACAGCGCAGGAAAGACCGCTATCATTAATGATAGTGCTGTTTTTATATTCTTTACCATTTTACCTTGTTTTACGAGTACAAAGTTAGGGTGATTACAACCTCAAACAAATGTTTGAGAATTGGAAAAAGATGTTCAAATGTAGGATTTTAGTTTTCGAACTGATTTCTGTACTGTGACGGACTTTCACCCAAATGTTTCTTAAAAAAATGTGAAAATGAGTATTGATCGCTAAAACCAAGAATAGACGAAATCTCCGATATAGGTTTGCTGGAAGAGTTTAAAAGCACTTTTGCTTCATTGATTACAATTAAAGCAATAATTTGGCTCGCCGACCTTCCCGTAATCTCTTTAATAACCGATGAAAGATGTCTGGTTGTAATCGACTGCCGTTCGGCGTAGAACTCTACTGTGCGCTCTGTGAGATGATGCTCTGCAAGATCATTCAGAAATACAAAAACAATCTCTTCCTGTCTCGACATTTGGTTCATAGAGCTGCTGTCTTCCTGAGAGATAATCCCCGCCATCTGGTAACAGAAAACAGAAAATAAATGCTCCACGATCTCCTTTTTATAGGCCATTTCCGTTTCAGAATCCAGAATATATTTAAGAAAATTGACGCTTTTCCAGACCACATCCATTTCATCCTTATGAAAAGGAAGCCCAATATTCATCTGTTGCCTGAAATAGCGATACGTAATTAATCGATTGAATTTCAATGATAAAGCTGAAATAAATTCACGTTTATAAGAAACCATTCTCGACTGGAAATCCTCACTTACGGAAACCATTTCATAAATCGTCTGCGGATCGGTTACCATAAACATATTGGCAGAAAGTTCAAGATCACGAAAATGCTGTTTAAGCTTTATAGTGCCGCTTTTAATAAATATAAACGCGGGATTATCAGGTCGAAAAGGCTTATCGACAGCAATTCTTTCGAAAATATTATGTTGAGTAAAAATCTCAACCCCAAATTTTTCTAAGGCAGACATAGCACAAATGTAAGCAATCTCCTGAGCGATTACAAAAATTTATTATTTTAGTATTTTCCAAATTTCTACTATGAGAAAGATTGATTTACTTTTTGCTGAATATGGCGAAAGCCACAGAAACCCGACTAATAAGTTGATCCATTGGATCTGCGTTCCTTTGATTTTCTGGACGATTATAGGATTTATTTCACTCATTCCCTCAAAATCCATTGGTTTTAGATATATTGGTGAAATCAGTTACATAAGCCTTATCGCGATTGCATTAGTTACCCTTTTCTATATGCGCCTTTCTTTTTTGGTAAGTTTAATCATGCTATTTGTAATGATTTTAATGGAAAGTTTCGCTTATGGAATCAATATTCGTTTTGAAGAAAACTCTTGGATCGTTTATCTTTCTGTTTTCGTCATTACGTGGATTCTGCAGTTCGCGGGACATAAAATTGAAGGCAAAAAACCTTCTTTCTTAAAAGATTTACAGTTCCTTCTAGTAGGTCCGATCTGGCTTTTAAGTTTTATTCTTAAAAAGCTGGGAATCAAGTATTAGTTTTTTGGTAAGGAAGTTAGAAGATGGAGGCTGGAAGTTTATGCAGCACAAAAACTTCCAGCGCCCATTTTCCATCATCAAGCTAATTAATCTTCTAAAGCATAAACTGCAAAACTTGCCAGCCAATGATCGCCTCCGTAATTTCCTTGGAATAATAAAGGAAGTCCGTTGTTTAAAAATATGGTTGCTGTTTTTTGGAATTCCTTTTTTAATGGATGATTATCAGGAAGAGATTTTGCAATTCCTTTCATACACCAGGCTTTTGTAAAGGATAAACCAACCAGATGAACGGTTTGATAATCAGACAAATCACTCACAACAGGGATTTTTTCAATATTCTCTAAACTTCGTTTTTCGTAGAAATTATTTAACCAAGAAACAAATTCTTTTTGAGGTAAAACTCTTCGCATTAAATCTGCAATTTCAAGGCTCGGCGAAAAGAAATCAGAACCATCCGGCTCAAGGTAAGCAGGCGTTTTTGCATTATTTAAATAAAAATATTTAGCCTTTTCTATTAACTGATTTTCAAAAGCTTTGTCGCCTGTTGCCCTTGCCCAATCTAATGCAAAAACCATTGCGAAAGCAGTATTCGGGTGAACTCCTGTTCTGTTTGGATAGGTTTGTTTTGGTAAAAAAGCTTTCCAGGAAGCCAAAATTTTATCCGTCAAAGGTTTTAAATTCTGATGCCAAACTTTCGCTTTTGGATTGTCCCAAGTTGCTAATTCTTCATCCAACTTCAGCAGCCAAGCCCAGCCGTAGGTTCTTTCAAAAGTTCCCGTCAGTTGATATTTGGTGAAATAAGCTGCTTCCGTCTGAAGATTTTCTTTTTTAAATGAATTATCAAGAATATTTTCAATGTCTTTTGCAATCGATAAGTTGGGCTTTGTTTTTAATAAACGAACCAACATCCAATGCCCATGCACTGAGCTGTGCCAATCGAAACAGCCATAAAAACTAGGGTGCAGATCTTTTGGGGTTAAAGGAACTTCACCCGCATTATTAATAATATGCGCTGTTTTGTTCGGGTATTCCTGATTGATGCAATGAAGTGGTTTTTCGGATAATTTAATCGCCATTTCGTCTGTCAGCTTCGGAACTTCCTGTGCGAACATCGAAAATGGTAAAAATAGGATGGCTAAAAGACTCTTTTTCATTCAATAAAAATATAAAATAAATTCAATTTTTAGCCGTTTCTGGTCAGGTCAAGAATAAATTTATAAATTCATTCCCCTAAAATTCAATTGTTCTTTAAAATTTCAATCTGTTTCGGTTTTTACCTCTACTTTTGATAAGGTTCAAAAAAAATAACTCATGAAAAAATTATTGTTATCACTCTCATTTTGTGTTCTTCTTATTCATTGTAAAAAGAATGAAACACAGGCTTTAAATGCCAGTTTAGTGGATATTGTTCAGGAAGATAAAGTTGCAAATTATTCACCTGCTGCCATTTCAGAAAAATCAGCCAGTGTAAATAAAAATCCGTATTTGAATACAAATGATACTATTTCTAAAAAAATCATTAAAAACGGTGAAATGACGATTCAGGTTGGCGACACTAAAAAAGCTCAGAATCAGGTGAATGAAATCGTAAAAAAGAGTAATGGCTACATTCAGAAAGAAGAGTTTCGAAATACAGATACCGATGAAAATCTTAACTTAATAATAAGAGTTCCGCATAAAAATTTCGACGCATTAACTAATTCGTTTTCAGACGGAATGGGTTCCGTTTTATCTAAAAACATTTCATCAAACGACGTTACGGAAGAATACACTGACGTTTCCATTAAGCTCGCCAATAAGAAAATCTATCTGGAAAAGTACCGCGATATGCTAAAAAGCGCGGCTACTACGAAAGATATGCTGGAAATTCAAGAAAATATCAGAGAATTAGAAGATGAAATTGATGTCTCGGAAGGCAGGCTTCGATTTATTGATGATCGCGTGAATTATAGCACATTAAACCTTACTTTATATAAGGAAAAAGTAAGAAGTTCAATGACTTCAAAGATTGGTTTTGGAAGCCGCTTCGGAGATTCATTAACAGAAGGCTGGAACAGTTTTATTGCTTTCTTTCTTGGTTTGACTTCACTTTGGCCGTTCTTTCTGCTGATTCCTGTTGTGATTTTTCTTTGGAGAAAATGGAGAAATAGGAAGAAAAAGTAATATTTAAATTCAAGTAATTAAATTCAATTTTTTTATTTTAATTTACATAAAAAAACAAATGACTGAAAATGAAATTTCCTACATCGTTAGAAAATGTACCTTTAATGTATACAATAATCTTGATCCTGGTTTATTAGAAATCATTTACCAAAGGATTTTAATCTATGAACTTGAAGAAAACGGACTTGATGTAAAATCTGAATTACCAATTCCTGTTATTTACGATAATAAAAAGTTTGATTTAAATTTTAGAATTGACATCTTAGTTGAAGATAAGGTAATTCTTGAATTAAAATCTGTGAAAAATCTTGAAGACATTCACTTTAAACAATTACATACTTATCTGAAACTTTCTAATAAAAAACTAGGTTTGCTTATTAATTTTAATACCACTAATATTTTGGATAATATTAAGAGGGTTGTCAATAATTTGTAGTTTTTTCTCTCGCAGATTTAGCAGATTACGCAGATTGTAATTTATACAGCTTATAAAAAAAGATTTGCGTAATCTGCTAAATCTGCGAGAAATTATAAAAATATTTTATAGCTCCTCACAATGACTATTTCCCCAACACAAAAACAGCAGGAATTTTATGAAGTTCCGGTTTTTGTTTTTGCCAGTCTTTTATCGTTTTTGTTTTGATAAATTCCTGTTCAGGATCGTTGATATTGGCAGCAATACAAAGCTTTGTATTAGGCGATAAAAATTTAACTAAGTCTTCAAATAGCGCATTATTTCTATAAGGCGTTTCCATAAAAATCTGCGAATATCCCGTTCTCTGAACTAAGCTTTCCAGGTGAACGATTTGTTTTTTCTTTTCGCCTTTATCAATTGGCAGATAACCATTAAATGTGAACTCCTGACCATTAAAACCACTTGAAATTAACGCTAAAATGATCGAAGATGGCCCTGAAATAGGAACAACTTTGATATTTTTTTCATGACACCATTTCACCATCAAATTTCCGGGATCGGCAATACACGGAAGTCCAGCTTCGGAAAGTAATCCGAAATCCTGACCTTTCAGCATCAGTTCCTGGGCTTCTTTAATGTCAGCATTTTCAGTATATTTATCCAATAAAAAAAGCTTCAGATCAGCTTGTTTTTTCTCAGGCGCGAAGAATTTCACCACTTTTCTGGCTGTTTTTTCGTTTTCAACAAAGAAATAATCTGTTTGCATGATATACTCCTTTATTACAGGCGAAAAATGTGTGATAGAAGTATTTTCGGAAAGATAAGCAGGCAGTAAAAAAAGCATTATTTTAGTTATAAATTAGAAGTTGCAAGTTATGAATTATAAAATTACTGATGAATCGTTTGTAGCTGATTAAATATAGCATCGCAGCCTTTATCAATAAGCTGGAAAACGTCTTCAAATTCCTTCATATCTCCCCAATAAGGATCTGGAACCTCTGCATTTTCATCATCATTCAAAGCTTCAAGAAACAGAGAAACCTTCTGGCGTTGCTCTTCGTTTTTAGCTTTTGAGATAACATCAGCCATTACATCAATATCCATACAATAAATCTTATCAAATTTATCAAAGTCAGCATTGGTAATGGGTCTTGATCTCTGTTGTGAAATATCAATCTGATGATTTGCCGCCGTTTTTATCGATCTTTTATCAGGATGTTTTCCTTCGTGCATGGAAATTGTTCCGGCAGAATCTATCATAAAATGAGAAGGTACCTTTGTTTTCATAATCCCTTCTGCTAAAGGGCTTCTGCAAATATTACCAAGACAAACCATTAATATTTTCATACTGTTTTATTTAAAAATTAAAAGATTTAATGATTAAAAAATTATTGTATTAAACAAAAAATGAAGAATAAATTTTATTCTCCATTTCTATATTTTTAATTGAATTATTTCTTATTGCTTGATTTTCTCAGTCAAGTCTTTTACATACTTTTTGATCTCTTTATCAATTTTAGAAACATCTTTAATCGTATCACAAGCATACATTACCGTAGAGTGGTCTTTTCCTCCCATTTCTTCACCAATTTTGCTGAATGTAGAGTTTGTATATTCTTTTGAAAAATACATCGCCAACTGTCTTGGAAGTGCAATTTCTCTCTTTCTTGTTTTAGATAAAAGCTGTTCTTTTTTGATTCCGAAATAATCGCAGACAACCTCCTGAATATAAGGAATATTGATAACCTTTTTCTGATTGGCAGCGATTTTATTAATGGTATCTTTTAATAATTCAAGACTAAGATCTTTCTTATAAATGGTAGAATAAGCAATAACCGAGTTGATAACTCCAATAAGCTCTCTTACATTTGTTTTTGTTTCTGTTGCTAAGAAATCAAGCACATCATCCGGAAGAACAATTCCGTCGCGGCTTAATCTGTCAACAATAATCTGTCTACGCGTTGGCAAATCCGGAGATTTAATTTCTGCCGAAAGTCCCCATTTGAAACGGGAAACAATCCTGTCCTGAATATCCATAATATCAGCCGGAGCTTTATCCGATGTCAAGATGATCTGTTTTCCGTTTTGATGTAAATAATCAAAAATGTGGAAGAAACTATCCTGAGTTGCAGATTTTCCTGACAGGAACTGAATATCATCGATAATCAAAACATCTACCATCTGATAGAAATTCGCAAATTCTGTCTGCTTATGAGCTTTAGCAGCTGAAATAAACTGCTGGATGAATTTTTCAGAAGACAGATACAAAACTACTTTATCCGGAAACTGGCTTTTAACTTCTAAACCAACGGCCTGTCCTAAGTGCGTTTTCCCAACTCCGTAACCACCATATAAAAATAATGGGTTGAAAGCCGTTGCACCAGGTCTTTTAGCGATAGATCTAGCTACGGTAGCCGCAAATTTGTTGCTTTCTCCTTCTATATAATTATCAAAAGAAAAGTCTGGCTTTAAGTTAGAATCAATATTTACTTTTCTGATTCCAGGAACCACGAACGGGTTTACTATATTTGACGAAAACCCTTGAGGCATCGTTTCCTGCATTTTTGGAGGAGGAACTGTTTTTCCCTTCATATTCATGGTAACAGGCTTTTCTAAACCGCTAGGTTTATTTTCCATTACAGAATACCATAATTTCACTCCTTTTCCAATATTTTTCTTCAGGGCAGCAGAAAGTAAGGACAAGTAATTATCCTCAATATATTCCTTGTAAAAATCGCTCGGAACCATCAACGTAAGATTGTTCTGAACCAAAGAAATTGGCTGAACTTTATCAAACAGAAGATCGAAAGATTTTTCAAGCTTTTTTAAATCAGAATTATCTTCAGCCGCGTTTAAGTTATCACGCATAAACTGCAGACATTTCTGCCAAATCAACATTAAATTTTCATCCATAATTTACGCCCCGATTAACTCTAGATTATTACATTTTTAGAAGGAGGACAAAGGTCGAATTTTTTCTTTTCAAAAAAAAATATTGCAGGTATTGATTATTTAAAAATATATTTGTATGTCTAAAATACACCTTAAAATGATACACACAACACACTCAATAAGAGTACGTTACGGAGAAACAGACCCCATGAAATATGTTTACTACGGAAATTACGCCGAGTATTTTGAAGTTGCCAGAGTTGAGCTTTTCCGAAGCATAGGAATGTCATATAATGAGATTGAAAATCAAGGAATTTGGTTGCCTGTTTCGGAGTATAAAATTAAGTATTTGCGACCAGCTTTGTACGATCAAAAATTAGAAATTCATACATATGTAAAAAAAACTCCGGGAGTAAAGATTGAATTTGAGTATGAAATTTTCAATGAAGATATGATAAAAATCACAGAAGCCTCCACTACGCTCTTCTTTTTGGATGCAAAAACAAACAAAGTCATTAAGTGTCCGGATTTTTTAATGGAGCTTATAGAGAAAAGTTGGAATGAGTAAGTTCAAGGTTTAATGTTTAATCAAAGTAACGTTGAATTAACGATATTAAACCTCGAAGCGTAATTACTTTTTCACTACATTTAAAATTCAAAATAAATAGAGATATAATGAAGATTGCATTTTTAGGTCCGCAGGCGAGTTTCACTCAGTTGGCGGCCACACAGCTTTTTCCGAACGAAGAATTAATTCCTCAAACCAATATATTAGATTGCTTTACGGCTGTAGAAAACGGAGAATTAGACAAGGCTGTGGTTCCGTTGGAGAACTCGATTGAAGGAACAGTTTCGATGACGCTGGATTATTTATATAAAACGTCCGACATCAAAATTGAAGCAGAAGCCGTAATGCCGATTGCCCATCATTTGATGATTCATCCTAATAATGAAGCCGAAGAATTAGAAAAAATCTACTCTCATCCGCAAGCGTTGGCTCAGAGTTTTCATTTTTTAGATACAAACTTTAAAAATGTTCAAAAGCAGGAGTTCTCTTCCACTGCGGCAGCGGCAAAGTATGTTTCGGAACATCCTGAACTCAAAAGAGCGGCAGTTGCCAATCAGTTTGCGGCCAATTTATATGGTTTAAAAATCATCCACCGAAATATTCAGGATTTTGAGCAGAATCATACCCGATTTATCGTCATTTCTAAAGTGCAAAATGTTTACGATAATGAAAAACTAAATACTTTAGGTGAAAAATCAAGTTTATTGATTACTCTTCCTGAAGATCATGCTGGAGGTTTGCATCAGGTTTTGTCGGTTTTTGCATGGCGCAAAATGAATTTAAGCAAAATTGAATCCCGAACATTGAAAACAGGTTTAGGGAATTATTTTTTCTTCATCAACGTTGTCGGAAATTGGGATAAAGTATTGCACGAAAATGCTTTGGAAGAATTAAAATCTATTGGAGCCGAAGTCGATTTCTTAGGTAATTACAAAGAATATCTTTTGGAAAGCTGATTTTTCAAATATTAAATAAAGCAACAAAAAATTATTGTTTAGATTAAGTAAAATTTAGATTAAATAAAAAAAATAAGCTTTTTTGTCAGTTTACACAAAATAATACTGTCACATTATGTGGCAGTATTATTTTTTTATAAAAATTATTCATTTAATAGGGATTTATTAGTATTTTTGATGTCGTTTAAAACAAGATTTTTTATTTTTATAATTTCGAAACATATTGCATTTATAAGACTTTTTTAAACACATAACCTAGAATCAATTAAAATTATGATACCATATCTTGTTAATAATTAAAATTTTAACAATCCAAAGGCATAATTTTTGTTGATGATTATTTGAAAACTAATTAAAAAATTTACTCATGAAAGCAACGATCTTTACCCTCATCTTTGCAGCTGCCGCAAGCAGTATTCACGCTCAAGTTGGAATCAATACACCAAATCCGACAGCAACTCTCGACATCAATGGTACTATGAAAATCAGGCAAACACCTTCGGCGCCCGCTTTACCTGGTTATCAAATTTTAGCATTAAATCAAAATTCAGGTGGCGATTTCCAAGTGGCACAAGTAAATCCTCAGCTTGTTGTAGATGCTGCTGTAACTGCAGTAAATACCACTGGGATAACAAATACTTCGGTATATGCTGCAAGAAAGACAACTGGAATAAGTTTACTGAGTCTGGGATTATTTCCGACAGGTTTCAGAGCGGTGAACTTCTTAACTAATGAAAGAACAGTGGGCTCTGCAGCTTTATTTTCTGATACAGACAATACCTACACGATCCCTTCGACCGGAACGTATGCTATTGGTTTCAGTTTCAGATATGGAACAGGTTTACAGGCTGAAATTCTTGCTAATACCCCAGGAATTGGAATCGTAAGAACAAGAGCAGGTGTAGCAACGCTTATTGACAACCGAGCATTTAGTGGTGCTAACCTTCTGGTTTTAAGTTTAACGATTTCGGAATCAAGCCTTAATTCTCTATACTCTTTGCAGGCAGGTGACAAGATTTCATTTGGCCTTACAGGTTCTACGGCACTGTCAGCAGGTTTGATAGGTTCCAGCCTTTCCTCATTTTACATATACAAAGTATCAAACTAAGATTAATATTATTTAATCTGTATTACCAATCACTCTGTCACATTTTCGGTGGCAGAGTTTTTTTATCCTTATTCATTTCATTTATATTATATTTGATTTACAAAAAGCAAATAATGAACAGCATTTTTATCATCATATTAATAATAGCCATTGTTCTCGTTTACGCAAGTCTCGTTAATAGAATTAATGATCTGGAAAGAAAAGTTGCCGATCTGATGCGGGAAAAAAGCTCTAAAGTTTATTCAAAAGAAATTACACCCCAAGCTGAAACTGCTGCTCAGCCAGAATTAAGCAAAGAAGTGGCTTTTGAAAATGAACTTCAAAATGTAACTTCAAAACCTCTTCAGGAAGAAGTGATTCAGGTTCCTCAAAAAGATTGGATGAAGCCTGTTTTTGATTTCCTTAAACAAAACGCCTTAACTATCATTGGTATTTTCACCCTTGTTTTAGGAATCGGTTATTTTGTAAAATATGCTATTGATAAAAACTGGATTGGTGAAACACCCCGCGTGGGCATCGGGATTGCAACGGGAGCTATCATCATGACGGTCGGTCATTTTTTGAGGAAAAATTACAATGTTTTCGCCTCTATTATTACCGGCGGCGGAATTGCAGTTCTCTATTTTACCATTACCATTGCCTTTCGCGAATATCATTTGTTTACCCAAAATACAGCATTTGTCGTTACTTGCCTTATTACACTACTTTCCATTGGGCTCTCCTATTTTTATAAAAGTGAAATTTTAATTATTTTTTCGCTTTTCGGAGGTTTCTTAGCACCATTAATGATCAGTACAGGGCAAAGCAACTACCCTTTTCTTTTTACTTATTTAATGGTTTTAAATGTAGGAATGCTAATTATCGTTTTTCTGAAACATTGGAAAAGTGTGGGCTGGATTGCCTTTGTTTTCACCAATATATACCTTTTCTATTGGACGATTGAAAAAACGGAAATTCTAAGTGTTTATTTTTATGTCACCAGCTATATTCTTTTTTATGCATTTGCATTACAGGATTATTTCAAGAAAAATACTCTTACGATTGCTGATATTCTGATGTTGGTTTTAATTAATTTTTGCAGCATTATAGGTTTGGTTTATATATTTAATGAATTGAAATACGAACCTGTAATTATTTTCCCGATTATTTTTGCTTTGGTAAATTCTATTTTATTATTTAAAGAATACAGCAAAAAAAGTTTTGGAATTAATTATTCGGTATTTTCAGCAATTACAGTAAGTCTAATTACAATTGCGATTGCGTTACAGTTTAAAACCCATTTAATTACAAGCGTATGGGCTATTGAAGCTACTCTTCTATTATTTATCTGGAAAAGAACCAACCATAACATTTTTAAAATATGTTTTTATATTCTGTTTCCGCTGGTTATTATTGCACAGATTATTACTTGGGGCGAATATTTTTCATCAGATAAATTGAATATTGTTTTCAATCCTGTATTTCTCACAAGTTCTGTAACGGTTATTACCACTCTTTCAAATTTATTTTTATTAAGAAAATTAACCGAAAGCGAAGAAAAAGAAAATAATTTTTTCGAAAATTTGTTCATTCTTGCAAGCTATGGAATCATTTATTTTGCTTTATTGTTTGAATTAATCTATCACATTTCTCACAAACCGTGGAGCATTATCTTCGGAACCGGAATTTTATACAGCATCTATTTCATTTTCGTATTATTATTACTCCGAAAAGTGTTTGATATTAGTAAAGAATTCAAAATTGGCTTGTCTTATCTTTTTTTGTTTTTGGTTATCATTAATTCATCCGTTTCAGGTTTAAGTATAATTGAATCCATCATTTCTAAAAAAATCGACAGCAGTTTTTATGCCCTTCATTTATTATATCTGATTCCTTTTGTTTTTATCAGTTGGAAAATTTTACATAAAATCAATTTTTTCAGTGTAAATATTTCATACTGGATTTTCTCATTAGCGTTGGTTTCCGTTGTCAGTTTTGAATTGTACCATATCTACAACGTAACAAATTCAAACACTTTGGCAGAATCTTACGAGCTTGAAAAACATTTCAGTATTCTTTATTTACCTATTATTTGGGCTATTCTGTCAAGCTTATTCATTTATATAGGATTGAAAAATTCAGTCTCAGAACTTACAAAAGTTGGCTTTGCTTTGATAGGAATTGTTGTGTTAAAATTATACGCTTACGATGTTTGGCAAATGGATAATGTTTCGAGAATCATTGCATTTATTATCTTGGGAATCATTTTATTATTAAGTTCATTCACTTTTCAAAGACTTAAAAATATCATTAAAAACTTGGTAGATCATAAAGAAGAAAATATTGAAAATGAGACAACAGAATCTCAATAAAATCATCAATTTGTGATTAATTTCCAAATTAAACCGAAATTTCGTTCAGATTTTGTAAAAAATAACTATATTTATCCAGTTTTTAATCTTTATATATTCTCCAGATTATGAAAAAAATCTTCTACTCTTTATTAGTGTTTTCTTCGGCAACTTTATTTGCTCAAAAGAATCCTTCAACAAGATTTGCGGTCGCAAATGATGTGGTAGGAACAGTAGATATGTTTAATATTAGAAAAGATATCGTACAAAGTAAAAACGCTTATAAGACAGCAGCTACTCTTCCTCAAAGCTTAAAAAAATACAGTTTTATTGCTGAAAACGGCTTAACTGAAGTAAAAATAAAGCAAGGACAAGGCGGTCTCGACAGGCTTACGATTGCAAAATTGAACAACCAGCATCAATTACCCAATGATAATTTGGTCTTGATTGACGGATATGAGTTTAAAGATCCTGCAACAGCGGTTTACGGAGATCTTTTAGCTAAAATGGAAGTGAAAGACTACAACGGCAAAAAGACTTTATACATTACGACTCAGAGATAATTTATAAAACATATTTCACAAAAAGGATGCCTTTACAGCATCCTTTTTTTAGTATTTATTAGTCCATTTTTTCTTAAGCTCTTCGTAAATTTTTTTCTCCGTTGCATTATTTCCCGGTTCATATAATTTTATGTTTTTGATTTCTTCCGGTAAAAAATCCTGATCGACAAAATTACCTTCGTAAGAGTGGGCATATTTATATTCTTTACCATAATCGAGGTCTTTCATCAGCTTTGTCGGCGCATTTCTTAAATGTAAAGGAACGGGAAGATTTCCGGTTTGTTTTACCAAAGCCAATGCTTCATTGATCGCATTATACGTTGAATTACTCTTCGGAGAAACCGCCAGATAAACTGCAGTTTCACTTAAAATAATTCTTGATTCAGGATTTCCGATCACATTTACCGCCTGAAAACAATTATTAGCAATCACCAACGCATTCGGATTGGCCAAGCCAATATCTTCAGAAGCTAAAATCAGCATTCTTCTGGCAATGAATTTAATATCTTCACCTCCTGCAATCATTCTTGCCAACCAATACACAGCGCCATTAGGATCACTTCCACGCATCGATTTGATGAAAGCAGAAATAATATCGTAATGTTGCTCGCCATTTTTATCATAAAGCGCCATGGTTTCCTGCAAAACTTCCAGCACATCTTCATTGGTAATCTTTTTCTTTTTTGAATTAACATATTGATTCAAAACCAATTCCACGGAATTAATCAACTTTCTTCCATCACCTCCCGAATATTGAATAAAAGCTTGTTTATCAGCAATTTCAAACTCTGTTTTTTCATCTTGATTATATCGATTTAAAGCAATATCAATCAATTCTTCCAGTTTTTCATAAGTCAAAGCCTTTAAAATATAAACTTGGCTTCTTGAAAGTAAAGCAGAAACTACCTCAAAACTTGGATTTTCGGTGGTTGCACCAATTAAAACGATCCATCCTTTTTCAACCGCATGAAGCAAAGAATCCTGTTGAGATTTATTAAAACGGTGAATCTCATCAATAAATAAAATCGGTGATTTTCCGGAAAACAGATTTTGCTTTTTAGCATCTTCAATCACATCGCGCACATCTTTCACTCCTGAAGAAACGGCCGACAATTTATAGAATTTTCTACCCGATTTTTCAGAAAGAATTTCTGCTATTGTTGTTTTCCCTGTTCCCGGTGGCCCCCAAAAAATAAGCGAATTCAGATTGTTGTTATCAATCATTTTTCTGATGGTTCCTTTCTCTCCGGTAAGATGTTCCTGCCCCAGAACCTCATCCAGAGTTTTCGGTCTCAGTTTTTCGGCTAATGGAATATTTTGACTCAAAATTTTTGTTTGATTTAAAGTAAATTTTTAATGTAAAGATCACAGAAACGCTGCAAAAATCATGATTTTAAATCTAAAAAGATGACAAATCGACGAACACCCGAATTTATCCGATGAAACGCTGTTTACACGTCTGAAACTTCTAACAAATTTAAACTAATTTTCAATTTTTTACCCTATTTTTGCAATGTTTTGAAACTTACATTCAATAAAATAATCACTTTTCCTTTGGTAATTCTCATCAAATTTTACCAATGGTTTATCTCGCCCTTACTTCCTAAAAACTGCCGTTACGAACCTACTTGTTCGCATTATATGGTAGAATCTTTGCAAGTGCATGGCGTGTTTAAAGGATTTTGGATGGGTATAAAAAGAATTGCAAAATGTCATCCTTGGGGAGGAAGCGGCTATGATCCCGTGCCACCCAAAAAAGCAAAATCAATAAATTAAAAAATTACTAAAAAAATAGAGATGAATAATATTTTTTTCAGAATCTACCTCGCTGTATTTGCATTAATTACTCAAAGTATTTTTGCACAAAATTATCCCGGCGGATTATCAGACGGAACTTTAAAAGTAAATTCAACTGATGTTCCCGTAAAGATTTATGCAACAACAGAATTGGGAGATCTGAATGTTTTTCCGGACAGAAAAGTTGATGGAAATGTTTTGGTGATTCTGAACGAATCTAACTTTGAACCGAATTACTATAATTTCAGTGCTTTAACGTTAGAAAAATTTAAAACAGCGCAATATCAGTTTTTAGATAAAAATTTTAAATTGATCACGACTCCTGTAAGTCAGGAAAATATTGACACCTTTAAATATGCTGTAAAATCCAGCAAGCCAATTACCGCATCAGATAATGTGGAGCTAGATACTCCTTTTAAAATCTGGGATCCTACAAAAGGTATTAAGTTGGGGCCTGTAACATTACATTTTTACAGTTTAATGTTTGTCTTTGCTTTTGGTTTTGGTTACGTTTTGATGACAAAAATCTTTAAAATCGACAATGTTAATCAGAAATATCTGGAGCCACTTTTCACTTGGACGTTAATCGGAACGATCTTAGGCGCAAGAATGGGACACGTTATTTTTTATCAACCTGAATTGTTTAAAGAAGATTTCTGGAGTGTCTTTTTACCGATAAGCACTAAAAACGGATTTAAATTCACAGGATTTTCCGGATTGGCAAGTCACGGTGCAACCATCGCTTTGATTTTTACGACGCTTTATTATTCATTCAAAATTATCAAGAAAAATCCGTTTTGGGTGTATGACAGATTAGGAATTGTAGTCTCTTTGGGCGGTGCATTTGTAAGATTAGGGAACTTTTTCAACTCCGAAATCATCGGAAAACAGGTAGATCCCAACTCTCCATTTGCCTTACTTTTCCCACAACAAAGCAGCGAATACGGAATCACGGTTCCTCGTTATCCATCACAATTATTTGAAGCTTTTGGATATGTTTGTCTGTTCGTTATACTTTGGATTTTATACAGAAAAACGAATAAAAAATATCAGCAAGGATGGTTATTCGGATTATTCTTCATCATTCTTTGGGCAATTAGATTCTTCGTTGAGTTCTTAAAAGAGCCGCAGGGAGACGAATTCATCCAATTCGGAGGATTAAATACAGGACAGGTACTTTCGATACCTTTTATGATAGCAGGATTCGTGATCATGGCTATTTCTAAAAAGTTTAAAATCACTCAGGCGGAAAACGAGAAGCCGGAATAATTTTTATAAAGTTTATATGTAAATACAAAAAGCAGATTATAACGTTATAATCTGCTTTTTATTTTTAGTGAAATTCTTTATTTTTTTAAAGCTTAATTTCTACTTTTTCATTAATTTCTTCAAAAACTTTCCCGAATTCATTAATAACATCGGTCGGCAACATTGCTTCTTTTGAATGCTTTATTGAAGCAAAATCTGCGGCTTTACCATGAAACCAGACGCCTAAAATCGCAGCCTCTTCCTCCGTATATTTTTGCGCTAAAAATGAAGTAATAATTCCCGTCAAAACATCACCACTTCCCCCTTTTGCCAATCCGGAATTTCCGGTAAGATTATAAAAAACATTTCCTTCCGGCGTAATGATTTGGGTATGATGATCTTTCAAAACAATGATAATATCAAGCTCTTTAGATTTTTTTTTCGCCAAATCTGTTCTTTCAAACGAATCTTTTGTTGCTCCGAATAATCTTTCAAATTCTTTCGGATGAGGCGTAATGATTGATTTTTTCGGAATTAATTGTAAACCATCTTTAGTTTCAGCAATAACATTCAAAGCATCTGCGTCTAACACAACAGGTTGCGAAGGCTCCTTTAAAAATTTCAACAGAGCCTTCTGTGTTTTCTCATCTTTTCCGATTCCAGGACCAATTCCATAGACTGAATTTTCATCCAATTCAATATTTTCGATTTTCTGATTACCACCGTCGATAAACATTGCTTCTGGACATGAAGTCTGAAGAATATCATAACCACATTTCGGTGCATGAACAAATGTTAATCCCGCACCAGTTTTCAACGCTGCCTGAGTTGCTAAAACTGCGGCACCAATTTTACCATAACTTCCGGCAACAATAGTTACTTTTCCAAAAGTTCCTTTGTGTGAAAAATCATTTCGGGGTTTAAAGATATTTTTTACCACCTCATCGTCTATCACAAAATCGTTAGTGTCAGTCTGCGAGATATATTCTTCACTTAAATTAATATCTAAAATTTCAACTTTTCCTGTATATTTTCCTGTTTCAGGATGAAGAAAACCTTTCTTCCAAAGTTGAAAACTTAAAGTATAATCTGCCTTTAAAATCGTTGAATTTTCATCTGCAATACGATCAATAAAAAGCCCAGAAGGAACATCAATAGAAATTTTGATATTCTTTTTCTGGTTTAAAAAATCAATTAAATCTTTTAAATCACCTTCTATATTTCTAGACAAGCCAATTCCGAAAAGGGCATCAATAATAATCGTTCTGCTATCAAAACGGTAACTTTCGGCATCTTTGAAATTCTTGATTAAAACGCCTGAAAGTTCTTTTAATTCTTTAAGATTTTCGTTCGCATTTTCAGAATATTTAGCTTTAGAATTGATGAAAACATCTACATCAAAACCTTTCTGATAAAGCATTCTTGCAATGGCAAATCCATCACCTCCATTATTACCATTCCCACAGAAAACCGCAAAATTCCTATGGTTTTTACAGTTTTCAGAAATCCAGTTAACGCAGGCTAATGCTGCTCTTTCCATTAACTGTATTGAGAGAATTGGCTCATTATTAATTGTATACAAATCCCCCTTACGAATTTGTTCTGCCGTGAAAATTTTCATTATTAATTGTTTTACTAAATTTAATTATAATTATTCAATAAGTAAATTTTAAACCCAAAAAACTCATAAAATGTTGAATTTTAAAAATTGAAATTCCTACTTTTGTGTATAGACTAATTAAAAAAATATAAATTATGGGATTTGTAAAAGAATTTAAAGAATTTGCATTTAAAGGAAATGTGCTTGATTTGGCGGTTGCCGTGATCATTGGGGGTGCATTCGGAAAAATTGTTTCTTCTTTAGTGGAAGACGTTATTACTCCGTTATTACTAAACCCTGCGTTGAAAGCTGCGGGTGCAGAAAACATTTCAAAATTATCCTGGAATGGTGTAACCTACGGAAATTTCCTTTCTGCGGTGATCAGCTTTTTATGTATCGCTATGGTGCTTTTCTGGTTGGTAAAAGGAGCTAATAAGATCATTAAAAAAGAGGAAGCGCCTGCTGCGCCTGCCGGACCTACTGAAGACCAAAAATTATTAATGGAAATCAGAGATTTGCTTAAAAGTAAAAACAATATATAACAAATAAAACCACCTCAAATTGAGGTGGTTTTTACTTTATCCTTAAAATCTTAGTTGATCTGTAAAATACTTGAGATCTGCTCTGCCAAAGAAAGCCCGATTCTATCCTGCGCTTCTAATGTAGATGCTCCTGTATGCGGAGTTAGAGAGATTTTAGAATGATTCAGAATTTCTTTTGAAGGTGTTGGTTCGTTGATGAAAACATCCAATCCTGCGAATTTCACTTTTCCTGAATCCAAAGCTTCAATTAAAGCAACTTCATCAATAACACCACCTCTTGAACAGTTTACAATCGCAACACCGTCTTTCATAATGTCGAATTCATTTTTCCCGATCATGTAACCGTCCTTCTGAGCCGGAACGTGAAGCGTGATAAAATCTGAATGTTTCAAAACATCCTGAAGCGGTTCTGTCTCAATATCAACATTGATGAACTGATTGTTGTAAAAAGTAACTTTAATACTCGCTCTTCCCACATTGCTATCTGCTGCAATCACTCGCATTCCAAGACCTAGAGCAATTTTAGCTACTTCTTGCCCGATTCTTCCCATTCCAACAATACCAATTGTTTTTCCTTTCAATTCGATACCTGCAGCATAGGCTTTTTTCAAACCAGCAAACTCAGTATCTCCTACCAAAGGCATTTTTCTGTTGGAATCCTGTAAAAATCTAGCACCTGAAAATAAGTGAGCAAAAACCAATTCAGCAACCGATTCTGAAGAAGCAGAAGGAGTATTAATGACATGAATTCCTTTTTCCCTTGCATAATCTACATCAATATTATCCATTCCTACACCACCTCTACCGATGATCTCGATAGACGGACAGTTATCAATAATATCTTTTCTTACCTGCGTCGCACTACGTACCAAAATTGTACGAATCTGGTGCTCATTAATGTAATCTACCAAAGATTCCTGAGGAACTTTTGCTGTAATCACTTCAAATCCTTTCTCCGTTAATGCATCAATTCCAGATTGATCCAAACCATCGTTTGCTAAAACTTTCATAAAACTTTTTATCGATTTAAAAATTAAAAAGATTAAACAATTAAATAATACCCGCGGTAAAAATTTAATCGTTTAATCTTTAAACTAAATTTTTTTATTCTTCTTCTTTAAATACTTCAATAGTAACCTGCTTTTCTACAAGGTCGGTAAATTTACCTTTGTATCTTGTGGCTCTTACCAAGTGATTATCAATCCAGTGATAATTTCCGCCTCTTGGTTTTCCGCACAATACGCTGTGGTATTTGAAGCCATGTTTATCCAGCCAATCAATGGTAACTTGTTTTAAATTTTCAGTTCTGGAAGTGAAAAAACAAATCTGATGGCCTTCGTCATACCATCTGTTAATGGTTTCTAACGCGTCTGGAAAAGGCTCACAAGTAACCATTCTTTCCGGTTCTTCGTTCGGAACATCTTCTGTAATAGTTCCGTCAATATCGATTAAGTAATTCTTTACTCCGTCCTTCAGAATTGGACTAATGTGTTCTATGTACTCTAATTCCATCGTTAAAAATTGAGTTGCAAAGTTACGGCTTTTACATCGAATGAAGGCGTTAAACTTAGTTTAAATTTAATTTTTGCTTTAAAAATTATTATTTAAGGAATAAAATCAACATGTTACCTATCGTTTTTATAATTTTAGTTAAAATTTTTTCTTTTTTCAAGGTCTTACTTATGACGATTTACATTTAAAACTTGATTTACTTATATTTGAATAACACATTTATAAAATATGAAAAGAACATTGGCTTTTGTTTTTGCGCTTTTAGGATGGTTTGCTTTAATTGCTCAGTATTGTTTAATGCTGAAAAATTCGGTGCTGAATTTTAATGAAATGACGATTCAATTTTTCAGTTATTTTACGATTCTTACCAATTTAATGGTAGCTATTTATTTTACCAATCAGGCTTTAAAAAAATCAGATTCAGAAATAAAATCAGGTTTACTTACCGCGATTACCATTTATATTCTGATTGTCGGAATGGTATATCAGGTTGCTTTACGATCGACATGGAATCCCACAGGTCTGCAGAGAATTGTAGACGAATTGCTGCACAGCATTATTCCTGTTTTAGTTATTATTTACTGGCACTTGTACGAAAACAAGAAAAATTTACAGTACAAACAAATGGCATTATGGGCAATTTATCCTTTATTCTATCTTTTTTACATCTTAATAAGAGGAAGTTTCTCTAAATTTTATCCTTACCCGTTTGTGAATGTAACTGAATTAGGTTTAAATAAAGTTTTTATTAATGCGTTTTTCATCTTACTCTTCTTTTTAGCATTATCTTTTTTATTTATTCGAATAGGGAAAGCTTCTAAAAAGTAAATTTTAGATTCATTCTTAAAAGCAATGATGTTTCACCAAAAATTTCCAAAATACATTTATTAAACTTACATTTGTAGAAATGGAAGAACTCGTAGTTTTAGTCAACCCTCAGGACAACGTTTTAGGCTTAATGGAAAAACAGCAGGCACACATCAATGGCGTGCTACACCGTGCTTTTTCCGTGTTTTTGTTTAATGAAAAAGGAGAAATGCTTTTACAGCAAAGAGCCGACGAAAAATATCACTCTCCATTGAAATGGACCAATGCGGTATGCTCTCATCCAAGAAATGGGGAAACGTATCTTGAGGCTGCGAATCGAAGATTAAAAGAGGAATTGGGAATTGAAACCGAACTTTCAGAAAAATTCCATTTTATTTATAAAGCCGATGTTGGCGGTGGCTTGTGGGAACACGAGCTAGACCATGTTTTTGTAGGAAATTTCAATGCTGAATTTAATTTAAACAAAAATGAAGTGGCGGCCGTACGATACATTTCATTGGAAGATCTTGACCGAGAACTTGCCGAAAATCCCGATAACTTCACCGAATGGTTTAAGATTATTTTAGCTGAATACAAACATCATTTTTAGAACAATGAAGAAATTAATAGTCGCTTTTGCCTTTTTATTAGGATCTTTTTCATTTGCTCAAAAATCTACGGTATTTGATACAGCCAACTACTCGATCAACGTTCCGGATGGCTGGAAAACCACCAATGACAGCGATATTATTAACATTTTCCCTTCCGGAGAAATGGGAGCAATCACTATTTCCGAATATCACGACCTTGCTCTTCCCAAAGAGGAAACTAAAAAATTCGTCCTTGCCCTTTACCAATCTGCCGATGACGAGAGTAAAGTGAAAAGCAGCAAAGGAAAAAAGGGATATACAGAATATTTTTACGAATATCTGGATCCAAAAGACAATCTTTTTTGGATAACCAAGGTTTTTCAGAAAGATAAAGATCTGTATTTAATTTCCATTAATTGTAATCAAACATACTGGAACGGGCATTTTATGATGCTTTTCAACGAAGCCTTTAACAGTTTTAAAATAAAGAAATAGAAATAAATTTAAATATGAAGAAAACAGCCTTGTACGACAAACACGTTTCTTTGGGAGCTAAAATCGTACCTTTTGCAGGTTTTGAAATGCCTGTGCAGTATTCCGGAGTTACAGAAGAGCATTTTGCCGTAAGAGAAAAAGCAGGATTGTTCGATGTTTCTCACATGGGACAGTTTTTTATTGAAGGTCCCGGTTCTAAAGAGCTTTTACAATTCGTTACAACAAACAATGTAGATGCTTTGGAAAACGGAAAGGCACAATATTCTTGTCTACCTAACGAAAACGGAGGTATTGTAGATGATTTGATCGTTTACAAAATGGCAGACGAAAAATATTTTGTGGTTGTAAACGCTTCAAATATTGATAAAGACTGGAATCATATTTCAAAATACAACACTTTTGGAGCAAAAATGACGAACGCTTCTGACGACATGTCTTTATTGGCAGTTCAAGGTCCGAAAGCGACTGAAATTCTTCAGAAATTAACAGAAACTAACCTTTCGGAAATTCCTTACTATCACTTTACAGTAGGCTCTGTTGCCGGAGTTAGCGATATTATTATTTCAAACACTGGCTACACAGGAAGTGGCGGTTTTGAGATTTATTTTAACAATGATTCTGCGGAAAAACTTTGGGATGCTATCATTGAAGCGGGTGCTGAAGAAGGAATTATCCCTTGCGGATTGGCTGCCAGAGATACTTTGAGACTAGAAAAAGGATTCTGCCTTTACGGAAACGATATCGATGATACTACGTCTCCGATTGAAGCTGGATTAGGCTGGATCACGAAATTCGATAAAGATTTTGTGTCTAAAGAAACTTTCGCAAAACAGAAAGAAGAAGGCGTTACCAGAAAATTGGTAGCTTTTGAATTAACAGATAAAGGAGTTCCAAGACACGATTATCCGGTTGTAGATTCAGAAGGAAACGTGATCGGAAAAGTAACTTCCGGAACTCAGTCTCCTATGAAAAAAGTAGGTTTGGGTCTTGCTTATGTAGACAAGCCTTACTTCAAATTGGGTTCTGAAATCTTCATTCAGGTAAGAAACAAAAATATATCTGCAAAAGTGGTGAAAGCTCCTTTTGTATAATTGAATATTGTTTAAAATAGAAAAACCGTCTCGTACATTTTACGAGACGGTTTTGTTTTTTAGGAGCTTATTCCGGCTATCCGCTGTATCTTTTTTCGACGGCTTCCGCTTCGCTACAGCCGCCGAAAAAAGGATGCCGCTCCTATCCGGGCTAGGCCTCAGTCTTTACTATTTTATTCGTCCACTTTCATTTGGACTTTCTGTATGTTGCAGTTTGTTTCCCGCAGTTTGCTGGAGACTTCCTACAACTGTATTTTATTTCCCGCAATTTGTTGGAGACTTCCTGCAATTGTATTTTGTTCCCCACAAATTGTTTAGGACTTCTTGCAATTGCATTTTATCTCCCGCAGTTTGTTTGGAACTTCCGTCAATTGTATACTCCCAAAACTCTTCTAAAAACCTAACGGGTTTTGAAAACCCATTAGGTTTGATATTTTACTTACTGAAACTTTACTAAAAAATTAATTTTAATTAGCAAAAAGACAGATGATATTAAAAAAGGAATTCCGCCTAGTAACGATAATTTATCCAAACTAGATTCTGAAAAATCTTTAATTAAAACAAAAAATACCAATATTAAAGCGATACAAGATGTATGTATTAAAATTTTCTGCAGCTTCCAAACCTTCACTTTCAAACTGATTAAAAGCAGTATTTGAAAAATTAAAGATAAAAATGCAACAGGTAATAATCTTCCATCATAAGAATCAAATTTATTGAAATGTATTCCCTCAGTTAAAATAAATTTAGGACTTAAAACTTCAAATATTAGCAAGATACCCCAACCATGCCCCGCACCTATTACGATTACAGCATTTAGAATAACGGTAAGAATTACTAAAAAATTCAATTTTTTCATTTATGATGGTAGCTAATCAACTTATTATTCTGCAATGCCAAAAAATTCTTTCAGTGCTTCAACATTCTTTTTATCATTGCCTACGAAAATTTCATTATCACTAATAAAAACAGGACGCTTCAAAAAAGTATAATGATCAAGAAGCAATTCTTTGAAATCCTTTTCCCCTAAAGATTTTACATCCAAGCCTCTCAACTTAATCTGAGTCGATTTTTTACTGAATAAAGCTTCATACGATTTTGTTTTATCATACATTTCAGCCAGTTCTTCTTCCGTGATCGGTTCTTTTCTTATTTCTCTATTTTCCCAATCTGATAAATCGAATTGTGCTAAAATCTTTCTGCAGGTATCGCAGGTATTAAGGTGAAAAACTTTCTTCATAATTAAATTTTAAACCTCAAAATTAAGGCTAAATAAGAGATTCTGAAAATTATTAAATATCTTTATTGAAATTTAAAAAAATGGAGAACAAACCTATCACTTTTCAGTTTATTTCAGAGCCTTCAGATGTGAACTACGGAGGAAATGTACATGGTGGAAGCGTTATGAAATGGATCGATCAGGCAGGTTATGCATGTGCAACTACTTGGAGCGGAAATTATTCAGTAACCGTTTATGTTGGCGGAATACGTTTCTACGAACCTATAAAAATCGGAGAAATTGTAAAGGTAGAAGCCCAGGTAATTTATACAGGTTCTTCGAGCATGCACATTTCCATTAATGTATTTTCCAGAAATCTGAAACAGCCTAATTTTGATAAAAAAACACATTGTATCATCGTTTTTGTAGCGGTTGACGAAAATGGTAAGAAACTTCCCGTTCCCAAATGGATTCCAGAAACCGAAGAAGAAAAACAGCAGGAACAATATGCCAAACGTCTGATGGAGCTCAGAACGCAGATTGAAGATGAAATGAAGCCGTTTTTATAATATTTAAAATTATCCTATATTTGCCCTATAAAAGGAAATGGTGTTCTTCCTTACCCAACCGCCTTCAAAAGCTGATGACGCCTGATTAAAAGATTATTAACAGTAATTAAATCAGGAAAAATATGCCTAAAAATCAACGAACACTTAGAACAAAAACTGTTTTTCATACTAAATTTTTCTTCAGAAAATATCCTACGTTACCTTATATTTTTAAATGGCTTTGTATCAGTTTAATCATTGGTGCTTTGATAGGAACGGCTTCGGCAGGCTTTTTACAGTCTTTGGAATGGGCAACTCAGTTTCGGGAAAATCATATTTGGATCATTGCCTTTTTACCTGTTGCCGGTTTTTTGGTCGGACTACTCTATTATTACTTCGGAAAAAATGTGGAAGCAGGAAATAATATTCTGATTGAAAATATTCATGAGCCGAAGGAAATCATTCCTTTCAAAATGGCTCCTTTTGTTTATTTAGGAACGATTGTCACACACCTTTTCGGAGGTTCTGCAGGTCGTGAAGGAACCGCTCTACAAATGGCAGGAGCAATTGCCGATCAGTTGACCAAACCTTTCAGATTAGATCAAAATGAAAGAAGAATTTTAATTATTTCAGCAATTGCTGCAGGATTTGGTTCTGTTTTCGGAACACCTTTGGCTGGAGCCATGTTCGGACTTGAAGTTTTCCTGATTGGTAAAATTCGTTACAATGCTATTTTTCCTGCGTTTGCATCCGCGATTTTAGCCGATTGGGCAACGAATCTCTGGAACGTAAAGCATACCCACTATCACATTGATTTTATTCCGAAACTTGAACTTCTGCCTATTGTATACAGTGTTTTGGCAGGAATTGCCTTTGGAATCTGTGCCGCAGCGTTCAGTAAAATAATTCATTGGGCAGGCTCAATTTTTAAATCTAAAATAAAATATCCACCGCTTCGTCCGGCTATCGGTGGAATTATTGTTGCCATAGCCGTTTTTACTATGGGAACGACGAGATATATAGGCTTGGGGATTCCAACCATAGTTGAATCTTTTGAAAAACAACTTCCTTTGTATGATTTTGCCTTAAAAATGATCTTTACGATTGTCACACTTTCGGCAGGATTTAAAGGCGGTGAAGTCACCCCGTTATTCTTCATCGGAGCTACTTGGGGAAGTGCTCTGTCATTACTTATTCCGCTTCCGTTTGGTTTATTGGCAGGAATGGGTTTCGTGGCTGTTTTCGCGGGAGCTACCAATACCCCACTCGCCTGTATGCTGATGGGAATTGAATTATTCGGTGCCGAAAGTGGCGTTTATATTGCTATTGCGTGTGTTGTTTCTTATTTACTATCAGGAAACAACAGCATTTATACGAAACAGAAAATCGGAGAAGCAAAAAACAGAAGATTCGAACATCTGAATGATAAAAGTTTCTCGGATCTATAGAAATTGGTTGATAGTTGTTAGTTTTTTGTGTAAGATCCTTAATTTTATGAAAACTAAAAACGATCAACCTCCAACCAACACCATCAACTAGGAATATGTTTGATTATCGATTAAAAGTTTTTCATACGGTAGCTTCAAGATCGAGCTTTACAAAAGCTTCGGAAGAACTGAACATTTCTCAACCCGCGGTCACAAAGCACATTAAAGAAATAGAAAATCAGCTGAACACCAAGTTATTTGATCGAAAAGGAACATCAATTCAGCTGACGCAAAGTGGCAAAATTTTGTTTGAATATGCTGAAAAAATCCGAAATATTTATCGTGATCTGGAGTTTGAAATTAATCAGATCAACCAACAACATAAAGGGAAGTTAATCATCGGAGCGAGTACAACTGTTGCTCAATATATTTTACCTGAAATCTTAGCTAAATTCAATTCATATTACAAAGACATTAAAATTGAATTGATTACGCACAACACGGAAATTATTTCGGAATTACTGAAAGAAGGAAAAATTGATTTGGGGATTATCGAAGGAGAATCTCAATCAAATTATTTTGATTATCAAATATTTAAACCTGATGAAATTGTACTGGTTGCAAAATCAAATCATTCTTTAGCCAATAAAACTTTGAATCTTAAAGATTTGTATGATCTGGAATTAATTTTCAGGGAACAAGGTTCAGGTTCGTTAGAATTTATTCAAAATCGATTGAAGGAAAAAGGAATTAATATTGAAAACCTAAATATTGTAATGCAACTGGGAAGCAGCGAAAGTATTAAGAATTACCTTTTACATTCGGATACGTTGGCTTTCCTGTCGATTAGTACCGTTTTAAATGAACTGAAAAACAATCAATTGACGATTATTGATATTAAAAATTTCAGCATTGAAAGAAACTTCCGTTTTATTCTTCCTAAAGGCGAACAATCTGAATTAATAAGACTGTTCCTGAAATTCATCAATTAATTATAAGGTTTAAATCCAACAACAATCAACTAGAAACCAGCAACCAAACTATAACTAAAAGTTATCAATTATAACAAAATACAATTTACTTTGTAATATTAATTTGTAGAATTTTGAACCATCAATTTAAAATTTTACAAAATGAAATATTTCATTCAAAATGAAAATATAAAGAAAATTGTTTTCATTCTATTAGCTGTTTTCTGTTTAACTCCTTTTATTTCTTCTCCAATTGCTTTGCTTTTAGGTTTTATTCTGGCTGTTTTTATGGGAAATCCTTTTGAGAAAAGTTTACATCAATACATTCATTTATTATTACAAATTTCAATTGTTGGATTGGGTTTTGGATTAAAACTGAATGAAGCTCTGGAAGCCGGAAAATCGGGTCTAATATTGACAGTCATCAGTATTTTCACCGTTATGATTTTAGGATATTTTATCGGGAAAATGCTGAAACTGGAAAGACCTTTATCTTATCTCATTTCTGTGGGAACAGCGATTTGTGGCGGAAGTGCGATTGCCGCGACTTCTCCGATTATTAAACCGAGTACAAAGCAAATTTCTTTGGCACTGGCGATCATTTTTACATTGAATTCTATTGCGTTGTTTGTGTATCCGGCAATTGGGCATTGGTTGAATCTTTCTCAGGAACAATTCGGGTTGTGGTGTGCGGTTGGAATTCACGATACAAGTTCGGTTGTCGGCGCCGCGAGTAAATATGGAAATGAAGCCCTGAAAATCGCAACAACCGTGAAACTGGCAAGAGCTTTATGGATTATTCCGATGTCTTTGATTACGATGATTATTTTTAAAAAAGAGTCTAAGATTAAAATTCCATGGTTTATCGGGTACTTTATTTTGGCAATTTTGTTGAATACTTACTTTCCATTTTTTGATACATTGAGTTCAGGAATTACTGTTATTGCGAAATCAGGATTGAATTTAACTTTATTTTTAATTGGTTCTACCCTCTCAATTCAGACGTTAAAAACGATTGATTTTAAACCTTTGGCTCTAGCCGTTTTTCTTTGGGTTTTTATCAGTGTGGGAAGTCTACTTTTTATTATGAATTAGATGGCAAATTTTGATGGAATATCCAATTTCCTAGCCCCGATCGCAGCATTTGTTTGAGCTCATTTTTTTGGTTTCGGCGGCGGCAGCTTCGCTAGTCTTGGTCGGAAGAAATTCCGACCATTTAAGTTTTAAAAACTTTATCTGGATTCCCTCCGGCAAAGATGATTAATATGGCAGTAATCATATCCCTTAGTTCCATCGCGATTCGTCTTTTAGCC
>NZ_JBDFPQ010000026.1:0-30118 GCF_039672645.1 Chryseobacterium sp. C39-AII1
CCCCCCCCCCCCCCCCCCCCCCCCCCCAAAACACAAAAAAATAGCGAGTGCGGAAAGCGAGAAAAAGCTTCAAAAAAAACGAAAACAGAGGCTAATGCTCTGTTTTCGTTTTTTTAATGGTTTGGTTGAATATGATAATAACTGCAAATAATATAATTCCGATAATGAAATACCTCCACGAAAGGTCTTTCTGATGGGTGACAGATCCTGTGGCAGAAATAATAAAACTGGTTGCCGAAGTAATTACGTAGACCAATCCGCCCATCAGTCCGCCGGCTGTCGCTGCATGTTTAGGAAAGTGAAGCATACTTGTGGTAAAAAACGAAGTAAATAAAATTCCTGAACAAATATGAATGACAAACGCAAAAGGAATCATAATAAATAAGCTTTCGGAAAAATAACTCGTGATAAGCATTAAAATAATCAATATAATCTGAAGAACAACAGGTTTTAAGGCACGTTTGTCATCTGGTAACGAAAGTCTTTTTTTACCGATTAAGCCGCCAATCATCCATGAAAATCCAAGAATTAACGTACAGTATCCTATAACTACAGAATTAAAGTGAAAAGTATTCTCAATAATAAATGGGCCAGTGATATTGAACACCATGACAACAGAATAGCTTAATCCTAAAATCATAATTCCGAGGATAAATATTCTACTTTTCAGCATCATTTTATAGAGCTTTAAATTTTCAGAAAGGCTGAATTTCTTTTTCTGAGGAAGGCTTTCTCCACTGAAAAACCATTCGAATAAAAATAAAATCCCGGCATAGATTGCCAAAAAATGAAAATTCGACTGCCAATTGAATAGTTTTTCCAAATAACCACCTAAAAACGGGGCAAGAATAGGCCCGCAAGACCAAGTTATTGTAAAATAGCTTAGAAAGTGCTTTGCTCTGTCTGGATCGTAGAGATCGACAAAAATAGCTCGTGTGGAAACCACCAAAACTGAAACCGCAACTCCCTGTAAAATACGCATTAATGATATCAGTAAAATACTGTTGGTCTGCGTTATAAGAAGGCTGCTTACAATCAACAGAAACAATGCTGCCAATTTTGGTCGATAACGCCCGATACTGTCTAAAATGCTGCCAATGAACAACTGTGTAATTCCGTAACTTAATAAATACGAGGTGAGCGTAATCTGAATATCTTTTTCTGAAACCGCTAATCCTTTCGCCATAGAAGGAAACGACGGCAAATAGATGTCTGTAACAAATCCAGAAAGGGGAATAGACACAAATGCCATAATGGTTATCAGCTTGATACGTTGCAATGATGCTTCTTTCAACATTTTCTTTTCATTTTAATGATACAAAATTACATCAAGGTTCAGAAAAATGAATTTTAAAAGACAAAGCAAAAATTACAAAAATCAAATAATTAATGTTTTTTTGAACTGCAATGGCGAATGGTCTGTATGTTTTTTAAAGAAATTATTAAAATGAGAAGGTTGTTCAAAGCCTAAAGTATAGCCCACTTCAGCAATATCCCAATTGGTGTATTTTAAAAGATTTTTAGATTCCTCGAGAATTCTTTCTTTGATAATCTGCGTGGTAGTAAGATTGGTGACTGACTTTACCGAAGAATTCAAATGATTTACATGCACATGCAGGTGATCTGCAAAATCTGAAGCCGTTTTTAGTTCAAGAGGATAAGTAGGTGAATCCAAAGGGAATTGTTTGTTTAAAAGTTCGTCAAACATTCTGTATAAGCGCACATTGGCGGGTAGATTATTCATGCTGATATCTTCCATGCGGTTTTCCAATGCCAGATGCAGAACCGAAACGAGGTTGCTTTTAATGCTGTTGCAGCGAAAAGGATAAGATGAATTATTAATCCTATAAATCTGATCAAAATAAAGCGTTGCTAATTCCGTCTGTTCCTCGGTAAGCACAACAAGAGGGGAGCTCCATTCTTTAAAAAGCGATGTTTTCTTAAAAAACTGGAGTTCAGAATTACCACTGAAAAATTCCTGGTTAAAAAGGCAGGTGTAGCCTTCCTGAATCACATCTTCACATTCCCAGCTGTAAGGAATATTCAGTGAAGGGAAGAATAATGACGGACTTTCAATCGTAATCGTCTGATTTCCATATTGAAATTTTCCTTTGCCGATGATGAGACTCACGCGATAATAATCCCGTCTGCTGTAAGGGCTTCGGGAGCTGCAGTATTTCCTCATCGTGATATTGAAATGAGAAGTTCCGGCAACAAAATCGTCGGTTTCAAAAATGGTGACTTTTCCATCTTTTACTTTCTTGTAATAATCACTTATGGTTTCCAGCTGATCGCTCATTGTATATAATTATAAAAATCAAATATAGAGAAAGATTCTTGTTTGGGAAATAAATTGTGATTAATATAATAAATAGATGTTTTTGTAATTTCAAATTAAATGATTGATCGTGTGGTCTTTGTTGAACAGATATCCTTATGAATATTAAGAGCTTGTTTAAAATTTTATCTAAAGTTTTTTGTCATTCTGAAAGGAATTTTGCGCAGCATTATGAAATGAAGAATCTTTTAAAATTCAGATATTTGAGATTTTTCGACTCCACTGCGTTTCGCTCAAAATGACACCCTGTAAAATTGAAATTAGAAATTTAAGCCAACTATAAAAACAGTTCGTAACAATGAAAATTTTATGGACTTTATGGTAAAAATAATTATCCTTAATAAAAACGCTTATTTGTGAAATTTTTAAAGACATTCATAAAAAATAGAAAAGCGCTTTATCAGTAAGCATTTTAAAAGAATTCTAGCTAAATTTTGACTTTTTCATTAAAAAATTAGAAGTAATTTTTAGAATGCTGTTAAATTTAAATTAAACTGATAAAACTTTTTCTGTCAAAGTTGGCTGGAATCACCATAAAACCTATATTTGCAGCCTAAATTTTAAAAATAATGAAAGAACTAATTGAAAAAATCAACGCGGAATTTGAAGCATTCGCAACTGAAGCAAACCAACAAGCAGAAAAAGGAAACAAAGCTGCTGGAACTAGAGCTCGTAAATCAGCTTTAGAATTAAGCAAGTTGTTCAAAGAATTCAGAAAAGTTTCTGTTGAGGAATCAAAAAAATAATTGTTCCAGAACCGGCTTTCTAAGTCGGTTTTTTTTTTGGAAATAACTCATCGTTAATGAATAAATTCATTGATTTTTTTATTTCCATCAGATTGCTTAGATTTTTTTCATACTGTTGGTTTATCACAAAGGCGCAAAAGTCTTTTTAAACCGTTATACACTTTTAAGACGCAAGGATTTTATCTATGATAAAATTATGGAACGCCGATAAAAAATTAAACGTTATCCAAGAAAGTTTAAACTACTTTTTGATTATTGTATAATGAAAGCGTAGCTGAACTTAATTTTCCTTAACTTCTTAATATAAATCTTAATGGTTTAAGATATTGGAATTATTTTATTTCACATGGATTACTCATCCACAATTCACCCTAAAAACATTTTCCTCTCTCCCCGAATCTCTTTATCTTTAAGCCAATCAATGAAGATTATGAAGATAAATAGATTTTTTGCAATGCCCGCTGTTGTATTTGCAACACATTTTTCTTGGGCACAAATTACGGTAGATTCGAAAGAAAAACTTAATCCGATTGTTCAAAGTTTTGTAAATGAAATAAATACCAATTCTCAATTGGAGGGAATGGCGTACGAACTTCTTGATGGAGTTGGTCCGCGATTGGTGGGAACTCCCGAAATGTTGGCGGCGAACGAATGGACGGCCAATAAGCTTCGTTCGTGGGATATTGAGGCCAATTTACAGCAATTTGGTACTTGGAAAGGGTGGCAGAGAGGCATTACGCACGTTGATATGATATATCCGAGAATTAAATCTCTATCCGCAACTCAATTGGCGTGGAGCCCTTCAACCAAAAAAGCAATAGAAGCTGAAGTGGTAGTTCTTCCTAAAGTTGCTTCCAAAGCTGAGTTTGATAAATGGTTACCTTCCGTAAAAGGAAAAATTGTTTTAATGGCTCAATATCAAAAAATCGGACGTTCGAATGAGCAGATCAAGGAGTTTGCAACGCCTGAATTGTATGAAAAATTAAAAGCCGAGAAAGAAAAAGCGACCAAAGATTTCAATGATTATGTGAAAAATATCGGTTACGATAATACGACGTTACCTGAAGCATTGGAAAAAGCTGGAGCTGCAGGAATTGTGATTTCCAACTGGACGGGAATTATGGGAGCCAATAGAATTTTTGGAGCTAAAACAAGTAAAATTCCAATGATTGATATTGATGTGGAAGATTACGGAATGTTATACAGAATGTCTGAAAACGGTGCGAAACCAAAGATTAAAGTAGAAACTCAGTCGAAAGTTCTTCCTGATGCGAAAACTTTTAATACCATCGGGATGATTAAAGGAAAAGAAAAACCTAATGAATATGTGGTTCTTTCGGCTCATTTAGATTCTTGGGATGGTGCACAAGGCGCGACCGATAACGGAACGGGTGTTTTAACAATGCTTGAAACGATGCGAATCCTTAAAAAATATTATCCTAATAATAAAAGAACAATTGTTGTCGGGCTTTGGGGGAGCGAAGAGCAGGGCTTGAACGGTTCTAGAGGTTTTGTAGCAGATAATCCGGAAATTATCAAAGGAACTCAGGCTGTTTTCAATCAGGATAACGGAACGGGGAGAGTCGTCAATATCAGCGGACAAGGGTTTGTGAATGCTTATGATTACATCGGGAAATGGCTGAATGCAGTACCAAAAAATATCAAAGATCAAATTAAAACTGACTTCCCTGGAATGCCGGGTGGAGGTGGTTCTGACCATGCTTCGTTTGTTGCCGCAGGTGTTCCTGGCTTTTCTTTAAGCTCTTTAAATTGGGGATATTTCGGATATACATGGCATACCACGAAAGATACTTATGATAAGATCGTTTTCGATGAAGTAAAAACTAATGTCGTTTTAACCGCAACGCTGGCGTATATGGCTTCTGAAGATCCTGAATTTACCAACAGAGAAAAACGTGCAATGCCTGTTGACGACAAAGGGCAGGCGACCAAATGGCCGGAAGTAAGGCAACCGAGAAGAGATTCTAAAGGATTTTAAATATAATTTTTAGGAGCTTAATCCCGCTTTCCACTGTATCTTTTTGGTTACGGGCTCCGCTTCGCTCCGCCCGCAACCAAAAAGGATGTCGTTTCAATCGGGGCTAGGGGAGTAGCCTGCAGTCATTGCGATGAACAAAGTGAAGAAGCAATCTTGAAATGAGATACAAAGATTGTCATAGAAATTAAATGTGCGGCTTAATCAATAAGTCGCACATTATTTTTAGTGGGTTCTACATCAAGTAAGTTCCTGATTTCATTTAGTTTACTTTCTTTTACAATATAAGTTGTGCAAATTTTATTGTTAAGGTGCATACTGAAATTCATACGAATTCCTGTTCGCGTTCCATGTGCTGCATTCTTGTATTTATATTCTGAAAAGACAGGAAACAAATTAGCGAGACATAAGAAATTTCTTTTTAATGATTTCGAAAAGTTAGGATAACTTCCTTCATCGTCAATCACTTTCATTCTGAATATTTTCTTGCCTAGAGTAGTTCCAAAATAGCATTCAGTAATCGCTCCAAAAATGATAACACACGGAATCGAAAATAAAATACTGAAAATAAGAGTCTGATTAAATAGATAATAAAAAATTAAAGAAAATACCGCCATATCGATCCATTTTGCAAATAATCTTTGGGTTTCGCTGTCTTTGAAACCAGGATTATAAGGCAGGTGATATTCATAAGAATGATAAATCCTCTTTCCGTACTCATCAAAATCGAGAGTCGGTCTGTGAATGACTTTTCTTTCTTTAATTTCTGATATTTTCAAGATAATTTTTTCACAAAATCATACTCAACTGAATTCTTTTTCTCGCTTCATCAATTTCCGTTACCCTCACCTGAACGTGCTGATGTAATTTCACCACTTCATTCACATCAGACACAAAACCGTCTTTTAGTTTAGAAATATGAACAAGTCCGCTTTCTTTAATTCCTAAATCTACAAAACATCCAAAAGCCGTAATATTATTCACAATTCCCGGTAAAATCATTCCAACTTTTAAGTCGGTAATCTTTTTCACGTTAGGATCGAATTCAAAAACTTTAGCTGCTTTTCTTGGATCTAATCCCGGTTTTTCAAGTTCCTTTAAAATGTCTTTAATGCTTAAAATTCCGATGTCTTCGGTAATATATTTTTCAGGTTGAACTAATGCAATTTTCTCTTTATTGGCAATCAATTCATCAGTTTTTATCCCTAAATCTTTTGCCATTTTTTCGACAATTTTGTAGGCTTCAGGGTGAACTGCAGAATTATCCAAAGGATTTTTAGCATTATTAATTCTCACAAACGCAGCCGCCTGTTGGAAAGCTTTTTCACCTAATCTAGGAACTTTTTTCAATTGTTTTCTATCTTCGAAAGCGCCGTTTTCGGTTCGATAATTGACTATGTTTTCCGCCATCTTTTCACCGATTCCGGAAACATAACTTAATAATGATTTACTTGCGGTATTTAAATTAATACCGACAGAATTCACGCACTTCATCACTGTAGAATCCAGTTCATTTTTAAGCTGAGTCTGATCGACATCGTGTTGATACTGACCAACACCAATTGATTTTGGATCAATTTTTACCAATTCAGCCAACGGATCTGCCAATCTTCGACCGATAGAAACCGAACCACGAACCGTCACGTCATAACTTGGAAATTCATCCCTTGCAATTTTACTTGCCGAATATACCGAAGCTCCGGCTTCCGAAACCACGAAAACCTGCAATGGTTTGTCGAATGCAATTTTTTTAATGAAAAACTCAGTTTCACGACTTGCGGTTCCGTTTCCGATCGATATTGCTTCAATATTGTAAGCATTCACCATCGAACGGATTTTTTTCATCGCCATTCCGCTTTCGTTTTGCGGAGCGTGAGGATAGATGGTTTCGTTGTGTAGTAAATCTCCTTTTTCATCCAGACAAACAATTTTGCAACCGCTTTTATAGCCTGGATCAATTGCCAAAATTCTCTTTTCTCCCAAAGGCGGAGCAAGCAATAGTTGAGTCAGGTTTTCAGAAAAAATTTCGATAGCTTTTTTATCTGCTTTTTCTTTGGCTTCCTGTAACGTTTCATTCGAAATAGCGGGTTCTAATAGTCTTTTATAGCTGTCTTTTATGGCTAATGAAATTTGTTCCGCTGTTTCGTTATTTGACTTGATAATCGCGTTTTCAATAAAATCAATCGCTTCCTCTTTATCAATTCCGATGTTTGTTTTTACAAAACCTTCAGATTCTGCTCTCAACATCGCTAATAATCGATGAGAAGGTGTTCTGTTCAGATTTTCTTCCCAATCGAAATATTGTGAAAACTTTTGAGCATCTTCTTCATCTTTCTTCGCTTTTACGACTTTTGAAGTCACCACCGCTTTTCTTTGGAACAATCGGCGAAGATTTTTTCTCACATACATATTTTCATTGATCCATTCTGCCATGATGTCTCTTGCACCCTGCAAAGCTTCATCTTCAGTCGAAACAACATCATTTATATATTTTGAAGCTAAAAATTCCAAATCCTGAACTTTCTGGCTCATGATCATTTTAGCCAAAGGTTCCAGTCCTTTTTCTTTTGCCGCATCAGCTTTGGTTTTCTTTCTCTTTTTGAAGGGTAAATATAAATCCTCAATCTCCTGAATATCGAAACTTTCTTCAATTCTCTGTTTCAGTTCCGGAGTTAATGCATTTTGCTCTTCAATTGATTTTAAGATTGAATCTTTTCTCTTTATAATTTCATCAAACTGCTTATTAAGCTTAGAAATTTGTTCGATCTGCGTTTCATCCAGATTTCCGGTTTTATCTTTTCGGTAACGGGAAATAAAAGGAATCGTACAGTCTTCCGCCAATAGTTCTAACGTTGCGTTAATGCTTTTCTCGGATATATTGAGGGTTTGTTGTATATAATTAATGGTGTTCATTGAAATTTTTTGGAAGTGCTAAAATACAATATTTTTCAAAAAACAAATTTTTAAAATAATTCTCTACAAAGTATAATTTGCTAAATGTATTTTCTATCTTTGTCAAACAACTGTAACCAAAAGAACAAATTATTTGACTTTGTAGAGTTGTGAATTGCTTTCAATTTAAGAATGACAACCTCTGAAAAGAGATGGGTGAAATGAAAAATCCCCTGATGTTGGCGCATCCAAGGGGATTGTAGCTTAAAGATAATGTTTAACCTTTAAATTTATTATCTATGGATTTAAAAGAATTGATTTGCTTTCGCTCATTTATACATTGGCGAAGCAAAAAAAGAGTTCATCTCTCTAAGCCATTTTGTTTTTATTGCAAAAAACGCAAATAAGAACATTTTTAATAGGTAGCCATAAGCTACCTATTAATTTTGCAAATATAAGCAAATTATTATTTTTTCTTTTTTATAATTAAGTGAAAAATTATACTTCATAAAATAAAAATGCCCCGAAGGTAGTCGAGGCGCTAAATGTTTTCACAACGGAATAATCCTTATTGTGAATTGCTTTCGGTTTCAAAGATATAAATTAATTTTTTATAGGAAATAAGGGAAACCGTATTTTACATTATTTTTTTCTTTCTATTTTTAAAGTAATTTCAAAAAACGAATAATTATGGCTAAAAATATATTGGGATTAGACTTGGGTACAACATCAATTGGTTTTGCCCATATCATTGAAGGTGATTCCCCTGAGCAATCTTCCATTCAAAAAATTGGAGTTCGTGTAAATCCTTTATCAACGGATGAACAAACTAATTTCGAAAAAGGAAAGCCTGTTTCGATAAATGCAGACAGAACTTTGAAACGTGGAGCAAGGAGAAATCTTGATCGTTATCAGGATAGAAGAAAAAACTTAATTGATGCTTTATTGAAAGCTGATATGATTAATAATAATTCAATTTTGGCCGAAAATGGGAAAAATACCACACATTCTACCTATTTTTTTAGAGCAAAATCTGTTGTTGAGAAAATTGAGAAAGAAGAGTTGGCAAGAGTTTTCTTGGCGATTAATAAAAAACGTGGTTACAAAAGCAGTCGTAAGGCTAAAAATGAAGATGAAGGGCAAATTATCGATGGAATGGCTGTTGCTAAAAGATTATACGATGAAAATCTTACGCCTGGTCAATTGGCATATCAACTATTAAAAGAAGGAAAAAGATATCTGCCAGATTTTTACCGCTCAGACTTACAGTCAGAATTTGATAAAGTCTGGAATTTTCAGAAACAGTTTTATGCCGAAATTCTGACTGATGAGTTTTATAAAGAATTAAAAGGGAAAGGGCAACGTGCTACATCTGCAATGTTTTGGTCAAAATATAAATTCAATACTGCTGATAATAAAGCAAAATCTAGAGAAGAAAAAAAGCTGCAGGCTTATCAATGGAGAAATGATGCTGTTTTTAAACAATTGGAAAAAGAGGAAGTTGCTTTTGTAATTACAGAAATCAATAATAATTTAAATAACTCCAGTGGATATTTGGGTGCAATAAGTGATAGAAGCAAAGAGTTGTATTTTAATAATCAGACGGTTGGGCAATATTTATATCAACAATTAAAAGAAAATCCGCATACGAGATTAAAAAATCAGGTTTTTTATCGACAGGATTATTTAGATGAATTTGAGAAAATTTGGGAAACACAAGCAAAATTTCATTCTGAATTAACAGAGACATTAAAAACGGAAATCCGAGATATTGTTATTTTTTATCAAAGAAAACTAAAGTCCCAAAAAGGATTGGTCAGTTTTTGCGAATTTGAAAGTCGAGAAAAAATTATCAACAAACATAAGAAAACAATAGGATTAAAAGTTGCTCCAAAATCTTCGCCTTTATTTCAGGAATTTAAAATCTGGCAAGTTTTGAATAATGTTTTGGTTAGAAAAAAAGGAAGTAAAAAAAGGAGTTTGAAGAAAGATTCTGCAATAACATTATTTGATGAAGAAAAAAAGGTTTTTGTTTTTGATTTAGAAACCAAACAGAAATTATTTGATGAGTTAAATATTAGAGGAAACCTCAAATCAGCAAAAATTATTGAATTTTTAGGTAATAAACCATCAGATTGGGAAATGAATTATTCTGAATTAGAAGGTAACAGAACCAATAAATCATTATTCGATGCGTATCTGAAAATTTTAGAACTGGAAGGATATGATGAAGATTTACTAAAGCTTCAAGGAAAAGATAATATTGATGTTTCCGAACTAAAAGCACCTGTTTCTGAGATAAAAAATATGATAAAAAATATTTTTGAAGTTTTAGGAATTAATACGGAAATTTTAGAATTTGATGCAGAGTTAGATGGAAAAGATTTTGAGAAACAAGCTTCTTACCAGCTTTGGCATTTGCTGTATTCTTATCAGGAAGATGATTCTAAGACAGGAAATGATACCTTGTTCAGACTTTTGGAAGAAAAATTTGGTTTTAAAAAAGAACATTCACAGATTTTAGCAAGCGTTGCTTTTACTGATGATTACGGAAATCTAAGCACTAAAGCAATGCGTAAAATATATCCGTACATTAAGGAATTGTCTTATGATAAAGCTTGTTTACAGGCTGGTTATAAGCATTCTGCTTTGTCTTTAACCAAAGAAGAAATTGCTACTCGACCATTAAAAAACCGATTGGAATTACTCAAGAAAAATAGCTTGAGAAATCCTGTTGTTGAAAAAATTCTGAATCAATTGGTTAATGTCATCAATACGATCATTGAATCCAATAGTAAAAAAGATGAGGAAGGAAATATTACAGAATATTTCAAGTTTGATGAAATACGTATTGAACTTGCACGCGAACTGAAAAAGAATGCCAAAGAAAGGGCAGAAATGACGACGAATATTAATGCTTCAAAAATTGCGAATGATAAAATAAGAGATATCATTAAGAAAGATTTTCCACACATTAAGAATCCTAGTAAAAATGATATTGTTAGATATAAATTATATCAAGAGTTATCTTTTAATGCATATAAAGATTTATACACTGATGAAAAAATAAATTATGAAAAATTATATAGTAAAGATTATGATATTGACCATATAATCCCACAATCAAAAATGTTTGATGATAGTTTCTCTAATAAAGTTTTAGTACCAAGATTCGCAAACTTAGAAAAAGGGAATAAAACAGGTAATGATTATATGTTTCATAAATCAGAGGAAAGTTTTGAAAAATATATTTCTATTGTTGAAGCTTTATTTAAAGAGAAGAAAATAAGCAAAGCCAAATATCAAAAATTACTAAAGCAAGAATCCGAAATCGGAGATGGATTTATCGATAGAGATTTGCGTGATAGTCAATATATTGCAAAAAAAGCTAGAAATCTTTTATATGAAATTTGCAGAGTTGTAACACCTACAACAGGAAGTGTGACTGATAGATTACGTCAGGATTGGGATCTAATCAACATTATGCAGGAACTTAATTTTGATAAATTTAAAGCATTAGGATTAACCGAGAAAGTAGAGAAAAAAGATGGGAGTTTCAAAGAACGAATTGTGGATTGGAGCAAAAGAAATGATCATCGTCATCACGCAATAGATGCTTTAACAGTGGCTTTTACTAAACAAAGTCATATTCAGTTTCTTAATTTTCTAAACGCACGAAAAGACGAAAGCCATAGAGAACATAATACTATAATTGGAATTGAAAATAAAGAAACCACTTGGAAATATGATGAAGACGGAAATAAGAAGAGAATATTTAAGTTACCTATACCAAATTTTAGAGAACAGGCTAAAGAGCATTTAGAAAATATTTTAGTTTCGCACAAAGCTAAGAATAAGGTTGTGACCAAAAATAAAAATAAAACCAAATCTAAAAACGGCGAAAAAATTAAGGTTGAATTGACTCCAAGAGGACAGTTGCATAAAGAAACCATTTATGGAAAATATCAGTATTACGTTAATAAACACGAAAAAGTAAGTGCGAAATTTGATGAGATTACAATTAATAAAGTAGCAAATCCTATTTATAAAAAACTCTTGCTTCAAAGGCTTTTTGAAAACTCAAATGACCCGAAGAAAGCATTTGCAGGAAAAAATATTTTGAGTAAAAATCCGATTTATCTTAATGAGGAAAAAACTGAAACTTTACCAGAAGTAATTAAATTAACTTGGCTGGAAGAAGATTATTCCATCAGGAAAGATATCAGTCCAGACAATTTTAAAGATTTAAAAACGATTGATAAAATCTTAGATGAAAGTGTTAAGCGAATTCTAAAAAAAAGATTGGAAGAATTCGGAAATGATCCGAAAAAAGCATTTTCAGATTTAGATAAAAACCCAATTTGGCTTAATGAGAAAAAAGGTATTTGCATTAAAAGAGTAACTATTTCTGGTGTTAAAAACGCAGAATTTTTACATTTCAAAAGAGATCATTTGGGAAATGAAATTTTAGATGAAAATGAGAATAAAATTCCTGTTGATTTTATAAGCACGGGAAATAATCATCATGTTGCTATTTACCGAGATGAGAGAGGAAATCTTCAGGAAAGGGTTGTGTCTCTGTTTGATGCTGTTCAATTAGTAAATGCTGGTGAACCTGTTATTAATAAGGAATATAATCAAGGTTTGGGTTGGGAGTTTTTATTCACTATGAAACAAAATGAATATTTTATTTTTCCTAATGAAAAAACGGGATTTAACCCTAAGGAAATTGATTTATTACATCCAAAAAATAAAAAGAAGATTGGTCCAAATTTATTTAGAGTTCAAAAGATTGCAAGTAAAAATTACTTTTTTAGACATCACTTAGAAACAACAGTGGAGGAGAAAAAAGAATTAAACGGAATTGCATACAAGCCTCAATTAGGATTAAATGCGATTCAGAATATCGTGAAAGTACGTCTTAATCATTTAGGAGACATTGTGAAAATCGGAGAATATTAAAATTTAGTTTTATGATCACTCGCTCCATCTACATCGGCAATCCAGCTTATCTCAAATTAAAAGATGAGCAGATGAAAATCCTTTGTCCGGAAGCTAAAACGGAAAAGGGGAGTGTTCCTGTGGAAGATTTGGGGCTACTGATGCTGGATCATTTTCAGATTACGATTTCACATAATCTCATTCAAAAAATGATGGGGAATAATGTAGTGGTGATAAGCTGTGATGCACAACATTTACCACACGGAATTATGTTGCCACTTTATGGACATTCCGAACATTCTGATCGGGTAAAAGATCAGTTGGAAGCGAGTGAACCTTTAAAAAAACAACTTTGGAAACAAACCATCGAATGTAAAATTGAAAACCAAAAGAATGTATTGATGAGATTGGGGAACTACTATGAACCCATGAGTGATTATAAAAACAACGTAAAAAGTGGTGATATCACCAATATGGAAGGTATTGCGGCTCAGCATTATTGGAAATATCTTATAAGTTTAGATTTTCTCAGACAACGTTTTGGAGATTCACCGAATCAGTTTTTCAATTTTGGTTATGCCGTACTTCGAAGTATTGTGGCAAGAGCAATTGTGGAAACTGGATTGCTTCCGGTGCTCGGTATCTTTCATAAAAACAAATACAATCCTTACTGTCTTGCTGATGATCTCATGGAGCCTTATCGTCCTTTTGTTGATATGTTGGTGATGCAATGGCTTGCTAAATGTCCTGAAACAGAGGAGTTAACCAAAGAATTTAAAGCACATATCCTTCAAATAGCTACCAGAGATGTAAGAATTGATGATAAAATGAGACCTTTACTAGTTGCTGTAAAAACAACGGTAACCTCTTTATATAAGTGCTATACTGGTGAAAAAAGGTTAATTTCTTATCCTGAACTGATATGAATGCCGAAAGGTTTAATGCATACCGAATTATGTGGGTTTTAGTATTATATGACTTGCCAACCGAAACCAAAGCTAATATGAAAGATGCCAATCGCTTTCGTAGGGGGCTGATTGATGATGGATTTACCTTATTTCAGTTCTCTATGTATGTTAGGCACTGTCCGAGTCGAGAAAACGCGGAAGTACATATTAAAAGAGTGAAATTTATGCTTCCCAAAGCGGGTAAAGTAGCCATTATGTGTATCACAGACAAGCAATTTGGAGATATTGAAATCTTTTTTGCCAGAAATCGAGAAGAACCTCCACCCACATTTCAGCAGCTCGAATTATTCTAAATTTTAAATCCTGAAAACAAAAATAATCTACTGAATTTCAGTAGATTATTTTTTGAGGTTGTGTATTATCACAAAGATAGTAAAGTTTGAAAGCAATTCACAACCTGTGCTTTCATATCTTAGTTGTTAGTTATGTTGTGTATTATCACAAAGATAGTAAAGTTTGAAAGCAATTCACAACGAGATACTTGGATTTTGAAGAAGAATTTTTGTTGTGTATTATCACAAAGATAGTAAAGTTTGAAAGCAATTCACAACTGTTTTATTATTAGTTTCAGCAGCAATATTGTTGTGTATTATCACAAAGATAGTAAAGTTTGAAAGCAATTCACAACTATCAAGTTCGTTTTGCTTCAGAATTGAAGGTTGTGTATTATCACAAAGATAGTAAAGTTTGAAAGCAATTCACAACATGATTATAATTATTAAAAAGGTGTTTTATGTTGTGTATTATCACAAAGATAGTAAAGTTTGAAAGCAATTCACAACCTGCAGCATATTTTCTCACCAATCATTTTTGTTGTGTATTATCACAAAGATAGTAAAGTTTGAAAGCAATTCACAACGCTATTTTCAGCAGTATATTTCTCTATCAAGTTGTGTATTATCACAAAGATAGTAAAGTTTGAAAGCAATTCACAACTGGGTAAGATATCTAATTTCCAAGCTCAGAGTTGTGTATTATCACAAAGATAGTAAAGTTTGAAAGCAATTCACAACTCTCTCAAGCCTTACCATTACTGTTGATGCGTTGTGTATTATCACAAAGATAGTAAAGTTTGAAAGCAATTCACAACAGTAGCATATCTGTTAGTTATTTTTATTATGTTGTGTATTATCACAAAGATAGTAAAGTTTGAAAGCAATTCACAACTGTAAAAGCAATACCAAAACGTTATTATACGTTGTGTATTATCACAAAGATAGTAAAGTTTGAAAGCAATTCACAACGAGATAAGTTTGATATGACAAATGCAGACTGTTGTGTATTATCACAAAGATAGTAAAGTTTGAAAGCAATTCACAACTCTCTATTACAGTTTAAATAAAAAAAATCAGTTGTGTATTATCACAAAGATAGTAAAGTTTGAAAGCAATTCACAACCAGGGGGAAGAGGTTCTTCAAAGTCGTATTGTTGTGTATTATCACAAAGATAGTAAAGTTTGAAAGCAATTCACAACCCCCTTTGGGAATGTCGGTTATTACGCTCTGTTGTGTATTATCACAAAGATAGTAAAGTTTGAAAGCAATTCACAACTTCCAAGTGGACGTATTATCATCCAATTTTGTTGTGTATTATCACAAAGATAGTAAAGTTTGAAAGCAATTCACAACAAGTGAAATACTTGTTAATTTACCTTCGCTGTTGTGTATTATCACAAAGATAGTAAAGTTTGAAAGCAATTCACAACTCTTGCCATTTCTTCATCGAATTCATTCCCGTTGTGTATTATCACAAAGATAGTAAAGTTTGAAAGCAATTCACAACACTTCACCTGCGAGTCCTGAAAATTTATTAGTTGTGTATTATCACAAAGATAGTAAAGTTTGAAAGCAATTCACAACATTAAGCACATAATCACGAACGCCGATTCTGTTGTGTATTATCACAAAGATAGTAAAGTTTGAAAGCAATTCACAACTTCAATCTCGTTATGGAAATTGATAAGATCGTTGTGTATTATCACAAAGATAGTAAAGTTTGAAAGCAATTCACAACTTGAAGCGATGAGTGGAAAAATTCCACCAAGTTGTGTATTATCACAAAGATAGTAAAGTTTGAAAGCAATTCACAACTACAGGTAAAATCACTATCACGGCCGACAAGTTGTGTATTATCACAAAGATAGTAAAGTTTGAAAGCAATTCACAACTCAGAAACAAAAGAGGATTGGGAAAAGTATGTTGTGTATTATCACAAAGATAGTAAAGTTTGAAAGCAATTCACAACTACAGATTATGACAAGATTTCTTCAAGGATGTTGTGTATTATCACAAAGATAGTAAAGTTTGAAAGCAATTCACAACTCTTTTTTTAAGGGAGGTTTTGCAGGAGTTGTTGTGTATTATCACAAAGATAGTAAAGTTTGAAAGCAATTCACAACGGAAAATTTGATTCCATCAAAAACTAAAAAGTTGTGTATTATCACAAAGATAGTAAAAGTTTGAAAGCAATTCACAACTGTGTAGTGAAGCCTAATTCATTAAGCCAAGTTGTGTATTATCACAAAGATAGTAAAGTTTGAAAGCAATTCACAACAAATTCCATTTCTTTTTACAAAACAACTTCGTTGTGTATTATCACAAAGATAGTAAAGTTTGAAAGCAATTCACAACGCTGTAATTGCTGTCATTTCGGTATTTGCAGTTGTGTATTATCACAAAGATAGTAAAGTTTGAAAGCAATTCACAACCAAGGTAATGACATAGGGCGATTAAAGTATGTTGTGTATTATCACAAAGATAGTAAAGTTTGAAAGCAATTCACAACCTTGTCTATCTTCTTAAATGTTATACTCATGTTGTGTATTATCACAAAGATAGTAAAGTTTGAAAGCAATTCACAACTAGACCCAAAATTCGAATTTACAAATTACTGTTGTGTATTATCACAAAGATAGTAAAGTTTGAAAGCAATTCACAACTGCGGTTGTGCTATCCTCGTCAAATGAAAGGTTGTGTATTATCACAAAGATAGTAAAGTTTGAAAGCAATTCACAACTGTTGTTGATTTTGCTATTCTGATGATTTCGTTGTGTATTATCACAAAGATAGTAAAGTTTGAAAGCAATTCACAACTCTTTGCGAGTCTGAAAAATCGGCTTTAACGTTGTGTATTATCACAAAGATAGTAAAGTTTGAAAGCAATTCACAACAATGATTTGCGATGGTTGACTATTACAGGCGTTGTGTATTATCACAAAGATAGTAAAGTTTGAAAGCAATTCACAACTCCTCTTTTCAATTTAATTGAGAGGGGGAAGTTGTGTATTATCACAAAGATAGTAAAGTTTGAAAGCAATTCACAACTGCTGTTTGATGGTTCTTTATTTTCCCACAGTTGTGTATTATCACAAAGATAGTAAAGTTTGAAAGCAATTCACAACGTTTGCTTAGTGATATACTCCAAAGCGGACGTTGTGTATTATCACAAAGATAGTAAAGTTTGAAAGCAATTCACAACTAGCGGGTTTACATTAGAAGGAAATCCATAGTTGTGTATTATCACAAAGATAATAAAGTTTGAAAGCAATTCACAACCAAGAATGAGATCAACGAAAAGAGTTCCTAGTTGTGTATTATCACAAAGATAATAAAGTTTGAAAGCAATTCACAACAAAAGTGCTTACCACTGAAGAGCTGGAAGCGTTGTGTATTATCACGAAGATAACAAAATTTGAAAGCGATTCACAACAGTTTATTACATAATACGATTATGATATAGTTGTGTATTATCACGAAGATAATAAATTTTAATATAAAAAATTGTAAGGTTCAAGTATAATATTTAAACTTCAAATATGTAATTTTATTCCAAATTTCGGGAATGTCTAAAATAGCATTAAAAAAAGAACTTTTAAAACTATCAAAAAATCAATTACTAGAACAAGTTCTTGATTTATATGAAAAAAATAATTCAGTAAAAGAGTTTTATAATTTTTATCTAAATCCTAAAAATGAAGAAGCTTTAATTAAAAAATACAAAAAACTTATCCGTAAAGAATTTAACGTAGAGTATCCACAGAGAAGTACAGAAAAATTTTCTGTTGCAAAAAAGATTATTTCTGATTTTAAGAGTTTACAACCATTACCAGAGTCAATGGCTGATGTTATGCTTTATTTGCCAGAAAGTGCCTGTGAACTTACCGCCTTATATGGAGATTATTCTGTACAGTTTTATAACTCTACTTATAATAACTATAAGATCGCTCTGGACTTTTTAAAAAAGCATAATTTGTTAGTGCAATTTCAACAAAGGGCGATCCAGTGTGTAAAATGGTCATCTTGTTGTGGTTATGGTTTTGCTGATGATATGAAAGATCTTTATCATAAATATTATTTTTAATTTCAGAAAATAATCAGATTCACTATATTTGACTAAAATCCGTATAAAAAGCCCGCTTTTTTCATTTCTTGATGTATGGTAAGGTGATGAAAAAACTGTTTTTTATATTTTTGACCTGTCAAATTAAGGGTAAGGCTTAAGAATAATTTGATTTATATTTAAATAATAAATTTTTAACAATTGAATAATATGAAAAAACTGAGTGTAATTGGATTAGTAGCTGTAAGTTTATTAGCAGCATCTTGTAACAAGGAAAAAGCTGCAGACAGCGCTGCTACAAACTCTGAACAAACTGTTGCTGAAGGAAAAGGTGAAGTTTTACCAGTAGATGTTGCTACTTCTGTGGTAAACTGGAAAGCATTCCACAAAGGAGGTTTTGCTCCACGTTGGGGAACAATCACTGTAAAATCTGGAGATTTGAATGTTGAGAACGGACAGGTTTCTGCGGGAAGCTTCGTACTCGATATGGCTTCTATTAAAGTAGATCCGGCTTCAGTAACTGAAAAAGATAAAAAACCGGCTGATCTTGAAACTCACCTTAAAAGTGCTGATTTCTTTGATGTAACTAAAAACCCAACTTCAGAGTTCAAAATTACAAGTGTTGCAGATTTAGCTGAAGCACCGAAAGAAGGAGCTATTGAAGGAGCGAACAAAACAGTAAGCGGAAACCTTACTTTATCTGGAAAAACAGTTAATGTTACTTTCCCTGCGAAAGTGGAAGTTGCTGAAGGTTCAGCTTCTGTACAGGCTAAATTTACTGTAAACAGAGCAGATTGGGGAATTAAATTCGGTACGTCTGAAGCAGATCCTGCAGAATGGGGAATCAGTAAAGACATCGAAATCGCTGTTGACGTAAAGGCTAAAAAATAATTTTTAGATTTATAAATAATCTAGAAGCTGCTTTCTTTGGGAAGCAGTTTTTTTGTTTTTTTAATTGAAGTTTTGTTACGGCCTTCGCTTTTCTACGGTCGCAACAAAATGAAGTAAGTTTTTTGTAGAAACGCAAGTTAAAAAATTACCTTTCCGTCACTTTGAATAACACGGCAAAGCGAAGTGTATTAGGAAGATTATAAAATTGGAATTGATTTACCTTTTATAGATTCTATCAGCTGACAATAAGTAAATCCTGAGATTATTCTCAGGATTTATAATTGTATAAAGATCAGCTAATTTCGAGATACTTGTAGTGAAGTTCAGTTTAAAAAATTAATTCAAAAATTCAGAATCCTTCACCCTCACACAATACTCACTTCCAAGATAGAGTGGATTCCCATGCTTCTCAGACCAAAAACCATCTAATACGTCTTTACTTAAACAGCGGTATACAGCAACACCTTTATAGATGTTGTGATCTTCACCCTCATAATTAAAATTAATGACTAAAATCTGGTCTTTAAAAAATCCGGTACCGTTTTGCAGATGGTCACCGATAATCCATTGTGCCACGATACGGTTGTTTTCATCGAGAGATAAAGTTAATATGCCATGATAAGAAGGCTGATCAGATGCTTCCTGATTGCTGCCTTCAATTGAATAACTTCCTACCAGATCCTGTACTGTCATTGATTTTATTTTTAATGAATTTGCAAAGTTATGGAATCTTGTTTTAGATTTGCCTTTATGATGTATATATTAATAGCGATCAATCTTTTGAGTTTTATTATTTTCGGTTTAGACAAAAGAAAAGCCATCAAACATCAAAGAAGAATTTCAGAATCTTCATTGTTAACGGTGACGTTTTTTGGAGGAACCATTGGAGCTATTATTGCCATGATGATTTTCAGACATAAAGTATCGAAGAAGTCTTTTTTGTGGAAGTTTGGAGTGGTTATTCTAGTTCAATTGATAATAATATATTTTTTAAGAGATAAATTGATGCTTATGCTATAAGTAAGTAATCTCTGCTCAATCATAAAGGTTTTAAATGACTGTTTTTCCAACATAAAAAAACTTTAGATACCACATCCACCCACCTCGGCATTATATTTTCTTTTCACAATACTTGTAAACACCAAAATATAAAATTATGTCAAAGAAAATCGCCATTCTGGCAACACATGGATTCGAGGAAAGTGAATTAGCATCACCAAAAGAGCATTTAGAGCAGCAGGGCTGGACGGCGCATATCATCAGTCCGGAATCGGGAACCATTAAAGCTTGGGCTGAAAAAGACTGGGGAAAAGAGTATAATGTAGATAAAACGTTGGATGAGGCAAATGCTTCAGAATATGATGCCTTAGTTTTGCCTGGTGGCGTGATCAATCCGGATCAACTGAGAACAAACGATAAAGCTTTAAGTTTTGTGAAAGACTTTTTCCAACAACATAAACCAGTGGCAGCTATTTGTCATGGACCGCAGATTTTAATCAATGCTGAGGTAGTGGAAGGAAGAAATTTGACATCCGTAAATTCAATCAGTAAAGATTTGAAAAATGCAGGAGCCCATTGGGAAGATAGTGAAGTAGTGGTTGACAGTGGTTTGGTAACAAGCCGTACGCCAGAAGATCTCCCGGCTTTCAATGCTAAAATGGTAGAGGAAATAAAGGAAGGAAAACATAAAGAACAGACTTTGTAGTTTTTGAATTTATAATATAAAAAAGGTTTAGGTGGTAAAACTTAAACCTTTTTCTTGTTTAATATGCCCTCGTAATCACGCTTCTGTTAATGATTTAGATGTTAAAATAAATAACTTCTTCATTATGAATTTGTTAATTATCAAAACTTATTGCTGAATATTCCATTTAAAATCACTATTTTTGCACCCGTAAAAATCCTATATGCAAAACATTAGAAATATTGCGATTATCGCACACGTTGACCACGGGAAGACGACTTTGGTTGACAAGATCATTCACGCTACCAATATTTTCAGAGAAAATCAGGAGAGTGGAGAATTAATTATGGATAACAATGATCTTGAAAGAGAAAGAGGGATCACCATCTTATCCAAGAATATTTCTGTTACTTATAAAGACACTAAAATTAACGTAATTGATACTCCTGGTCACGCCGATTTTGGTGGGGAAGTAGAAAGAGTATTGAAAATGGCTGACGGAGTTATTTTGTTGGTGGATGCGTTCGAAGGACCAATGCCACAAACAAGATTCGTACTTCAGAAAGCTTTAGAATTAGGTTTAAGACCATTGGTTGTAATCAACAAAGTAGATAAGCCAAACTGCCGTCCGGACGAAGTTCACGATCAGGTATTTGATTTATTCTTCAACCTTGAAGCTACTGAAGAGCAATTGGATTTCCCAACGTTCTACGGTTCTTCTAAGCAAGGTTGGTTCAACACATCTTTGGAGCAAACTGAAGATATTTTACCATTACTAGACGGGATTTTACAATATGTTCCTGCACCGAATGTAACTGAAGGTAACCTTCAGATGCAGATTACTTCTCTAGATTTCTCTTCTTTCTTAGGAAGAATCGCGATCGGGAAAGTAACAAGAGGTGAGATCAAAGAATCTCAGTGGATTGGTCTTGCTCAGGCAGACGGTAAAGTGGTAAAAGGAAAAGTAAAAGAATTATACGTTTTCGAAGGATTAGGAAAGAAAAAAGTAACTGAAGTACAGGCAGGTGATATCTGTGCTGTAGTTGGTTTTGATGCTTTCCAGATCGGAGATTCTTTCGTAGATCTTGAAAACCCTGAACCATTGGAAAGAACAGCGATTGATGAGCCTACATTGAACATGACGTTCTCTATCAACAATTCACCTTTCTTCGGTAAAGATGGTAAATATGTAACTTCAAACCACCTTAAAGAAAGATTAACTAAAGAATTAGAGAAAAACTTGGCATTAAGAGTTCAGCAGACTGATGATGCAAACACTTTCTTGGTATTCGGTAGAGGTATTCTTCACTTGTCAGTTTTAATTGAAACAATGAGAAGAGAAGGATATGAAATGACGATTGGTCAGCCACAGGTTATCTTGAGAGAAGATGAAAATGGTGAGAAATTAGAGCCTTATGAATCTTTGGTAGTTGACGTTCCTGAAGAGTATGCTTCAAGAGTTATCGACTTGGCAACTCAGAGAAAAGGAGATCTTCACATCATGGAAACTAAAGGCGAGATGCAACACATGGAATTCGAAATTCCTTCAAGAGGTTTGATCGGATTGCGTTCTCAAATGTTAACAGCTACTGCAGGTGAAGCTATTATGGCACATCGTTTCACAGAATATAAGCCTTTCAAAGGTGCTATTCCTGGAAGAAACAATGGTGTATTGATCAGCAAAACTCAAGGTCCTGCAACTGAATATTCTATTGCTAAACTACAGGATAGAGGTAAGTTCTTCGTAGATCCGGGTGAGGAAATCTACGCAGGTATGGTGATCGGTGAGCAAAACAAGCCAGGTGACTTGGTAGTAAACATCGTTGAAGCAAAACAGTTGAACAACATGAGAGCTTCAGGTAAAGATAAAGATACAGGTGTAGCACCAAAAATCTTGTTCTCTCTTGAAGAATGTATGGAATATATCCAGGCTGATGAAGCGATCGAGGTTACTCCAAACTTCATCCGTATGAGAAAGAAAATCCTTTCTGAAGAAGAAAGAAAAAGAGTAGAAAGACAAGCAAAAGCTTAATTAAATTCTTATAAATAAAGTAAAGTCCTGATTTTTTTCAGGACTTTTTTTTATTTGTATACTAGCTTTATATTAAACTATTATTTTAATGAATTTTGTGTTTATTATGTTTAATTGAAATGTTTTAAATTTAAGTAATTAATTAACAATATTCGTTTATGGTTGATTATATAATTATTTGTAAACTGTAAATCACATGATATGAAAAATGAAGTTTTAATAAGAGATGATGAAAAAAAGCAAATTCAAAAACAATATATTTTAGTGGGATTAGGTCCTCATGCAAAACGTATTTATTATCCTTTTCTTGAAAAATATCAAAATAGATACGGAATTAAATTAAGATTATTGATTGAATTAGATTCGCAACGAGACAATATTCAAGGATTTATTTCTTCTCGTTCTTTAAAACCAGAAGAAATTTTTTTGATTGAAGATAATGCTAAAAATAGATTAGGTAGGTTTTTAGATAAAATACTTTTGAATAAACTTGAAAACATAATCAATAATGAGAAAATTGATGGGATAATAATTTCCACAGAGCCTAAGTCACATAAGATTTATGCAGATTGGGCAATGAAAAGTAACATTAATATACTAATGGATAAACCAATTACTGCTCCTGTTGATTCTATTACGAACCCTAATTCTGCCATGAAAATATTTTCAAATTATCAAGATTTGAAAAGGAAGAAACAAGATTCAGATTCAAAATTTTATATTGTTTGCCAAAGGAGAAATCACGAAGGTTTTATTTTTGTTAAAGACTACTTGTTGAAGTTTGTTGAAGAATTTCAAATACCCATATCTTACATTGGGATATATCATTCTGATGGTACATGGAATCTTCCGCATGAATTTGAAAAGGAAAACCATCCATATAAATATGGCTACGGAAAATTAATGCATTCTGGTTATCATTGTGTTGATCTTTTTGCTTGGATATTAGAGGTTAATAACTCTTTAAAAGACAGAAGGGCTAATTCTGGAAAAATCTACACTTCAAAATTTAGACCTAATGATTTTTTTAACCAACTTAGTATTGAAAACTATAAAAAGTTTTTTGGAAGTACAGAAATACAGAAGTTTTATGAAAATTATGACAGAAATGAATATGAAAAATATGGAGAAATTGATGCATATATTTTAGGTCAGTTGCTTCAAAATCAAAATGTAATAACCACAGCATCAATTATTTTACAACAAAACACATTTTCGAGAAGGTCTTGGTTTGATTTACCTGAAGATACTTATAAAGGAAATGGTAGATTGCGACATGAAAGAGTGAATATTCATGTGTCACAGTTCCTAAATATTCAAATACATTCTTACCAGTCTTACGAAGCTGGGCATAAAGATATAGATCTTGAAGGGGTAGGTAATGAAGATCATTTTGATATATATATATTTAGAAATAATAAAATTATTGGTGGAAAATCCTTTGAAAAAATATCTGTTGGAGAGTCAATGAAAAAACAAAATTTAAATGATGAACACTATCTTGGGCACAATGAAAAGGGACGAGAAATTACTTTAGTTAATTTTTTAGAAAATAATTGTGATAATTCCGAATTTGAAAATCATGAATTAACCAATAAGCTATTATCAAATATATATTTATCTATGGCAAATGAGTTTTGCTCAGGAAATTCAAAAATTACGTTTAATTTATAAATTCAAAAACATTGAAGATTTAAAATTAATATAGAAGAAGGTAATTGTTGTTATAACAGTAAAATAACCCTATAAATCTAAAATTTAGGGATAAATATCCTTATTGATAAACTGTAAAATGTATTTTTTTGAACTAAAATACCTGACTTTTATCATTAAATTTCAAAAACTTTGCTAAGTTAATATACATAAAATTTAAAAATATCATATATGTTTGATTAATTCATAAAGTGTAACATTTCAGTAGGTTTTAATCTTTTTATTTACTAATTATAATTGAAAATTTAAGTTATTGTTAATTATTTAATAAAATAGTTTTTCTGCAATAAGGCTAACTAACACTTGTTAGTGTTGTAAATAATTGTATGTTTGAAAGCGAAGCATTGAGAAAAACAAAAATTAAATACTAATGGATAAAAAGATAACGCAATTATTAGTGGCTGTGGGCTTGCTGTCGACTTTTCAGATTGCGGCTCAACAAAATACTGGTCAGAAACTTCCATCTGATTCGCTTTCGATCATTCAGACTAAAACTTCGGAACTTAAAAAAGAACCTGCTGTTAAAGTCAGTTTTTATGGATTCATAAGGCATGATGCCTTTTACGATACCAGACAGAATATTGGCGCAGGAGAAAACATTGTTCCGTTATATCCGAGAGATAGAGCACTAGACATCAATGGAGTTGATATTAATGACGCTCCGAAATTCCACATGCTTTCTGTAGTTTCCCGCGCAGGAATCAATGTAAAAGGTCCGGAAGTTTTAGGAGCAAAAACAAACGGGATTTTAGAAGCTGAATTTTTCGGTGCGACAGAAGGAGGAATAAACGAATTAAGGCTTCGTCATGCCTATGTTACTTTAGACTGGGAAAAAACACAGTTGGGAATAGGGCAGTATTGGCATCCGATGGTGATTCTCGATTGTCTTCCGAACGTGGTAAATTACAGTACAGGTTCGCCGATTTTTGCTTTAAATAGAAATCCACAGATCCGTTTAACCCAAAAGCTAAATGATAATTTTAAAGTGATTGCAGCGATCAATTCGCAACGTGATTTTACTCCAAATACAACGCCTTATCGAGATAGTGGGGTTCCTTCTTCCCATTTACAGTTTCAGTATAAATCTGCAAAATTCGTGGCAGGTATTGCCGGGCAATACGAAGTTTTAAGACCTCAATTATCTTCAGGGAATCCTCCGATTGTCAATAAAGAAACGGTAAAAAGTTTTACGGCTTTGGCTTATGCAAGGGTTATTACTAAACCTTTAATGATCAGTGCTTCTGCAATGATGGCACAAAATGCAGCTTCTTTGGTGATGCTCGGTGGTTTTGTAGGTTATTCAGCCCCGGGAACGTATGATCTGTACCGAACAATGAATACTAGAAGTGCATGGATTGATTTTCAGCAAACAACCGACAAGAAAGTCGCTTTCGGTTTATATGCCGGAATCGTAAAAAATATGGGAGCTGATGATCCAGTGGAAGGAAGAACAGCCACAACGTATGGAGTAACTTCATCATGGGGAGCAGTTTCCGCAACACCAAGTGGACGAAGTGTCGATCAGCTTTGGCGCGTAGTACCAAGAGTGGATTGGTCTTTAAGCAAAACAATTAAGCTAAGATTTGAGGTTGAAAATACCGTGGCAAAATGGGGCGATGCACAAAGCAACGGGCGGGGAGTCGGGAATGAATTTAATGCCAGAAACAACCGCTTCCACCTTGCGACCTTCTTTATGTTCTAAAATGATCTTTAAAATAAAAACGAAAAACTACTATGGATATTACTACACAAACTCCTCCTAAAAATAACATCCTGACGGTGATTATTGCGTCCTCCGCAGGCACGCTTATCGAATGGTATGATATGTTTTTGGCCATTATTCTGGCAGGTTCTCTCTCGGTGAATTTATTTCCGTCCGAAGGTTCTCACTTTTTAGAAACGCTTGCTGTTGTGGCTTCGTCATTCATGTTTCGTCCGATTGGCTCGCTTATTTTCGGAAACATCGGAGATAAGATCGGGAGAAAATATTCTTTTCTATTATCCTTGATTTTAATGGGAGCTTCTACGTTTTTAATTGGCTGTATTCCCAACTTTGGAAGTATTGGCTGGGCAGCGCCGATTTTACTGTTAGCCTGCAGATTAATGCAGGGATTGGCGATCAGTGGTGAGTATGCAGGAGCGGTGATTTATGTGGCAGAACATGCTCCGGCAAATAAAAGAGGCTTTTATACAGGCTTTATTCAGGCAACGGTTCCCATCGGATTATTGGTTTGCTTAAGTGTGATTTTTACAACAAGAAGTTTAATGACAGAAGCAGATTTCAATAGTTTCGGATGGAGAATTCCGTTTTTGTTAAGTTCTGTTTTGGTATTATTGAGCTATTTCGCAAGAAAAAAACTTCATGAAAGTCCGGTTTTTGAAGAATTGAAGAAAGCCGGAAAAACGAGTAAATCTCCAGTAAAAGAAGCATTTACCACAAAAGGAAATGTAAAATTAATGCTTAAAGCTATTTTCGGAGGAAATGCTGCGCAGAGTTCTGTGATGCAGACCAGTTTATTCGTAACACTTTTCTTCATGCAGCGTGCCGTGAAAATTGAAGATACTACGGTATTGTTGATTACGGGTGTTGTAACGTTATTTAGTGCTTATTTTTACCAGTATTTTGGGGCATTGAGTGATAAAGTTGGGCGAAAAAAAGTATTGATCAGCGGATTGGTTGCGAGTTTAATTTTAATTCCCGTTTCATTTTATCTTTTCATGAAAATCGGAAATCCGGATAGTCTTACTGAAGTTCATTCTATCAGTACAGCCGCAACGTTGAAAATTATGGGAATCAGCTTTTTGCTTTCTGTAGCAGGAGCGGCAACTTATGGTCCGCTAGGTGCTTTTATGCTGGAGATTTTCCCTACCAAAATTCGTTATACAAGTATGGGATTTGCTCAGAATATGGGAAATGGATTCATTGGTGGTGCCACAACTTTTGTGACTGAATTTATCAAAACATCATTTGTGGTAAGTGCTGCTTTGACGCCTTTTATCGGTTTGGCTTATCCAATTTTACTCGTGGTTATTGCCATCATTGTAAACGTAACATTAGTTCCGGAAACATATAAAACCGATCTTTCGGAAGAAGATGCGTTAAATTTGAATAGTAACGAATAAAAATGTTTTAAAGTAAATATTTTAAAAATTAGAATATTATTGATGAAAACGGATTATATTTAAAACTTTAAATGACTAATATTAACCGCAGTGCAAATATTTTTATTTGTGCTGTTTTTTTATTCTAAGTTTATAAATTTGCGTTTCTATAATAAATGGTTATCTTTCATTTTTGCTATCTATGAAAATCAATACAATAAAATTACTGTTCCTGCTTAGTTCCTTTGCGGCGGTCGGAAACTCGTGTTCCGTTCAGAATAATGCTGTAAAAGGATCAACTCCTACTAAAAATCAACCTAAATCTAATAATAATTCAGCGCCAAAACCTCCTCTTGCGACTACAAAACCTAATATTCCGCCACAGGCAGAGGAAATTTTCCGAACTAATCTTCCTGAGATTAAAAGAGAATTTCGTGGCGCGTGGATTGCCAGTGTTGCGAATATCAATTGGCCTTCAAGAAATAATTTAACGGTTGATCAGCAAAAAGCTGAAGCTATTTCTATGTTGGATATGTTAAAAGATAATAATTTCAACGCGGTAATTTTTCAGGTAAGACCTTCGGCAGATGCTTTGTATACAAGTAATAGTGAGCCTTGGTCATACTTTTTGACGGGTGAAACAGGAAGAGCGCCTTATCCCAATTATGATCCTTTGCAATTTTGGATCGAAGAGGCTCACAAAAGAGGGTTGGAGCTTCATGTTTGGCTAAATCCTTACCGTGCACATCATACCAATGGCGGCTCTCCAAACAGTTTGTCGATGGCGAATAAGCTTTCGGATATTGTGGTAAGATTAAAGAACGGAATGTATTGGTTTGATCCTGCCAATCCTAAAACACAAGGTCACGTTTCGAATGTCGTAAAAGATATTGTGAAAAGATATGATATTGATGCCGTGCATTTTGATGATTATTTTTATCCTTATGCAACTTATAACAAAGGAGCCGATTTCCCGGATAGTGCAAGTTGGAATGAGTATCTACGAAATGGCGGAACGTTAACAAGAGCCGACTGGAGAAGAGAGAACGTAAATAAATTTGTTGAAAGAATTTATAAAGAAATCCACGCAGAGAAAAGCTATGTGAGATTCGGGATCAGTCCGTTTGGAATCTGGAAACCAGGTTATCCTGCTGGTGTTGTGGGATCTTCTCAATATGACGAATTGTATGCAGATGCCAAATTATGGCTGAATAAAGGTTGGGTAGATTATTTCTCACCTCAATTATACTGGCCGATAGAGTCTAAAGGGCAGCCTTTTGAAGGGCTATTGAACTGGTGGAAATCTGAAAATACAATGAACCGTCACCTTTGGCCAGGCTTAAATACGGTTGAGATCAAAACGTCTGACCGCCCTACAGAAATTAAAAATCAGATTGAAATTTCAAGACAGGTACTAGGAAAAGATGCCGGTGAAGTACATTGGAGTATTGCAGGTTTAACGAAAAATGCAAATATGCTTCCTACCTTGAAAAACGGTCCGTACAAAGAAAAAGCGTTGGTTCCGAAAACTTCTTGGCTGAAAGCAACACCTTTGCAGACTCCGACAGTTTTTACCAATGACTCCGGAAATTTTGTACAGGTAAGCTGGAGCAATAAAAATATAAAAGATGTTTTCCAATGGGTGCTTTTCACACAATATAACGGGGTTTGGGAAACTGAAATTCTGACTTTGGATACACTTTCAAAAGAAGTTCCGAAGTTTAAAGACGGCAAAAAACTGAATGGTGTAGCCATTAAAGCGATCGACAGATTAGGAAACGAAAGTGACTATCTTGCGAAGAAAATTAAATAGACTTTAGAATTTTATTCAATATAAAACCGGTTCATAAGAGCCGGTTTGTTTTTTTAATGAATTGATTATCGTAGTAATGTGAAAATTTCAACTTCACTACTTGACTCTTTTTACTTTTAACTTTTTACTTCCTTTAATTAGCGTTTGCACAATCCAAATCTGGACATAAGAATGACTGAATATCGGTGAGATTCAGCAGCCCGGAATCTGCCAAAGAGCAAAGAAGTTTGCAGACAGGATCTAACAATCCGTTTCCTGAAACTGTTTTCATTTCGTTTCTGTTGAGTTTTTTTACATTTTTCATGATTATTATTTTTGAGTTGATTAATACTATTTAAAAATAACAATAATTAATTTAAAGTAAACCAGTTAATTATGAATTTAAAACCGCTCGAAAAAATTCCCCTCATCTGAAGGGGTGGTTCATGAAGATAAGTGATAAATAATCAATGATAATTAGTCAAATGTACTTCATAATTAAACTTTTTAATTTCAAACTCTGAAAATATTTCCCAATACTTATACGACAACAACGATAGCCCCGATGTTCTATGTTAAATTGCAAATTATTTAGGTTAAAATTTTAAAGTTTTTTTGATAATCCGGTTGATATTTCGTCTTATTCTTCACCACTCCAAAACAGATTCTCAAAAGTTTATTACA
>NZ_JBDFPQ010000027.1:0-27600 GCF_039672645.1 Chryseobacterium sp. C39-AII1
AGTGATGACCAAACAACGTTCTATCCGGATTTGGAAGAAAACAGCAGCAGGGGAATAAAATCGCGGTCGATATCTTAAGTATCAATTGAGCTTCTGTCTTTATCCTGCTGCTTTTTATCTTAAGTTATTTTTTTAACTAAAATACTCCTTTACTTTTCGCAAGGCAAACTTACCATTGAGCGGTTTGTTTGAGCTCTTTTTATGATTTGGCTCGGCGGCGAAGCCGCCGAGCCAAATCATAAAAAAGCGAGTAGCGAAAGCGGGAAAAAGCTTCAAATAAAAATGAATGCTGCTTTTCAATCCATCAATCAGCTACAAAAAAGCTCTTAGAATTTATATTCTACCATAAAAGTACCTCTCATTCCCAAAGCATTGGTGAAATCGGCATCTCTTGCTGCCCACCAGGCAATTGCTGGCTGATAGTTTTTGTTGAATACGTTTTCAATACCCAAAGATACCTTCCAGTTTTTATTAACTTCGTAGCTCGATTTAAAGTTGAAAACTGTGTATTTAGGAACTCTTCCTTCGCCATACACAAAAGTACCTTTGGCATTCGGATCAAATCTGTTTTGTGAAAAAGAGTGAAGCATGTCTAAACCTATGGATAAAGACGCTGTAGGTCTTGCCTGAATATAAGCCAATACTTTCGGAGCAGAAATTCTGCTGTTGTTGATCTTTGCGGAATAATCGCCGTCGTCTTTCAGAGAGGTAATCCCTTCCATCCAACTGTAGCTTCCTCCGAAGTTGATCCATTTTACGGGAGTGAAGTGTAAGAAACCTTCCACACCGTATACAATTTCGGGCGCTCTTTGGATGGTCAATGCTCTGTCCGGACTTTGAATAAATGTAGCTCCTAATTTTGAAGTGCTCACGTAAGAAGTAATTTCATAATTCACCCATTTTGCAATCTGTCCGGTAGCTCCGAATTCGTAATTGTTGACAATAATTGGTTTGGTTTCAAGGTTCTGAATGGTTTCAGAGGTTGAGGTTCTCAGAATTCTTCCTAATTCGTTGATCGAGTAGGCCTGTGAGAAACTTCCGAAAAGATTGATATAATTTTCGATATTGTAACGTACGCCAATGTTTCCTACAAATGCATTATATTTTAAATCTCCGCCTTTTACGAAAATACTCTGCGTGAAAGTTCCGTCGCTTTTTACGGTGGAAAGGGTGTTGAAATCACTCACTTTCACTTTCATATTTTCATATCGAATTCCTCCTTTTACGGTTAGTTTTTTAAACAAATCAATTTTTACCAAGGCAAAAGGGGCAATGTTCGTCATGTTCATATCCGGAGTCCAGTAACGGCCGTCTTCAAGCTTCTGAGCAGTTTGATCGTTCAGCACATCCAATCCATAGATGATTTCTGCCTGAGAATTCTGAGCATTCCAAAGCTGAGTATCTAAATTTACCCTTGCACCGCCTTTTTTGGAAACGACATTCGACTGACCTCCATTCAGAAAAGTATCGCTATATCCGTAAACGGTTCTGAAATCCTGATAATAAAGATTAACATTTAAAGCTGTTCCGCTCCAAAGGTTTTTGTTGTCGTAGCTTAGTTTGTAGTTGTGGTTTCGTGGCGTTCCCTGCGGTGTGGTTTCCAGGCCTTTGCCTAAACCTTCACCAATGGTCGGGTTGATACCGTATTTTCCAGTTTTTAAACCTAAATTCAGATCAGATTTTGAAGCATAGCCAATATAGGAAGCCTCAATTCTTTGATTATCATTGAGATTATAGCCTAACTTCAGCATTCCGTTGTAGTTATCCATTTTTGAAGTGCTGTACGTAGGGCTTAAATATGTTCCGTCTGCATCTTTCATATACCCTGTTCTTTCATAAGCGAAAGACGCTACATAATCGAATTTTTTAGCAAAACTTCCCGATAAAAGCTGGCTGGCTCTGTATCCTAACGTTCCGCCATAAGGCTGCCCGGTGATTCCTACCTGAGTAATCCCCGAGATTTTTTTATCGGATTTGTTTCTTCTTGTAATATAATTAATGATCCCTCCATCGGCACCGTTTCCGTAGATGGATGAGGCTCCTTTGATGACCTCAATTCTTTCAATGACAGTAGGATCAATCACTCTTAAATCTCTTGCGCCGTTTCGAAGTGGGGTAGATTGTGGAATTCCATCGATAAGCACCAAAACCTGACGACCTCTCAATGTTTGCCCGGTGTTTGATGTTTGCCCTGAGCTTGTTGCTAAACTGGGAACCGTATATTGAAGAATACTTGTGATGTCGGAATTCACAGTTAGCTGAGCCTGTACCTGCTTTTCGCCAACAATGGTGACAGAACTTGGAATTTCCTTGATGTTTTCCTTTTTTCTGGAAGCGGTAAGAATTACTTCTTCAACACTTTTGGTCTGTAAAGTATCTTTAACCTGAGCAAAAACAGTAACTGTACCCAGACAAGCGACTGATAAAAGAGCCTTTTTCATTATATTTTTTTCTTTCCTTTTTTTTGTTTTCCCCACCAGACTAGAAATCCGGTTACGGGGAGTGATGTGCAGATTAATCCTGCTAAAAACCAGATGATTTTACCGAATAAGCCAAAATAAGATCCTGTGTGGATGTCATAGTTGGCAAGTGCGTATTTTTCGGCGTTATTTAAGCTTTTATGAGCTTTATTTGATAATAGTTTCCCTGAATATTTATCGAAGGAAACCTGACTTCTGTGGCTGTGTCTTCCTTCTTTTTCATAAACGGTAACAGGAATATTTTTTAATTCTTTTCCTTTTTTATTTTTTCCGTTTAATGGAATTCTGAAGCTTGATGATTCGGGATATTGTTTTTTGATTTCTAAAGCGGTCAGGTCATAAACCGAAGGATTTTTCGCCAATAGAGAATCTGGAGATTTGATTTCTTTATCTTTTGGGAGATCAACAGAACCAGATAAGGCAACGTTAAACACATTTTTCACCCATGGATAAGCGAAATAAATTCCTGAAAGGCTCATAATTAAAGCAATAAATGAAGCATAAAACCCGAGAATATTATGAAGATCGTAGTTTTTACGTTTCCAGGTTTTTACATTTTTCCAGTCGAAGGTAAGACGGCTTTTTCTTGCTTTTTTATTGATGGGCCACCAAAGAACAATACCTGTAATCAGCAAGATGATAAAAAGAACCACCGGAATTCCGACCACATATTTTCCCCAGTCTGCTTTTAACAATAAACTCCAGTGAATGGATTTCAGGATAGGGAAGAGATCATATTTTTCGTTGTAAATACCTAAAATTTCCCCGGTGTACTGATTAACATAAACCGCTTTGTAGATTTTAATTTCCTGAAAGTAATTCCAGCCTTTTTTGTCTCTTTCTAGATAGACAAATTCATAAGATTTGTTTTTATCCAAAGGAATTTCTACAGTGCTGATGGGAAATTTTTCATTGACTTCCAGAGAAATTTTCTCCTTCAAAACTTCAATGGCTAATGGCTGTTGTGTGATGGTTTCAGGTTTTACCCAGATCGCCTCTTTTCGGAGCGCGCCCTGTATTTCATCCATAAAAACATACATTGTGCCCGTTAAAGACACAATAAACACAATAAGACCAACGGATAAACCAAACCACAAATGCAGTTTGGCAGACCATCTTTTTGTCAGAGAAGGTTTCTTCTTATGATGATGCTTTTTCTTCATATTGAAAAGCTAACCTTTTGGGGAGGTTAGCTTTTAATTATTTAAAATTTATATCCTATTGAAAGTCTGAAGTTTCTTGGAGCTTCTGCTTGGTAATAGTAGTAGCTTCCGTATGGAGAACCAGAGTATAAATATCTGTTGAATACATTAAATACATTCAGACCTACTCGGAATTTTGTATTTTCCCAAGAAGCACCTGCATCGAATTTTACATAATCACCCATATTTTGTTGAGTTCCGGCATTTGCCCAGTTCCAGCTGCTTCTACCTGCAAGATAGGTACCCCCAAAGCTTAATCCAAAACCTTCCAGGATATTATCTGTAAAGGTATAATTTAGCCATCCGTTTGCTGTGTGTTTAGCGTATCCCGGAACTTTCATTCCTACAGGGTTATGGGTAGGGTCGTTAGATTCTGTAACTTTATTTTCGGTGAATGCATAGTTGAAGATGGCATTGAATCCTCGCGTGATTTCTCCTTTTAGATCAAATTCAACTCCCTGAACTCTTGTTTTTCCTAATAAGATTGAATAAGGTTCCCCCGGCGAGTTGTTAGGGTCACTAACGGTAGCATTGTTTTTAATGATATTATATGCAGAGAAAGTAGTATTCCATTTTCCTCCGAACCAATCTTTTTTCACGCCAATTTCCATATTGTTTCCGGTAATTGGCTTTACTGTGGTTCCGTCTCTGAAAACAGCGGCCTGAGGTACAAATGACTGATCATATAAACCATAAACTGAGAAATTTTCGTCAATAGAATAGCTAATTCCAATACGAGGCGTTATTTTGTCTGCTTCAGATTTAGTTCCATAGTTTACTTCTTTCACATTCGTGTAACGGGCTGCTACTGTTAGTCTCAATGCATCATCAAAGAATCCTAACTCATCCTGTAAATACAGACCGGTATAATTCTGTTCGATTGAGCTTCCTAATCCTGCTCTTACGGAAAGAGGAGTACTTTTATCGAATGGTTTATAAGCGGTTGTATTATTTGGACCATAATATGCACCCGTTCCATTGATGTCATAATTGTTAGTATTTAAATTATACCAATAACTATAATCAGGAACCGTATTTCCTGGATCTGTAGCTGTTGCAGGTCTATAATCTCCGTTAGCATTAAATTTATCCAGATTGTATCCCTGAGACCAGTCTGCCATATACTTTTTGCTTCCCAAGTCAAGTCCGGCAAGGATTTTATGAGAAACAATACCTGTTTTTACCGAACCATTTAGAAAAACCTGACCAAATTTCATTGTATTGTCTCCCTCCCAATATCCTAAACGACGAATCATGTAATTTCCTACGAAATTGCTTGGCCAAAGGTTACTTCCCATTGTATATTCGTTCACATACGTTAATTGAGAAGTCAATTTCCAGTTTTCGTTGAATTTATGCTGTAAATTGATGTTTACAGTATTGTTGTCTACTTTTGTAGGGTCAATGCTTGGATCTGTTTGCGTGTAGCTTTGAGGTCTCGTTGCATATCCGTCATAACTGAAAACATACGCAGAACCTACTTCAGACATTTTAGCCTTTTGGTAAATATATTCTGCGGTTAAGGTTGTATTATCGCTAAGATTTACTTTCAATGATGGATTAATGATATATCTGTCATTGAATTCATAGTCTCTGAAGCTGTTTCTGTTCTGAGCCATTAAATTCAGTCTGAAAGCTACTTTATCTGTGATTTTAGAATCAATATCTGCCTCACCTCTGTACATATTGTAACTTCCCAACGTTACTCTCGCAGTACCGTTTAAGGACTGTCCTGTCGGTTTTTTTGTTACGATATTGTAAATACCACTTGGCTCCCCGTTTGACATTAAGAAGCCTGATGGTCCTTTAATGAATTCGATATGATCTACGAAAGACATATCTTCACTTAGAGGTCCCCAGTTAGAGGTAACGTTTACTCCGTTCATGAAAGCGGCTGCTCTGGATCCTCGCATGTTTACTCTCGTATACATATCTCCCCAGTGCTCCAGTCTCTGAGCTCCAGCAACGTTTCTCAAAACACCGTCGCTCAAAGTGGTTACCTGCTGATCTTCTAATGCCCTTGCGGTAATAATAGAAATATTTTGAGGTATTTTAATTAAAGCTTCGTCAAGACGCATAGAAGAAGAACCTTCTTTTTCTACATATTTTTTGTAATATTTCCCGCTGACAACAACTTCTTCAATATTAGAAGATTTTACAGTGTCTTTTTCTTGAGCAAAAGACAGAACGGTTGTAAGCAAAGCAGCACCAATGATAATTTTCTTCATGGGAGATAAGAGATATATTTAATTTTTAGAATTTATAAGCAATGGTTCCTAAGAAATTGGCCAGTTTTTGTGGGTTCGCTGTAGAATATCCTGTCCAGTAATGTTCATTGGTGAAGTTATCCACTTTAACCCCGATTCTGAATTTTTTGGCATCGTAAAACGCATTGGCATTCAAAACGAAATATTTTGGTAAAATGAAATCTCCTGTTACATTATTATCACTCGCATAGTTTCCTCCAAATCCGAAACCAAGGCCTTTTATTTTTCCATCAACAAATTGATATGCCAGGTTGAAATTCGCATTCCAGAAAGAACCTGCTGTTGTTGGTCTTAAACCTGTACCTTCATCCACTGTGTCGTTGTAAGCTAAACCTCCGACTAAAGAGAAACCTTTTACCAAGTATGCATTCACTTCCAACTCGAAACCTTTACTCAATGTAGAAGCCGCTTGCTTTTGAACTGAAACAAAATTTGGAGCATATTCTCCGGTATAAAGTAATTGGTTTTTCACTTTAATATTATAGTAAGAAACCGTTGCATTGAATCTGTTGTTGAATAAACTGGCTTTTAAACCTCCTTCAAACTGATTTCCTCTTTCAGCATCTGATAAAGTAGTATTTCCGGCTGTATCAGAAGTATAATATCCGTTTGATTTGAATGAATTTTGGTAGTTTCCGAAAACTGAGAATTTATCTTTTACAATTTCATAAACAATACCTGCTTTTGGGGAAAATGCAGACTGGTTGAATGCTTTCTCTGCGTTTGGTCCAGCCATTCCTCCCAAGAAATCGTTATTTTCATAACGAAGCCCAGCCATAATGTGCAAGTTCGCAATAGGAGTAAATAAGTTTGAAATATATCCAGAGTATGTATTTTGATCTCTTAAATAATCCCAAGTTGAAAACTTGTTTGTATCCGCATATAGTGCAGACAAAGCAGCGGCATTCATTCCTGAATAATCTGCTCCTGAAGCTGCTACAGTATCAAAATCACCGTTGAGATATTTGTATTTTAATCTTTCGGTTGTTCTCATGTAATCAAAACCAACAACTGTTTTGTTTTTCATTCCGTTGGAGAAATCATAATTGAAGTTGAAGTTTTGTTGTACTTGAAACCAAGATTTTTTACTGCCGTTTGTAGATTGGTCGGCTCTATTCACCATATATTGTCCTCCTACATAAGAAACGGAAAAATATGGATTGTAACCGTCTGAATAAGAATCAGAGTTATTAACGTAAGTATTTGAAGTAATATTATTGTTAATTTTCCACTTCACATTTCCGAAAACATTAGAATTTCTTGCCGTCATGTACAAATCATTTCCGGTGTAAGATTCTTTATAATTCAAGCCTGCCGCTTTTTCCAAATCTTTCATATTATCAATTCCGTTCAATGTTTTCGGAGAGAGATAAAAGAAGTATGGGTTTGCCGTTACACGGTTGTCGAACAATTCATAATCAACATTCAACTGAACTTTGTCAGAAACATTCCAAGTCAAGCTCGGTGCGAATGTAGTGTATTGATTTTTAGCATCTGTTTTTGTGAAGTTTCCTTCGTTGGTATATGCTGTATTGATACGGAAAAGTAAGTCTTTTGTAATCGGAGCATTCACATCCGCCGTTGCTCTGTATGTATTATAACTTCCTGCAGAAGCCGAAACTGCACCAAAGAAATTTTGCTGAGGTTTTTTAGTTACTCTGTTGATAAGCCCACCGTAAGAAGCTACGTTGCTTCCGTAAAGTGTACCGACAGGGCCTTTTAAGAATTCCAATGTTTCGACGTTGATGGCATCAATTGTAGATGTAACGGGAGCCACGACACCATTTCTCGTAGATGCCTGAGAAGGAAAACCTCTCAATACAAAGAACGAACCACCATCTCCGGCTCTTCCTGTCGGGTTCCACATTTTCTGCAAACCGGTTACGTTTCTATAAGCATCATCCACGGTAAAAATGTTTTCATTTTCTAAAATCCCTTTATCGATAGAAGAATACACTTGTGGATTTTCAATGAATTTCACCGGCATTTTGTTGGAAGATTCTGTATCAAGTTTTTTCACCATTCTATTGATGATCACTTCTTCTATATTTTTAGAATTTACAGTATCCTTTTTTTCCTGAGCAAAAGTTAGCATGGAACCCAACAAAGAGGCGCAGATCAGTACATTTTTCATGAAAGTCAAATTTTCTGCAAATATATTGTTTTTAATTATTCTAAATTAATAAGAGGATTGATATTTGTCATGTAAATGTTATACATAGAATAACAAAAAACCGCTCCAAGTAGTATTGGAGCGGTTTTGTATGGTTTAAATTAATCTAAAACTTATGCAGGAATTTCTCCTTTGTATAAGAATGAAATAATTTCTTTGTTTAATTTGTCGATCATTTCACTAAATAAGTGGAAAGATTCTTGTTTGTAAATCACCAACGGATCTTTCTGTTCGTAAACAGCACCTTGAGAAGATCTTCTTAAATCGTCCATTTCACGAAGGTGAAGTTTCCAGTTTTCGTCGATGATAGAAAGAGTGATATTCTTTTCAAAATCATTAATTAAACTTTCGCACTGCGTTTCGTAAGCTTCTTTAAGATCTGCCACGATAGTCATTGTTTTATGACCGTCTGTGAAAGGAACCTGAATCATTTTGAACATTGAACCTTGATTTTGATAAACATTCTCAATAATAGGGAATGATTTCTCTTTCAATAAGTTCAGCTTCATATTGTAATCTTCCTGAGCAGCTTTAAATAAAATATTCGTTAAATCCTGAACATTTTTATTATTAAAGTCGTTTTGAGAAACAGGAGATTCCATTGTGAAAGTCTTGATGATCTCGTACTCAAAATCTTTATAATTTCCTGTAGCTTTTCCTTTCGCAACGATAGAATTAGCAACATCAAAGATCATGTTTGTAATATCATACTTCAAGTGATCTCCGAACAAAGCGTTCTTTCTTCTCTTGTAGATTACGTCACGTTGCTTGTTCATTACGTCATCATATTCAAGAAGTCTTTTTCTTGTTCCGAAGTTGTTTTCTTCTACTTTTTTCTGAGCTCTTTCGATAGATTTAGAGATCATAGAATGCTGAATTACTTCACCATCTTTATGCCCCATTCTGTCCATCATTTTAGCAATTCTTTCAGAACCGAATAAACGCATCAAGTTATCTTCCAAAGACACATAGAACTGAGAACTTCCCGGATCTCCCTGACGTCCCGCTCTACCTCTCAACTGTCTGTCAACACGTCTTGAATCGTGTCTTTCTGTTCCGATAATTGCTAAACCTCCCGCTTCTTTTACTGCTTTAGAAAGCTTAATATCGGTACCACGACCTGCCATGTTCGTAGCGATGGTTACAACTCCAGGCTGACCTGCTCCTGCAACGATTTCCGCTTCCTTCTTGTGAAGTTTAGCGTTAAGAACCTGGTGCTGGATTTTTCTTAATTGAAGAGCTTTTGATAATAATTGAGAAATTTCAACTGAAGTTGTACCTACTAGAACAGGTCTTCCTGCAGCCGTTAATTTTTCAATCTCTTCAATTACAGCGTTATATTTTTCTCTATTGGTTTTGAAAACCAAATCTTGTCTGTCATGTCTTAAAATCGGACGGTTGGTAGGAATTACCACAACGTCTAATTTATAGATTTCCCAAAGCTCACCCGCTTCCGTCTCTGCAGTACCTGTCATCCCCGCAAGCTTGTTGTACATACGGAAATAGTTCTGTAGAGTAACCGTTGCAAAAGTCTGGGTTGCCGCTTCAATTTTTACGTTTTCTTTCGCTTCGATCGCTTGGTGAAGACCGTCAGAATAACGTCTTCCTTCCATGATACGACCTGTTTGCTCATCAACGATTTTTACTTCACCGTCAATTACTACATATTCATCATCTTTTTCGAATAATGTATATGCTTTCAACAATTGACTCATCGTGTGAACTCTTTCAGATTTTTCAGCAAAATCAGAGAAAAGTCTTTCTTTAGCTTCGAATTCTTCTTCTTTAGTTAAATTTTTAGCTTCAAGTTCTGCGATTTCAGTTCCGATATCAGGAAGTACGAAAAAGTTGTTGTCTTCATTTCCTTGAGACATATATTCAACACCTTTGTCCGTTAAATCAACCTGATTATTCTTCTCTTCGATAACGAAGTAAAGATCTTTATCTACGATCGGCATATCACGGTTGTTATCCTGCATATATTGGGCTTCAACTTTCTGAAGCAATGCTCGGTTTCCGCTTTCCGATAAGAATTTAATTAATTGTCTGTTTTTAGGAAGACCTCTGTAAGCCTGAAGCAATTTGAATCCTCCTTCTTTTGTGTTTCCTGCAGCGATTAATTTTTTCGCTTCATTAAAGATGGCAGAAACTGTTTTTTTCTGAACTTCAACGATTCTGTCGATAGAAGGTTTTAGAACATCAAATTCCTGTCTGTCTCCTTGTGGAACCGGACCAGAAATAATCAAAGGTGTTCTTGCATCATCTACCAAAACAGAGTCAACCTCATCCACGATCGCAAAGTTTAATTCTCTTTGTACCAGTTCTGAAGGTGAAGTTACCATGTTATCTCTCAAATAATCGAAACCAAATTCGTTATTTGTACCATAAGTAATGTCTGAATTGTATGCTTTTCTTCTTCCGTCTGAGTTCGGCTGGTGATTATCGATACAATCGATGCTCATCCCGTGGAATTGATATAATGGACCCATCCACGCCGAGTCTCTTTTTGCAAGATAGTCGTTCACCGTTACCACGTGAACCCCTCTTGCAGGAAGTGCATTTAAGAAAATTGGCAATGTTCCTACCAAAGTTTTACCTTCCCCGGTTGCCATCTCAGCAATTTTTCCGCTGTGAAGAATAATACCTCCGATAAACTGAACATCATAATGCACCATATCCCAGTTTACTGGTGTTCCGGCAGCATCCCATGAGTTTTTCCAAACAGCTTGATCCCCCTGAATTTCTACGAAATCTTTTCCTGCAGCCGCCAATTGTCTGTCCCAATCGCTTGCCTTAATACGGATTTCGCCATTCTGAGCCCATCTTCTTGCTGTTTCTTTTACTAAAGCAAATACTTCAGGAAGAATTTGAAGGAGTACTTTTTCTTCGATTTCGTAAGACTCTTTTTTAAGCCCCTCGATTTTTGTGAAAAGAGCTTCTTTTTCGTCTACGTTCTTAGAATTTTTTATCTGCTCCTGGATCTGTTCTATTTGAGCTGTGATTTTGCTGGTAGCAGATTTAATATTTTCTTTAAACTCAGCAGTTTTTTCTCTTAAACCATCGTCAGACAATTGCTGAATTCCCGGTTCAACAGCTTTGATTTTTGTTACAACTTTTTTTACTTCTTTTAGGTCCTGCGCTTTTTTGTCTCCCAAAAACCCTTTTAGAACTTTGTTTAAAAAACTCATAAATTTTTTGCTTTATGCTTAAAGGAATATCCTGTAAGCGTTTTTACTAACACTTATCGTGTAAAAATAGATATTTAAAAAAGGGCAAAAAAGCTCTAAGCAAGGCCTAAAGCTTAATGCTTTTAATTAATATTCGTCTTCGTTCCAAAGATAATCTTCGTCCGTAGGATAGTCACTCCAGATTTCGTCGATTGCATCATAGATTTCCCCTTCATCTTCAATCGCCTGAAGATTTTCTACCACTTCCATTGGTGCACCAGTTCTGATTGCATAGTCGATAAGTTCAGACTTTGTCATTGGCCAAGGTGCGTCACTTAAGTAAGAAGCTAATTCTAATGTCCAGTACATAATTTTCTAATTTTTTGCAAAAGTATAAAAATAGCTTATATTATATGCTTTTTTATACCTGATTTTCAATTCTTTTTATTAATTTTTGTTCATCATACGCTACAGGAAGCATTATTACTGTGCTGTAGACATACTCGATGTCATTTTCTCAAAAACCATTCCACAAATTTTTTTATGCCATTTTGGAAGTTGGTGTCAGGTTTGTAGCCAATTAATGTCTTAGCTCTGGTAATATCGGCATTGGTTTTCAGGACATCTCCGGGTTGCATTGGCAGATTTTTTCTGATGGCAGATTTTCCCAGTGCATTTTCTATTGTTGAAAGCATTTCATTTAAATTAATCACTTGGCTTTCGCCCAGGTTAATGATTTCATAAACATCTGAATTATTTTCTAAATAGTGAACAGACTTTGTAATTCCATCAATAATATCATCAACATAGGTATAATCTCTGGCCGTTGTTCCGTCGCCGTAGAAAGGGACTTCTTGGTTTTCTGAGATTAATTTGGTGAATTTATGAATAGCCAGATCCGGTCTTTGTCTCGGACCATAAACCGTGAAGAACCTCAACTGGATCATATCAATTTTATATAAATCATGATACACATGACCTAAAATTTCACCACATTTTTTAGTAGCGGCATATGGTGAAATAGGATTGTCAACATTATCTGTTTCGGCAAAAGGTACTTTTTCGTTGTTGCCATAAACACTTGAAGATGATGCGCAAACGAATTTTTTAATACCAAAATCTTTAGATAATTCCCAAAGATTCATCGTTCCTCGAACATTTACCTCTTCATATTCCAAAGGTCTTTCAATGGAAGGTCGAACGCCGGCAAGCGCTGCAAGGTGAATAATTAAATCAATCTTATGGTTTTTAAAAATCTCTTCCAAGCCTTTCTTATCACGGATGTCCTGATAATACAAGGTGTAATTCTCTGATTTTGAAATTGAAATCAGCTGTCGGATGTCATTTTCTTTATCAGAAAACGTAAAATCCGAATTTTTCCCGATTGATTCTAAAGTATTCTTAATTTTTATCTGATAACTATAGAAATCATCAAAATTGTCAATGTTTATGACAGAATGTCCTTTTTTTAATAATTGTTCTACCAAGTGAGAACCAATAAATCCGCTTCCTCCTGTTACAAGATAAATCATTCGTGATTTTTTAGTGGTACAAAAATATACATTTACTTTTTGAAAATATAATCTTACATTTGAATTCATATATAAAAGATGAAATAAATGGATTGGATAAAGCTTTAGTTATAATTTATTTCAACTCTTTCATCTTTCAATTTTTTAATCAAGTATCTATTTTATGCAGTTTCAAGGGCAAATTTTAAAAATGACGAGCTTTAATGATGAGCCGATTCAATATTATCTTAATCTTTCGGGTGATCTGATTCATATGAATGAATTGTTCGGAAAAGAATTAACGATAAAGCATACAGGATTTCAATGTGTGAACTGTGGAGAAAATAAGCCTATTTACAGAATGGGGTTTTGCAAAAGCTGTTTTTTTGAAAGTCCGTATGCCAGCGAAACCATTATCCGTCCCGAACTTTCTACCGCACATCTGGGAATTGCCGAACGTGATCTTGAAGTGGAAAAAGAAATCCAGATTCAGCCGCATACCGTTTATCTGGCCTATACGGGAGATGTAAAAGTTGGAGTGACTAGAAATACACAAATTCCGACACGATGGATCGATCAGGGGGCAACATTTGCTTTACCAATTGCAAGAACTGAAAACCGTTATGAAGCAGGAATGATAGAAGTGGCTTTAAAAGAACATCTGGCAGATAAAACAAACTGGAGAAAAATGCTTCAGGATGATTTTGAAGATGAAGTAGATCTGCAGGATTTTCAACAGAAAATAAAAGAATACTTTCCTCAGGATTTTCAGCAATTTTACAGCGAAGGAGAAAATCTCTGGAAATTCGACTATCCGTACGAAAAACCTGAAAAAATAACCTCGTTTACCTTGGATAAGAAACCTGAGTTTACCGGAAAACTGACAGGGATTAAAGGACAATATTTACAATTCGACAACACACAGTTTATTAATATAAGAGGGCATGAAGGGTATGTGATAGAGCTAAATGTGAAAAATTAATCTTATATTTAAGATAAATTAAACCAAATCACAAAAATGAACAAATGGGTTAAAAAGATTTTAATCGCTTTTGCCGGCTTGCTAGGAATTGTATTGCTGGCTAACTTTGGATTGAATATTTGGCTTAAAACCCAGCTTCCCAATTACATCAAAAATAATACAGATTACAAAGTCTCTTACAAAACGCTGGAGGTTGATTTGATTTCCGGAAATATTTTGTCTTCTGGAATCAGTGTTAATAGTAAAAATCCTCAAAATGTAAACGTTATCGGCTTGCAGGGAACTATTGATACTTTAAAAATCAGCCGTTTTGGTATTTATGATGCTCTTTTCAATAAGCAGATTAGTTCTTCTGATTTGCTGTTGTCGAAGCCTAATTTAAATATCATTTTAGCAAAGCCTGTCGATACAAAAACGGGTAAAAAAAGAAATCCTGTTTCCTTTGAAAATATAAGAATCAATGACGGTTCTGTGACTATTTTCAAGCATACAAAACAAGAGTTTTTATCGATCAGGCAGCTTCATTTATTTGTCGAAAATCTTCAGATGACGGAAGAATCAGTAGAAAATAAACTTCCGGTTGTTTTTGATAAATATGATATTCAGGGAAAAGATTTTTTCTTCCGACCGAATACGATGTATGCTGTCACGATTCATTCGATAAAAACTTCTAACGGGCAGATGATGGTGGATAATTTCAAATTAAATTCTCTACTTACATTCGATCAGTTTAAAAGGTTTTATCCTAAAAAATCAAAACTTTTTCAGTTTGAGATTCCTAAAATGGAATTTAAAGATATTGTGTTGAAAAAAAATAAGGTTTCTTTGGCAAATGCCAATTTTCAGAACCCCTCGCTTACCGTTTACATAACGAATGCTATTCCTGAGAAAAAATCTTCAAAACCATTGAATTTTGAGCTGAATCTGGATGATATTAAACTCAATAATGCCACGGTTCAGATGATGAAGCCAGATGGAAATAAATTATTATTTGCCAGAAATCTGAATGTAGACATCAATCAATTAAAATTCGATAAAGAAACGGCATCGGAAGTTATTCCGGTAGGTTACAAAAGTTTTCAGTTTTCGGGTAAGGATATTGTGTATTCCAATCATCAAAACTTCAATGTTGGAAGTATGAGTTTGAGTCCCAAAAATGGTGAATTAAGAAATATTTCTGTCACTCCGAATACAAATGACCCGGGGAAAAGAGCAATGAATCTTAAAACCAATCTTGTTGCTTTTACTGTTAATAAGTTTGAATTTATTGATAAAAAATTGAATCTCGATGTTAAAGATGTTTTAATCGATCATCTTAACGGAACGATAAAAGCGGGAGAAAATAAAATCAAAAAAACACCGAAAGAAAATAAGGTGAATTCTATTTTGGTGAGAAAAGTTTCCTTAAAAAATTCAAATATTACGTATGATAAAGGCAATGAACCGCTTGTATTTAATGAATTAAATGCGACCGTTAATGATATTGATATTCAGTCTAAACCCAATAATCATGGGCATAATATTAAGGTGAGAGATTACTTTCTGACGACGAAAAACTTTGCATACAAAACAAAATTCTACAATTTAAGTGTCGGACTTTTAAAATTAAATAAAAATAGCGTTCAGATTAGCCAATTTGCAATGAAACCTCTTGTTTCCAGAGCTCAGTTTATCAAAATGATTCCTGTTGAACGAGATTTGTATGATTTGAAGGCCAATCAGATTACAGCCAATGGAAATTGGGATTTGTTTTCCCAGAATAAATTCATCAATGCTAATAATGTCACTATTCAATCGGCGGATGCTAATATTTTCAGAAGTAAAATTCCGAATGATGATCCTAAAGAAAAACCGTTGTATTCGAGGATGTTGCGTTCTATAAAAATTCCGATGGTTGTTAATAATCTGAATTTGAAGAACTCAATTTTAGTATACGAAGAAGATACACCAAAAAGTGCAGGGCCGGGAAAACTGACGTTCAGCAACTTTAATATGAATGTTAAAAATTTAAACTCGGCAAAAACAAAAGGCAAACCAACGCGTGTTGACATAAAGATCGATTGCTCATTTATGGATCAGGCTCCGTTGTCTGTTAACTGGAATTTTGAAGTGGCCAATACCAACGATGTTTTCAATATTTCAGGAAGAGCTTCAAATCTTCCTGCTGCAGAGATCAATCCGTTTATTCGTCCGTATTTACATGTGACGGCTACAGGAACGATTCAGGAAATGCTTTTTAATTTTAAAGGGAATCCTAAAGGTTTGAACGGAACTTTTAATCTTAAACATAAAGATCTGAAAGTGGCAATTTTAGATAAAAATAATCAGGAGAAAAAAGGTTTGCTAACGGCGGTTGCCAATCTTTTGGTAAAATCTGACTCGGGAAATCTGCCACAATCGGTAACCATTGAAGATGTGGAGCGAGATCCTACAAAATCATTTTTTAATCTTTTTTGGAAAGGTATTGAGCAAGGTTTGAAAAAAACTTTAATTGGAATAAACGTAGACAAAACCAAGAAAAAAGTTGAAAATACAGTGGCTGCTGTGAAAGATATGAAACAATCTGTAAAAGAGGTGAAAGAACAGATTAAAGCTAAAAAAGATGAGCCAAAACCTCAAAGCGAGGAAAAAGAAAAAAAAGGTTTCCTAAAAGGAATATTTAATAAAAAAGAAAAATCCGAAACGGAATAAGTTTCGGATTGTATATAAAGTTAGATCACTTTTATTTTAAAAATTATATTCTTCGCTCTCTTCTACCGGAATGTCTCTTAAAAATTTATCAAAATCTTCGCCGGGATAATTACTTTCTGCTCCGTAAGAATCGATGATCATTCCGATATTTCCGGTGGTGTCTTTTAGTACATAAAGGACAACATTATCTGCAGGATTACTGTCACCTTCAAAACGGTATGTTTTTAAGATCGTTAAATCTGAGGGTTTGTAATTTTTTTCTGAATTTTCGAGTTGCATTTCACAACTTTCATTCATTCTGAATTCTCTGTGAATGCCTCTTTGTTGTAGTTTTTGCATGACCTGACTGAGCGTTGTCATTCTGTCAATATTTTCTTGGTTTTCCATAATAATATTTTTCTTAATAAGTGCAACAATTAAACCATTGGTATTGTGAATGTGGTAGTTTGATGAATATTATTCTTTGCGTAAATAATTTTTAATGTTAACAAAAATTATAATGACATTAAAAGAAATAGGTATGCTTTTTGCAATAGACAATTTAATAAATCGGACAAAATATGAAAAAAGAAGTTGGAGTTTTACTGGCAGGAGGAGTTGGTCTTTTGGCAGTATTAAGCATAATCGGCATCAAAAAAATATTACACAAAAAAGACAAAAAATATAGTGATACCTATTCAGATTATCACAGACACTTTGATGAAAAATACCACGATGATGAATATCATGGTGTGGAGTTTTACGCACTGAAGTAGTAAAAAAATATATTAATTATGTTTAAATCCAGCACTGTCAAGGTGTTGGATTTTTTTGTGGAAAACTTTAACATTCAAACTCGTGATTATATAAAATTTCCACTCTAAATTTATAGCTGAAATGCAGAACGAAAATATCATAAAAGGGCAGGGAGCACAACGAAATGTTATCAATCATTTCGATAAATATACTTATGAGCCTGAAGAGGAAGATTTCGAAACAATGAAAACTACTTTTACCGAAGTTTTTCCGAAAACTATTGTGAATCAGGTTAAAAGTGAAGATCTTCCGATGGAGTATTCCATGAATCCTTATCAGGGTTGCGAGCACGGATGTGCTTATTGTTTTGCACGGCCAACGCATGAATACTGGGGCTACAGCGCGGGAATTGATTTTGAAAGAAAAATTATGGTGAAAAAGAATGCACCACAATTACTGGAAAAGTTTTTTCAGAAAAGAGGCTATCAACCTGCTCCGATTTTACTTTCTGGAAATACAGACTGTTATCAGCCAGCCGAACGACAATTCGAAATCACCAGACAATTACTGCAGGTTTGTCTTGATTACCGACATCCTGTCAATATTCTGACAAAAAATGCGATGGTTTTAAGAGATCTTGATATTCTGAAACCTATGGCGGAGAAAAATCTGGTTTCTGTTTCGTTAAGTATTCCGACAATTAATGAAGATCTTCGAAGAAAAATGGAACCGAGGACAAGTTCTGCCCAAAATAAATTAAAGGCGATAGAAATTTTATCGGAAAATAATATTCCGGTTCATGTGATGGTTGCGCCTATCATTCCGGGATTAAATAGTGATGAACCTTTAACTATTTTAAAAACGATTTCTGAAGCCGGTGCTCAGAGTTTTGGCTATACATTAGTTCGGTTAAATGATGCCGTGGAGCCTGTTTTTGTAAAATGGATTGAATCTGCTTTTCCGGATCGAGCGCAGAAGGTATTAAACTTAATCCGTTCTATGCGTGGAGGAAAGCTGGGTGAAAAAAGATATTTCGACCGACAAAAAGGGGAGGGTAATATAGCAGAGATGGTTCATAATACATTCAAAATCGGAAGGAAAAAGTTTTTTGAGGGTAAAGAGTTTCCGAAGTTGTCTGTGAAGGATTTTACGGGGAGTAAAGATCAGCAGTTGAGATTGTTTGATTAATGCATATTATTGCTTGTGCTAAGGTTTATTTTTAATTCCAGTTTTTTTATTCTTTCTTTTAAAAATAAAACTTCTTCGGCGAGACTTTTTTCATGAACTGTGTGATTGTTTTTCACATTAATTTCATCAAGATCAATGTCTAGCAGTTTTGCAATTTTTTCCCATTCGTAGGCTGTGATTTTTATTTTCCCGGCTTCTCTTTTCTGATATTGCGTCTGGCTTATTTTCAGATACGTGGCAACATCGGCCTGTGAGATTTTTTTCGATTTCCGAATCGAAATTAATTTAGTGTTTTTCATTCGAGTTATACAGTTTTATACTAATTTAGCAATATTTCTTTAAATGTTGAAATATAGCCTGTAAAAAGCTATAATTTTCGGTTTTTCATGAGAAAATAGTTTGATACATTTGAAATGTCGCTGATGACACAAAACAAATTAATAATTATTCTTATGAAAAATCTAAAGAAACTTTTAAGAGAAGATTTAAAGACAGTAAAGGGAGGTTTGGCACAACCGTCAGGAGATTACAAATGCTGCTGGAAAGGAACTAGCAACTGTAGTTCTACCGTACACCACGATCACTCAACAGGAGGAAATCTAAGTTGTGTAGAAGGAGCAGTTTTAACTCCGGCTTAATGGCTTAAACCTTAAAAATCATAGGGCTGTTGTTTTTGAATAACAGTCTTTTTTTTGTTAAACTAATGCCTATTTCATGAGAATATTATTTATTTTATTTTTTGTTTTTAATTATTCATTCGCTCAGACGACAAGATTTATTTATCAATATGAATTTATCCCTGATGGTACACTTCCTAAGGTCATTAGCAAAGAATATATGTTCTTGGATGTACACCAGAAAGACTCTCAATTTTACAGTTACAGAAATTACAATGTAGATTCTACGGCAGTAGCCTATAAAAAGAAAGGGTTATTTTATATGCCTCCCAATCGGGAATATATTAATTTTAGAATCATAAAAAACCTTCAGAATAATGAGGTGAGCATGATCACTAAAGTTAATTCTACGGTATACAGTGTTTCAGACGGAAGAGAAATAAACTGGAAGATTACGAATAAGAAAAGTAATATTTTAGGCCATGCTGTGACAAGTGCTGAAGCCAATTTTGGTGGTAGAGTTTGGACGGCATGGTTTGCTTCCGATATTCCTATTCAGGATGGCCCTTATAAGTTTAAAGGGCTTCCGGGTATTATTCTAAAGGTGGAAGATGATAAAAAAAATCATGTTTTTACAGCGATACAAATTATAAAGTCTAAAAGTAATGAAGATTACCCTTCAACCGAAAATTCAAAGCCTACGAAACAGATTACTCAGCAGGAATACAAAAAAATATATACTGAATACAGAAAAGATCCTCTGAAGCATTTACGAGGCAGATATCCTGATCAAACGGATACCAGCGGAAATTTCCGAACGGGAGAGCAGGTTTTCAGAGATGAAGAAAAGCTTTTTAAAAACAAGATTAAAAAAGATAATAATGTATTGGAGATCGACCTCCTGAAAATATAATTTTCCCAAAACAAAAAACCGCTCCCAAAGGAACGGTTTTCTTATAATGTATGATTTTTGATCTTACATATCATCTACCGGGCATTTGAAATCATCAGTGCAAGCTGCACAGATAACAACTCCGTTGCAAGCGTACATACAAAGTTCTGGTTCCGGAAGTTTTACACCTCCTGCTCCGGTAATTGATTTTAATTGGCCTTTACTTAGTTTTTTTAGATTTTTCATAATGATTTAATTATAAATTTGATACTTAAGTAAAGATAATTAAAATTTGATTAACTCAAACAACTGTGGTATATTTTACAGTTAAATTTTTATCAATCCCAATTCTACCAGTCTTTCATGCAAAAATTCTCCGGCTGTGGTGTCTTCATACAATTTAGGATTGTTCTCGTCTACACAGTTTTCAAGCGCATTTAATGACATTGTGCTTACAGGATGCATAAAGAAAGGGATAGAATATCTTGAAGTTCCCCACAATTCTCTTGGCGGATTTACCACTCTGTGAATCGTAGATTTCAATTTGTTGTTGGTATGTCTTGATAACATATCACCAACATTAATCATCAATTCGTCTGGTTCTGCGATTGCATCAATCCAGTCGCCGTTGTGATTTTGTACCTGAAGACCTTTTCCCTGAGAACCCATTAAAAGAGTAATGAGATTAATGTCTCCGTGAGCAGCAGCTCTTACCGCGTCATTAGGTTCTTCTTGGATCGGCGGATAATGAATAGGTCTTAGGATAGAATTTCCTTCTGCAATTTTATCATCAAAATAAAATTCATCCAAACCAAGATAAATCGCCAAAGCTCTCAAAACATATTGTCCTGTTTTCTCAAGCATCTGGTAAGCTTCCTTACCTACTTCGTTGAATTTTGGAAGTTCTTCAACGATTACGTTTTCAGGATATTCGCTTTTGTATTTGGAATCATCAGACACATATTGTCCGAAATGCCAAAACTCTTTCAAATCTCCTTTTTTGAAACCCTTTGCAGTTTCCTTTCCAAATCCTACATAACCTCTTTGGCCACCAATTCCGGGAATTTCATACTTAAGTTTCGTTTCCGTTGGAAGTTCAAAAAAGTTTTTCACCTCACCATACAGGTCATCTACAAGGTTGTCATCAAGAAAATGGCCTTTTAAGGCTACAAAACCAATTTCTTCATAAGCTTTTCCGATTTCATTTACAAATTTCTGTTTGCGTTCCGGGGTACCCGAAAGGAAATCACGCAGGTCTACACTAGGTATTTTGTCCATTTTAGAAATTTAACGTGACTGCAAAATTACATTTTTTTTAAATTAAATGTTTTTAGAATTAGGTATTTATAAACTAAATTTGTGATATGAAAAAATATTCTTCTAAGAGAAGTATTCAGATACTTGCACATCTTCTTCAGCAATATGGAATTTCAGACGTGGTTATCTCTCCGGGATCCCGAAATGCACCTTTAGCGATTCACTTTGCAGAAATGCCGGGTGTTTTTAATTCCTTTAGTATTGTGGATGAAAGAAGTGCCGCTTTTGTCGCTCTGGGAATGTCGATCAGCGAGAAAAAACCTGTAGCCATTACTTGTACAAGTGGTTCGGCGGCGGCCAATTATTATCCGGCGGTTACAGAAGCATTTTATTCTAATATTCCGTTGTTGATATTAACAGCCGACAGACCTACGGATTTTGTAGATATTTTCGATGGACAAACCATTAGACAGAATCAACTTTTTCATCAGCATTCTTACGGAGATTTCCAGTTGTTGGAAGACAGTAAAGAAAATGCAGAAGATATTAATTTTGATATAATTAAAAAAGCGATCGAACTTTGTATTGAAAAGCAGGGACCGGTGCATATCAATATTCCGTTGGAAGAACCTTTGTATGAATTGGTTTCAGAACTTCCGACTTTTCCAAGTGTGGAAAAAACACTCAAACATAAAGAATATGAAATTCCTTCTAATTTAGTAGCTGACTGGAATACTTCACAAAGAATTTTATTACTTGTCGGAACCAGAAATTACAACCCGGAACTTGAAAATCAATTAACGCAATTGGTTAAAAATCATTCTGTTGTTGTTTTGAGTGAAGCGAATTCTAATTTGCATTACGAAAAGTTTTTTAAGCATATCGACCGTTATATTTACAATTTCACGGAAGACGATTTCAAAACTTATGCTCCCGATTTGTTGATTACAGTGGGACAAAATGTAGTTTCTAAAAAAGTGAAACAGTTTTTGAGAAAAGCACATCCGAAGCAGCACTGGCATCTGGATGAGGTTTGGCAGCCGGATACATATTTCGCTTTAACGGAGAAAATTGAAGTAAAACCTGAAGTTTTCTTTTCAAAATTATTAAACTTCGTAACTCTTGAGCCTAAACCTTATTTCAATCTTTGGGATGTTTTAAGAGATAAAAAAGATGCTAAGCACGAGCAATATTTAAACAGAGTTGAGTTTTCCGATTTCTATTTCTTTAATAAAGCTTCTCAAACCATTCCTGAAAATTATAATATTCACTTCAGCAACAGTTCGGCGATTCGCTATGCGCAGTTGTTTGATTTCGGGAAAAGAAAAATGTACTGCAACCGAGGAACCAGCGGAATCGACGGTTCTACGTCTACAGCGATGGGTTTTGCGATAAAAAATGCTAATCCAACCTTATTGATTACAGGAGATTTAAGCTTTTTCTATGATATTAACGGACTTTGGAATCAATATATTCCGCCATTTGTAAGAATTATTATCTTCAATAACGGAGAAGGGAATATTTTCAAAATTATTCCGGGGCCAGGAAATGCCAATCCAAATACGTTGGACGAATTTATCGCAACGAAGCACAAAAAGCACGCAGAAAGTATTGCTAAACATTTCGGATTCTCTTACACGAAAGTGGAAGATGAGCCAACGCTAGATAGGGTGCTGGAAAATTTCTTCAAGCCAGATTTGCAGCCTAAAATATTAGAAGTCAACACCTATGGTAAAAATAGTGCTGACGTTCTAAAGGCTTATTTTGAATTTATGAAATAAAATTAAAGATCCAAATATTCTTCATTACCCGGTAGATTGATAATTCGGGCTATTGGGTAAATGAAGTTTTCATCAAAATCATTTAAAGAGTTAATCAGTTGAAAATGAGAGAATTGTTTTAGATTTTGTAAAGTGATCTCAGTTTCTTTAATCTCCTTTGATTTTAAAAGATCCTGTCTTTGAACTCCATTCAAAAGATAAGTGTTGGGTGTAAACCATTCTTTACCTTTCAAAAACAAAAGATTCGAAAAAGAAGTATCGGTAATGTGGTTGTTTTTAACGATGATAATTTCCTCTGCTTTAGATTTCATCTTCATTCTTTCCAGCTCTTTTCTGTCTTCAAATTTGAAAGAATAGTCGAAACTGTTGTTTTCAACTAGCTGAAAATCTTGTATTTCCGGAATTGCATACGGAATCATCTGGGTACGCACTTTTTTATCCAGATCATACACAATTCTGAATTTGAAAAGCCCATCTTCATCATGCTCAAGATGTTCAAATATTTTTTTTAAATCAATAGACCCTTCTTTCCCGAAATGGGCAAAGGTTTGATTTACACGTTTCTGATGATACTCCAACAGGTAAATTTCCTGATCTTCTACTTTAATGCTTTCAATGAATTGGGACATAAATTTTATTTTTCATTTCCTGATACTCGTCTTCTAATTTACTCATGTGAGTGATGCCGCCGCCACTTTTGAAATAAAGTTCTTTCCCTTCTTTTTCAATAAAACGGATCATCACACAGCTGTCTACATTTTTACCGTCAAACCAACCGCAAACTCCCGTGTAATAGCCTCTGTCAAACCCTTCGGCATTCAGGATAATTTCCAATGTTTTTGGTTTTGGAGCTCCTAAAATAGAACCGGCCGGAAGCAGTTGTTGCATAATACTTCCTACTTTTCCATCAAATTCAGGTTTTAAAACCCCTGAAATTTCAGAACTCATGGCATACAAATCTTTTTGTTTTGTTTTAATGAAATCAATGTGTTGAAACTGATCTACCTTCACATCATCTGCCACCATGCTCAAATCGTTTCGAAGCAAATCTACCACCGTGTAGTGCTCTGCTTTTTCTTTCTTATCATTCTTCAGAATTTCTGCCGCATTTTCCAAAGACGCATCTATGGTTCCTTTCATCGGATAAGTCAAAATTTTGCCGTCGATGATTTTCACAAAAGTTTCAGGAGAAAAAAATACGAAAAAATCTTTATAAAAAACCTTGTATTTTGCACGAGAATGATAAAAAATTTCTTCAAGTGTTAAATTTGTTTCAATTTTCGTTTTTCGAGTATAATTTACCAGATAAGAATTTCCTAAACGAATATTTTTCTGAACTTTATCAAAGCCAAGTTTAAAATTTTCCATCGTCTCAGGAAATGATTTCCATTCTATATTTTTCTGTAATTCTTCTTGCTTTTTGGTGTTTGAAAAGTTTTGAAAATCAATTAATAAGCCTGATTTTTCGATTTCATTTTCTTTGAAGATTACTACATTTTCTGTAAGGAAGTCTACGATGAAGAAATAGGGAACTTTCTGAAGAGAAAGTTCGTCCATTTCCATAAATTTTTGATGATTCACTGAAAACATTCGGCAAAAATAATTATTAGATGTTTACTTTTGCATAAATTTTTTTTAATGCAGAACAAATATCCTCAGAAACCGGGAATTGATTTTATACTGAAGCAGGCTTTTTTTTATTGGAATAAGACGTTGGTTTATCAACTGGTGTTTTCCATCATCTATTTTGCGGTATTTTTTACGGCGTTCTTTTTTCTCGCTTCCCGATACGGAATTTGGGCGATGAATCAGGAGCTGGCAGACTCTTTTAAAATCGGTACGACAGAATACATGAAAAAAATTACCGAAGTAAGTGCCACGGAAAGTTATCAGAGTTTCACCTACGGAATTTTGGCAACCTTTATTTTTTTATATCCTTTAAATCTTGGCTTTTTCCAGATTTTCAGAAAGATCGATCTAAAGGAGAAGTTGGAATTAGGTGATATTTTTGCAGGTTATAGCGGAATTAATTTCTTCAAATACATCGGATTCTATATTTTCTGGATGTTTACTTACCTTTTGGTTGCTCAAACCATTATTTTACCCGTTGTTTGGGTGGTTGTGACGCTATTTGCTGCACCGTTGATGTTTTATACAGGAAAAGGTACTTTTGAAGCCATCGCATTAAGCTTTAAAGCATTGAAAATGTTCTTTGTTGAAATTTTGGTGTGTGTAATGGTTGCTTTTTTCTTTAAATACATCGGTTTTGCCTTATTTTTAATAGGCGGATTATTCACTTTCCCGTTTTGGAATGCGATGATTTATTCATTATATAAAACTGTTTTTTCAGAGAAAAGTTAAATTTCAGATTGTTTTACGATAAGTTTTATCAAAAAAAGCTAAATTTGATAAAATCACTAAAATATTAAACAATGTCTGACTTTAACGAATTCGATCAACAGGGATCTGTACCTTCCAGAGATACGGGATCTATTATTTCGCATGCTTTCGAGATGTATAAAGGCGTTTTTCTTTATGCTATTGTTGCTATGATTATTTATCTCATCGGTGGATTTTTGATACAAACCATCAGTGGTTTTAATTCCGCAAGCTTTGCCGAAGAAATAAGAGATGCTGGAGGCGATTTTACCGATTTCAGCTATTGGAATGCACCGGGATTTTCAACCTATCTTACTTTATCTGGTTTGTTGAATATTTTATTGGCACCTTTGTATGTAGGATTGATTTTTATTGTCAATAAATTCAACACAAAAAATACCATCGAGTTTTCAGATTTATTTGTAGGCTATCGTCAGAATTTTGTTAATATTTTGGTTTATAGCCTTCTTTCAGGAATTCTTTCAACCATTTCAATGTGGTTTTGTTTCTTCCCATTCTTTTTTGTTTTCCCTTTGTTGATGTTGGGATATCCTATTCTTTTGTTTGAAAATGCTTCAGCAACCGAAGCTTTAGGCAAGTCTTACAATATTGCCAAAGAAAATTATGGAACGTTTTTGGGTGCAACATTTTTAGGATTGTTAATTTCCTTCGCAGGAATCATTCTTTGCGGAATCGGAATTATTGCAACCGCCCCATTCATCATGGTAGTAATGTATTCTCTTTACTGCGCCTTTTTAGGAAAACCAAGACAAATATTATATAAACAATAATGAACAAAGGAGAACAAATTAGCAGCGTTAAAATAAAGCAGGTTTTTTTGCTTGCCATCATTTTGGTGTTGGCGGGATTGATCTGTTTTAATCTAGCCCTTTTTATTCCATCGGTTTTAGGAGCTATCACGATTTACGTGGTCTGCCGAAAATATAATTTCTATTTACAGGAAGAGAAAAAATGGAAACCTTGGGCTTCATCATTGGTCTTAATGCTTGCCAGTTTAATCATTCTTATTCTACCGATTTATTTCATTGCCGATCTTTTAATTGAAAAGCTAGGAAATGCGCAGGCCTATATGGATAAGTTTAATGTATTTCTTGAAAAAATTCATACCTATATTTATTCTAAAGTTGGTTTTGATATTCTCAGTAAAGAAAATATGGATAAGCTGAAAAGTTCTGTCGGGCAGTTTTCTACTAAAGCTTTAAGCGGCACTTTCAATACCTTGACGGTAATCATGTCTATGTATTTTATTCTTTACTTTATGCTTGAAAGACCGCGGTTTTTTGAAAGAATTCTGGCTTCTTCAGCACCGCTAAAAAGATCAAATGTTTCTTTGATTGGCGAAAAGATGCGAAAGCTGATTATGGCAAACGCCATTGGTATTCCCGTTGTAGCACTGGGGCAAGGTCTTGTTGGTCTTGTAGGATATTTTATCTTTGGAGCTCCAAGTCCGGTTTTGCTTTTTGCTTTAACGGCGGCGACATCTATGATTCCTGTTGTGGGAGCTGCGATTATCTACGTTCCGGTCTGTATTTATATGATCGCGAGTGGCGACACGGGAACTGGATTGGGATTGGCTGCGTATTGTATTATCGTTGTTGGTTTAACTGATAATGTATTGCGTTTTACACTTTTGAAAAAATTAGAAGATATTCACCCTTTAAATACCGTTTTCGGAATCATAATGGGAATGAATTTGTTTGGTTTCATGGGATTGATCTTCGGGCCGATTCTGATTTCCCTGACGCTTTTGTTAATTCAGGTTTATCGAAATGAATTTTCAGATGATGATACGCCCGATTTAGCATTGCCCAACAATGAAGATGACGATCTTGAAAATAAAATTGATATAATAGTATAAAAGTGGAAGGAATAAACCCTGAAATATTAAATGAAATCTGTGTCGTAAAAATGCCTTTTGGAAAATATCAAGGCACAATTCTGGCAGATTTACCCATAAGCTATCTTGAATGGTTTTACCGTAAAGGAATGCCTCCCGGAAAATTGGGAATGCAACTTTCGACCATTTATGAAATAAAATTAAATGGTTTGATGGATTTGCTGACTCCGATTCGCGGTGGAGCGGTGAGCTATGAAAAACCTAAAACAAAGACTTATAAGTTCTAGGATATAGTTTCGGCGGCGGCAGCTTCGCTAGTCTTGGTCGGAAGAAATTCCGACCATTTAAGTTTTAAAAACTTTATCTGGATTCCCTCCGGCAAAGATGATTAATATGGCAGTAATCATATCCCTTAGTTCC
>NZ_JBDFPQ010000028.1:0-21148 GCF_039672645.1 Chryseobacterium sp. C39-AII1
GGCTAAAAGACGAATCGCGATGGAACTAAGGGATATGATTACTGCCATATTAATCATCTTTGCCGGAGGGAATCCAGATAAAGTTTTTAAAACTTAAATGGTCGGAATTTCTTCCGACCAAGACTACCTTCGGTGCCGCCGAAACTTAATATTTATTCATAAAAGATATAGAAAATTAAATTCCTAAACTTTTTCTCACTCTTTTAATCGTTTCTGTAGCAATTACTCTTGTTTTTGTTGCTCCTTCCTGAAGTTTTGCTTCCAATTCGTCAAGATTGTTCATGTAATAAGAGAACAATTCTCTTTCTTTTTCAAATCTAACCAAGATCAAATCCAAAAGTTCTTTTTTCGCATGACCATAACCGAAGTTTCCAGCTAAATATTTAGCTCTTAACTCCTCTGTTTGTTCTGGAGTTGCGATCAGTTGATAGATTGCAAATGTTTTATCTGTTTCAGGATCTTTTGGTTCTTCCAAAGATTTTGAATCAGATTCAATGCTCATCACCTGCTTTTTTAGTTCTTTTTCAGGTAAGAAAATATTGATGATATTTCCTCTAGATTTAGACATTTTGTGTCCGTCAACTCCGGGAACGTATTTGGTGTCTTCCTGAAGTTCAGATTGTGGCAAAACAAAAACTTCACCCATTTGATTATTAAATCTTGAAGCCACATCTCGAGCAATCTCCAAATGCTGAAGCTGATCTTTTCCAACAGGAACGATTTCAGCATCATACAATAAAATATCGGCGGCCATCAAAATAGGATAAGTAAACAAGCCTGCATTTACATCCTGCAAACGGTCTGCTTTATCTTTAAATGAATGTGCCAGCGTTAATCTCTGATAAGGAAAAAAACATGATAAATGCCAAGAAAGTTCACAGGTTTCAGGGATGTCGCTCTGTCTGTAAAAAAATGTTTTTTCGGTATCTAATCCACAAGCAAGCCAAGCCGCAGCAATCTCGTAGGTATTTTGTTTCAGTTCTTTCGCATCTTTTATCTGTGTTAAAGAATGCAGGTTCGCGATAAATAAAAATGATTCGTTTCCTTCCTGTTTTGATAGCTCAATTGCAGGAATAATAGCACCCAACAAGTTACCAAGGTGCGGTGTTCCGGTGGCTTGAATGCCGGTAAGAATTCTTGACATTTGTTTAAAATTTATATTTAAAAATTAATGAATTGCAAATTTAACTAATTCTCTCACGGATTGAGCAGATAACGCAGATCTTTTTAATATGATTTTAAATCTGCTTAATCAGCAAGAAAAGAAAATCATGGAATCAAAATCTTTTCTCCTCCAAACTTGGGTTCAACACCTAAAAGTAAATCATAATAGGCTTTCGCTTTCGCCAGATATTCTCTCATATTGGTTTTAAAACCTGCGTATTTATTTACATCTTTTGCATTGTAGCCGAAAGCATCAATTCCGTTTTCTTTGGCTAAAAATACGGCTCTTTCGTTGTGGAATTTTTGTGAAATAATTACCAGTTTAGTCTGCCCGAAAATTTCTTTAGCCCTTACCACAGAATCTAGCGTTCTGAATCCTGCATGATCTAAGAAAATTTTATTCTCAGGAATGCCATAGCGCATTAAAGTTAACAGCATATCTTCGGGCTCATTATAGTCTTTGGTGCTATTGTCGCCGCTTACGATGATATACTTTATTTTTCCGCTTTTATACAGATCTACCGTTGCCTGAATTCTGTTGTAGAAATAAGCATTCGGAAGACCGCTGTTCAGGTTTTTGCTGGTTCCGAGAAGTAAAGCTGTTTTCGTTTCGGGAATATCAGCGATGTTGTAAGAAACGTACGCATCACTGTTTTTCTTGATGCTGTAATTCGCCCAAGCAATAAAAATAATTCCTGCAACAATAAGAAGCAGGAAGAATTTAAAAATATTTTTAATAATTTTCTTCATTTGGTGTGATGTATTTTTAAAATTCCAATCCGTTGGGGAAAGCTTTTTTTCTGAAAATTAATAATAAAACTGCCCCTACTGTAATTGCTGAATCTGCTACATTGAAGATATATTTAAAAAATTCAATATGTTTTCCTCCAATAATAGGCCAGCTTTCAGGAACATTCCAATCTACCAACGGAAAATGAAGCATGTCAACCACGCAACCTCTCATAAAAGTAGAATATCCGTTTCCGAAGCCTACTACTTTAGAGATTCCACCGTAACCAATCCAACGATCAATGCTTGGGTCGTAAACTGTTCCGCTGTCGAAAATCAAACCATAAAACATTCCGTCAATCAAATTCCCAATGGCTCCGGCAAAAATCATGGCCATAGGAATCAAAAGATAATTAGATTCACCACGTTGCAGCCACTTTTTGAATAAGTAGATCATTCCGCCAATCAAAATAACTCTTACAATTACCAGGAAATATTTTCCAATAACTCCGCCAAAATGAAGTCCGTAAGCCATTCCCGGATTTTCCACAAATGTAAACTTGAAACCTGGCAACACAGAAATGCTGTCGTCCAGATTAAAATGTGTTTTTACATAAATTTTTGAAGCCTGATCAATTAATAAAATAAGAAAGGTTACAAATAATATCTTTTTCATTACAGGTTCGTCTTTGGTTTGTCTTTAAAGTTTTTCTTGGTATTTTCTTTTTTAGCAGGAGTTCTTGGCTCGAAAGTTTGAGTTTTTGCGCCTCGTGTATGAAATTTTTCGTAACGAATTCCCATATCTTTCATCACACTTTTCAGTGCATTCAGCTCCATTTGGTTTTTTGGGTGTACAATTAGTGCCTCCATTTTTATTTAATTAATTTTTATTTTTTGGACAATTCATCGAGTCTTTTTCTGTCTTTTGCAGACAAATCATTCACTCCGTTTTTGCCCATTTTGCTTAAAAGCCTGTCGATTTCTTTCTCCCTTTCGCGTTTATCAGAATTAAATTGGTCATCAATGGTGTAATTTCTCTTTTCATCGGGAAAAAATCTGTTTTTGATCTTTTCTCTGTTGAAAAATCCTAAAACGACAACAATAATAATGATTAAAATTAATAATTCGCTCATGGGTATATATTAAAAATTTGGTTTATAAAGTATTTCATGAAATACGATATAAACCAAAAATTATTTTAACTAACCTTGCGGTTATTTCTGCATGTTTTTCGCTTCAATGCTTAATGTAGCGTGCGGAACAGCCAATAGTCTTTCTTTAGGAATCAACTTGCCTGTTACTCTGCAAACGCCATAAGTTTTGTTTTCAATTCTTATCAAAGCATTCTTCAAATCACGTACGAATTTCTCCTGTCTTCCGGCTAAAATAGAGTTCTGCTCTTTGCTTAAAGTTTCAGCACCTTCTTCAAACGCTTTAAAGGTCGGAGAAGTATCATCCGTGCCATTATTCTGGTCGTTGATAAAACTCTCTCTGATTAGTTTTAAATCGTTTTCTGCTTTCTCTATTTTTTCCTTGATCACTGCTTTAAACTCTTGTAAATCAGCATCACTGTATCTTACTCTTTCGTCTGACATGTTCGTTTCTCTTTTTTAATAAAATTATGAAATGGAATTTGAAAAACAATAACTATATGTTAATTTTTTTCAACATTTATCTTAAAATTAACCTCATCTATTTCGATTTCGTTAAAATTTGAAAGTGAAGATACAATTTCTATTTTATTTGACAAGACTTCAGCCGAAATATATTCTTCATTTTTCTTGATATCATTCAAGAACGGAGAATTTTCTTCCAATGTGATGGAAATTCTGTCTGTCAGGTCAAATTCTTTATCTTTTCGCAGGTTTTGAACTCTGTTGATGAATTCTCTTGCGATACCTTCAGATTTTAATTCGTCTGTTAACGTCAAATCTAATGCCACAGTTGTTTTTCCATCAGAAGTTACTGTCCATCCCGGGATATCTTTTGTCGAAATTTCTACATCATCCAATGTAATTTCGTATCCCTGAACGTCTAATTTTCCTTCTTTTTCTAATGTCGAAATCTGTTCTGCACTAAAGTTGGCGATCTCACCTCCAACCACTTTCATGTCTTTTCCTAGTTTAGGACCAAGCGCCTTGAAATTTGGTTTTATCTGTTTTACAATTAAATCAGCAGCTTCTTCAGCATTGATTAATTGAATTTCTTTAACATTTACTTCTTGTTTAATTAATTCAGAAACCGCAGCAATTTGCGCCTCTGTTTTTTTATCTAAAACAGGAATTAATACTTTCTGTAAAGGCTGACGAACTTTTACGTTTTCTTTCTTTCTCAAAGAGAAAACCATACTTGTAATGTTCTGTGCTAAATGCGTTTTTTCAACCAAATCCTGATCGATCAAACTTTCATCAGCAACAGGGAAATCCGTTAAGTGAATAGATTCCGCAGTTTCTTTTCCTGTTACTTTATTTAAATCCTGATACAATTGATCCATAAAGAACGGAGCAATTGGTGCCGATAATTTAGCAACGGTTTCCAAACAGGTATATAAAGTCTGGTAAGCAGAGATTTTATCATCCGAATAATCTCCTTTCCAGAAACGTCTTCTGCATAATCTTACATACCAGTTTGATAAATTGTCATTCACAAACGTGTTGATGGCTCTCGCTACTCTTGTCGGCTCGTAATCTTCGTAGAATGCCTTAACTTCTTTGATTAATAAGTTTAATTCGGAAAGAATCCATCTGTCGATTTCCGGTCTGTTTTCAACTTCTTTTTCAGAATAATTGAATCCGTCAACATTTGCATACAAAGCAAAGAATGAATACGTGTTGTAAAGCGTTCCGAAGAATTTTCTTCTTGTTTCATCAATTCCATCGATGTCGAATTTCAGGTTTTCCCAAGGATTTGCATTGGAAACCATGTACCAACGTGTCGCATCCGGTCCGTAAATGGCTAATGTTTCGAAAGGATCAATTCCATTTCCTTTGGATTTCGACATTTTCACGCCGTTTTTATCCAAAACAAGTCCGTTACTCATTACATTTTTATAAGCAACTGAATCAAAAACCGCTGTTCCTATTGCGTGAAGCGTGTAGAACCAACCACGAGTCTGGTCAACACCTTCCGCGATGAAATCTGCAGGGAAAGCTTTATTATTGTCGATTAATTCTTTATTTTCAAAAGGATAGTGCAACTGCGCATAAGGCATTGAGCCTGAATCGAACCAAACATCGATCAAGTCGCTTTCACGCTTCATTGCTCTTCCTGAATCTGAAACTAAAATTACTTTATCAACGATATTTTTATGAAGATCAACCAAAGCATAATTTTGCTCAGACATATTTCCGATGATAAAACCTTTGAACGGATTTTCTTTCATAAATCCTGCTTCAATAGATTTTTCGATCTCGTTGTATAATTCTTCTACAGAACCGATGATTTTTTCTTCTTTCAAATCATCTGTTCTCCAGATTGGTAAAGGAATTCCCCAATATCTTGAACGGGAAAGATTCCAGTCGTTTACGTTTTCCAGCCAGTTCGCAAAACGTCCTTCTCCTGTTGCTTTTGGCTTCCAGTTAATTGTTTCATTCAATTCTACCAAACGGCTTCTAAGAGAAGTCATTTTTACAAACCAGGAATCCAACGGATAATATAATAACGGCTCATCTGTTCTCCAGCTGTGTGGATAACTGTGAACATATTTTTCTACTTTGAAAGCCTTGTTTTCTTTTCTTAATTTTAAAGCAATTCTTTCATCTACAGAAAGATAAGCCTTCAAATCTGCAATGATTGACTTTAAATTTTCTTTCTGAATATTTAATTCAGTATTTTTTTCGTCTTCGCTAAGATATTCTCCTTTTACATATTCATTCGCAAAACCGTAGATTTCATCGCTTACGATAGCTAAAAATCTTCCCTGTAAATCTACTAATGGAATTGGATTTTCATTTTCATCTAAAACCAACATTGGCGGAACTTCAGGCTGAGCTTCTTTAGCTACTTTTGCATCATCTGCACCAAAAGTCGGGGCAGTGTGAACGATACCTGTTCCGTCTTCCGTTGTCACGAAATCTCCAGCGATTACTCTGAAAGCATTTTCAGGATTCTGGTAAGGAAGAGCATACTGTAATAGTTGCTCATATTTAATTCCAACCAAATCCGCTCCTTTGAATTCTGCTAAAATTTGGTAAGGAATAATTTTCGTTTCAGATGTATAATTTGCAAAATCTTCATCTGTTCCTTCAGCATATTTTTTAGCAAATTGTTTTCCAACCAAAGCTTTAGCCAAAACAACATTAATTGGCTCAAAAGTATATTGATTGAAAGTTTTGACTAAAACATAGTCGATTTTTGGACCTACTGTTAAAGCTGTATTTGAAGGCAGCGTCCAAGGAGTTGTCGTCCAGGCTAAGAAATGTACATCTCCAAAACCTTGCAAAAATGAAGGTAATGTTTCCGATAATGTTTTGAATTGTGCAACCACTGTTGTATCAGAAACATCACGGTAAGCTCCCGGTTGGTTTACTTCGTGAGAAGAAAGTCCCGTTCCTGCTTTCGGAGAATAAGGCTGGATCGTATACCCTTTGTACAATAATCCTTTATCATACAATTGCTTCAACAACCACCAAACCGTTTCCATGTATTTTGATTTATACGTGATATACGGATCATCAAGATCAACCCAATAACCGATTTTTTCGGTAAGGTTGTTCCAAACGTCTGTATAACGCATTACCGCTTCACGACACGCTTTGTTATAATCTTCAATTGAAATTTTTTTGCCAATATCTTCTTTAGTGATTCCTAATTCCTTTTCCACGCCAAGCTCTACCGGAAGTCCGTGTGTATCCCAACCCGCTTTACGGAAAACCTGCTTCCCGTTCTGGGTCTGATAACGACAGAAAATATCCTTCAACGCTCTGGCCATTACGTGGTGAATTCCGGGCATACCGTTTGCTGAAGGCGGACCTTCATAAAAAACAAACTCAGGTTGCCCCTCACGAATCTCAACACTCTTATTGAAAGTTTTGTTCTGTTTCCAGAATTCCGCTACATTCTCTGCTACGTCAATAAGGTTGAGGTTTTTGTATTCTTTAAATTGGCTCATTGTAATATCTCAATATCGTTGATTAATTAAGTTGGCAAATTTACTAAAATTTGTCGGTTTATAATATATGTTTTATTTTGATATTTCCTATTAAAAAGTTCTGTTTCAGAAATATAAATGTTTGGATTAATTTTTTGTGAATTGTGAATTGTGAAATGCACTTTTTTTGAATTGAATTTTAAACATAAATGGCACTAATATTTTCATAAATGTCATGAACACAAAGGCCACTAAGTTTTTTACGGTAAGGCTTTTTTTAAGTTTCACGAAGCCGTTTCACTTATATAAGATCTCAAAACGTGAGCAGTCTCATTCGGGAATTCGTGGCAATAAAAAAGTTTCTTTTTATTATATCACAAAACATCCATGGGACATAAAAGAAAATTTCGTAATTTTAAAATGACACTTAAAACCATTTGTATGAAATTCTTTTCCCGATTGATGATTCTTGTTTGTTTAATCAATAGCATTGCGACATTTGCTCAAAATTATCCACAAGGTTATTTTCGAAACCCTTTAAATATTTCCATTAACCTCGCTGCCAATTTCGGAGCAGTCCGTTCCAATCATTTCACATGGGATTGGATATTCGAACCAACAGTCAGGAAAACTTATCTGTAGTTGCCGCAGCAGATGGTTATGTAAGCTGAATAAAAGTAGAGCGTTACGGTTTCGGAAATGCTGTTTATGTCACTCATCCAAATGGTTATACAACAGTGTATGCACATTTGAATAAATATTTCGACAAACTCGATGAATACGTAAAAGAACAGCAGTACAAAGACGAAAAATGGGAACAGGATCTTAGTTTTTCACCGAATCAGTTTCCAGTGACGAAAGGACAGTTAATTGCTTTAAGCGGAAATACAGGAGGCTCAGCGGGACCACATCTGAATTTTGAAATCAGAGATACAAAAACAGAAGAATGTATCAATCCTTTGCTATTTGGATTTAATATTCCTGATGGGATTGCTCCGATTATAAGTGGATTGTATTGGTATGATCGCCGTTTTAGCACCTATGAATCGGGAGCCAATGGAATTGTTGTTAAAAAAATAGGAAGTGTTTATACTTCAAACGTAATTCAAGTGAATTCTCCTCAGATAAGTTTTGCGATAAAAGCGGTGGATAAAGCCAATCAGGGTTTTAATCTGGGAATTTACGACGTAGAATTATTGATGGATGGAAAACTCGTTTATAGTTTTAAAATTGACAGAATTCATTATAATGATACACGATATATCAATGGCTGCGTAGATTATACAAAATTTGTCCGCGATAAAATAAGCATTCAACATTTATCGAATTTGCCGGGAATGAAATTGCCGAATTATAGTTCCGGTTCGGACGGAATTATCAATCTTTCGGATAATGAAGTTCACAATATTGAAATTATTTTAAAAGATGTCAATGGAAATACAAGTCGATTGACAACAAAAGTTCAGTTGAGTAATTCATCAGAAAAAGTTTCATCAAACAATAAAACCGTTTCTCCAAACGAATCAAAAACAATTAAAACAGAGAGTGCAGAAATTAATTTAAGCAAAAATGCGGTTTACGATGCGGTGAATTTTAATATGTACGAAAAATCCGATGCAGAAGCCGTTTCAAGTGCTATAATTTTAAATAGTCCTTACAATCCGATTCATGATTTTTTTAGTTTAAAAATTAAACCTAGCAGAAAATTAAACAGCGAAGAAAAAGATAAAACGGTTATCGAACTCAATTACGGAAGCAATAAAAATATCATCAAAGCGAAATGGAATGGTGATTGGGCAGAAGGACAATTCAACAGACTTGGAACAGCAAGATTATTATTGGATGACAGCTTACCGTCCGTTTCTCCAAGCTGGAAAGAGAGTGCAATTGTAAGTTCAGGTTCTGTAAGATTAAAAGGAACAACAAAAATCGGTGACATTGAATCTTTCCGAGCAGAATTGGATGGAAAATGGCTTCGTTTTGCAAGAGTAAAAGATGATTTTGTGTATGTTTTTGATGAAAAATGCCCGAAAGGCTCGGGTTCTCATACGTTAAAAGTGATAACCACCAATACAGCTGGAAATGCAAATACACAGACTTTTACTTTTCAACGATAATTTCGATTAAACACTAATGTCACAAATATCACAAAAAATAAATACAATCATCTATGAAAAATTGTGTCAATCTGTGGTTAAAATTTCAGAGGAAGCGATCTTTTAATTTTAATTAAATAAATTTGTCTTCTAAAAATAAAAACTATTGGAATTCTATCCATCAATCGAAAAATCGGACATTCAGGAAATAAAAAAGTTTCAGGAGCAAAAACTTCAGGAGCTTTTGGCTTATCTTGAAAATCATTCACCTTTTTATCAAAGATTATTCAAAGAAAATAATATCAATATTTCAGATATTCAGATGTTGGAAGATTTACAGAAAATCCCCACAACTACGAAGAACGATATTCAGCAAAATAACGATGATTTCTTCTGTATCACGCCCGATAAAATTGTGGATTACAGCACCACTTCAGGAACTTTAGGGGATCCTGTAACTTTTGGTTTATCGGATAATGATCTTGAAAGATTAGCTTACAACGAAGCGATTTCTTTCGCTTGTGCAGGAATACAGAAGGGCGATGTTGTACAAATGATTACAACGATTGACAAAAGATTCATGGCCGGACTTGCTTATTTTCTAGGATTAAGAAAAATGGGAGCAAGCGTTGTGAGGATGGGACCCGGAATTCCGGAGCTGCAATGGGATTCAATTTTTAGATATAAACCTAAATATTTGATTACCGTTCCTTCGTTTTTGTTAAAAATGATCGATTATGCTGAGAAACACGGGATTGATTATAAGAATTCCAGTGTTTATGGAGCAGTTTGCATTGGGGAAAGCATCAAAAATCAGGATTTTACAGACAATATTTTATCTCAAAAGATTAAAGAAAAGTGGGATATTAAATTATTTTCAACCTATGCTTCCACAGAAATGAGCACAGCTTTCACAGAATGCGAACAGCAAATCGGAGGACATCATCATCCGGAACTAATCATCACAGAAATTCTGGACGATGAAGGAAACTTAGTAAAAGAAGGTGAAAGCGGAGAGTTAACCATTACAACTTTAGGCGTTGAAGCTATTCCTTTGTTAAGATTCAAAACGGGAGATATTGTAAAAGCACATTATGAACCTTGCAAATGTGGACGAAATACGATGAGGTTAGGTCCTGTAATCGGGCGAAAACAACAGATGATAAAATACAAAGGAACAACTTTGTATCCGCCTGCAATGAACGATATTTTAAATGATTTCAATAATATTTTATGCTATCAGATCGTTATTCAGTCGAATGAAATAGGGTTGGACGAAATTATCATTAAGATAAGCACAGACAGTGATTCCGAAAGTTTTGTAAATGAAGTAAGAGATCATTTCCGTGCAAAATTAAGGGTAAGTCCAAAAATTGAATTAATTGATTTTGATGTTTTGTCTAAAATCGTATTTAATCCTAACAGCAGAAAGCCGATTACGTTTACGGATTTAAGATAAATTGATTTTTAAAATTTAACAGAAAATAAAATACAGCAGTTCATTTGAGCTGCTTTTTTACAATATATTTGCGAACTTATTTCAATTAATAAACTATGAAAAAATTATTTCTAATGCTTTTTATGGCAATTGCGACCACGGCGATTGCTCAAAACCAAATTAATTTTCAATCAGGAAACTTTGATTTTCTTAAAGATCAAACGGAAGTAAATGTTCAGTTGAAGTTCGATAATGCTACTTATCAGGAAAAGAACCTTACAGAAGTTCAGTATATCGAAAACAGAAAAGCAGATATCACGGCTAAGAAAAGTGAAAAAGTTTGGGAAAATTGGATTTATCAGTGGGACAGATTCAAATCGACAGAATATTTGGAGTATTTCTTTAAAGGAATAAATGCGAAATCGAAGAAAGTAACTTTTAGGAACGATGTGAAAGCGAAGTATACGTTAATTATTGATGCAAAATGGATTTACGCAGGCTGGTACGGTGGCATGATCGGTTCGCAGGAAGCAAAATTAACAGCAAACTTAACTTTTGTAGAAACAGAGAATCCATCGAATATTGTTATGAAATTGCAGGCTGATAAAATTCAGGGAAAGCAGATGAACAGAGATTTTAATTGGGAGTACGGAAGAATCGCTGCTGCGTATGAAGTGACAGGAAAAAAATTAGGAAAAGAAATTAAAAATGCTTTAAAATAAAACAAAAACGGTCTGAAAAATCTCAGACCGTTTTTTTATGCTTGTTGTTTTTCTGTTTTAATAAATTCTGCAAGATTTTTTATCGCAGTATCGTGTATTCTCACAAAAGTATTTTTCTTGTTCCATACATAGCCTGCCAAAACTGCACAGATTTTTCTTTTCACATCAGGATTTTCCGGTTGGTGGAAAAACAATTCCTGAAGATTTCCGGTGTACCATTCTTTCACGTAGGTTGTGAAAACATCAACACCGTATAAAATATAGTCTGCAAATTCGGTCTGCCAATCTACTTTTTCGCCATTAAGTTGTCTTAGAGCCAATTTTGCTGCGGTCATTCCGCCCTCGGTTGCAAAAGCCATTCCTGAAGAGAAAACCGGATCAAGGAATTCTGAGGCATTTCCTGTTAATGCAAATCCGTCTCCGTATAATTTTTTTACCGAGCAAGAGTAATCTTTCAAATGTTTTGGCTCAAAAAGAAATTCAACATCTCCGAAACGTTTTACATAATAATCGGAAAGGGAGATTGCTTTTCTCAAAGCTTCTGCAGGATCTCCATTTTCAGAAAGCTTATCAATATATTCCGTTGGGCCAACGATTCCTACACTTGTATTTCCGTTTGAGAAAGGAATAACCCATAGCCAGACTTCAGTTTCAATAATATCAAAAGAAATCAAAGTTCCTTCCGTACCTTCTTCTCTGTTGATGTCTTCTACATGAGAGAAAATCGCAGAATGAGGAGAAAGTTTTGAAGGTTTTTCCAAATCTAAAAGTCTTGGTAAAACTCTTCCGTAACCACTGGAATCAATGACGAATTTGGCATGAATTTCTTTCGTTTCGCCGTCTTTATTTTTTACCGTTGTGATAGAATCTGTTCCATTAAATTCAATGCCGATTACTTCGGTTTCAAATTCAAGATCAATACCTTTATTAATGACTTCTTGGGCTAAAACATTATCAAAATCAGCTCTCGGAACCTGCCAAGTCCAGTCCCATCCATCACCAAATTTATTGCTGAAATCAAAAATACAGACTTCGTTGCCTCTTAAAAAACGTGCTCCCAATTTCTTTTCAAAGCCCATTTTATCAAGCGCGGGAAAGAGTCCGGCTTCATCAAAATGATCCATTACACGCGGAATAAGACTTTCGCCTACAACCAATCTTGGAAATTTTGTTTTTTCAACAACTTTTACGTTGACGTTGTTCTTCTTTAAGTATGAAGAAGATACGCAACCGGACGGTCCGGCACCGATTACAAGAACGTCAACAAATTCTTTACTCATCTTTGATTTTTTATTTTAATAATAACTTCTATCTTTGCCGCAAAATTAATGACAATTAATTAATAATTACAATATTATCTATTTATTACTTTTAATTAATGAAAATAAATAACTTTTTAGAACTGAACGACTTTAAAAAAATCATCATTAATAATGAAAAAATAGAACTGGATGAATCACTTCTTGCCAGAGTGGATGAAAGTTTTAAGTTTTTGAAAGATTTTTCCAAAAATAAAGTAATATATGGTGTGAATACAGGTTTTGGACCCATGGCACAGTTCAAGATCAGCGATGAAGATACCCATCAATTACAATATAACTTAATCAGAAGTCACTCTTCTGGTATTGGAAATCCGCTTCCTGCCGATGAGGTAAAAGCTTGCATGTTAGCAAGAATGAATACATTGTCATTAGGGAAATCAGGAGTTCACCAGTCAGTTGTTAATTTACTTAAAGAGTTAATAAACAGAGATATTACACCGTTGATTTTTGAACACGGTGGAGTTGGAGCGAGTGGAGATTTGGTACAATTGGCGCACTTGGCTTTGGTTTTAATAGGTGAAGGTGAGGTTTTCTATAAAGGTGAAAGAAAATCAACGAAAGAAGTTTTCGAAATTGAAGGTTTAGAACCTATTCAGGTTGAAATCCGTGAAGGCCTTGCCTTAATGAACGGAACTTCTGTCATGTCGGGAATTGGTGTTGTCAATGCTCATAAAGCGAATCAATTGACAGATATTTCCATTAAATTATCTTGTGCTATCAACGAAATTGTTCAGGCTTACGACGACCATTTGTCAGAAGTTTTGAACGGAACAAAACTTCATGCAGGACAGCAAAAAATTGCAGCAAAAATGCGTGCTCATTTATCTGACAGCAAATTGATCAGAAAAAGAGCCGACCATTTATATACTCACTTTGAAGAGCAGGAGAAGGTTTTCAAAGAAAAAGTTCAGGAATATTATTCTTTAAGATGTGTTCCTCAGATTTTGGGACCTGTTTTAGATACTTTGGAATACACTGAAAAAGTGTTGGAAAACGAGATCAATTCAGCAAATGATAATCCGATCATTAATGTTGATGATCAGCACGTTTACCATGGTGGAAATTTCCATGGAGATTATATTTCTCTGGAAATGGACAAACTGAAAACTGTTGTCACAAAACTGACGATGTTAGCTGAAAGACAATTAAATTATCTTTTGAATGCTAAGATCAACGAAATCTTGCCTCCTTTTGTGAATTTAGGTAAATTAGGTTTCAATTTCGGGATGCAGGGCGTTCAGTTTACAGCGACTTCTACAACGGCGGAAAGTCAGATGTTGTCGAATCCGATGTATGTTCACAGTATTCCGAATAACAATGACAATCAGGATATCGTGAGCATGGGAACCAATGCTGCTGTAATCTGCAGAAAAGTGATTGAAAATGCTTTCGAAGTTTTGGCAATTGAAGCGATCACCATCGTTCAGGCAATCGAATATCTTGATTTTAAAGATAAGGTTTCAACGTCAACAAAAGAATTGTATGATGAAATAAGAAAGATCATTCCTGCGTTCTCAAATGACATGGTGATGTATCCGTATTTGGAGGAAGTAAAAAAATATTTAAAAGCAATGTAATTACTCTCGGTAATTAATTGTTTAAACTAAGGGGGAGAAAAATATACTTGAAAAAACTAAAACTAACATAAGTAACACATGAAATGTGCAATCATCACAGGCGGCTCAAGAGGAATTGGAAGAGCAATCTGTATCAAACTGGCAGAAGAGAAAAATTATCATATTTTAATCAACTATACTTCAAACGAAGCTGCAGCAAAGGAAACTTTAGCTAAAGTGGAAGAATTGGGTTCTACCGGAGAAATTCTAAAATTCGATGTAGGAAATGCTGAAGAAACTCAAAAAGTTTTAACGGAATGGCAGGAAAATAATCCACAATCTATAGTTGAGGTGATCGTAAATAACGCCGGAATCACAAGAGACGGATTATTCATGTGGATGCCAAGTGAAGATTGGAACGCTGTGATTAACACGAGTTTAAATGGTTTTTTCAACGTAACGAATTTCTTTATTCAAAAATTGTTGCGTAACAAATACGGCAGAATTATCAATATGGTTTCTGTTTCCGGAGTGAAGGGAACGGCTGGACAAACCAATTATTCTGCGGCAAAAGGAGCTGTTGTGGGCGCTACAAAAGCTTTAGCACAGGAAGTTGCGAAAAGAAATATCACTGTAAATGCAGTTGCACCGGGATTCATCAGAACAGATATGACTCAGGAATTTAATGAAGATGAATTAAAAGCAATGATTCCTGCCAATCGATTTGGTGAAGCGGAGGAAGTGGCAGATTTGGTAGCATTTTTAGCTTCTAAAAAGTCATCGTACATTACAGGTGAAGTAATCAATATTAACGGAGGAATCTATTCATAAAATCAGGTAGCAGATATAAGATAGCAGGTATTAGCTGCAACCTAAAATCTGCAACCTAAAACCTTGAACATTACATGGAAAATAGGGTTGTAATTACCGGAATGGGAATTTATTCCTGCATCGGAACTTCTTTGGAAGAGGTGAAAGAATCTTTATTTCAGGGGAAATCCGGAATTGTTTTGGTGGACGAAAGAAAAGAATTTGGTTTCAGATCGGGATTAACGGGCGTGGTTCCGAAACCGGATCTTAAAAATCTTTTGAACCGCAGACAGCGTGTAAGCATGGGCGAAGAAAGCGAATACGCTTATATCGCAACTTTAGATGCTTTAAAACAGGCAAATATCGACCAAGACTTTTTAGACCAAAACGAAGTCGGAATTTTATACGGAAACGACAGTGTTTCTCAGGCAGTTGTGGAATCTATCGACATTGCAAGAGAAAAAAAAGATACAACTTTAATGGGTTCAGGAGCGATTTTCAAATCGATGAACTCAACAGTTACGATGAATCTTTCTACGATTTTTAAATTAAGAGGAATCAATTTAACCATCAGTGCAGCTTGTGCAAGCGGTTCTCATTCTTTGGGATTGGCTTATATGATGATTAAAAACGGTTTTCAGGACATGATTGTTTGTGGAGGTGCTCAGGAAACCAACAAATATTCAATGGCGAGTTTTGACGGGTTGGGTGTTTTTTCTGTAAGAGAAGACGAACCGACGAAAGCTTCAAGACCTTTCGACGCCGGTAGAGATGGCTTAATTCCTAGTGGTGGAGCAGCTTCATTGATCGTTGAAAGTTTAGAATCGGCACAAAAACGAGGCGCAAATATCATCGCTGAAATCGTTGGTTATGGCTTTTCTTCAAACGGTGGACATATTTCTACACCAAATGTTGATGGCCCGGCTTTAGCAATGGACAGAGCGTTGAAACAATCTGGTTTAACGGCAAAAGATATCGATTATATTAATGCTCACGCAACTTCCACGCCGCTTGGTGATGCGAATGAAGCCAAAGCGATCTATGAAATTTTCGGAGGTGAAATTCCTGTAAGTTCTACAAAATCAATGACGGGTCATGAATGCTGGATGGCAGGTGCAAGTGAGGTAATTTATTCGATTCTGATGATGCAAAACGATTTTGTTGCCCCGAATATTAATCTGGAAAACCCTGATGATGAGGCTAAAAAGATAAATTTGGTAGCAGAAACAAAAAGTCAAAAAATTGATGTATTTTTGTCGAATTCTTTTGGATTTGGGGGAACAAATTCAGCATTAATTGTTAAAAAATTTGATTAAAAACATGGACAGGGAAAAAATTGTTGCGATCGTCAACGACTTTCTAGTGAATGAATTTGAAGTAGATGGCGATGAAATCAGCAATGAAGCTAACTTGAAAAAAACATTGGGCTTAGACAGCCTGGATTATATTGATTTGGTGGTAGTTATTGAATCTAATTTCGGTGTGAAATTAGGTGAAGCAGACTTCAAAAAGATGGTCACATTCGATGACTTTTATTCGACAATCGAGAACAAAATCACTGAAAAAAACTCATAACTATCGATTAAAAATCTACTCTTAAAAATGTAACAATAGAACAATCTAGCAGTTTATCAATTTTTAAATATTGTTACATTGCTAGACTGATACATTGCTAAATTAATACTATGAACAAGTGGAAAGGTAAATCTAAAGGCACAATTCTCGGCTACAGAATTTTCGTTTGGTGCATTAGAAATATCGGAATCCGAAGTTCATATTTTGTCCTTTATTTTGTTGCGTTATATTACTTTTTATTCGAAAAAAACAGCAACAAATATTACCAATATTATTTCCAGAAAAGACTCAATTACGGCTATTGGAAAACAAAAATTTCATTATTTAAAAGTTATTTCACTTTCGGAACTGTTTTAATTGATAAAACGGCTATTTCTGCTGGCTTAAGAGAAAAATATACTTACGAATTCGACGGAATTGAAAACCTCAGAAATCTTTTAGCCGAAAAAAAAGGCGGCGTTTTAATCAGCGCTCACATCGGAAATTTTGAGATAGCTGAACATTTTTTTGCCGATATCGACTTCGATTGTCAGATTAATTTAGTGACTACAGATCAGGAAGTTACCGTCATTAAAGAATATCTGGAAAGTGTTTCTGTAAAAGCAAGCAGCATCAAATTTATTTATGTTAAAGACGATATGTCGCATATTTTCGAGATTAACGAAGCGTTGTCAAAAAACGAACTGATTTGTTTTACAGGCGACCGTTATTTCGAAGGTTCTAAATTCTTGGAAGGTGATTTACTCGGAAAATCAGCGAAATTTCCTGCCGGACCTTTCATGATTGCTTCAAGGTTGGGTGTTCCTGTGGTGTATGTGTACGTAATGAAGGAAAAAAATCTTCATTATCATTTGTATGCAAGAGTAGCTCAAAACGTCAAAAAACGCGATGCACAAAGACTTTTGAATTCTTATACTCAAAATTTGGAGTCGATGATTAAAAAATATCCCCTTCAATGGTTCAATTACTTTGATTTTTGGGATGATATTGATTAAATTCCCTACTTTTACTTTCGAAAAAACTAATATTTAAACTCAAACATTAATAATTGAGGAATTTAAAATGTAAGTAATAAGTCCACTTTTTGTCTTTGCTAAGTGTTAACGCCTTTGCGAACTTAAAAACATTTAGTAGTTAAAAAAATCTTTGCGGACTTTGCGTTTTAAAATTTAAAATTATTAAAAACACAGCTTTTCTCCTTTGAAAAATGAATTTGACATACTTGTAATCGGCAGCGGATTGGGAGGTCTTGTTTCGGCGCTTGTTTTAGCGAAAGAAGGCTTAAAAGTTTGTGTTTTGGAGAAAAACAATCAATACGGCGGGAATTTACAGACATTTTCCCGTGACAAACTCATTTTTGATACCGGAGTTCATTATTTGGGCGGACTTTCAGAAGGGCAAAATCTTCATCAATATTTTTCGTATTTGGAGATTATGGATGAATTGCAGCTTCATAAAATGGATGAAGACGGTTACGATAAAATCACCTTTGGAAATGATGAAATCGAATATCCTCACGCACAAGGCTACGAAAATTTTGTTGAACAATTAGTTAAATATTTTCCTGAAGAAAGAGGAAATTTAGAAGATTATTGTGAAGAAATTCAGAGAGTTTGCAGTCAGTTTCCGAGATATAATCTGGTTGGAAAAGATAATTACAATGAAGAAATTCTCCATCTTAATACCAAAAGGTTTATTGAATCTTTAACTTCGAATAAAAAATTACAGTCTATTTTATTGGGTTCTAATTTTTTATACGCCGGAGATTCTGAAAATGTTCCGTTTTACGTTCATGCGTTGACGGTAAATTCTTATATTCAAAGTGCTTATAAATGCATAAAAGGCGGAAGCCAGATCTCAAAATTATTAATTCGCAGGCTTCGTGAATATGGAGCGGAAGTTCATAAACATTCTGAAGTTTCTGAATTTTTATTTAATGAAAATAATGTTTTAGCGGGTGTAAAAACTCAATCAGGAAAAGAATATTTTGCGAAACAATTTATTTCAAACATAGAAATTCGTTCAACCATTAAACTGATTGGGGAAGAAAGGCTGAAAAAATCCTTTTTAAACCGCATCATGAGTTGGGAACCTCTTCCTTCGTGTTTCAGTGTTTATTTTGTTTTAAAACCTCAAATTCTTCCAAATTTTAATTATAATATTTATCATTATTCAAACGAAGAATTGGTTTGGAATGCTTATCGTTACGATAGAAATTCTTGGCCGGAAACGTATATGCTTTCCTCAACACAATCAAAACATTATCCGAGATTTGCAGAAAGTTTAACAGCAATTTCTTACATGGATTTTGAGGAAGTTAAAGAATGGGAAAGGACGTTCAATACGATTGCAGACGAACATGAAAGGGGTGAATTATACGAGAAATTCAAGATGGAAAAAGCAGAAAAGATGATTGATTCTTTGGAGAAAAAGATTCCTAATTTAAGACAGATTACCAGTAAAATTTACACATCGTCTCCGTTATCTTATCGCGATTATATAGGAGGTTTCGATGGAAATATGTACGGCTATATTAAAAGTTCTGAAAACCCTCTGAAAACAATGGTTTCTCCGCGCACTAAGATTAATAATCTTTTTCTGACAGGGCAATCGGTGAATATGCATGGGATTTTAGGCTGTACGATCGGTGCTTTCAATACCTGTGCAGAAATTCTTGGAAAAGAGCTTATCGATGAAAGATTAACACAATTGATTAATAAAAATAAAGGTGAAGAAAGAAAATAATATGCAGTCTTTTGTCATTCTGAATGAAGCGAAGCGAAATGAAGAATCTAAATTAATTTGTAGAGATTCTTCCTATCGTCAGAATGACAAGCGGCACAAAATAAGAGCTTTATTTTTCTTTTTTTTCATTCTTAGCCTCACATCATGTGGCATACGAAAATCTATCAAACATATTCCTGATGTAAAACAATATTCTCTTGAAATTCCAAAAATTAGTAAAATTAACGATTCAACTTTTAGTTTTAATGAAAATTATTTGACGAAAAATAAGCAGCAGCTTTGGGAACTTTATATCAAAGGAAATCCTTTGCAATTGGGTTATAACAACGGAGCTTTGACGCAAAATCTAATGCAAAAACAGGAAGAAATTTTCTTTTCAAAAGTGGAAGGTTTTGTTCCGTCGAAGTTTAAGCAACACTTATTGCGTGGTTTTCTAAAATGGTATAACCGAAAAATGTATCTGAATGTTCGTGAAGATTATCAAGCCGAATTGTATGGTTTATCCCAATATTCATCGGATAAATATGATTTTATTGTGCCAAAATTTTTGAGAAGCATGTATTTGCACGGTGCGCACGATATTGGTCATGCAATGCAGGATTTGATGGTAGTTGGCTGTACTTCTCTCGCAGTTTGGAACGAAAATACGGATGACGGAGATTTGCTGATCGGAAGAAATTTTGATTTTTATGTGGGGGATGATTTTGCTAAAAATAAATTAATCGAATTTGTAGAACCGGAAAACGGAATTCCTTATCTTTCTGTAAGTTGGCCAGGAATGATTGGCGTGGTTTCGGGAATGAATAAAGAAGGAATTACGGTGACCATTAATGCCGGAAAATCCAAAATTCCGTTGACGGCAAAAACTCCGATTTCTTTGGTGACAAAAGAAATTTTACAATATGCTGCAACTATCGAAGAAGCGATTACGATTGCTAAAAAGCGAAAAGTTTTCGTTTCTGAATCGATTCTGGTGAGTAGTGCGAATGATAAAAATGCGGTTATTATTGAAGTATCACCTGATAATTTTGGAGTTTATAATGTAGAAAATACAAGTCGTGTTTTTTGTACCAATCATTTCCAATCTGAAGCTTATCAGGATGATAAAAGAAATCAAAAACAGATTGCAGAAAGCCATTCTAAGTATCGTTACGAGAAATTGCAGGAGCTTTTACAGGAAAATAAAAAACTGAATCCTGAGAAAATGGCTTCAATTTTAAGAGATAAATCGGGTTTGAAAGGCGAGAAGATCGGGTTTGGAAATGAAAAGGCAATGAATCAGTTGTTGGCACATCATGCGGTGATTTTTTCGCCTCAAAAGAAACTGGTTTGGGTTTCTTCAAATCCTTATCAGTTAGGGGAATTTGTCTGTTATGATTTGAATGAAATTTTTTCCAATAAACGATTGAAAAACGGTGAATTGGCGAAGTCAAATTTGAATATCGCCAAAGATCCTTTTGTGGATTCTCAGGAGTTTGAAAATTATGAGATTTATAAATTGATGCAATCAGAAATCATTGAAGCGATTGAGAAAGATAATGTTTTGTTAAGCGAAGATTTTACGAACGAATATCAATCTTTAAATCCTGATTTTTGGTTAGGTTATTATTTGGCAGGAAAATATTATTACAAAATTAAAGATTATCAAAGGGCTAAAACAGAATTTGAAAAGGCTTTGACTAAAGAGATTACAACAGTTCCGGATCATGAAAATGTTGAAGATTACCTAAAAAAGACGTTGAAAAAACTGAGATAATTTGTTTTTGTGACAAAGGTCTAGCCCCGATGTTCTATGTTAAATTGCAAATTATTTAGGTTAAAATTTTAAAGTTTTTTTGATAATCCGGTTGATATTTCGTCTTATTCTTCACCACTCCAAAACAGATTCTCAAAAGTTTATTA
>NZ_JBDFPQ010000029.1:0-19982 GCF_039672645.1 Chryseobacterium sp. C39-AII1
AGTTTTAGTCAAACAACGTTCTATCCGGATTTGGAAGAAAACAGCAGCAGGGGACTAAAATCAGGGGCGATATCTTGGTATCAAACGAGCGTCGGTCTTTATCCTGCTGCTTTTACTCTTTAGGTTAATTTTTTTAACTAAGCTATACTTATTTTTTTCTCTTTGCAAACTTACCATAGAAACGGCATCCTTTTTGGTTGCGGCTGGAGCGAAGCGGAAGCCGTAACAAAAAAGATATAGTGGATAGCGGGAAAAAGCTACTGAAAAAGAAAGGAAGTTAGAAGATGGGTGATTGAAGTTTTTGAATGATATTATTGATGTTTAATTAAAAGAAAAAATTAGCATAAAATCATTTCTTATCCTAAATCAATGAATTGTACCTCTCGCTTGATCTAAATTTGCATTATAATTAACAACAAAAAATATTAATACAATGGCTACAAAATGGAACCTAGACCCAGCTCACAGTGAACTTACTTTCAAAGTAAAACACATGATGATCTCTAATATTAAAGGAAACTTTACCAACTTCACTGCAGAAATCGATGCTGAAGACGATACTTTTGCCAACGCGAAAACAACGGCTACGATTCAGACAGATTCTATCTCTACACACAACGCAGACAGAGATAATCACCTAAAATCTGCAGAATTCTTCAACGCTGAAGCTAACCCGACAATTACTTTCGAATCTTCTGCTTTGAACAACGAAGTAACTGGAAATTTAACAATCAACGGAATTACACAGCCTGTAACTCTTGATGTAGATTTCAACGGAATCAACGTAGATCCATGGGGAAATACAAAGGCTGGTTTCTCTTTTGAAGGGAAAATCAACAGAAAAGATTTCGGATTAAACTGGAATGCTGCTCTTGAAGCTGGAGGTGTAATGGTAAGCGAAGAAGTAAAAATCGCCGGAGAATTACAGTTCGTAAAACAAGCGTAATAAATTAAACGGGTTTTGGGGGAGCCCTGAAAGGGCGACTTAACACAGAATAGGATGCTAATCCTATTTAAATTAAATAAAATCCAAAAAATTTCAACATAAAAAGGTTCAGGGATTTCTAAAAACCTTGAACCTTTTTTCATTTAATCAATCAATAAAAATGAACCTCAACGATCTACAAAACATAAGCGACAATTTTGGAAACACTCAGAGAATGCCTGTCCTTTTTCTAGGACACGGTTCTCCGATGAATGCGATTGAAGAAAATCAGTTTGTGCAAGGGTTTAGAAAAGCAGCAACCGAAATTCCGAAACCGAATTCAATTTTGTGTATTTCTGCGCACTGGTTTACACAGGGAACAAAAGTGACTGCTATGGATATGCCCAAAACTATTCATGATTTTGGAGGTTTTCCACAGGCTTTGTTTGATGTTCAGTATCCTGCGCCGGGAAATCCTGAACTGGCAAAAGAAACTGTCGAATTATTAGCACCTATTTTCGTGGAAGAAGATCATAATTGGGGCTTGGATCATGGAGCGTGGTCTGTCATCAAACATATGTATCCGAATGCAGATATTCCTGTCATTCAGATGAGTATTGATTATACAAAACCTCCTCAATATCATTTTGATTTAGCTAAAAGATTAAATAAACTTCGCGAAAAAGGTATTTTAATTATCGGAAGCGGAAATATTGTTCATAATTTAAGGTTAATCGACTGGAGAAATATCAACACCGTCGGAGCCGGCTGGGATTGGGCGATTGAAGCTCGTGAGAAAACCAATAACTGGCTTTTGGATGGAGATTTTCAACATATTATCGATTATCAAAAACAAGGAACTTCACTGCAATATGCAATTCCGACTCCGGATCATTATTTACCATTGATTTATACTTTAGGTTTAAAAGATAAATCTGAAAATTTAGCCTTGTTCAATGATGAATTAATTGGGGGCTCATTAAGCATGACGAGCGTGAGAATTGGATAAACAAAAAATCGGAAGAAAATTATTCCTCCGATTTCTATACGAAAATGCTGTAATTAAATTCTGTGGATAGAAACAACGTGTGGCTGCCCTTCAATCGGAGCATAAATTTCCACTATCGCTTCCCACACAACCTGTGAACCGCCTGGTAAAGACGCCAAACACTTGAAACGGTAGTTTTTTCCGTTTACAAGCTGTGTAGAGACTTCTTGTGGTTTGTAATTTACACCAATGATTCCGCCCATTGCTTCGTCAAATACTTTTTGATCTTCTGGTGTAAGAGCGTGATATTTCGTCCACCCTCCTACTACTAATTCTTGAGTTTCCATAATTAATATTTTGGTATTCCTACTCTTATGGCTTTTCGGATTTCGCCCCGTTTTTAATGGTTTCTGGTCTCCATGGTTATTAGTTTTTTTGAATGCAATTTTTCTGATGATTTTAAAAACTTTATTGTTCTTTAAAATTCTCCCGTTATAATTACATTACAAAGCTAGCCTAGAAAAAAAGAAAATAAAAGCGTACTAATACTCAATTTTCAGACTCCGTAGAACTACCTATTGCTTAAGATTTTTTTTATCACTAAAAATTTAGTAATATTGTTTACCATGAAAAAAACACTCTTACTTTTTTTAGTATTACTGCCTTTCTATCAAGTAATTGCTCAGATTATTAAAGGGACAGTGACGAATGATGCCGAACAGAAAATCGCCAACGTAACGATTTATATTGATGGAACCAAAATTGGAACAAACTCCAAGGAAGATGGAAGTTTCAGTTTAAATTCACCCGCCAACAATTCGGGAAATATTGTTTTCCAGAAAGAAGATTATGAAACATTTTCTACGCCGCTTTCGGCAGTTTTAAATAAAACGTTGAAGGTTGTTTTGCTGAAAAGTAATGATATAGAAGAAGTTCGAATTATCCCTTACACAGAGGAGGCTTATAAAAATTTCATTAATTATTTCTTAGATAATTTTCTTGGATATGATCGTGAAAATGTAAGGATTAAAAACCAAAGAACTTTAAAATTTGCTTTCGATAAAAAGAACCAGACTTTAAAAGTAAAAGCTCCCAAAACATTACTTATTGAGAATAAAATACTCGGTTATCAAATTGAATATAACCTCATCAATTTCGCAGCCGATTTCAATACTAAAATGGTGAATTATGTCGGGACAAGTTTTTTCAGGGAAACAAAAAATTCAGATAAAATAAAACTGAACCGAATGAATGCCTACGACGGAAGTACACTTCATTTTTTCAGAAGTATTTATGAAAATACAATTTCTAAAGATCAATTTATTGTGAATCATGTGGTAAAAGTTCCCAATCCAAAATATCCTACAGAAGAAGAATTAGCCAGACTGAGCAATTTTAAAGAGATGGCGAGAATTTCAAGAGTTGCTTCTGTTCCAAATGACATTTTAGATATTTCACAAAGGAAAAACGCCAACAAACCTTACGCTTTGGCCATTACAAAAACATTAATTCCCGACACGGATTATGTGAAAAGAGAGAATGGAAAAGTATTGTTTACCTTTAAAGATATGCTTCAGGTAAATTATCAGAAATATGAGTACGAATTGAAAGGAAAACAATTTATAAAAACTAAAGACCCTGTTGTAATTTCCTCTTTTTTGCATCCTGAAGGTGAAACTTTTGAAGTTTCAAAAGACGGAAATATTACAAATCCTGATTTACTGATTACTGAGGGAGATTTTTCTAAAAATAAAATTGAAAATATGCTGCCTTTAGATTATCAATTGGGAGATTAACAGCATTTAGTCTTATAAATTTAACCGCAAAAGGGACAAAAGTTTTTTAAAAACTATCTATTTAAGCCATGCAAAAGCTAGCAATAGCAAATTCTAAAGTCAATAGGCTTTTGGGACTTTTGCGGTTAAAAAATTTTAGTTAAAACTTACTGAACAGCCTGTAAAACATTAATGTTTCCATAGCCGTAGTCTGAGTTTTTAGTAGGATAATAAGTTGAAGATTGTCTCATTTTATTCAACACCTGATCTCTCGTCCATGAAGGATTTTTAGACCAAACTAATGCCGCGATTCCTGCTGTAGAAGCCGTTGCGACTGATGAACCACCAACGTAATCTGTTTGCCCGTTATAATAGCTCAACACCGGAATATTACTTCCTGAAGCTCTTTCCATTTGGTAAGTGAAAGCAATCTCAGCTCCCGAATGGCAAACATCACATTTTTGATTAGAAGTATTTTCCTTTACTCCCGTGATGGCTTGTGTTTCTGGCATCCAAGCTGGAAAAATAACTCCGACAAAAGTGGTAAAACTTGTGGAAGTTCCGCCTGCACAGAAGATTAATTTTCCTTTTGAATACGCATATTTCACTCCATCTTCAATTTTCCCGACAGAGAAAATGTGTCCCATCGACATAGAAATAATCTTTACATTGTTATTATTTCCCAATTCTGTAAACGCGATTTTCACTCCGTTTTGTTCGTGATAACCATCCAAAACTACATTAGAAGCCGCTCTGTAAGTCACCAAATTAGCATTATAAGCTACCCCAACCGGTTGCCCCTGATTATTTCTCGGAGCCGCCATCGCCGAAGCCATGCTCGTTCCGTGACCACATTTATCAGCAGAACCGTCGTAACCTGTACTCCACGGCCAAACCGAATCTACATACACTCCATTTTTACTGATCGTTCTTCCAGAAGAAAGTCCGTTATTGAAACTGCTTCCCAATAAAGACTGTTCAGGAGAAACACCACTATCGATTACACCAATGGTAACTCCGGCTCCTGTGCTGTAATTCCAGGCGCTTGTGATATTGTGTTTCGCAAAAGACCAGGGCGCTTTCGCATTCGGTGTTACGGTTGTATAATCTGCTGCATTTAAAGCGGTAGATTCAAATCCGCAACCAGAAGAACTTCCGCTGGATTTTGCTGCTGTACCGTTATATTTATTTTCATTTTCAAAATAACGATAATCGGCAGGCTCCAGATAACGGATATTTTTCATTTTTCGAAGTGCAATGATTGTTTCCTGTTTTTCTATCGCAACATCAATTTGATTTAAATATTTATCCGAAGACAACAAAATACGGTCGGTTTTTCCTTCGTATTTTTTAATTAAATCTAAAATTTCGTTTTCGATAGCCGCATTATTGGGATCTAAATCTCTGTCGAAAGACGAGCCGAAACCGATAGACGCAATTTTATTTCCCTGAAAAATAGCACTCCACACAAAATGATCGGAAGATTCTTTCCAGGAAAATTTCCCTTTGGTTTTAATCGTTTCGTTAATTTTCTCATTAATTTCTTTCGAACCTAACGGATCTTTCTGTGCCACTTCGATATTGGCAGGATTGTTCTGAACGTCTTCCCTGTTACAAGCCGTGAAAACCAAGAACAACATCATAAGGTAAAATACATTTTTCTTCATATAAAGTAAATTTGATTAGCAAAACCAAGTTATCACTTTACATTGAATTAAAAAAAGATGAATTTTAAATATTCTTTAATTTTATTATGCTAAAAATAACAAATTAACATAATGAATTACAGCTTCTTCTTATAGCAAACACTATTTTCGATCCCAATATATTGTCCGTAATTAGGAATAAGCTCGTAACCGTTTTTTTTATACAAAGCAATGGCTTCCGGCTGTTTCAATCCGGTTTCTAAAACAGCAAAGGTAAAATCTTCTTCTTTTGCCCAAATTTCCAACTCTGCCAATATTTTTGAAGCAAAACCTTTCCCTCTATATTCCGGTAGCGAATACATTCTTTTGATTTCTACCGTATCGTCTTCATATTTTTTAAAGGCTCCGCAAGCCACCGGTTTTTCATCAACAAAGAAAAGAACACAGTTTTTCAGCTGATCGATAGCATTAAACTGATGATAAAATGCATGTTCATCACCGTCGCGAATGGCTAAATCCTGATCCAGGAATTTTACTAAATATTGAAAATCTTTGTTGGAAGAGTCTGTTCTTTTGATTGTCATTGAATTGTTTTTGATAATACAAAATTATTTATTTAAACATAAATTACAGCAATATTTTCATGAATAGACGCGATAGAAACAAAAAAGACTCCCATTTCTGGAAGTCTTTATATTATTTAGTTTAAAATTAATTAACCACAAACTTTCTTTCATTAATTAATTCTGCAATCGCCAGCATATCTTCACCAATCAATCGGTCATCTTCAAGCTTATCCACTTTTGAACGAAGAATGGCAAAGTTTTCTTCAATAATTTTTGAACATTTTGAAGGTCTTCTGAATTCTAATCCTTGCGCCGCAAACATCAATTCCACCGATAAAATATTCACCAAATTCCCAAGAACCTGATTGAATTTTCTACCCGAAATACTTCCCATCGAAACATGATCTTCCTGCCCCAAACTTGTAGGAATAGAATCTGCAGAAGCCGGAAAACACAACGTTTTATTTTCTGTAACCAATGCCGCAGAAGTATATTGAGGAATCATAAATCCTGAATTTAATCCTGAGCTTTCCGTTAATAATCTTGGTAAGCCATATTTTCCTTCCAATAATAAATAACTCCTTCTGTCTGAAATATTTCCTAATTCCGCAGCAGCTAAAGTTGCATAATCTAAAGGCAAAGCCATCAACTGTCCGTGGAAATTTCCTCCTGAAATAGATTCTTCAGCACTTAAAACAATCGGATTATCTGTTACAGAGTTCAGTTCTGTTTCAGCCATCATTTTTAAATGTTCAAAAGCATTTCTGCTCGCACCATGAACCTGAGGAACGCATCTCATCGAATAAGGATCCTGAACTCTTTCGCAATCTTCGTGCGCTTTCATATTTTCAGAACCTTTTAAGAATTTCAACATTCTTGCAGCTACTTTTTTACTTCCCTCGAATGGTCTGATCTCGTGAAGCTCTTTTTTGAACGGACTTTCAGAACCTCTGTACGCTTCAAGACTCATCGCTGCAGTCATATCCGCTAAATCCAATAAATATTCGAATTTTTCCAACCCTTTAATGGCATGCGAAAGAATAAACTGAGTTCCGTTGATTAATCCTAAACCTTCTTTGGGACCTAAAACTAATGGTTCAAGATTATTTTTTTCCAAGATTTCAGCAGTATTGAAAATTTCATTTCCAACCCAAACTTTTCCTAATCCTAATAATGGTAAAACCAAGTGTGCTAAAGGTGCCAAATCTCCGGAAGCTCCTACAGAACCTTGTTCCGGAACGACAGGAATAATATCTTTCTCCAACATCAAAATCATTCTCTCAATGACTTCCAAAGAAACCCCTGAGAAACCTTTTGACAAAGCATGAACCTTAGCAATCATCATGATTTTTGAAAATTCTTTATCAATAGGTTTTCCTACACCAACAGCGTGAGAAATAATTAAATTATATTGCAACTGCGCAGTTTCATCAGCAGAAATTTTAGTATCACAAAGCGGTCCAAAACCTGTGTTAATTCCATACACACATCTATCCGACTCTACAATTTTCTGAACATTTTTCTGAGATTTTAAGATCTGTTCTTTTGCCGCTTTATTCAGTTTAGCTTTATTTGGAGTTTTACAGATTTCCAATACATCATGGAAACTGAAAACATCTACACCGTATATCATTCTCTAAAAATTTGTCTTAAAATTACACATTTAGCCATAACTGGAAAAACTAAATTTCGACTAAAAATATTTTGCATCACAACTGGTTTTATTTATTATTTTTACGCTCTTAAAACAATTATAATAACTTATGAAAATCAAAGCTTTACTCTTTGCCTCATGTCTTGTAAGCATGACTACTTTTGCTCAAAAGGTGAAATATTCTAAAGAAGACATTAAAAAAATGGAGATGTATCTTTTTAATGAAGGATTCAACACGCCATCACCCAAGAAAACATCTACTGTCATTTTAAAAGACGGAAGTACTCACAAAGGCTTCTGCAGCAAAACTGACACTAAAAAGGGACAGATTTTTGAAGTGGCTTTAAAAGACAGCATCACGAAGAAAAGTGAGGTTTTCAATGCCGATCAAATTGCGGAGATGTATATCTACCCAAGCAATGCCGAAAAAATTGCAAAAGTGGCAAGATACATGGGAAACATTAGAAATTATAGCACTAAAAAATTAACTAAAAGAACCAATAACGACAGAATTTATTTTGTAAATCAGACCGTTTCACTTAAAAACAAAAAAGATGACAAAGAATTTCTGATGCAGGTCATCAATCCTGAATTTGATGATATTATTTCTGTATATCATGATCCGAGAGCGAAGGAAACATCAGGATTTTCAATTGGAGGAAGTCCTCAGCTAGGTGGTGGCGTTATCAAATCTTATTATGTAAAAAAAGGTGATAAAGTAATGTGGCTTCACAAAGATGATTTTGATGACAACTACGATTTTCTTTTTGGAGATAATTCAGAGTTCATGAAAAAATATCCTAAAAATTCTGTGGAATGGGATTATTTCAGCTTTTTGGTTCAGGAATATACAGCCATGGCAAACGGGTAAAACTAAATTATAATAAAAAAAGCTGTAGAAAAGTTTTCTACAGCTTTTTTTTGTGTTTAAGAATTATTTTTTAATAATCTTAAATGATTGATTAATCTTTTTATTGCTAATTTGTAAAATATAATTTCCAGAGTTTATACTTCTCACATCAATATTATCAGCATTTTTAGCTGTAATAACAACTCTTCCAGTTAAATCATATAAAACTAATAAATCCATCTTTTCAGAAATTTTTATATAATCACTAGTAGGATTAGGATATACGAATACATTCACATTAGAATTATTAAGTTCTGTTACCGAAAGAAAAGATTGAGGAATATTTAATTTAGATATTAAAACATTATAATTAGGATTTGAATTAAAGGGGCTTTCTGTTAAAAAACCAAAGATTTTACCTTCATTTGTTACATTAGATAAGCAAAAATAAGAACTTGGGTTAGCCTGCCCTGTATTGATTAATGTACTGTTAACAATATTTGTACCTATTGAATTTAGAGAAATAACATAATGTCTAAAATCTCCACCAGAGCCGATTACCATACGTCTCGTACTAAGAATAAAATTACCTGATGAAGGTATTTTTTTTAAGTCAGATAAATTATCATAATTCTCAAATGAAGTTTTCTTAATTATATTCCCATTATTATCTATCTTCATCATCCAAGAATCTAATACCACAAGATTATATTTTGAGTAACCAAAGAATAAATTAGCATTATCAGTTGTAGTTTCGGTAAATAATGCTTCATCAAATTGAGGTCCATTAGATGAAAATGTCTTTTTCCATAATAAATTTCCAGATGTTGAAATTTTCACAAATGTCGCATCATAATTTTCATATGTCGTAGAACCGGAAGCAAAAGGCACATTTTCCCTTCCTCCAATGATATATCCGTCACTTAAAGCTTTTATGTCATTAATGAAATTCGATTGTTGTATATCTGTTGATTCTATCTTAGAGTTTAATAATATATTACCATTCACATCCATTCTGTAGATAAATCCTTTATAGGCATTGGTTGCCGTATTGGAAGAGTAATCACCATCTATTGAAGCAGAATTTACCAGTAACAAAAATTCATTAGAATTAACAGTTTTTAAATTACTCGATACTTCATCAAGAGAACCCTGTAAAAGTTTTTTCCAAATTACATTTCCAGATTCATCCAGTCTTATTACCCAAACATCTTTACCGGTTGTACCTGCGTGGGCAAAATCAAAATCATTGGAGTTGGTATTCACTGTTAATATATAACCATTGGGAATAGATATTATTTGAGCTCCTGATTCGTTACCGGAACCCGAAAAAGAATTATTCCAAACAATATTTCCACTAGAATCTAGTTTTGTAACCCAAAGATCATCATCTCCTCTATTTATATTAAAATTCCCTGAATTGGATTTTGATTTAGATAGTAAAATTGTCCCTCCATCATTTGAACTAACCATAGTTACAGGAACATCATCATTATTTCCACCAAATACTTTTTTCCAAAGGTAATTTCCGTTATTATCTATTTTTGTAACAAAAACATCCTTCAATCCATTATTAGTAGGAATATCTCCATCATTGCTTAAAGTACTCCCTGTAAAAACAAAATTACCATCCGAAGATTCTATATTTTTCACAAAATCTTCAACATTACTTCCTCCAAAACTTTTTTGCCATTCTAGTGTTTGCCCTTTTACGCCCATCAACGAAATTGACGCAATTAAAAAAATTGATCGCTTTTTCATAATTTTAGTTTATTTTGATACAAAAATATTGATTTTTAGGTTACTTACGAATGATTATGGGGTAAAAATTTGTGTTTTCCATTTAATATTCATTTACTAATTTTGTCTTATGAATCCTTCGTTAGAATTACAGCTGAAAACTTTACCATCTGAGCCCGGCGTTTATCGTTATTATGATAAAAACGAACAACTATTATATGTCGGGAAGGCTAAAAACCTCAAAAAAAGGGTTCTTTCCTACTTCAATAAAAATCTTTCGGGGTACCGAATTAAAATCATGGTCAGTAAAATCCAACGATTGGAGACCACGATTGTAAACAGTGAATATGATGCGCTTTTGCTGGAAAACAACCTGATTAAAGAACATCAGCCTTTTTATAATGTCATGTTGAAGGATGACAAAACATATCCTTGGATTTGCATTAAAAATGAAGAATTTCCAAGAATATTTTTAACGAGAAATAAAATTAAAGATGGTTCAGAATATTTCGGGCCTTATGCGAAAGTGCGTCCTGCAAAGATTTTACTGGATACCATTAAACATATTTATAAATTAAGGACTTGTAATTTAAATTTAGCTCCGAGTAAAATCGACGACGGAAAATATAAAGTCTGCCTTGAATATCATATTAAAAATTGCGAAGGCCCTTGCGAAGGCTTGGAAAGCAAGCAAGATTATGATGAAAAAATAGATGCCATCCGCGGAATTATAAAGGGAGATTTCCGAAAAGCAAAGGAATATCTTACCGGACAAATGATGAAATATGCCAGCAATCTAAAGTTTGAGGATGCCCAAATCATCAAAGAAAGACTTGATATTCTGGAAGATTATCAGGCTAAAAACACGGTAGTAAATCCTAATATTGATGATGTTGATGTTTTCGGAATGACGAGTGATGAAACAGCGGCGTATGTAAATTTCTTTAAGATCAGGAACGGAAATATCATTCAAAGTTTTACGACTGAAATTAAAAAAATCCTTGAGGAATCTGACGAAGATATTATGGAAGAAGCACTGATTGAGATTCGTCAGAAATTTGCTTCCGATTCCAGAGAAGTTTTGCTCCCTTTTCATTTATCGGTGGAAATTCCGAATGTAAAATTGATCGTTCCGAAAGTAGGTGATAAAAAACGTATCGTGGAACTTTCAGAAAAAAATGCTAAAGAATATCGTTTAGAGAAATTAAAACAAGTACAAATTGTCGATCCCGAAAGACACACGAACAGAATTATGGCAGAAATGCAAAAACTGTTGAGAATGCCCGTGGAACCTAGACATATTGAAGGTTTTGATAACTCGAATATTCAGGGAACCAATCCCGTTTCGGCATGTGTCGTTTTTAAAGATGGAAAGCCAAGTAAAGCTGATTACAGAATTTTTCATCCCAAAACCGTTGAAGGGCCGAACGACTTTGCCACGATGGAAGAAGTCATTTACCGTCGTTACAAAAGGATGCTGGACGAGGGTGAAAATTTGCCACAATTAATTTTGATTGATGGTGGAAAAGGGCAATTATCATCTGCTGTAAAAAGTTTACGATTATTAGGGTTATACGGGAAAATAACCATTGTCGGGATTGCTAAAAGATTGGAAGAAATCTTTTTCCCTGAAGATCCGATTCCATTATATCTCGATAAAAAGTCTGAAACGTTGAAAATCTTGCAGAGAGTTCGAGACGAAGCGCACCGTTTTGGGGTAAAACACCACAGAACCAGAAGAAAGAACTCAACGATAAAATCTGAACTGGAGGAAATTCCAGGGGTTGGCGGAAAGACTATCGAATTACTTTTATCTAAATTAAAGTCTGTAAAAAGGATCAAGGAAGCCGATTTGGTAACATTAGAAGAAATTATCGGAAAAAGTAAGGCGAAAATTATTCGTGATTTCTTCGACAATCAACCTTCTTCATAATTGCTGAAATTATTAGTAACAAAAAACTTTAACTAATTAAATTAATATCATTAAATAACATCTATAATTACGAATAATTTAATTATTTTTCTATCTTCATATTGTAAAAATAAAAAAGTACAATTATGAAAAATTATTACAATTTGGCAAAATCATTTGCATTTTTATGCGCGTCTGCGTTTTCAGGTTTATTTAATGCTCAAACGTATTGTAGCCCAACCTATTCCAACGGCTGTAGTAGCTGGAGAATTACACAAGTATCTATTCCGGGAGCTAATTTTAATAATACATTTGCTTCAGGCACTTGCACATCAGGTAGGGATAGAACATCTGTTTCTGTAAATCTGAATACAAATGTCAGCTATAATGTGAGTGTAACTACTATAGGATGGATGTCTTGCGGATTGGCTATCGACTTTAATAAAGATGGTGATTTTGATGATGCTGGTGAAAATCTTTACATGCCTGCTTACATTGGAAATACAAGTCCGGAAACGTATTCCGGTTCGTTTACTGTACCTTCATCTGTTGCTACAGGAAGCTATAGAATGAGAATCTGGACTCGTGAAGCTAATGCACAACCAGGAACTTCTGCATGTGGCTCTTATGCTTATGGAACCTGGACAGACTACACGGCAAATATTTTAGGGCCTTTGGCAACTTCTGAAGTCACGAAAGCAACTGCTAAAATTTATCCAAACCCAGTTTCTGATGTTTTAAATATTGAAGATAAAAATACAATCGAATCTGTAGAAATTTATGATGCCAATGGAAAAATGGTTAGAAATATTTCTCAATTAGGAAAAAGTGCATCTGTGAAATTATCAGACCTATTTCCGGGAATGTATACAGCTAAAATTAAAAATAATAAAGAAAGCCAGACTATTAAATTTATCAAGAAATAAAAGATTTTTTGGTAGATCCTTCTCAGAACCTTTAATAAAAAAATATCCTTAATTCTTTCATGGAATTAAGGATATTATATTTTATGTAACAATTAATTTTACTTTCCTGTAAAAACGTCTCTGGAAAAATCTCCGTTTGTCTGAGGCATTTCAATAACGATATTTCCATTCTCAATATATCCAAGAGTAGATTCACCGTTTGCCAATTTTACTCTGAAGACATCTTTTTTTGCTGTTGCTTTAAAAGTGGCGTAAGGAACAGAACTGTTAGGATCAGCCAAAATAAACTGATCTTCGGCTAACTTAATTTTCTGAAGATTTAATTTTCCGTTGCTGAATTTCGTTGCGGTACTTGTTGTAAAAGTAGTTGCGGCAGCTTCTTTAGTTTGAGTCTGAACAGGCGATTCTTTTACTGGTTGTACTTCTACACGTTGAGTATTTTCAACAGCGGCTAAGTTAACTGTAGGATTTGATGAAGAAATACCAACCAATGCAGTTCTTAACGCATCTGAGTATCCTTCTTGAAATTCTTTAATACTTGAGCCACCTTTTGCTTCAGAAATAGTTTTATCATTACAATCTTTAAACTGAACTGTAACTTTATTCTTTAAAAAACTACTTGTATTTAAAACTTCTGCATTCAAGACATTACAAGGATTTCCTACTTCAGCAGGCCATTTACTCTTATCTGAAGAAATGACAACGTATTTTTTAGATGTCAAATTTTTAGACAAAAACCCCTCCAGTCCATAAGATTCTTTCTCAAAATCTTTAAATTTTTCTGGTACAGCAATATATTTATAATCAGAAACTTTTTGTCCGAAGGCAACTAAACATGAAAATGTAAATATTAACATTCCTGCCTTCTTGATTTTATTGTCCATAATGTGTAAATTTTATTTTTTCATAGCTTCATCAAAATTCTGTTTAAGCCTATTTTCAAAATCTTTTATAAAATCGGCTTCAACTTCACTACTATTTATCAACTTTTTTGACTCCTTATCTACAACTATTTCTCCACTATTTCTTTTATAATATTCTCTATGCAATGATTCTTCTCCGGCTAAATAAGTAGGCATTAATTTATCTATCTTATTATCATAATATGCTAGTATCATTCTGTTCATATAATAAATAACTTTCTTTTTTCTTTCTTGGGTTAGAATTCCAAAATCAAATTTCAATCTATAAAGATTTTTATATGGTGAGTATTGTATAAAAAAAGGATTTCTATAAAGAACAATGATTTTATCAATATTATTTTTTCTACAAAAATCGCGTAAATATTCTCGTTGCTTATTCTCCGAAAAAACATTGTTATTTTCTAAAATACTGAAATCAAAATCATTCAACGTTTTAGTTTGCACCGTGAGCTTTTTTATAAAATCTAACGCATCATAATTAAGTACTTCAGTAAATTTAACGGCAACATTTGTCCCTACTTCAGCATGAATGTGTTTAAGCTTAGGATTAATGTTAGTTGCAAATCCAACTGTTTGAGAAAAAATACTTATTTTCCAAAACATTAAGAAGAGGAATATTGCTTTTTTCATTTTAAAATTAATCATTTCTAAACTCTCCCATATCTAATTTCAGAGAGAAAAAGTTTGAATAAAAATTGGAACCTCCAATTCCTGAGTTGGTAATCGCATAATCCAGCGTTAACCCTCTATATCTAATTCCGATACCCGCACTTGGCTGGAACGAAACTTTTCTTTTTAAATCCTCAATATCTGTAATATTCTGAAAACGGTTTACCCCTAATCTTACAAAAATCATTTTTTGATATCCTAACTCGGCTCCCGCATACGGCGTTATACTTGCAAAATCTGTAGATAAAAGGGCGGCTGTTTTAGCAAAATCAACATTAATACCCGCTTCCGGCAAAACGTAAACACTGCTGTTGATTTCAAAATTTTTACTTACCCCAACATTCAGTTTTGGCATCGTAAGTTCCATCTTATCTTTCGGCGCAGGGTTGAATTCCTCACCATTCACAACAGTGGAAAGCTCTTTTTGATTTACTGTCCAGAAGTTTACCGTTGTTGTTGCATCTCTCAACATTCCCCCGATTTTATAACCATTATCTAATTTGTAGATGGCACCGATATCAAATCCAAAACCATAGCCATTGGCAAATTTTCCTACATTTCTGTAAACTAACTTTGCATTTACCCCAACATCCAATCTTTGATTTCCTCCTGGATTAAAAGCATAGGAAAGAACTGCAGCATAATCTGACTGAGAGAATTTTGTGATTTTATCATAATCAATATTTCCTTCAGGATCGATCATTTGAGTTGTGTTCAAAATATTATCAACACCCAGCCTTACCACTGAAACTCCGAAAACTCCGGTTTCCAATACTTTTGCATAAGCAAGATAATCGTACTTTGCAATCGATTCAAAATATTCTGCGTGCATCGCCGCTCCTTGCCAATCTTTTTGAATGGCCATTAAACCTGCCGGGTTCCACATCGGAGAATATACATCATCCTGATTAGAAATTACAGCTCCTCCCATCGCAAGCCCTCTCGCTCCGGCTCCAATATTTAAAAATTCATTGGAATATTTTCTGATAATTTGAGCCTGAGATACCCCAAAAACCAGGGAGAATGCAAGCAAAAGATATTTTTTCATCATAGATGTCGATGCTTAATTTAATTTTTTTGTTTTCTTAGCTTTTATTAATCCGTTGACAATGATTGCCAGTATCATAACACCTGATGCTACATAAAAAACAGAGCTCATATGTTCCGATTCCCCAAAGATAAAAAAAGCTAGTATAATTCCGTAAACTGGTTCTAAATTAACTGTTAAAATTAGTGTAAAAGGCGAAATATATTTCATTAAATTCACCGATTCTAGCATCGGAAAAGCAGTGAAAACACTTGCCAACAAGCATATTAACGCAATATCACGGTAACTTATTTCATTCATTTGAAAAATTTGTCCGGAAAACAAATAAATTATCATCAAAATGAACCATCCGCAGAAAATTTCGTAAAAAATAATGTTTCCCGAGCTTGTCTTTCCAAACATCTTTCCGTTGAAAACAGAAAATATAGTTCCGAAAATGGCACATAAAACGCCATACATAATTCCTTCTTTATATTGAAATTCAGTTTTAAATATTAATAAAATGCAGGCTACAATCACAATTCCCATCAAAACTTCCGAAATATCAATCTTCCGCTTAAAAATAATCGGTTCTAAAATTGAGGCAAATAAAGTAGATAACGAGAGACAGCTTAAAGCAATCGAAACATTCGAAACTTTAATGGAATAAAAGAAACAGTACCAATGCAAAGCCATGGTAAAACCAATAGCAGCTAATTGGAAAAAAATTTTCTTTGAAACTTTTATACTTTCCTTTTTATAAATTCTGATAAAGGCAAAAAGAAAAATGGCAGCAAAAAGCATTCGATAGAAAACAAGAATCTGCGCATTCGCATGAATCAGCTTTCCTAAAATTGCCGTAAACCCCCACAAAAAAACAATCAAATGCAACCTGAAAAGTGCTAATTTATGCATACCTTAACCTCTTTGAATTTCAACATGCAAATTTACAAATAGGTTTTACAATTCTTATAAAAAATTCAAAAATTACAGGGGAAATTTAATCTTATTAAAAAAGAAAAACCCTGAAAATCTGTTCAACTTTCAGGGCCTTCAAATAATAAACTATTAAAAAAATAAACTAGGAACTAGAGTATTTTGTAGAGGATATTATCCCCAATACTCTGATGTAAAGTTAGAAAAAAAATCATGTATTTAAAAACATTTTTTAGTTAAAAATTTCACAAATTTCTGAAAACCAATAAATTAAACACTCGTTTTAATTAAATCTAAAATGTTATGAAAAATAGTATCTTTAGGCGTAAAAATTGAAAGTTTATGGACATTGAATTCAACAAACGGGAAGATCAAAATAGATTAAAGCTATCCGAGATAAATCGTCTGCTTGCCGAAATTAAAAAAGGGGGTGGAGATAAAAGACTTCAGAAGCTTCGTGATGAAGGAAAAATGACGGCAAGAGAAAGAATTGAATATCTTCTCGATAAAGATTCAGATTCCATAGAAATTGGTGCTTTTGCAGGCTATGAAATGTATGAAGAACATGGCGGATGCCCAAGTGGTGGCGTAGTTGTGGTAATGGGATATGTTTCGGGGAGACAATGTTTGGTTGTAGCCAATGATGCATCGGTAAAAGCGGGTGCTTGGTTTCCGATTACGGGTAAGAAAAACCTGAGAGCACAGGAAATTGCTATGGAAAATAAACTTCCAATTATTTATTTGGTAGACTCAGCAGGTGTTTATTTACCAATGCAGGATGAAATTTTTCCTGATAAAGAACATTTCGGGAGAATTTTCAGAAATAATGCTAAAATGAGTTCCATGGGAATCATCCAGATTTCCGCTGTAATGGGCAGTTGCGTTGCCGGTGGAGCTTATCTGCCTATCATGAGCGATGAAGCGATGATTGTGGACGGAACAGGCTCTATTTTTCTTGCAGGAAGCTATTTAGTGAAAGCTGCAATCGGAGAAAGTATTGATAATGAAACGTTGGGTGGAGCGACCACACATTGTTCTATTTCCGGAGTTACTGATTATAAGGCTAAAGATGATAAAGATGCTTTGAATAGAATCAAAAATATCATGAAATCTTTGGGTTCTACTGAAAAAGCTGGATTTGACAGAATTGAAAGTGCTCAGCCAAAAGAAAAGCCAGAAAATATTTTCGGAATTATGCCAGTTTCCAGAGCTGAACAATATGATACGTATGAAATCATTAAATGTTTAGTTGATAATTCTGAATTTGAAGAATATAAATCGGATTACGGTAAAAGTATTGTTTGTGCCACGACAAGAATTGACGGCTGGTCTGTAGGCATCGTTGCTAACCAAAGAAAACTGGTAAAAAGTGGAAAAGGCGAAATGCAGTTTGGCGGAGTAATTTATTCTGATTCAGCAGATAAAGCGACAAGATTTATTGCTAATTGTAATCAGAGAAAAATACCTTTGGTTTTCTTACAGGATGTAACTGGTTTCATGGTTGGTTCAAAATCAGAACATGGCGGAATCATTAAAGACGGAGCAAAAATGGTAAATGCCGTTTCTAATTCTGTGGTTCCAAAATTTACGATTATCACAGGAAATTCTTACGGTGCAGGAAACTATGCAATGTGCGGAAAAGCTTATGATCCGAGATTAATTGTAGCTTGGCCTTGGGCAGATCTTGCTGTAATGGGAGGGGCGCAGGCTGCTAAAGTTTTAGCGCAAATCCAGGAATCGACATTGAAAAAGCAAGGCAAAGAGATTTCTGAAGAAGAGCGTAAAGAAATTCTAGATACAATTTCAAAAAAATATCAAAAGCAAACAGAATCAACCTACTCAGCGGCAAGACTTTGGACAGATGCAATCATTAATCCAGTAGATACCAGAAAATGGATTTCTATGGGAATTGAAGCCGCTAATCATGCTCCTATTACTGAAAAATTCAACTTAGGAGTAATTCAAGTATAATAAAATTAATTCAAAATACATTTAAGCCTTATTATTTTTTAATAAGGCTTTTATTTTGTTAAAAAATATTAAATAAGCATAAAGTTTCTAAACCACATACTATAAGGGTAAGGTTTTTGTTATAAAAATAACTTCAAAAACTAATAGCACTACAAAACTTTTTTATTACTAATCCCAAAAGGAAACCTATGAAAAAACATTTTGCAGTTCTAATTTCTGTATACGCCGTCTTTTTATTATATATGATGTTCTTTGGTTCGGGTAGAGAAGCTTCAGATTGCTTCTATCTTCAGCTCAAGCCTTTTAATACCATACGTATGTTCTTCACAGATAGTCGCGTTCAAGAAACCGATTTCATCATTAATATCATAGGCAATGTCTTTGTTTTCAGTCCGTTTGGGTGGCTAGGTCTTTGTATTGGAAAATTTAATAAATTCTTTCCTATCACATTTTTCTTTATTATTACCATCACATTAATCGAATTAACTCAATCCTACACAGGTCGTGGAGTGGCCGATGTAGATGATGTTTTCCTAAATACTTTGGGAATGATTATAGGATTTATATTATTTAAATATGCTACGTGGAAAAACTTGGCAAATATTAGATCACATTTCGAACTTTACGATAAAAATTATAAAATACAGACTTCATAAAATTTATAATTGCATTAATTTATAAATCATTAATATCTAAATTATATTTATTAGTAGCTATTTCCCGCTTTTCATTACAATCTTTTTTTTCAAAAAAGTATTTTCATTTCAATCGGGGCTAGGGATTGGGTCTGTGATTTTAATATTTTATGACCTCTAAAAATGTTTCCTTTTCTCATTTATTTCAATTAATTTGCTCTTCAATTATAATCAGCTGTAACAAATTAGTATCTTAAATACTCCAAGAGAAAAATACTTTTTCAATATTTACTTTAATAAATCTTTAGGGACCTGTGAGCCACGAAGTGGCGATTTACATCAGGATAGGATGATAATCCTATTTTAGATAGATAGATAGATAAAAATGTGAAGACATTGGTTTTATTAAAACAGTGCTTAGATCATTCTAGGATGACAAACGCTCTGTTTAAAGTAAAGGTGAAAGAAAAAAATAGTTTAATTTTAAATCTAGACTGGCTGACTAAAATATAAAAATGAGGATTTTATATTAACCATTAAGAGGATTTAAGATGTTAAGTGATATTTAAGAAAAACATCAAAGATATTCTAGAAAAGTAAGATGGGTACATTAATTAAAAACAAAATAGTTGCATTAATTAAATGAGTTGGCTTTACTTCCACAAGCGCAGCACAGATTGGCTTCGATTCTTGCAATGATACAAAAACTATCTTCTGTTATTAACAGACCGCCCCTACGGGGCTCATGATCTCTGCATCACATTGTAATGCTATTACCAGGGCGCTCCTACGGAGCTTTGCAATAGGCAATAGGCAATAGGCAATAGGCAATAGGCAAT
>NZ_JBDFPQ010000003.1:0-131182 GCF_039672645.1 Chryseobacterium sp. C39-AII1
GGCGCGGCTTCGCCGCGCCGCCGAAACATAAAGAAATAGCGAGTGCGGAAAGCGGGAAAAAGCTTCAAATAAAAATAGCTATTTCGATAGAATCAAATAACTCCTAAAAAAACAACCCGCTCTAAAGAGCAGGTTATTGATATAGTTTATTGAATTTAATGCTATTTATTTTCTTCTTCGTCGAAATTATGATTTTCATACTTCGAAAAATCCTGTTTCTTTCCGAATAAGAATTTAAGAATAACTGGTAAAGTGGTTACCAAAACGATGACAATGATAATCAGTTCCAGTTTTTTCTTTAAATCAATTCCGAATTGCTCCATGAATAATTTGTCAAGGTAATGTCCTGCAAAAATCAATAAGAAAGACCATAAAATAGCCCCGATGATATTATCTCTCAGGAATGCTTTTTTATCCATCTTTACAATTCCCGCAACAATTGGAGTAAACGTTCTTACCACAGGTAAAAATCTTGCCATAATAATTGCTAAAGCCCCGTTTTTTTCAAAGAAATCATGTGCCTGATACAAGTATTTTTTCTTGAAAAGCATCGTATCCTGCTTCTTATATAATGCAGAACCTGTTTTTCTTCCAAAATAATATCCAACCTCGTTACCAATGATTGCAGCCAGCGCAACCGCCGATGCTAAAAGGAAAGTATCGAAAAAGTCGCTTCCCGTAGATCCGAAAGTCTCTTTGATGATATCAACAGCATAAATTCCTGAAACAAAAAGAAGTGAGTCTCCTGGTAAAAAGAATCCTACAAACAGACCTGTTTCAGCAAAAATAATGAATAAAATAAGCCAGAACCCGCCTAATTTTATATAAAACTCTGGATTTAGTAAATCTCTCCAGCTATTGAAATCTTCCATACACTTTGTTATACGGCAAAAATAGGATTAATAAATGTCAAAACGAAATTTATTCTAACAATTTAACGAAATTTAAATATGATTTTTATAGGTCTAAATCATCATCCGAAACTGCCGTTCCATCCGCCATTAGAAATGCTTTCAGGAAAGGCGTAAGATTTCCGTTCATCACAGAATCTACATCCGAAGTCTCATGCCCCGAACGTACATCTTTTACCAATTTATAAGGATGCATGACGTAATTTCTGATCTGGCTTCCCCACTCGATCTTCATCTTATTGGCTTCGATCTCGTTACGGGCTTTCATACGCTCTTCCAGTTCCATTTCATATAATCTTGAACGAAGCAATTGCATTGCCTTTTCTTTATTCTGAAGCTGTGAACGTGATTCTGAGTTTTCAATAATAATTCCTGTTGGCGCGTGACGAAGACGAACCGCTGTTTCCACTTTGTTTACGTTCTGACCTCCCGCTCCGGAAGACCTCATCGTTTCAAATGAAATATCGGCAGGATTGATATTAATTTCAATCGTATCATCCACCAAAGGATAAACATATACCGATACGAAACTCGTGTGACGCTTCGCATTAGAATCGAAAGGAGAAATCCTCACTAATCGGTGTACCCCGTTTTCACCTCTTAAATAACCGAAAGCAAATTCACCTTCAATTTCAAGCGTTACGGTTTTTACTCCGGCAACATCACCTTCCTGGAAGTTCAGTTCACGGATTTTATAACCTTGCTTTTCAGCCCACATGGTGTACATTCTCATCAACATAGAAGCCCAGTCACAACTTTCTGTACCGCCTGCTCCAGCTGTAATTTGTAATACCGCAGAAAGTTCGTCACCTTCGTTGGAAAGCATATTTTTAAACTCAAGGTCTTCGATTTTTTCGACTAATTGAGGGAATGTTTCATCCAGTTCTTTTTCAGAATCAGGATCTTCTTTAGCAAAATCTACCAAAACTTGTAAATCTTCAAACTGAGTATGGATTTCATCATAGGCTTCTACCCACTTTTTCTTAGAACGAAGCTGCTTTAGAAAAGCTTCTGCCGTTTTAGGATTATCCCAAAACTCAGGTGCAGCCGTTTTCTCATCATCATTGGCAATTTCTATCTTCTTTTTTTCGATCTGAAGATATTTATATAGGTCTTCAATTCTTGATTGAATTTCTTTTATCTGGTCGTTGTTGATCACGAATATATAATTTTCAGCAAAAATACGGATAAAATTATGAGTAAGGAATAGTTGATGTTGAAGGACTAACTTCCAACATATAAAATTTTATCACAAAAGAAAAGCCAGCTTCAAAAAGCCGGCTTGAGGATCTAACAATCAAGTTTACTATTGTTTATTTTTTAACAACCTTTTGAGAAGTCATTGTTCCGTTTTTATTTTTAAGTACAAGGATATAATTTCCTTTGTCTAATCCGGAAAGATCTAATTTTGATTGTGGCTGTACATTATTTTTAACCGTTTTTCCTGAAAAATCTAAAATATCAATGGAGGTAACCTCTGAAGCATCGGCTAAATTTAATTCATCTACAAATGGATTTGGGTAAATATTTTTAAGTTTAGACTGCTTCACATCTGAAACCGAAAGCAAAGAAGCCTGTGCCGAAATACCAAATACATTAATAACCGTAGTTCCCGTAGACGTTTTTCTGAAACCTACAGAATTTATCTGCTTCCCTTGATTAGCTGTATCTATCGCTAAAGTAATCTGGTAAATTCTCGGATTTGTTCCGCCCGCAGCATCTAAAGCATTTGTTCCGCGATGAATTCTGCCAATTCCCTGAATGGCATAATTGGTTCCTCCGTACCAATCCTGAAAATTTATATTGGTAAAAACCTGGTTTGTTCCATCCTGAAAATTCACTGTAATTTCACCTGTTGAAGGTCCGCTTCCGCTTACTGCAAGCACATACAGATTAGTTGCTGCGACTGGCGTTGCCAATGTTAAAACACCTACATCATTTGCATTAGGAAGCCTCAATGAATTGTCTGAAGAATAAGGCGCGAGTTGAAACGTTAAACCAGTTGTTGCCGCCACAACGGTGGTGATTAATCCATTCTCTGGTAAACCATATGTTAATGCAGCATCCGAAGCGTTTACTTTAAAATCTCTCGACATATAAGCAAAATTATCCGTATCCTTATCAAGGCTCATATTGGTTGAGGTTGAAGCTCCGCCAACGCCATTAGCAATAACGTCTGCGTTGAAACCAGTAAGGGATAATGGTTGATACGTTTGCGCATTTACCTGAGCCAAAGTCAGCATAACACCCAAAGAGAAGAGTTTTCTTTTCATAAATTCTATGTTAAATGTTGATTAGTTTTTTTTTGTAATATTTCTATTTTCATGACAAAAGTCATAAAAATTTAATCATCCTTTAATTTTTAAAGTAATTTTTTAAATATTATCACGAAATTTACCAAAATAACCAATGATAACCAAATTTTAAATTGAATTTTCTCCCATTCAAGAAATATTTATAAAAAAAGATGGCATATAAAATAGCACCATCTTTTATGATAAAACATCGAATTTATACTGTAAGCCCCCTTTTAAAAAGGGGTTTTGAAATATTTTAATAAAAAACTAATTTATGATAAGTATTGTAATTTATGATTAAAATCAGTTTTTGTTTTCTTCTTCTCCATTATGTTGAAAACCAATACTTCTTTGCGGTTCTTCAACAATTCTATAACTATCCAATTCCTTTTTCAAAGCCTGAATTCTGTATTGAAATTCATCAAAATTATTTACAATAGCATCACTCAAGAATCTTGCAATTTGATCCAGATATTCTTCTGTAAGTTTTGCAGTGGCGTCTCTTAAAGCTTTACTTAAAATTTGCTGATCTATTTTAAGATTTTCATTTCTTGTTTTCTGATAAAGATTTTTTATTCTCTTTTTCAAACTTTGCGTAAAATCGATCACCATTGTATTGCTAAAAACCTTCATTTGTGAAGATATTTCGTTCCAGAAAGGAATTTTATCTGCTTTATTATCCTTCAAGATTTTATACAATAAGGAATCTTTTTCAAGGTTTTTGGTCATTGCGTATAAAATTATCTCGGAACGCTCAGCCGCATTAGGCGGAAAAACGGGAATCATCACATCAAATCTTCCTGGCGCCAAAATTTCTTCATCAATTTCTGAAACAGAATTCGCTGAACCGACCATTAACAGATCTTCCTGCTCGAACTTACTGATATAATGAAGGATAATTTCCTGCGTTTCAAGATTACACGAAGCGACATTGGTTTCAGCTTTTCTTTCCATCATAATTTCATCAAAATCATCAAGAAAAAGCAAAACTTTGTCATCCTGCATCATAGTCACCAAAAAATCGTTGAAATTGGTTTTATTTCCGTCAACAAAAGAAGTTCCTAAATAATGTTTTTTTACTTCTTTGAATTGATAACCAATTATTTCAGCAATTTTATTCGCCCAAAAAATCTTACCACTTCCCGGAGGCCCATATAAAATAATTCCTGCAGGTTTATGAATTCCCCAGTCTTTAATCTGTTGCGGATTTAAAAATGGCTCCAAAACGCTTGAAATATAGAAGAATAAATCTCGGTACCCGATAAAATCACGATGTTTCAAGCTGGTTTTATGTCCGAAATAATCATAGACAAACTGATAATTTCCTCCTAATTTATTATCAATCCCATAACTTGAAATCGATGAACGGAAATAGCCATTATCAAAAATATTAGGATTGGTTTCCTTGATGGCTTCTTCCACTTTTTCTTTAGGTTTATTAATGGTTTCCGCGATTTGTTCCAGCGTTTTATTCTTATCAAGATCTTTTTCATAAAGTCTTAAAAAGTCGATATTTTCGCGGGCAAATTTTTCGAAATCTTCTTTTACTTCAAAATTGGTACTGATGCATTCCACCAGTTCAATATCAAAATCCTGTATAAATTGTTTAATTGCTTCTGCCGAAACATTTAATTCTTTTGCTAAATCAATTAACTTCATAAACGACTGATTAATTCTATCAAATTTAATATTAAAAAATGAATGAATCATTGTGATTACACTTTAAATAATAGATAAAATAAATAAAAAGAGTTAAAATTTTTCTCATTCTGTAACAATTTGTAAACTATATAGACTACTACTATGTAAAACAAATTACATGGAAAAAATTTTATCAGTAAAGAATCTGACAAAAAAATTCAAAAGAGTTGTTGTTAATAATATCTCTTTTGATGTAGAAAAAGGAAATGTCTACGGACTTTTAGGCCCCAACGGAAGCGGAAAATCTACCACTTTCGGAATGTTACTTTCCACCATAAATCCTACGAGTGGCGATTGGTATTGGTTTGGAAAAAAGGGAACCGATTCTGATACATTGAAGAAAATAGGCGCTATTATAGAGCAGCCTAACTTTTATCCTTATTTAAGTGCCGAAACAAATCTTAAAATTGTTGCAGAAATAAAAGGAACCCCTTACCAAAGAATTGATGAAGTTTTAACGACAGTTGGGCTTATTGAAAGAAAAAAAGATACTTTCAAAACTTATTCTTTGGGAATGAAACAACGTTTGGCGATTGCTTCTGCACTGCTGAACAATCCTGAAGTTCTTATTTTGGATGAACCTACAAATGGTCTTGATCCTGAAGGGATTATCCAGATCAGAGATATCATCAATAATATTGCAAAACAGGGCATTACGATCATTATCGCAAGTCATTTGCTGGATGAAATTGAAAAAATATGTAGCCATGTAATTGTGTTAAAAGAAGGAAATTCTATTTATTGTGGAAGAGTGGATGAAATGACTTCCAACAACGGCTATTTCGAGTTAAAAGCGGATAATAACACCTTACTTTTAAGTGCTTTGGAAGAATTGCAATGGTTTACAGCCATTAACCAAGACGGCGAAATCATCAAAGCGCAGATTCGTGATGATGCTTCCATTTCGGCTTCTGCTTTAAATCAGAAACTTGCGGAAAAAGGTATCTATTTATCTCATTTAACGAAGAAAAAACTGTCTTTAGAATCTCAATTCCTTGAACTTGTAAAAAACACAAATTAATTATGATAAAACTATTAAAACTAGAATATTATAAAAATCTGAATTACAGACCATTCAAGATTTTCACGATCCTGTATTTCCTTATTTTGATCGCTTTGCTTTTCATCGGATTGGTTGATTTTGATCTTTTCGGAGGAACGATTAACCTGAAAGAAGAAGGAATTTACAATTTTCCGCAAATCTGGAATTTCACGACATGGATTGTTGCTTTACTGAAAATTTTCCTTGGATTAATCATTGTTTTCTCGATTTCGCAGGAATTCAGCAACCGAATGTTTAAACAAAATACAATCGACGGATTAAGCAGAAAAGAATTCATCACTTCAAAGCTTTTAACCATAAGTGTTTTCACAATTATTTCTACGATAATTGTTTTTGTGATCACGATGTTTTTAGGCTTTCAATATTCCAACACCACAGAATCTGCAAAAGTAACGGAAGAAATTTTCTTCATCGGAAACTATTTCGTGAAGCTGTTCACTTTCTTTTGCTTTCTGATGTTTTTATCAATTTTACTGAGAAAATCAGTCTTTGTTTTCTTAGGATTTTTTGTTTTCTGGATTGCCGAAAGTATTTTATCTGCGGTTGAAGTATTCTCGAAAGTTCGCGGTACACAAAGTGTTGAAAGAAATGAGATTCTTCAGAACGACTTTTTCTTCAGCCATCTTTTGCCTTTGGAAAGTATGTCGAGCTTAATTCCCAATCCCATCATGCGATTGAAAGCAGCACAATTGTTGGGCGCAAAGTATGAACTTCACTATCCAACAGAAAGTTTGATTGCCTGTATAGTTTGGTGCGGCATCTTTATTTTTGCTTCTTACTGGATTTTGAGAAAAAGAGATTGGTAAATAAAAAAGTGATTCAAAATGAATCACTTTTTTATTTACCAATCTTCTTTTGTTATAATTGATTTGTTCATAGTTTCTTTTAAGTTATCAATTGAAAGATTGATCTTCCCAGAAATGATATCTCTTATTTCATTGGTAACTTTAATTTTATAGCTTTTCGGACCACCTGCAAACATTCCTGTCAAAGTAGAGAGCATTTCTTCATTTGTAATAATTCCTAAATTAACACTTTGACCTTCATGAATAAAATTGGTGAAATCATATTTATAACGACCATCTTTACAAGCAATTGTAACATCAAAAGTTATCCAACCTTCCCTAGCTGCAGATCCCATAAAAACCTTACTCGAATACTTTAAATTACCTCTTCCAACTAATATCTTATTATCAGTATCTTCCATAATGATAACTTCTTTAGGATTTTTAAAATTTTGTGCAAACCACATTTTTGCAGCTGTGTGTAAAGCTATGGATGACTTTGTAGAATCTGAAACTTTTACAACTTGAGAAAACTTTAATGGTTCTTTATCTTGAGCTTGTAGATTAATCAGTAAGATTAAAGCGAAAAATAAAAAGATTTTTTTCATGAAATTAATTTTTCGCAAATCTATGAAAACAAAAAAAATATTCGTTATAATCTTAACAAAGAAAGACTGCCTTTCGGCAGCCCTTCAATCACTTTCACTTAACACTTTTTATTTTTTATCTAAAAGAGAAATATACTCTCCATAGCCTTTCTTCTCCATTTCAGCTTTTGGGATAAATTTCAATGATGCAGAATTGATACAATAACGAAGGCCGCCTTTATCTTCAGGGCCGTCGTTGAAAACGTGTCCCAAATGGGCATCTCCGGTTTTACTTCGTACCTCAACTCTTGTCATTCCGGCAGATCGATCCAGCTTTTCTTCAATCAGTTTTTTGGTGATTGGTTTGGAAAAACTTGGCCATCCACAGCCTGATTCAAACTTATCGGTTGAGATAAAGAGAGGTTCTCCTGTGGTAATATCCACATAAATCCCTTCTCTTGTTTCATCCCAATATTCATTTTGAAACGCTCTTTCAGTACCATTTTCCTGAGTTACTCTGTATTGCTCAGAAGTCAATTCTTTTTTTAACGCTGCTTTATCCTGTTTTTGATATTTCATTTCTTTATTTTGCTTTTTAGGAAGCGGATTGGCATTTTTTGCCATTTCAAATAATCCCGGTTCAATGTGGCAATACCCTCCCGGATTTTTATCCAGATAATCCTGATGATAATCTTCCGCTTTATAGAAATTTTTCAACGGAATGGTTTCTACTAAAACCGGTTTGTTATAATTTTTTGCCAGTTTCTGAACTTCCTCTTTTATAATAGCTTCCGTTGCTTTGTCGGTCGAATAAATTCCGGTTCTGTATTGATCTCCTCTGTCATTTCCCTGTTTGTTTAAACTTGTTGGATCGATTGTTTTAAAATAAAGATCGATCAGAAGTTTTAAATCCACCTGCTCAGGGTCGTATTTCACTTTTACCGTTTCCGCGAAACCTGTGGTATGGCTGATTACCTCCTCATAAGTCGGATTCGTTTTATTTCCGTTGGCATAACCAACTTCCGTTCCTACAACGCCACGAATTTGTTGAAAAAAGTGCTCTGTTCCCCAAAAACATCCACCTGCAAAATAAACTTCTTTTACATTTCTATTGTCCATAATGGTCTCATTTTCTTTTTTACTGTCTGTAGATTTTTGTTTCGCATCTCCGCAACTCGTTGCGAATACAGCGATTCCCAAAAACATTCCTAATACAATTAATAGGTTCTTCATTTTTATCTTTTTATTCATTTTTAATTCTTTTTCCAATTAAAAATCTGCAAATAGTTGACTGCAAATTTCAGACTAATTTTTATGCAAAACCAAAGATAATGTCTATCGGAATGATAGCGGATTTACCTTTATTCTTCCACAAAATTATATACGATAAGTATTGAAAAATAGTTTTGATTTTTGAATAAAATCTTGAATTTATTTCAATATTTATTTTTGAAAGTATGGTAGACAATTTTTTAGTTCTGAAAATGTTTTACTTAGCAAAAACTGTCATTGCGAGGAATGAAATGACGAAGTAATCTCAAATTTATATATATAAATTTTGTCATTCTGAAAGAATCTAAACCTAGTATTAGGAAACAGTTTAGAAAGATTATGCTTAAATGCTTTTAGCATTATAATTTTTATTGAGATTGCTTCACCTTCGGTTCGCAATGACTGATAGTTTTATTGCCTTTTTTAAGTAAAGATTATTTTTTTTGACAAATCGTTCTAAAAGGTTATAATTCCCTAGCCCAGATTGAAGCATTTGTTTGAGCTCATTTATTCAGTTTCGGCTGCGGCTGGCTTTGCCAGCCGCAGCCGAAACTGAATAAATAGCGAGTGCGGAAAGCTGGAAAAAGCTACTGAAAAAGAAAGGAAGTCAGAGGCTGGATGATGGAAGTTTATATGATTGAGAATATAGATTTTTTCTTCCTAGAAATGATCCTATTTTACAAATATTTTAAAACGTAAAACTATTGTTTTACATTGGTTCAAAAACCTTAAATTTGCATCTTATCAAAATTGTAAAAGCAAAGCAATATATACTTATGACATCACAAGAAATACGTCAGAAATTTTTAGACTATTTTAAAAGTAAAGGTCACCTTATCGTTCCTTCGGCGCCGATTGTGCTGAAAGACGACCCTACCTTAATGTTTAATAACTCCGGAATGGCACAGTTCAAGGATTTTTTCCTGGGCTACAAAACGCCTACCGCCCCAAGAATTGCCGATACTCAGAAATGTCTTAGAGTTTCGGGAAAGCATAATGATTTGGATGATGTAGGCAGAGATACTTACCACCATACGATGTTTGAAATGTTGGGGAACTGGTCTTTCGGTGATTATTTCAAAAAAGATGCTATTGCTTTTGCCTGGGAATTGTTGACGGAAGTATACGGAATTCCAAAAGAAAATTTATATGTTACGATTTTCGAAGGTGATGCTTCTGAAAATTTAGACAGAGATCAGGATGCTTACGATTTCTGGAAATCTCACATTTCTGAAGATAGAATTATCAATGGAAACAAAAAAGATAATTTCTGGGAAATGGGTGAAAGCGGACCGTGCGGACCATGCTCAGAAATACATGTTGATTTGAGAACACCTGAAGAAAAAGCTAAAGTTTCAGGACTTGATTTGGTAAATAATGACCACCCTCAAGTAGTTGAAGTTTGGAATCTCGTTTTCATGGAATTCAACAGAAAAGCTGACAAATCATTAGAAAAACTTCCTGCTCAGCATGTTGATACAGGAATGGGCTTCGAGCGTCTTTGTATGGCACTTCAAGGCAAAACTTCAAATTATGATACTGACGTTTTCACACCATTAATTGCTAAAGTTGAAGAACTTTCTGGCAAAAAATATACGGGTGTTTTAGAAGACGAAAAAGATATTGCCATTCGTGTTGTGGTAGACCACATCAGAGCGGTTTCTTTTGCGATTGCAGACGGACAATTACCTTCAAACGGAGGTGCAGGCTACGTAATCAGAAGAATTTTAAGAAGAGGAATTTCTTACGCTTATCGATTCTTAGATATGAAAGAACCTTTCCTTTATCAATTGGTGGCTGTTCTTCAGGAACAAATGGGTAAATTCTTCCCCGAATTGGAGAAACAAGGAACTTTGGTTACGGAAGTGATTAAAAGCGAAGAAGAATCTTTCTTAAAAACTATTGAAAACGGATTAATTCGAGTTGAAAAATTAATTCAACAAACGATTTCCGAAAACAAAAAAGTTTTACCTACAAAAGAAGTTTTCGAATTATACGATACTTATGGTTTTCCGGATGACTTAACGAGAATTATCGCTGAAGAAAAAGGGTTAACCATCGACGAAGAAGGTTTTAAAGCTGAAAGAGAAATCCAAAGAAAACGTTCTCAGGATGATTCTGCTCAGAAAGTTTACGATTGGGTAACGTTGGAGGAAAGAGACGAAAACTTTGTTGGTTACGATCAACTTGAATCTGAAACGTATATTACAAGATACAGAAAAGTAGAAAATAAAGACGGAGAATTTTATCAGGTGGTATTGAGCGAATCGCCTTTCTATCCGGAAGGTGGTGGACAAATCGGGGATAAAGGTGTCCTTGAAAATGCTGCTGAAAGTTTCGAAGTGTTAGATACTAAAAAGGAAAACGGATTGATTATTTCTTTAATCAACGGACTTCCGAAAGATGCAGGTGCCCTTTTCTATGCTAAAGTAAATGTAACCGACAGAAAAAACTCTCAGGCAAATCACTCTGTAACACACTTGTTGCATGAAGCGTTAAGAGAAGTTTTAGGAACTCACGTTGAGCAAAAGGGTTCATTTGTGGGTCCTGATTATCTGCGTTTTGACTTCTCTCATTTCAATAAAATGACAGAAGAAGAATTGACTTTAGTTGAAGATAAAGTCAACCAGAAGATCAAAGAAAGCATCGCTTTACAGGAGTTCAGAAATATCCCGATTCAGGAAGCTTTTGATAAAGGAGCAACCGGACTTTTCGGTGAAAAATACGGTGATTATGTGAGAATGATCCAATTCGGAAGTTCAATGGAACTTTGTGGTGGAACTCACGTGAAAAATACCAGCGAAATCGGTCATTTCAAAATTGTTTCTGAAAGTTCTGCAGCGGCGGGAATCAGAAGAATTGAAGCTATTTCCGGAGACAAATCTGCAGAATATTTCAAAAATTTAGAAAAGCAAATTACTGAGCTTTCTCAATTATTGAAATCTAAAGATGTTGTAAAATCTATCGAGAAATTAATTTCAGAAAACTCAGCATTAAAAGCAGAAGTTGAAGCATTCAAAAAAGAAAAAGCAAAAGGCGAAATCGGCGACTGGAAAGGAGCTTACGAGCAAAAAGGCGATAAATTACTTTTAGTGAAAAGAACTTCTCTAGATGCAGGTTCTGTGAAAGATATCGTTTTCCAGTTGAAGAAAGAAATCCCAACTTCAATCACGATTATCCTTTCTGACGCAGATGGAAAGCCAATGATTACCGTTGGCGTTTCGGATGATTTGGCTGGAATTTATCAGGCTGGAGCATTGATTAAAGAGTTAGCTAGAGAAATCCAAGGTGGTGGTGGTGGAAACCCAGGTTTCGCTACAGCTGGAGGTAAAAACCTTTATGGTCTTGAGAATGCTTATCAGAAGGCTTTGAATATCTAAATGAAATAATAATCGCATTACGGTTTTTTATAAAATTAAATCCCTTTCAGTTTTTTGAAAGGGATTTTGCTTTATGTGATAAAGTGATTTCTCCCCGTCACTTCGAGTGATTTTTTGCAAAAAAATCGTATCGAGAAGTTTTTGATTTATAAACTGTCATTTACTCACGAGTTCTCGATACATTTTTCTCCGCTCCGCTACGAAAAACACTCGAACTGACGAAGCAACTTTGTTGATGGTAACCAAACGTCACTTCGAGTGATTTTTGAAAAAAATCGTATCGAGAAGTATATGATTTACAAGCTGTCATTTACTCACTGGTTCTCGATACATTTTCCTCCGCTTCGCTATGAAAAACACTCGAACTGACGAAGGAGTTAACGAAACCATTACCTATTAAAATTCTTTTTCGCAAGATTAGGCAGATCTTCATACCTTCCTTCAATTAATGCTAATTTTTTAGCCTGAGACCAATTCTTAATTTTTTTCTCAAAAGTAATTGCTTGCTCAATATCCATAAACTGACAAAAATAGACTAACTGCAACGGACGTCTAGAGAAAGTATAAGAACCAAAATATTTACCATCCTGATGCTCGTCAAAACGTTTGTAAACATTCTCGGTTACCCCAGTATAATACGTATTGTCCGAACAAAGTAATATGTAAACAAATGAAGTTTGCATAATTAAATTTATTATAATTATTAAGAGAAACTTTGAGGTTATCCGAATGCAACGTCACTTCGAGTAGATTTTTGAAGAAAATCGTATCGAGAAGTTTATGATTTACAAGCTGTCATTTACTCACTGGTTCTCGATACATTTTCCTACGCTGCGCTGCGAAAAACACTCGAACTGACGGCTCGAACTGGCAGAGATTCACAGATGACTTACAGGAGGAATTTCCGGTAATCCGCTTGGTGTATCATAAATAATGTAATCGTTGTATTTAGCTTCGTTGGTTTCATAGAAAATATCCTGACCGATGCCTGCATATTTTATAATCAATTGATACAGTCGGTTAAGCGCTTCTACACGCGCTTCTGTTACAACATCCCTATCGGAAATACCTTGCGCCTGTTTATCTATCCTGAGATCCAGCGCATCACGTTGAGTAATAAGCATGATCAGTTTATCAGAGGAAAAACCTTCGTCGGAAAGTTCTGCAAGATACTTATCTGCGGTAAGACTCATAATTTTAGCAACACGTACAATCTCGGCATCGCTTTGCTGGCTAATCATTGCATTACCAAACTCCTTGTATTTGGCACTGTACTGCCCGAAAACATTCTGTGCCATATTGAAAATACTGCGCATCGTTTTTTCCAGGGCTTTTCTAGCATCATCTTTTTGTTCGGTGAGATTCATTTTAACGGCTTCCAGCTGTTCGTCGCTTGCGAAGCTATCTACCGTATTTCGTACTTCTGTCAGTTCGTTCCTTTTGGTATCGTTATAACCACGATCTGCAAATTCGGCGATATCTCTGTCAATTAAGGCAATCAATTCATCTGCTTTTTGTTTCAGTACAGAATCTGCCAGATTAAAATTGCGTATTACCTGATCTTTTTTCATAATACATTTGTTTTTTTTATGTTTAAAATATAGGATTAAAACCTATTTATCTCGATTTTATAATGAGTTAATTTGTTCGAAAACAATACAAAGTACTGAAATATAACAATTTGTACTTGATTGCCCATTCGGAGTGGTTGATTGCCTCTTCGGAATACTTGATCGCTTCAACGGAGTGGTTGATTCTCTTTTCGAAACACTTGAAAGCCTCAACTAAATGGTTGAAAACTTCAACGGAATATTTGAAAGCTATTTCTAAACGGTTGAAGTAATCATCAAACCTATTGATTAATCTAACGGAATGCTTTACAAGCTTTTGAGTTCAGTAAGTTGTAGGAGATAATTATTTTTATGGAACTTGGCAGTGCTGAAAGCCTGCACATGAACTGCGGGATTATTTTTAAATATCATCATTTTGTTTTTTTGTTGTTCTTAAAACAAATATAAAAATATTTTTGAATAATATGGGATTGGTGTTTTATTTTTTTTAATGAGAAAACCTCGCGGGAGGGCGAGGTCTTTTATTTACAAAATTAAATTTTATTAAAAAAAGCAAATGCCATTATTATATAATTTTATCCAGAAATTGTTTCTAATATTTCTGCAATTGCTGCATTTTTTATTAATCTCGATTTAAAAGGTCCTATAAGTTTTAATTGCATTAAATCTTCTTCAGAGACATTCAATAATTCACCAATTGTTACTATATTTATCTCTCTAAGTTTGTTAAGCAACCATGGTGTTAGATCCAAGGTATTTACATTTTTATCTAACTGAACTTTAAATGAATTATAAAATTCTGTTTCTGAAAAATTAATTACTTCGTCAATTTTCAATGTATTAAACAAAGAATTATTTCTACCATACTCAGTAAACATTTCTAATTGTACGTTTGGAATAATTAATTTTGAAATGTTTGCAGGAGTTGTGAATTGAGCTAATATACAACCGAATTTTATCTCATATCTATCTCCAATTTTTGATTTTGTAGCCTTAACTCCACTGTCGTATTTTCTTATAACACCAGTGTAAGTTAAAAGCCTTAAAGCTTCTTTAATTTGTTCGGGAGCTTCTTTAGTAACCCAAAAATATAATGTTGCCTCACTTATTTTCTTATCAATCCTATCTTGAATTTTATTAATTGTTGCTGGTAAAACATGATCTTCTACGAATGTTCTACCCCAATCAATAATTGCTTTATGCCCCTTATACTTTTCACCTAATTGTGTATGTTCCGACCATATTTCATTCCTATAAAATTGTCTAATTACATCATTAATTGTATTTAATTTAAAATTACTACTTAGATCTAATGTTTTCAACAATAAGCGTGGATTTCCACCAGATGCAAAAGCTAAAGTATTAAATAGCTCTTTATTATTATTTATTTTATTTTGCCAGAATTCACCGCCTTGTTTTAGCACTAAAGACAACATATCATCTAAGTATGTTTTCGACAAAATATCTCTATCAACACGTTTTAAAAAAGCATCGTGAGTCATTTCAAAACTCTCACCGTAATGTGTAACACCTGGATAGACAGATGCTTTGCAACTTATAAAAGGGGATTTAAAATCTCTAAATAATGAAAAAAATTGTCTTTGTTGCTCAGGTCTAAAAACATGAGCGGCTTCATCAAAAAAATATGTGATTCGGTTAATATTATTTTCTTCACATATATCTTCTATTGCATCAATTATATCACCTAACTCTGGAAGATTTTCTATATTATTTATATCTAAATTAGGTTTCTTATAGGTTTCTTCAAACTGATTAATCATATCTTCTAGCTGACTCTCACTATTAGCTCCAATCAACGAATTTGCGTACTTTGATATAATAATACCTTTTTTTTGTAAAGATTTAAGTGTCTCCCTTAAAATCTTAGCTAGCATCCAGTAATAGAACTGGTGCTCATATTTACTATGTAATAATGAGCTCTGCATAAAGGTTATATATACTGGTAAAATTCGTAAATCATCAAATTCTTGATACATTTGGGTATTTGCTACCTTCATCAAAAATGATTTTCCGGAACCCCTACTACCTTCAAGAATAATATGTGATTGACTAAAAAAAGACTCCAAAATTTTATCTTCCGTATCACCTGATACAAAAAGTTCTAAAATTTTTTCTTTACTTATACTTTCAGTTCTGTAATAAAATTCACTCATACTGGACCTCCTATATATTTTCTTATTTCATTAATTGTTAACGTTTCTTCAAACATTAGGTCTTCTATATTATTTTTATCAATCTCTTTCAAAAATCTTAACGATAAAATTCTCGAAGAAATTTTTTTAAAATTACTTATATAATTATCAAATAAATCAATTTTTGACAAATCTAATTTAAGTTCAGGCTTAGAATTATTCCATGTAAGATAGTTGCCATGAACCATTTCAGATAATTCTCGATATAAATTTTTTAAAATAGAAAAAGATTCTTCTTGTATACTTTGCAATTCTTTATAATAGGCAGAAAAAAAACGACTAGATAAAATTCCATTTTCTTTACAGGAAATTTCAGCCCATTTTAAATCTCTATCACCATTGAGCCATTCCACAAACTCAATATTATGTGAAGAAAAATAAACAAATCCAGTAATCATTTCTAACGCCAATCTTAATGACACAAAACTCCCTCTGTATAAACCTTGATTAATTTGATGTAAAGAAATTTCGATCTCCTCAATAGAATTTCGTATCATTAGACAATCATATTTATTTTCTAAAGCTTTCACCCATAAATCAAGATTGTTAATTAATTCGTACGTATTTGCTAAATGATTTTCTTTCTTAATTGATTCTTCAAATATTGTATCAGTTTGCTTTTTTAATTCTATCGTATATTCTTTAATATTCATCAGTACAAAGTTTTAATATCGTACAGATATTAAGTATCACGATATTTTGTTAAAAGTAAAAAATTATTAATTCAAAAACAATTATTAATTGAAACTCTTATAAAATTTATCAAAAAAAACAAATTTACTCCTCCTTTAGTATAAAAAATATTTAAAAATAGCCTCTATTAGAAGTAACGTAGTTGTAAACAGTAGAACATTATTTCGCTATAAAAAACCATAACAAAGTTATATTTCTCATTCATACGAGAATTAAAAAGTATGAAGAAAGCTATGCAAAATTGAAATACACCAAATTTCACTTTTAACAAAACATTATACTTTCCCCTCTACTTTCTTAACAATCTTATCAATAGTTTTGCTTCATTCATAAAAAACTAATGACAAAACTATTATCTCCGCTGTTTTTATTCTTTTCAGCACTCCTTTTCAGTCAGAGTGAAATTAAGATTTTCAATAAAGTCAGTAAACAGCCCGTTCATAATGCGGCGGTGTATTGTGATGACGATCTTCTGGGGAAAACAGATTTCAACGGACATTTATCCTTTAAAACAAAATGTAAAAAGGTAGAAATTCTCGCCAGTAACTTTGAAGATGCTTTGGCTGATGTCAAAAAATCGATGGAAGTTCAGATGCAGCCCTTGTCTGAAAAAATGGATAATATCGACCGCGTGGTAATACAAGATAAGAGTGATGCGAGAGCGTTGAGGATTTTAGATGAGGTAAATAAAAGAGCCAAGGAAAATTCGCCAAAATCTCTGGATTCTTACAATTTTAAATCGTATACCAAATTTTCGATTGATGTAGATAAAGATTCGATTGATGCTTATAAAGGCTTTTTAGCCATCAGAAAAGATTCACTTTCCAAAGTGACTCAGAAAGACTTTAAGCAGAAAGAAAGTCAGAAGAAAGATTCGCTGATTAACGAAGATTTCATCAATGCTTCTGAGGAAAGTCAGATGTTTTTATGGGAAAAAGCAACTGAATATAAATTCTCACAGAAGTTCGGTGAAAAAACCAATATTATCGATAACCGAATGTCTGGTTTTAAAAATCCGATTTATGAAGCTTTGGCAATTAATATTTCCAATTTAGACCGTGTTCCAAGACAGCTAAGACCAGAGAACAGGAAGTTATTTAATTTTTACCTTTCCGATACCTTACAGCTTGACGGCAGAAAAACGTATGTGATTAAATTTAAAGAAATCAAAGACAAGAAAAAGCAGAATCCGAGGAAATTCAACGGGAAAATCTATGTAGATTCTGAAACTTATGCCTTAAAAAAGTTTGAAAGTGCCAACAAAAAACGAAACGAAGGCGACATTGTCTCCGTCTGGAAACCCATTAATGGAAAATGGTTTCTGGATTATGAAGATATTAAACTGAAAATGGGCGACCAAACCTTTAATACTTCTAAAAAAGACAGCGTAAGAACGGATACTTTAAAGAAAGGGCAACATCTCAGCGACAGGCAAAAATACAACCGCAAGACCTTTGGAAATTATCTGTACGTAAAAAACCGTTTCTTTGATTTTGATCTGAATGAAGAGCAAAAAGCAGCCGACTTCAAAGGCTATTCTCTGGAAATGAAAAACTCAGACGGAAGCCTGCTTCAACAATACAGAACCGACAGTCTTACCGCAAGAGAAAGCGCGACCTACACAAAAATCGACAGCTTTGTAGAGAAACATGATTTTGAGAAAAAGCTGAGTTTCTTAACTCAATTGATGCGGGGAAATATTCGATACAAAATGATTGATTTTGATATTACTAAAGTTTTCAGTTACAACAAATATCAAGGTGTTCGTTTTGGTGCAGGCATCAAACTGAATGAGAAGTTCAACAAAACATTTTCTCCTGACGGATATTTCGGATATGGATTCAAAGATCACACCTGGAAATATGGTTTAGGTTTGGATGTAAAACTTTCTTCTAAAAGAACTTCTGTTTTCAGGATTGATTATGTAGACGATGTTTTTGCAGCCGGAAGATTCAGCAATACGATGTGGGATATGATGATGAAAGTAAATGATATTAATCTTGATCTTCACAATGCCAATTTCTATAAAAATCAAAAATGGGGAGCATCTTATCTTTATGATCTGTCGAATTCTTTAAGCATGAAAATTGGAGTTAACAACGAAAAACAAGAGGCACTTTTCGATTATCAATATAAAAATTTAGGAAACCAATTCGATAATACGAGCGCTACATTATCATTTAAATTCTCTCCGAACGATAAAAATATCATGACGCCAAGCGGAAAATATACCTATGAAAAAAGCTTTCCTCAAGTGTATATGAATTTTGAAAAAGGATTTGAAACCTTGGGTGGAAATTTAGATTATTTCAGAGCCGATGCGTTGATTATTCACCAATTCAGATCAAAACTGGGGTATACTAATATCAAAATTTTTGGAGGTATTTCTTCTGGAACTGCACCCATCTGGAAAAACTTTGAGATTGCAGGACAAAACGATGCAAACCCCGACAAATGGTATTCTAGTCTTAATACGCCAAACAATTTAGCATTTGCAACCATGCCTTCAGGAACTTTCTTTGCTGATAAATTTGTCGCTTTTAAAGTTTCACAAAACCTGCCTTTCCGATTCAAAACATTGGGTAAAAATTACTCCAATATTGAAATTGAATATCAGGCGGGAATAGGAAATATGAAAAACAGAACCGATCATCAGTTTGAATATCGCGTTTTGGATCATTATTATCAGGAAGCCGGATTGATCTGGAACAAATTTTTAGGAACAAGTTTCGGTGTTGGAATTTCTTATCGATTGGGATATTATCAAACCTCGGAGTTTAAGGATAATGTTGGGTTGAAAATACGATTTAGCGTTCTTTAAATTATATTTAAATACTCCGTCACTTCGAGTGATTTTTTGCAAAAAAAATTGTATCGAGAAGTTTTTGTTTGGAAGACAAATTTTGAGCTTTGGCTCACTTGTTCTCGATACATTTTCCTTCATTTCATTTCGAAAAACACTCGAACGGACGGAAATTCCTAATTCACATTAAAACAAATACAAACTCTCGAAAAATTTCGGGAGTTTTTCTATTAAAGCTAAAAGATAATTCCAATTACGAATCACATTAATATCAATTAACAAAACTTTTCCAACAAAAGAAATATTAGTACTTTTGAGGTTGTTTTTTAAAATGAAAAGGTTTTTACAGCTAATACTCTTCTGCACTTTTATTTTAGGTTTTTCGCAATCGAAAATTACCTCTATCGAAACGGTGGTTATCGAGGATAAAAGTGATCCGAGGGCCTTGGAAATCCTTAAAAAAGTCAATAAAAACTACAAAGAAAACTCTCCGAAAAGCTTAGAATCTTACGTTTATAAATCCTACGAAAAAATTTCGCTTGATATTGATGAAGACAGCATTTCACAGTTCAACAAATTCTTTGACGATACCAATCTTTTAAAGAAAAAAAGAGAAAAAGATTCATTAAACAATATTTCGGCAAAAAAAATCTTCGAGAAAAGTAAACTATTTCTTTGGGAAAGAGCGCAGGAGTTTTTATACTCCAAAAAATACGGTGAAAAGATCAATATTCTTGATAACAGAATTTCCGGACTGAAGCAGCCTATTTATGAAATGATCGCGCTTCAGCAAAGCAACAGAGATAAAGTTCCGAATCAATTAAAGCAAGAAAACAGAGGATTATACCGTTTTTATCTGACCGATTCTATTGAAATGGACGGCAGAAAAACATTTGTCATTCGTTTCAGGGAAGTCAATTACAAAAAATCAAACAAACAAAGGAAATACAACGGTGCTATTTATGTAGATACGGAAACCTACGGCGTAAAAAAGATTGAAAACTTTAGTAAAAATAAAAACGACGGCATTATCACCAGCACATGGACTTTCTTCAATAATAAATGGTTTTTGGCACAGGAAACCGTAAAACTGAAGATGAGCAACATGTCGATGCAGGAAGACAATAAAGAAAATCCCGAGCAGAAAAAAAGCAAGACCAGCTTTGGAACCTATGCTTTTCTGACTTCGCGATATTTCGATTATGTTTCGCCCATCGATGAAGAAAAAAGCGACTTCAAAGGCTATACTTTCACCGTAAAAAATGCAGATGGAAAAAAGCTGGATCTTTATCGTACCGATCCTTTAACTGATCGAGAGCGAAACACCTACAAAACCATCGACAGCCTTGGAAAAAAATATAATATCGACAGAAAAGCACAGGTTTTATCAGGTTTACTGAATGGAGCCATTCGTGTAGGAAGCTTAGATTTTGCTATTGATGAAGTGGTAAATTATAACTTGTATGAAGGTTTCAGAGTAGGTTTGAAAGCGAAATTGAATGAAAATTTCAACCCTTATTTCTCGCCTGATTATTATTTTGCCTATGGTTTTAAAGATGACCGATGGAAATATGGGCTCGGACTGGATATTAAAACGACTTTAGATAAAAACTCGTATTTCAGAATTGAACATTACGATGATGTAACCGCTTCGGGAGAATTTTACAGAAAACTGTGGAGCTTTAAGATGCGTACTTCTAATTACGGAAATAATATCAATAACGATAGATATTATCATTTTCGAGGGGTTTCTGTATCATACAATAATGATTTAACGAATGCGCTCACGGTGGTTTTGAATGCCAGAAGAAACCGTGAAGAAGCAAAATTTGATTATAGTTTCAGAAACAGCGGCGCCTCTTTTGAAAATTTCAACACGCTGGTTACGCTGAAATATTCTCCGAATTCTACTAATATCATGACGCCACAGGGAAAATCGCTGATCGATCAAAAATTTCCTGAAATATATCTTAATTACGAACAGAGTTATAAAATGTTCGGTGGAGATTTTGATTATACTCGTTTCGATATGCTTTTCCTTCATAATTTTAAAACAAAATTGGGAACCACAGGTTTCAGATTGTATGGCGGAATTATGTTAGGTGAAGCTCCGATCTGGAAAAATTTCACGATGAACGGGTTGGCTTCCCCACGAAAAGATTTCAACTTCAACCTTACGTCTTACCTTGGTTTTGCCACATTGGAAGGCGGTAAATATTATAATGATAAATTTGTAGCCTATTATCTTACGCATAAGCTTCCGGTATATTTCAAAAGTTTTGGGCAGAATGTTTCAAGTTTCGATTTCGTATTAAGAGGAACCATCGGAGATATGAAGCATCCGGAATATCATGATTTCAGATTCCGAAAGCTCGATCATTTGTATCAGGAAGTTGGTTTGGAGTGGAATAATTTCCTTTCAAGCTATTTCAATTTAGGATTATTTTATAGAGTTGGGTATTACACTACACCGAATTTTAAGCAAAATTTTGCCATTCAGTTTAAATTAAAATTATTAGATTTTTAATCATGCAGAGAATAGAAATAAAAGCAGATCAGTTTTTTGAATTATTAAAATTAAAAGATACCTCGATGTGGGAGATTTTTGCCCAAATGATGGACGGAAATGAAAAGGAGATCATCTTTTTAGACAACGAAGACAAAATACTTTTCAACTACATTTTGCCTTCTACGCCGGAAAAGCTTGAAGAAGACCGCGCAGAATTTTCAAAACAATTCTCTGATAAATTGATGAATTTAAATTAAATGAAGAGGCTATGAACAGAAACTATTTATTATCAATACTGAGTGTACTGATTTTCAGTGTCGGCAACGCACAAAACTACAAAAAACCATTGGTTTCGGCAATCAAAGAGACAGATCTTAGAAAAGATATGTACGAAATGGCTGCCGACCAGTTTTGGGGACGTGAAGCAGGAACTTTAGACGAACTAAAGGTATCGATGTGGTTGGCCGACAAAGCGAAAGAAGCAGGAATGAAACCCGCGGGGGACAACGGAACTTTCTTCCAGTTTTTTGATATGTACAGACATCAGGTGGTGCCGCAAAGTACATTAAAATTGGGAGATCAACAGTTAAAAATCTGGAAAGACTTTTTGGTGGCAGAACCTGTAAATGCGAATATCGATACAGAAATTGTATACGCAGGAAATGCTGAACCGGATGATCTTTCAAAACTAAACATCAAAGGAAAAATACTTGCGATAAACGCTTCCGATAAAAATATCGAAAAAGATATGACGCTTTTCGTAAGAAGATATCCGGGGTTTGTAAGAACGAAATATTACAACAAAGCTTTCGAATTGGGAGCTAAAGGTATTATTTTCATTACAGACGATACTTCCGATAAAAGCTGGGTTGAAGTACTTCCGCAAATGACAAGAGGAGCTTACGGCGGAGAAGGTTTAAGACAAAAAGTAACGAATAATATTCCGATTTTATGGATTAAGAGAGAAAATGCAAACTGGGTAAAGAATAATCCTAAAGTTTCATTAAATCTTATTACGGAAACTTATAAATATCCGTCAGTAAACGTAATCGGGAAAATTGACGGTACAGATCCAAAACTGAAAAACGAATATGTGCTGCTAAGCGGTCACCAGGATCACGATGGCATCAGACATCCTGTGAAAAATGATACCATTTATAACGGAGCAGACGATAACGCAAGTACTTGCGTAGCAATGTTGGCAATGGCGAGAGCGTATAAAAAACAGCCGGGAAAACGCAGTGTTCTGTTTGTGTTTCACGGTGCTGAAGAAAGAGGTCTTTTAGGTTCAAGATGGCATGCAGCGCATCCTGTAGTTCCGAAAGAAAGTATTGTTGCCGTTCTGAATGGCGATATGATCGGAAGAAATGATAACAACGAAGCCGCTTTATTAGGAGGAAATGCTCCGCATAAAAACTCTGAAGAGTTGGTGAAAATGGCAGAGGATGCGAACGACGAAAGCACGAAATTCACCTATCTGAAAGATTGGGATTCGCCGAAACATGCTGAATATTTCTACTTCCGAAGTGACCATCTTCCGTATGCAAAAGCAGGAATTCCTGCGGTGTTTTTCACAAGTGTTTTGCACGACCAATATCATACACCGCAAGACGAATCTGAAAATATCAATTATAAAAAGCTTTACAAAATGACGGAATGGATGTACCGCACGTCATGGAAAGTAGCCAACGAAACAGAACGCCCGAAAGTAATCTCTAATTTTACACTAGAAAGGTAATTTGAGTTGGATTTTTGAGTTGGAGAATTTGAGAGTCGGAGGGTTTTAAGGCTTGAGCTTTATAACTAAGCTTTCTATCATATAATGCTTCGCTATATTTAATATAACTTTTAGTTTGTTGAATGTAGCGAAGCTTTTTTTATGGTTAATGATTAAGGGTTTATAATCAACAGCATTTCTCTAGGGATGTCATGCTGAGCGCAAAGCAGTCGAAGCATTTTACTAATACCCAAAAAACCCACTCTCCCCGTTCCGGAATGATACAACGAGGTTCTGAAATGGTAGATCGGGGTTGGCAGACCCCGATGGTGGGGGTTTCGAAATATGATAATGGGGTTTTGAAGTGCGGGATTGGGGTTCTGAGGGTAGATTTCGGGGTTCCCTAACCCCGATTTCGAGGTCTGAAATACCGTGCGACCACTCCGGAACCCCGACAGACCATTCTGAAACCCCAAACGTGGAGTTGAAGAACCTCAACAGCGCCATTATAAAGTCCGACTACGCAGTGAAGAACCTCGAAAAGGGACTTTTAAACCGCATCAACGGAGTTTAGCAACCCAAAATTCGCAGTAAAAAAGTCCGTGACAGGGGTCGCGGACTTCTTTGTTGAGGTTGGAAACATCGAGATTGCTGTTCTGAGCTTTGTTTATCGTGAGTCTGTAGAACGATCGATTGTTTTCTCTCCTTATTTGTTTATACCTTCACTCGGTTTTGAAGGCATTTTAGCAACAGGAGCAAAAAACTGTTTCAGTTCGTTTTGCTTGATTTCGTAGCCCGATGCTGCGGTTCCTGCTTTGTAGGCTGTGAAGGCATAATCTGTAAGCGCCGCCTGATAGTTATCAAAATCATGAAGAATTTTTGCGTTCTTCAGCTTTGTGGTCAGGCTTTCTAGTCTTGCGATAAGGTTTTCGTAGTTTTGGCGCGAGATAAAATCTCTTTCATACTCTGACCAGTCTACTTCCGAAGCTTCCAGCTCGGGTTGATTTCTATGAAAATCATATACTTTATTCACGAAGAGCTTATTCTGCTCATTAATACTCCCATACTTCTGGCGATCGTCGGCAGAGAGGTTGATATTGATTTCCTGTAGTGATGATTCTAATAGAGACAGTGCGTTTTTAGCAGTCTCAACCTGATCGTTCGAAAGGTGCACATTGTTTAAATTGGTAATCGGCATTTTTTTTCTGTTTTAAAAATTAAAATTATTGTTTGTGTTTTTTTAATCCTTCTGAAAGTGAGGATGTAAAAAGATATACGAATGTAATAAATATTTGTATTGAATGAATATTTTTCTTTAGAAATGAAAAATCCCGCCGTGGAGACAGCGGGAAGGTTGAGTTATTTAATTTGAGGTTTTATTGTCCAGAGTTTTGTAGGACTTATAGTACCTTCAGAATTATCCAGACCGCTAAATTCTGTCCCTACATATTCATATCTTTGGGGATCCCAAGTAAATCGTGTTAAACTCTTAGGATAAGATCTTATTCTATCTCCACTCACATTTCGTATGATATACATGGGTTTGCCGTTTGCATCATCTTTAAAATACAATAAATCAAACTTACAGACATCTGCATAAGTAGGATTCTCGAGCATATTTAAGTAAGAAGCATCTCCTTGCATCAAACATCTATCCTCTGCTCTTCCAACATAATTATTTGCCTCCGGTGCTTTATATGTAAGAATTTTATAAGCATCTTTTCCACTATCAAAATGTGCTTGATTAAACTCCGGATTTTGGCTCTTAAAACCTATTGGAGTATTAAGTTCTGGCCCCCATTTTACAGTATTATTTCTCTCATATGAAAATATCTGTACAGGTCCGCTATAATTTCGCTCCGGACCTCTCGCAAATTTAAATGCTGCTGTGATGCCAAATAGAGCTCTTTCTTTTTCGGCAGGAGGGCTGGCAAATGTTAACCATTCTTTATCATCTGTATTATAAGATTGAAGGTACCCCTGTGTTCCGACCCGTTTTAACCTAAACTGATCAGCAAGGGGCTCCAACATCGAATAAGGATTATCTACATTTCGTTCATATGTATATGAATCATTAGTTGATCTTCCTGTAAAGATGTAATTGCTTAAATTTGTTCTTTGAAGAATTCCTCCCTCCAACATATTCTGAAACTGAAATCCAGTGACATCAAGAGGTTTCATCATCATAAAACGATTGTATCCAAAAGGGCTGGCACTTTGGTTACTTCCAAAAATGATATACTGATCCATCTTTTCGGCGTATCTAAAATTATCTTGGCTCTGTAAGCCCAAATACCCTATATTTCCACGACTATTGCCTGCAATCTCATACGAAACCCCTTCGTATAATGGAGATTGTATATAAAAATTGTTGAGCATGTACTCTGGTTTCCATACAGGATACCGTACAAAGGAATCATAAATAAGATCATCCATTCTTTCAGCTTTTACAAATGGTTCTGAAGGTAACTTTCCCATCATCCAACATTCATTATCATCGTAATTAATACCCTCGAAGGGATCTACATAATAAAATCTAGAGAACAGTACCCCCCCTGGTCTTGATATAAACAATTTAGTCCTTTTTCCATCTATTCTATCCAAAGTCATCCCAAAAAAGAAAAAGCCATTGGTTTCTTCCATTTTCTCTACCGGAACATCCATCCTGATAACAGGCACCATCACTGTACCACCTGCTAGTTTGTTCCGTAAAACAGAAATGGTAATCTTCTTATTCTTTATTGTACATAAAGCCTTTGCGTTTTTATTTTGCTTATCTCTTATGCTAAAAAGTATTCCTTCCTTATTCCCGTTATAAACCTCATCGGTAAAACGAAACCAACAAGAGAACTGAAAACTTCCTCCAACAATATAGCCTAATCCTTTAGCCAAAACATACCCGTTATCACCATTTATGCCAAGCGCCTGTCCATTGTTCCCAAATCTATCGGATGCCGTAGCTAGATTTCCCGAAAGTACTTGTAAAGGTTCTCCTTGTTGTGTAATATCATCTAAAAAAGAATTCCCTGCTTGCATAGGATAATAGATAGGATAACTGGTATGTGAACTAGATTCAATCATTTCTAACTTTCGTGTATTATCTTTAAAAAAGACTTCCTGAGCAGTACTGTTTACAGCAAAGAACAGTACTATAAGTATTGTGAAAAAATATTTATAGTTTCTCATATTTTAGTTTTTTTGTGTTGGTAAATCCGGTCTTTTTCCAATTAATTTCAAATTTTCTGCAAGAGTCTCAGGATCATCTGTAATGATGTATCCGTTTACCCCTTGGGTATAAGTTCCTGTATTTTCGGGGTCAAGAAGATAATTCCAGTCTCCGCGTGCATCATATGCATCATTACAACATTGGCCTATGTTTTCATTTCCCTTATATCTACCTTCATAGGTATCAGGATAAGTATTGAATACGTGTACCCTTACTCTATTTTTTTCCCTGATGGCTTTAACTACGGGTAAAAGATCCTTATCATCACTATTTCCCCGATATCCCAGCTCATAGCCTTTTGCCAAACATCTATTGACGCCGCCTCCAGTACAAGTATTTTCCCACTCTTCATATGCTTTCATAGGGTTTCCTTCATGACTAGGATTACTCATAGTAATCATAGGAAAGAAAATAACTTTATCTTTCTGGGCAGCACTTAGAGGATTAAAATATTGGCTGTAATATACATTCACCGGTAAATTAGCAGTTTTGAAAATACAGACATGAAAAGCATCTTCTTCCTGTACGATATCCCAAACCTTCCGAAAAACATTTATATCGCCAATATCTAAATTAATAAGAGATGAGGTTTCATTTTTCATATACCGCAAAACATCTCTGAAGAGAGGGACTCTACTATCTGTGTAAGAGAAATCTGCTTTTTTAAGTGTAAGACTTTTCACTTGTTCCCAAGTATAATGATCATAATGACCATAAGTATCACGTCCCTGCCCCACTCCTGGAAATTTATCCAAAAAATCAGTCGTTCGTTGTAAATAATCATCATGCATTACATATACACTGTCATCCTTAGATTTTTTAATATCCAGCTCTACAATATCAGCTTTTGCTTCAGCTGTGCCTAGCTGCAAAGCTTTTATTGCTTCCATAGAGTTCTCCGGTTCTGTACCGCCATTATACTGCGCACGGTGAGAGGCAGTGATAACTAAATTGGGTTGAATACTACCAGATGTAAGAACCCTTTATTGTCAATATTCTATCTGAAGTATCTGCTGCCATCGGTTTATTTTTCAACCGTTTGTATTCTTCACTAAGCTGTGCTTTGTTCCCGGAAGCATCAACTTTAGGTATCCGTTGTCGTTCTCTTTTCGCCTTTGTTTCGGTTTCTAGCTGTGCATTAATCTGCACAAGACCCCATAGAAGGAGGGTTATTAAACATAGTAGTTTTTTCATGTCACAGTTGTTTTTATTGATTTTTCACTTTCTAAGTTACAGAAAAATAAAATACAGATACAACGTTATTTTAACATAAAATAAAAATTAATATTCAATTAATTAGACATATCATTACAAATTTCCCATACCACCGTATTATTCACTGATTATTTATATAAAAAAAATCGTGAAAAAATTTTTCTTCTTCACGATTTTTATAATAATTCGTTTTAATCTGATACTCTTGTAAACTATATCACTCAGATTCCCTCTTCAGATAATCTGTGAAGTTCTTTCATTGCTGCTTCGGCATCTTTTGTCGCAACAAAAATATGTTCATGAAAATACCCTGCAACCACATTACAGCTTATATTTTTTGAAGTCAGCGCTTTTGAAAAAGCAGCCGTAAGACCAACTGCTTCAAGAGAGGAATGGATCTTCAGGGTAATCCACGAAGCGATAAACCCATAAGAAAGATTGAGCTGATCTGCCAATTCTTTTCTAATAATCAACGTGATACCTTCCTTTTCCTTGAAAAAGCAAACAATCTCCTTCAGTTCTATTTCCGGTAGCTTTTCTACGGTACAAAATACATATTCGCCTTCATTCAATTCAGGCTTCATAGATTGTAATAATATTTTCAGGTCTTTTTCTCCCGTCATTAAATTTATTTTTTTAAAGATTATTAAAAATTTTCAGTGTAGCTGCTGCTTCTGCAACATCATGTACACGAAGAATTTTCGCGCCTTGTTGCAACACTTTCAAATGAAGTTTCTGCGTTTCTTCATTAATATCCAAAGGAGATTTTCCTAAAGGTTTATAAATAAAAGATTTTCGCGAAATCCCAATTAACAAAGGAAATTTTCCAAAACCTAAATATCGAACTTCATCAATCATTTTCATCTGATCTTCTACTGTTTTTCCAAAACCGAAACCGGGATCCAGAATAATATCATTCACTCCTTTTGCTAATAATTCGGCTGTTTTTTTTGAAAAATATTGATTGACAGCCAATGTAATATCATCAAATTTCACTTTTTCATGCATCGTTTCGTAAGAAGGATTAACGTGCATTAAGATATAAGGAAGTTTGGTTTCTGCCGCTTCATCAAACATCTGTTCGTCATAATGTCCGCCGGAAATATCGTTGATGATATCCATTCCTTCATTGAAACCGAATTTTACCGTTTCTGCATAAAAAGTATCAATGGAAATTAAAGCTTCGGGAAATTCTTTTTTGATATTTGAAATTATACTTCCCATTCGTCTGATTTCTTCCTTTGCACTTAAAAATTCAGCATTCGGACGTGTAGATTGCGGACCGATGTCAATAATCTCTGCACCTTCTTTCAATAGTTGCTCAGCATGTTGCAACGCAGCTTTTTCATTATTAAATTTTCCGCCATCAGAAAAAGAATCCGGAGTAAGGTTCAAAATTCCCATGATTTTGGGAGTGGATAAATCGATAAGTTTTCCGTTGCAGTTGATGGAATGTGTGGGAGGGTTGGAGGGTTTGAGAGTATTAGAGTGAGAGTGTTTTAGAGTTGGAGAGTTTGAGATTTTTGGAGATGATGATTCAGAAGATTTATTGTCGGACATGATAGGTTTAAAATTTATACTACAAAATTAAAGCAAAAGAAATAAAATATTTACTTCAAAAAAAAACTCTTTTTCCCTCAAACATTTAAAACATATCCCCCTAATACTCCACCACGCTCAAACACAAAAACTCTAATACTCTCAAACCCTAAAACTCTCCCACTCTCCTACACAAAAAATCTAAAACTCTCCCACACTCCCAACGGAAAACTCCAAAAAACTAATCCCTAATTCCTGCTACCTAAAACCTATTTTGTATATTTGAAAGATTAAGAGAATTTATGCTAAAAACATCAGTACAGTTCGAGGAAATTATAGGTCAGTGTCGCGATTTGTTCGGTAAAAAACTGAAAGATTACGGAGCCGCTTGGAGAGTTTTAAGACCAAGTTCTATTACGGATCAGATATATATTAAAGTCAACAGAATCCGCACTTTACAAATGACCGATAAAAAAATGGTAGATGAAAGTGAAGAAGACGAATTCGTTGCTGTTGTGAACTACTCTATCATCGGACTTATTCAGCTGGAGAAAGGTTTTTCCAACGATTTCAACGAAAATACAGAAGAAATTTTAAAGCTTTACGATAAATATTCCCACGAAGCAAAAGCTTTGATGGAAAGAAAAAATCATGATTATGGCGAAGCTTGGAGGGATATGAGAATTTCTTCGATCACTGATCTCATCTATCAGAAAGTTTTAAGAACAAAACAAATAGAAGACAATCAAGGCGTTACCATCGTTTCAGAAGGTTTAGATGCCAACTATTTCGATATGCTGAACTATGCAGTTTTCTGCCTGATAAAATTCTCCGAACAAGAAAAAAATTTCGAACCAAAAACTATTTAACATGATCAAAGGTTTATTACGTTTCATTATTGCCGTTATATTCATCCTTTCAGGCTTTGTAAAAGCGGTGGATCTGGTAGGTTTTTCATTCAAAATGGAGGAATACTTCTCCCCTGCCGTTTTCAATATGCCGTTTCTGGAAAAATTTGCCTTACTGTTTTCAATTATCGTAGTGGTTCTGGAACTGCTTTTAGGCTTTATGCTTCTGTTAAAATTGAAACTGAAATTCACTCTTTCAGCATTAATTGCGTTGTGCATTTTCTTTGGTTTCCTTACGTTTTACTCGGCCTATTTTAATGTAGTGACCGATTGCGGATGTTTTGGAGATGCAATCAAATTTACGCCTTGGCAAAGTTTCATTAAAGATGTTGTGCTTTTGGTGGGATTAATTGTTGTTTTCATCTTTTATAGAAAAGACTTTAAGAAAAAAGATGCTTATACATTCAGCAGCAAAAAAGAAGCTTCGAATAAGCCTAAATATATCTTGTTGGGAATATTTTCTTTAGCGATGATCTATATTATGGCGCATGGAATTATTCAGGAACCGATCATTGATTTCCGTGATTATAAATTGGGAACCAATTTAAAAACTGAAAAAGAAAAAATTGCTAAAAATCCTTCAGAATACAAAACTTTTTACTCTCTTAAAAATACGAAGACAGGAGAAGTTTTAAAGGTAAATCAGGATGATTATATCAAAGAAACAAAATACTGGGCTGAAGGTTCGCCGTGGAAAATTGAAGACGGAAAGAATGAATCTGTTTTAGTAAAAGAAGGCTACAAATCTGAGATCGTGAAATTTAAGATCGAAGATCTTACAGGAATTGACCTTACGGATGAGATCATTAAAGCTCCGAAAGCTATTTTGGTTTTCTCTTATCATCCAAAAGAAGTTTCTCCAGAGCTTTTAGCACAAATTGAAGCAAAAGTGAAAGGACAAAAGGCTAATATTATCTATGGAGTTTCAACAGATCATAATACATTCAAAACCATCAAAAATGCAATGATGGATGCGACTGCCATTAAAACAATTGCAAGAAGCAATCCTTTCGTTCTGATCTTAGAAAACGGAAAAATCGTAGAGAAAACGCCTGCGAAAGACTATGTAAAATAACGAATGTTGAATGGTCTATAATCAATTATGAATGGTCAATTGTGAATTTTAAAACGACTACTCAAACTACAAACAGCCAGCCACAAGAAACTAGAAACCATCAACCAAAAATTAACAAACAACTAACATAATACAATGCAAAAATCAAATAAATCAATTGCCGGTTATCACTTATTAATGATCCTTTCATCTGTAGACGGTGATTTTGCACCGGAAGAAGGAATGCTTATTCAGCAATATCTGGCGGATGAATTTCCTTTCAGAATGAATCTGGATAATGAATTGGAAACCCTTGCTTTATTGCAGCCTGAAGAATGGAAAGATCATTTTGAATTCCATGCACGTTGCTTCCAAGATGATTCTACAGAGGATGAAAGAGTGAAGTTTGTGCAGTTTGCTAAATCTTTAATCAAAGCAGACAATAAGGTGACGGACGAAGAGCATACTTTCTACACGCTTCTGAAGAATCTTTGGCATTTGAACTAAGCTAAAAAACATTAAAACCATGAAAAAGCTTTATTTAACCCTATTCGTAATGAGTGCAGCTACATTTCAGTCTCAAAAATTCCCCGATTTAAAAGCTCCGATTGCTGAAAAGCAGGAACATATCAGAGATATTCACGGTGATAAAGTAAACGATCCTTATTACTGGATGATCGATTATTTTAAAAAAGCAAAGGATTCAACCAAAGTGGTGGATTATCTGAAGGCTGAAAATACCTATTGGGAAGGCATGATGAAAGATACAGAACCTTTCAGAGAAAAGCTTTTCCAGGAAATGAAAGCCAGAATTAAGGAGAAAGATGAGTCGGTTCCGCTTTTCAAAAACGGCTATTATTATTACACCAGAACTGAAACCGGCAAACAGTATTTTAAATATTGCAGAAAAAAAGCCAGCCTTACTGCGCCTGAAGAAATTCTTCTGGATGTTGACCAACTGGCAGAAGGTCATGCGTATTATTCGGCTTCGGGTTTCAGCATCAGTCCGGATAATATGAAGATGATTTATGGGGTTGATGATGTTTCGAGAAGACAATATCGACTATTTTTAAAAGATCTTTCGACCGGAAAAACTACGGAATTGGGTATTAAAAATACCACAGGTTCTGCAACGTGGGCGAATGATAATAAAACCATTTTCTACACCGGAAAAAATCCTGAAACACTTCTTACGGAGAAAATTTTCAGACATACTTTGGGAACAGATGCTTCTAAAGATGTGATGGTTTATGAGGAAAAAGATAAATCTAATTATATCGGCGTTGGAAAATCTAAGAATGAAAAATTCATTATGATTTATTCCGGAGCCACGACTTCATCCGAAACAAGGTATCTGAAAGCTGATGAACCGAATGGAACATTCAAAGTTTTCCAACCGAGAATGAAGGATGTTCTGTATGATGTAACGCCTCTTGAAGATAAATTTTTAATCACTACCAATAAAGACGCGCTTAATTTCAAAGTGATGGAAACACCTTTGGATAAAACCAGCGTTGAAAACTGGAAAGATTTTATTCCGCACAGAAAAGAAGTTTTGATGGAAGGGATCAGTGAGTTTAAAAATTATCTGGTATTCAGCGAAAGACAAAACGGACTTTCACAATTGGTGATCTATGACAGAAAAACGGGTAAAAAAGAATTTCTGAAATTTGATGAAGCTGCCTACACGGTTTATCCTTCAGGGAATCCGGAATATAATACGGATAATTTCCGTTTTGGATATACTTCGATGATCACACCAAGTTCACAATTCGAACAGAATTTAAAAACAGGAAAAAGAACTTTATTAAAGCAACAGGAAGTTTTAGGTGGTTATAATAAAGAAAATTATATAACGGAAAGACTTTTTGCCACCGCAAAAGACGGAACAAAAATCCCGATTTCCATAGTTTATAAAAAAGGATATAAAAAAGATGGGAACAATCCGCTTCTGCTCTATGCTTACGGTTCTTACGGAAGTTCTATGGATGCAACGTTCAGCAGCACAAGACTGAGCCTTCTCGACAGAGGTTTTGCATATGCCATTGCACACATCCGCGGAGGTCAGGAAATGGGAAGACAATGGTATGAAGACGGTAAAATGATGAAAAAGAAGAATACTTTTACCGATTTCATCGATGCCGGAGAATATTTAGTTAAAGAAAAATATACTTCACCGAAACATTTATATGCTCAAGGCGGTAGTGCAGGAGGTCTTTTGATGGGAGCCATAGTGAATATGAGCCCGAACTTATGGCATGGAGCGATTGCTCAGGTTCCGTTTGTAGATGTTGTGAACACCATGCTAGATGAAACGATTCCGTTAACAACCAATGAATACGATGAATGGGGAAATCCAAACAATAAAGAGGCTTATCTCTACATGAAATCTTATTCTCCTTACGAAAATATTGAAAAGAAAAACTACCCTAATATTTTAGTAACAACCGGTTTACACGATTCTCAGGTACAGTATTTTGAGCCTGCAAAATGGGTGGCAAAATTGAGAGATATGAAAACCGATAACAACGTTTTATTGCTAAAAACTGATATGGCTTACGGGCATGGCGGTGCTTCAGGAAGATTTGATTATCTGAAAGATACTGCGTTGGTGTATGCTTTTATGTTTAAACTGGAAGGAATCACAAAATAAAAACTATGAAAATCTATTAGTACTAGCACTCCTAATAATAGGAATTGGGATAACAGCTCAAAAAAGAGAATATGACCCTAAAATGGTGGGTTGCTATAAAGGGTCCGAAAAAAATCAGCAGATTGATGGACTTTCTAAATATTGGGTTTCTTGCCGATTAGAGGGAGGAAAGAGTATTTTGATGTTTGTGGCTATCGATGAGAATGGAGACGTACAGCAAGAAACGGAGAATGGTAAATGGTGGACAAGCAATGGCAAATATTATGAACTTCACAATTTTGATAAGGTGATAGATGTATATAGTTATGAAATTTTAGGGAGTGGTGATGTTAAGTTTCAATCTATTGAACTGATGGGTAAAAAAGATAATACCTACACATTTATTGATACTAAAATAGAAGAAGATTAAACAAAAAAATAGATAATATAAGAATTATGAGAAGAAAGATCGTTGCAGGAAACTGGAAAATGAACAAAAATGTGATTGATGCTCAACAATTAATGACTCAGTTACAGGATTATAAAAACAATAACGCAACCAACTGCGAAGTTTGGATCGCCCCTCCTACTTTATATTTAATGATGGCAAAAGATGTTTTCGAGAATGATGAGATCGGAGTTTTTGCTCAGGACATCAGCGAGCACGTAAGCGGAGCGTATACAGGAGAAATTTCTGTAGACATGCTGGAATCAATTGACGCAACAGGTTCTTTAATCGGACATTCTGAAAGAAGACAATACCACGGAGAAACAGATTCTCACTGCAACAGAAAAGTGAAATTGGCTTTAGATAAAGGTTTAATCCCGGTGTATTGCAACGGTGAAACTTTAGAGCAAAGAAAAGCTGGACAGCATTTTGAAGTGGTTAAAAATCAAACAGAAGTTGCCCTTTTCACGCTTTCTGCGGAAGAAATTAAAAAAGTAGTGATCGCTTACGAACCAGTTTGGGCTATCGGAACAGGCGAAACGGCAACTCCGGAACAGGCTCAGGAAATCCACGCTTATATCAGAAGTATTATTGCTGCAAAATACGGTCAGGAAGTTGCTGATGAGATTTCTATCCTTTACGGAGGTTCTGTAAAACCGGATAATGCTAAAGAAATTTTCTCTCAACCTGATATCGACGGAGGTTTAATTGGCGGAGCAGCTTTGAAAGTAGAAGATTTCTCTAAGATTATCGAAGGATTTAATTAAGAATAATTTTCTTTGAATATATAATAACGCATCTTTTGGGTGCGTTATTTTTTTATTTTTACACAAAAAACTAATTTAAAATTACCCTGAAAAACTCATTAAATTCTTTGTAGCATTGGGCTATTGAGCTTATTCATACAAAATACGGATACCACAGATTACGTATAAATACTTAATTTATATCGTTTCGGTTTTGCTACTTTTATACAATAATAATATTCCATGAACATCATATTAAAGCTTTTCTATTACAAAAGAGCAATTCTAAACTACGCCTCTACTTCGAAGATAGTGAAAGTAAAAGAACAATAAGAAATATTACGTTTCGAGCTTCTTTTAATTATTAAATAAATGATTATCAGTAAACATCAAAGATTCTTAAAATTACATTCATCACGAAGTCATTATTTATTCTATAAATATTTCAGAAAAATTTAAACCTAATAAAAACCATCAAATAAACTAAAAACTATGGCAAATTTTGCATCATCAAAAAATCTTGGAAACGGATATCCAACTCCGGGACCTCAGCGACCTGACATTCAGGACATCATGAATCATGCTTATTTCTTAACCGACGGTCAGTGGAAAGAAGCAAAAGAAAATAATTCTTATGACTATATAATTATTGGCTCAGGCTTCTGCGGATATGCCTTTGCTAAAAGAATTTTAGAAAAAGACAAAGAAGCCAAAATTCTTATGGTGGAACGCGGAGGTTTCTTATTACCAACACATTTTCAGAATTTAGGAGCGAGCTATAAAAAATTGGTAGGTCCAATTTCTGAAACTTTTCCTTGGAGTTTGTCTCAGTCTACCATGCTGGAAAAAGCGCCTTATCGTGTAACCCAGCATGGAATGTTACCTTATTTTGGAGGCAGAAGCTTCTTGTGGAGCGCATGGTGCCCTCAACCCGAAAAAGCACAAGCCGAGAAGTGGTCGCCAGTACTATTTGAGTCTTTAACGCAAAAAAATGGGGAGGCCTCTTACTTTGATGATGCGATCAAATTATTGCATGTTCATAAATCCAATGCATTGCCTTTCTCTAAGAATTTAAAAAAATTGGGACTGGAAAATAATTTAGACCAATTACGATTACCAGAATATGGAACATTGCAAGATATTATTCATGATCTATTTGATAAAAACAAAGACGATTTTAATTCTAAAAGTGAAACACGTGCGCAACTCATGAAGGTAGAATATGCATCGTTGGCTTGTGGTGATGGTGAAAATAAAGGGATTGATTTTAATAAATTTTCAACTCCAACAGCTATTCTTAACTTGGTAGACAGCACGGCGTTTCCGACCAAAAATGTAGATTCTGAGACCGAAAAAAGAAGAAAAGAAGGCAATAATATGTACCCCAACAGATTGCATATTCTTACAGAATGTGTTGTAGAAGAGATTTTGAATGAAAATAATCAAGCTTATGGATTATTAACATCAAGAGGAACCATCGCATTGAATAACGCAGAATTGATATTAGCAACGGGAGCCATGCCACCTGCAACGTTAATTCAGAAATCATTCAATCATGAATCGGCAGGAAAGCATTTTACAGCCCATACAATTTCTGCTATTACAGCAAGAGTGAAGAAAGATAAAATAAAAACGCTAACAGAAAATGGAAATTTGCAGATGGGAGCGATTTATCTGCCTTTCTTTGCAGAAAACGGTCAGCAGTTTCACATTCAATTATCAATTATTCATGATCCGAATCCGGCTAAAAATCAGGAACTGGCAATGCGCTATATGCCTGATGTAGTGTCTACTGCTTCTCCGGAGCAATTGAAAGGTTCAGAAAATCATGTCATATTAGTATGTGCTATTTTAGGTGAATTAGATATTCATAATGAAGATGCATCTTTTAAAGCTAATAGAGATTCTGATGCGACTACAGGAAGTTTACTAAGATGTAATCCTAGCCTGAAAGATAAAAAAACATGGGATGACATGGGTAAAACGACCTATGATATTCTTGATTATTTATTTGATGATCCTGAATATTGGTATAGTGATTTGAACTATTATCAAGAATGTCATGTAAGTGGTACAGATTATTTACCTGAGCGTTATGGAATCCAAAACTCATGGGTGAAAAAAGCAGAGCGCACAAGATATCCTCATGTTCCGGCAATGGTACACGAAGGTTCTACGTTGCCTATTGAAAACAATAATTTTGATAGTGATCATAAAAAAATTGAGGCTGTCGTAAATTTAGAGTACCAACTCATCAATCAAGGTAAGCCTGTATCTAATTTATTCATAACGGGAGCTTCATTATGGGCACAAAGCGGTGCTTGGAATCCTACTTTAACCATGACGGCAATGGCTTTACAATTAGCTGATAAACGAATTGCAGCTAACGCTCAAGAAAAGAAACAGCCCGTTTCTGAAAACACAGAATCTACAGCTATTCTTGAATTAATTGATCAATCTAAATTTTAATCATGATGGATACTAACGAAACTGTTAAACTATTAGAAGTAAGTTTAGACTTGCAATCTGTAGAAAATATGGATGGGGTCTATACTTGCATCAAAGATGTTGATTCCCGATTTGTATTTTGCAACGAAAATTTTGCAAAACTCGTAGGAAGTTCTGTCTCGGAAATTGTAGGAACAATTGATGACAGAGAAGATCATGTAAAAGATGATGAAGCGGTACGAAAATCTGGCATCCCGTTATTAAATCATCGTGAAGTAATAGAATTACCCAACGGCTCTCAACAGCCTATTCTTACACAAAAAGGACTGTGGCGATGTACCACCGACAAATCTGAAATTCTAGGCACAACCGTTAATTTCTCTTTACAAAAGACCAAAGAATCTTGGATTGAAGAATTAGATCTAAAATTGGTAGATCGTGTAGGATATTTTGGCATTGACGGCAGTCATCAGACCGATAAAGACAGTACTTATTCTTTGAATTTTATTTTGATAGATAATCTTCCGAAGTTGAAATTGCACAAACTTGCGATGGATGAACAATGGTTTTTTCATGAAGGTTCTGCCTTACAAATTTATATTTTCGATTTGGTGAAAAAGACGGCAACCGTTAAGACTTTAGGTAAGAATATTTCTAAAGGCGAAAAGCTACAAATTATAGTTCCTAAAAATACATGGTTTGGCGCCAAAGTCGTAAATAAAGATTTTAATCTAAGCAGTTGCAGCTTAGCACCGGCTTTTTATGAAGGTTGCAGCACTCCTTTACCAGCAGATGACAACGAAAGAAAGGTATTTTTGGATGAGTTGAAGCATACTTTCCCGGAATATGTTGATATAATTGATGAACTTTCTTAAGTCTTAAAAATAACACCTCATTCAGCATATTTCTGAATGAGGTTTTTATTGAATTTATAATGCAACTGTTTAAATATTTTCTTTAATTATTTACTGAATATCTACAATATACATCGTTCCTTTATCCTGTTTTCCTGTTTTAGGAAGAATTTTTGTTTTCGGATTTCCGTTACCGTCATCTACCACGCCAAAATCATCATCATTGAAAATCGCCAGCTTATTATTTCCTAAATATACAATTCCTTCGAATTTATCATGTTCGTAGCCCAATTTAGCCACCAGATCAACTGCCAGAGTTTTTGTTACAGGTTTCAGTCCCGCGGTATTGATTTCATCCCAAGTCGACTGCTCCAAAGTTTTCCCGTTGATTTTCATTCCGTCCACAGCGGCCAAATCTGTTCCGGTTACATCAGAAGCACCATTTAAATTAATTCTATACACTTTCTTCACCCCGCCAACAGAGCCAAAATTTCCGTCTCTTTCGATCACTAAAAATTCCGTATTGCTAATAGGCGTTATATCACAAACAGAGTCTGAAGCGCCGCCATCCTGCTTATATAAATATTGTTTGGTTTGCCCTGTTGCTAAATCAAAAGTGACAATTCTTGTTAAGGTAGTATTCGTGGCCAAAGCTTTTGTCGGAACATACATCATGGACTGCATGGTGCCTACCAACATTTTTCCATCCGGAGTCATACACATTCCTTCCATTCCACGGTTGGGTCTTCTTTTAGCAAAAACAGCAGGAAGCTTTCTCGTTCCGGTATTTACTCCAATCGGGCTGATTCTTTCCATCTCAATACCCTCTGCACTGTAATGAACGATGTGCGGACCATATTCATCAGACACCCAAAATGTTCCGTCTGCCGCTGCTACAATACTTTCACTGTCTAATCCGTAAGTATCAGTTCCCAACAGATTTCCGTTGGCTCCATAGGCAATTTCTCCTGTACTTCCCATTCCCACAGGATTTGGAAGACCTGTAATTGGCTGCCCGGACGGATTTTTGAGCTTGATATATTTAATGACTTCAATATTTCCTTCCGCATTAATTTTAAAATGTAAAATTGTAGGGGTAAAGTCAGGAACAAGGAATTTTATTCCGTTTAAATATGCAGTATTGGGACCACGATCTGTAATGGCGTAAAACTCTCCGTTTCTGGTAGGATGCGCTGCGGCTCCCGAACCGAAACCTCCGTTGATAACATTTACTCCGTTTATCGTGGTCAATGTTGAAAAAGGAAATTCCTGTGGAAGTTTAGAATAATTGATGTCTTGATTAGCAATGTCATCATCTTTACATGAAGCCACTGTCAGTAAGAAAACAAGAGGTAATAAGATTCTTTTCATAGTTACTTTTATTGGCAGCGAAAGTAACTATTGATTGTAAACTGATCTTGAATAGAATATTAATTTTCTTTTGTTTTGTAATAAAAGAAATGAAAATTCAAGACTTGGAATCAAAAAAAACGCACCAATACCAATTGATGCGTTTCTGAAATATTCTTTAAAAGAAAAACAACTATTTCTCTTTTGATCTCTGTAAAACCTCATCTACCATTCCGAAGTCTTTTGCTTCAGTAGATGTCATCCAATAATCTCTGTCAGACGCTTTTTCTACCCACTCGTACGTTTGTCCTGAATGGTCAGAAATAATGTCATACAATTCTTTTTTCAGTTTCAACATCTCTCTCAAGTTGATCTCCATATCAGAAGCCACCCCTTGTGCACCTCCTGAAGGCTGGTGAATCATCACTCTTGAATGTTTCAAAGCTGAACGCTTACCTTTTTCTCCAGCTACCAATAAAACAGCACCCATAGAAGCTGCAATACCTGTACAGATAGTTGCAACATCAGGCTTAATGATCTGCATCGTGTCGTAGATCCCTAAACCAGCGTAAACGCTACCACCAGGAGAGTTGATATAAATTTGGATGTCTTTTGAAGGATCAGCACTTTCTAAGAATAGAAGCTGAGCCGTCACGATATTAGCCACCTGATCGTCGATTCCTGTTCCCAAGAAAATAATTCTGTCCATCATCAAACGAGAGAAAACGTCCATTTGAGCAACGTTCATTCTTCTTTCTTCCATGATGTACGGGGTAAGATTCGTTGGGCCATACATTCCCATATACTGATCGGTTGCCAAACCGCTGTTTCCTAAATGTTTTGTAGAGAAATCTCTAAATTCTTTTTTAATGTCCATATTTCTATTGGTATTATTTTAAATTTTTACTGTTGTTTAAATTACAACTTTTATTCCTAAAATTTTATAGGACTTTTTGTCAGTTTAATACGATAAATATAAACATTTCTATGATTAAAACTAGCGTTTTCTGTTGACATAAATTCCTTTAATCGGAGAATATTCGATAATATTACTCAATTGAATCGAAGCCTGTTTCAGCAAAGTGATCTTTTTAATCAAATCATAATATTGCGTTTCATCGGCTCCGTCAAGCTGTTTTGCGGTTTCTGTAATTAAATAATCAATATATCGATATTTATGCAGCAATACATCACCTTTTACCTGCTCACCAATTTTATCACCATAATTTGGTGGATAAATATTTCGGGAAGCCCAGTTTTCAAGATCATCCAAAGGAATTAAAGCATCAACAACCTTTGTCGTAATTTCCTCATCCATAAAAGACACGAAGAAATTTCCGCTTCTTAATTCATCATTCTGAATACCTTCACGAACCTGATTGATGATAATTTCATTTCCTTTTACCAAAAACTGATACTGCTCTTCCTCAAAATGATGCAAAATTTCTTCAATTACGGTAATCTGATATTCACCATTTTGATCATCTTTTCGCTTCAAAACAATATCTCCAAACATCAGCATATGATCTACCAGTTTATTTTCCATGAAAAGGACTTCAAACAAAAAAGGATCATTTTTTTCTTCATCCAACGGAACAATTTCCATTTTTGGAGGAGCTACCGCCTGTTCTTTTTGTTGCTGAACATGCTGATTCTGATTTTGAGTAACCTGTCTTTGAACATCAAGTTCATTAAACAAACTTTGCTCAGACAAGCCGAATTTATTCGAAACTTCTTTTAAATAAACCTCTCTTTTTAAAGCATTCTGTACGAAACCTACCGATTTTACAATATCACGGATCGCTTCTGCTTTTTTTATCGGATCGTTGCCAACTTCTTTTAAGAGAATTTCAGCCTTAAAATCGATAAAATCCAAAGCCTCATTTTCGATGAATTTTTCCACATATTCCTGCGGATGTTTTCGGGCAAAAGAGTCGGGATCATCGCCGTCAGGAAACAGAAGAACACGAATGTTCATTCCTTCCGTCAGCAACATATCAATACTTCGGAAACTGGCTTTAATTCCGGCATTATCACCATCAAAAAGAATCGTTACGTTTTCCGTAAGCCTTTTAATAAGCTTGATTTGCTCCGTCGTTAAAGAAGTTCCGGAACTCGCCACCACATTTTCGATTCCCGACATGTGAAGCGAGATCACATCCATATATCCTTCTACCAAAAGACAAACATTTTTTCTTGAGATCGCCTGTTTGCTTTGATTTAAACCATAAAGAACATTCGACTTGTGATAAATTTCTGTTTCCGGAGAGTTGAGATATTTGGCAGTTTTAACATTATTTTTCAGAATTCTGGCTCCAAAACCAAGCACTCTTCCCGAAAAACTGTGAATCGGGAAAATTACTCTTTCACGAAAACGGTCGATTCCGTTCGGAGCATTTTCAGGAAAAATAGAAAGTCCGGATTTCTCAAGAATTTCTTTTGAATAGCCTTTATCGATTGCAAATTCTGTAAAAGCATTTTTCTTTTCAGGAGAATATCCCAGCTGGAATTTTTTGATGATGTCATCTCTTAATTCACGCTCTTTAAAATAAGATAAGCCAATCGCCTTACCTTCTTCAACTTCCCAAAGAAAATTTTGATAATAATCATTGGCAACTTCGTGAATTTTATACAGAATATCTCTCTCCGACTGAGCATTTTTGGCTTCTTCGGAAAACTCGCGCTGATCTTCTTCGATCTCTATTCCGTATTTTTTTGCGGCGTGGCGAAGTGCCTCGGGATAAGTGAAATTTTCAATTTCCATTAAAAAAGAAATCGCGGTTCCTCCTTTTCCGGTTGAGAAATCTTTCCAAATTTGTTTGGCTGCAGAAACTACAAAACTCGGTGTCTTTTCATCATGAAACGGACTGAGCCCTTTGTAATTAGACCCTGCCCTTTTCAATTGCACATATTCGCCCACAATCTCCTCTACACGGATTGTTGAGAATATCTTATCAATGGTCTGTTTGGAAATCATACTACAAAAATAATTCAAATATTAAAAAGAACGATCATATTTAAATCAAATCAATCCACCTATTATCAAATTATCTATAACTAAATAACACTAAATCAATATCATAAGTCAAACTATTAAGTATCATCTTTTTAGGCTAAAAAATTAACAACCATCCCAATTTGCGCTATTTCGGTAATGGAAAATATCATCATAACTTCATTGAAAAATAATGAATTAATGAAATTAAATAAAAAAACAATTAAAAATTTTTAACCTAAAATAAATACGATGAAAAAAAATGAATTTTTAAAAGTGAAGGCGTTTATTGCTATCTTACTATTTGCTTTTTCGAGCATTTACGCCCAGAGTAATGAAGAAATCTATTCATTAGGAAAAACTGATGAATTTTTACAACGCATGATCGTGCAATCAGATAACAGCAAGAATGTCATTAATCTAGATATTTCTGATAATCATTTTCTACCGTCTATTATTAATTATAGCAAAAAAAATGATGATCAATCACTACATATTGAAGGAAACATTATTGATGAGCCCAACGGAAGTTTTAGTATTAATATAAAAAACAATAAGCTAGAGGGAAGAATTATTCTTTTAAAAAGCAAAAAAGCTTATCTATATTATTCTGATAACCAATCTAATGCTTTCATAAAAAATATTGACATTAATAAATTAATCTGTCTAGATTTTCCTAAGCCTCCAAAACAGAAATTGGCTAAAGCTACATCAACTGTTTTAAGTGATATTATGTATTTGCAAAGCCTTCCGGGAGCCGCTGGATGTCTTTTGCTTGATTTTGACGGGCATACAGTTCCCGCAGGCAGTGGCTGGAATAGCGGAAATCCCATTGTAGCCTTACCTTCCGGCATGAATGACAATGAGATTTTAGAAGCTTGGGAACTTGTTGCGGAAGATTTTAGACCATTTAATATAAATATTACGACAAATGAAGCAGTTTTCAACCAATATCCTCAAAATAAAAGACGAAGATGTGTAATTACACCTACCGACACGGCATTACCAGGAGGTACAGGAATATCTTTAATTAATTGTTTTTCATCTATGTCAGATTTGCCGTGTTGGGTATTCACTTTATCTTCAGGAACATCCGGAAAGTTAGTGGGTGAAATTGCCTCTCATGAACTTGGTCATACATTAGGATTGAGCCATGACGGACAGGCTGGAACAACTTATTATGCTGGTCATGGAAATTGGGCGCCAATCATGGGAATGGCTTATTACAGAAATGTAACGCAATGGAGCAAAGAAGAATATTCTAACGGAAGCAACCATGAAGATGACCTTGCAGTCATTACCAGCGAAAATAATGGCGTAGGCTACCGAATCGACAAACATGCCAATACACATGCAGCTGCAACGCCATTACATATTTCAGGAACTGTAATTTCAGAAAGCGAAAATCAGGGCGTTATTAATTATACTGATGATATTGATATGTTCCATTTTACAACAGGAAACAGTACTATTTCACTTCTGGTAAAAACAGCTGCGCGACATAGTAATTTGAGGATAAAGATAATGATTTACAAAGGTCAGAATATGATTATCAGTTCTTATTCCGGTAACCCGCTTAATTTGAGCGAACCGATTGCTATTAATATGCATCTGGATCCCGGGGATTATTATATTTCCATCAGCAGTATCGGCGAAGGAACCCCTGATACTGGCTATTCTACCTACGCTTCGCTTGGTTTTTACAGTATTTCGGGAACGATTACTCAAAATTCCGGAAAAGAAAAAGAGGAGGAAAAAGGGAAAATCAGCATTTATCCGAATCCTGTAAAAGATCAACTTACCATTATAACCAATGATAATGAAAAGTATGAAGTTATTCTTACCAATATCACAGGAACGATTCTTTATCAGGGAAATATTTCTGAAAATTCAATAACAATTCCCTTTTCAGATAAGCCGGAAGGAACCTATTTTGTGATTTTAAAAAACATGAAAAATGGCGTTAGGAAATCTTATACGATAATTAAAAAATGATTTTAAAAGCTGCCTTGCTACTGTGAGGCAGTTTTTATTGATGAAAATTGAATTTAAAATCGCTTTATTCCTTATTTTTGAAAATTGAGTTTTGATTTACCTAAAAAATAGTAAATCAATATAAATCAGTACATTAATTTAATTAAAATGAATTTTACCATCCATAAAATCGAAGACTGGCAAGAGATAGTCGATCAGATTATGCCTCAATTACAGCATAATATTCTTTTGTTGAAAGGAAATTTAGGAGCAGGAAAAACAACTTTCACCCAATTTTTACTGAAAAATTTAGGAAGTGAAGACGAAGTTAATTCCCCAACCTATTCTATTGTTAATGAATACAATACACCAAAAGGTAAAATTTACCACTTCGATTTATACCGTTTAAAAAATATTGAAGAAGTTTATGATATCGGAATGGAAGAATACCTAGACAACGCCTTCCTGTGCATCATCGAATGGCCGGAAGTGTACGAAGAAGATCTTTACGGTCTTACCTACCACGAAATGAGCATAATTAATAACGGAGAAAGCAGAGAAATTACTTTCGATTAAATATTATGTATCTTTGCTATTGAATTTGATTAAAAATACGATCTGTAAGAACTTAATGCAATTTTAAAGGATGAGTACTACTAATATTTTTACTCCTTTTACTGAAGAGGAGCTGATTCCTAAGGCTGAAAAGCTGGATGTAGTCAAAAAAGGCAAACAATTCAGTATCGGGATTCCTAAAGAAACCTGTCTGAACGAAAGAAGAACGTGCATCACTCCCGATGCTGTGCAGGTTTTGGTAGAACACGGCCATGAAATCATCATAGAATCCGGAGCCGGACAAGGTTCATTTTTTACAGATTTACAATATTCTGAGTCGGGAGCGAGGATTACGAATGATCCTAAAGAAGCTTTCGGGCAGGATCTTATATTAAAAATTAATCCACCAACAGAAGAGGAAATTGATTATATGAAACCGAATACCTATCTGGTTTCGGCACTTCAAATCAATTTAAGAGATAAAGATTATTTCTTAAAACTGGCAGAGAAAAAAGTAAATGCCATCGCTTTTGAATTTATCGTTGATGAATACAAACAACTGGCGTTAGTAAGGTTAGTGGGTGAAATTGCAGGAACGGTTTCCATTCTTTATGCATCCGAATTATTAGCCTTATCAAATGGTTTAATGCTTGGTGGAATCACTGGTGTAAGACCTTCAGAAGTGGTAATTTTAGGTGCAGGAATCGTGGGAGAATTTGCAACAAAAGCAGCCATCGGTTTAGGAGCAAGCGTTAGAGTTTTTGATAATTCACTTTCAAAACTAAGAAGGCTTCATACGTTGGTAGACAGCCGAGTTCCGACTTCCATCATCGATCCTAAAGAATTAAGCAAAGCATTACGAAGAGCAGATGTTGTCATCGGAGCTCTTCCAAGATTAAATATGACCCCGATTGTAACCGAAGAGATGGTTGCAAAAATGAAAAAAGGCAGCGTCATCATCGATATTACCATCGACAACGGAAAAGTGATCGAAACTTCTGAACTGACAACAATGGAAGATCCTTACATCATCAAACATGGTGTTATTCACTGCGGGCTTCCGAATCTTACTTCAAGAATGCCGAGAACGACGACAAAAGCAATCTCTAATTTCTTCCTTTCTTATATTTTAAATTACGACGAAGAAGGTGGCTTCGAAAACATGTTGGTTCGCAAAAATGAAATGAAACAAAGTCTTTACATGTACAAAGGCAGACACACGAAAAAAATCATTTGCGACCGTTTCGGACTTACTTATCACGATATCAATCTTTTAATTTTCTAATGAAAAAACTCAAATTCTACGCAATTGGTCTTGTTCCAGGACTTATTATCGTATTTTTTATATTAAACAAAAAAGGCGCAAGCTGCAGCGGTTATCTTCCAAACAGCCGTGTTATTGCAGAAACATTGTCTAAAGATTTTAAATATTCTGAAACTTTCACAGCAGAAATGAATACGTTGAAAGTAAATGAAAAATTCTTGAAAGACAGCATTATTACGAAAGGAAAAGTAGATTTCGACAGAAGTCACGCTCAAAAAAAACCTTGTCCGGATTATGTTTTAACGTATCCTGAAAACAATCCAACGTATGAAATCACGTTTGAGAAGTGTGAGGAAAATGTGACATTGAATTCTTTGAAAAAGTTGAAGTAATTTTGTTTTAAATAGTAAGAAGTTTAGAAATTCATTCAAAAAAGATTAAAAATTTGATAAGGTCAAATAATAAGCGACATGATTAAAAATATCTTTAATATTTTCTTAATTCGACTTAACAACTTAAATCTTCTTAATGGTTAAAAAGTCTTCATTTTAAATAAATATGCTTCGACAGGCTCAGCATGACATCGCTAATACTGAACTTAAAAAAAGTCAAAAACTGATTTAAATTAATGGATGGCAATTACTACATGATTCATGATTATCTGATATTCGTTGGAGTATTTGCTATTTTCTTTTTTTTAACCGTTAGTATTTATTTATTCAGCCAAAATCAGAAATTAAAGATAAAAAATGCTAAAATTTCTGAGGCGAATAAAATTATTCAACAAAGATTAAATGAAGTTCAGCTGGAACATATCGGCACGAAATTAAATCCGCATTTGTTTAAAAACATTCTGAATTCTGTTCAGTCTCATGCCTATCAAACCTACATGTCTCTCGACAAACTGGCGAATGTTTTAGACTATATTTTATACGAAAGCAATAATAAATTTGTAAGCCCGAAAGAAGAATTAAATTTCGCTTTAAGTTTAATTGAAATTAATAAAATAAAGATTAATCCACTTTTTGACTTTAGAATAAAATCGAGAATTAATAAATCGGATGAAGTGTATGAAGAAAAAGTTTTTGCTCCTTTGATCTCAGTTGATCTTATTGAAAATGCTTTTAAACACACTGATTTTTTGGCACAAGACTCATTCATTTCAATCCAAATGGAACTTGAAGACGGAATTTTCATCATGAAAGTAAGCAATAAGGCTTCCCTGAAAAATATGTTGGAAAAGGAGAAAAGTGGTTTCGGAAGTCAATCTTTGGATCAACGACTCAAAATGATCTATGGAAATTATTTTACGCTTCAAAAAAATTCAAAAAACGGTATCTTCACAGCAGAATTAACAATCAATTTAGGAGAATTCTATGATAAAATGCGTTATTCTTGATGATGAATTACTGGCGATCAGCTATTTAAAATTACTTTGCGAACAAATTGATAACGTGGAAGTTGTAAAAGCATTCAATGATCCTAAAGTTTTTCTACATGAAATTGAAAATATCGATTGTAACGTCTGCATTTTAGACATCGAAATGCCTGGAATGAATGGTTTGCAGGTTGCCGAATTAATTTCAGGTTCAAAAAAAATCATTTTCACAACCGCTTACAAAGAATACGCAGCTGAAGCATTTGACCTCAATGTAGTGGATTATGTCCGAAAGCCGATCAAAAAAGAAAGGTTAACACAGGCTTTTGAAAAAGCGGCAGAACTTATTCAAAAATCAAACAAAAAAGAATTTATCGAATGGAATACCAACATCGGTAAAACCGTGATTTTCACAGACCAAATCGCATATATTAAAACTTCAGAAATCGACAGCCGCGATAAAGATATTATTCTTAATGACGGTACCAATATCGTTCTGAAAAATTTAAATTTCAAAAACCTTTTAGAAATGCTCCCTTCAAAGGATTTTGCACAAGTGAATAAAAAAGAAATCATTGCGCTATCTTCCATTAAAGTATTTTCAACCAACGAAATTATCACAACCATTTCTTTAGAAGGAGAGAATTTTTTAAAGCTACAAATCGGAGATGCTTACAAAAATTCATTAATGGAAATGTTTGGAAAGTAGATTTTTCAAATATTGTCCATTTAATTACATAATCCCAGCCTTTCATTACATCTACCCTATTTTAAACGTTTAGTCAACGTAGTTTTGCGTCTGATTAAATGATTTCATAATGAAAAAACTTCTCTATGCTGGCGGAATTCTCATATCCGGTCTTTGCTTTTCTCAGGAAACAGATTCTAAAATTAAAGCCTCTTTTTTTGACGGAATTGCCGTTGTCGGATATGTAGATCATGGCGCATTCATCAACTTTACGGGACCCAATATAAGTTACAAAAACAAAGATTTAAAGCTGATCTTGGGAATGCTGCCTTCACTCAGAATTAAAGAAGATAAATCTTACGGCACGAAAAATAGCCCGATTACACCTAATCTTGGAGCCGGATTAACGGTTGTTTACAAAAAGATCGCGTTGCAACTGCCTGTTTATTACAATTCTAAAACTTCAACCCAAAACGGAGCCTGGAAAATGGGAGTCGGGCTTGGATATTCTTTCAAATAGACTTTCATTACATTATTCGTGGGATTGATTACATTTTAAGAAAATTAACATTTATTAACCATTTATTATAAAGAAATTTACACACTTAAATATAGGAGTTATGAATTTGGGGAAATATAAAAATATTATTTTTTACGTCTGTACCATTGCATTTTTTTCATGCCTGATGTATTGGTTTTTTGTGGAAGGAAAAACGTTGGAAATCGGAGAAAATATTCCGGCTCCCAAAACTACAGGCGGCACGATGTGGGAGAATTTCACAGATTCTTTTTTAACCAATCTTCATCATCCGTTGGCACTTTTATTGGCTCAAATCGTTACGATTATTATGGTCGCCAAATTATTCGGATGGATTTGTGTTAAACTGAAACAACCTTCTGTAATTGGTGAAATGATCGCGGGTATCGTTTTAGGTCCTTCTCTTTTCGGATTGTATTTTCCGGAACTTTCCGCATTTATTTTTCCGAAAGAATCATTAGGAAATTTACAATTTTTAAGCCAAATCGGCTTGATCCTTTTCATGTATATCGTCGGAATGGAGCTTGATTTGAGCGTTTTAAGAAAAAAAGCACACGATGCTGTTGTCATCAGTCACGCAAGTATCATTATTCCTTTTGCGTTGGGTGTTGGTCTTTCTTATTTTTTATATAAAGAGTTTGCTCCAGATGGCATTCAGTTCAGTTCATTTGCTTTGTTTATCGCTATTGCGATGAGTATTACCGCGTTTCCGGTATTGGCAAGAATTGTTCAGGAAAGAAATTTACATAAAACAAAAATAGGAACCGTCGTTATCACCTGCGCGGCCGCCGATGATATTACCGCATGGTGTATTTTAGCAGCCGTTATTGCGATTGTAAAAGCGGGTTCTTTCTCAGGTTCGGTTTTCGTTATTTTGATGGCTATTTTATATGTTTTCATCATGATTAAAGCAGTAAGACCATTTTTGCATAGAATTGCCGAATCCCAAAAAGGAAAAGGATTCATCAGCAAAGCATTGGTTGCTGTTTTCTTTTTAATACTGATTATTTCATCTTACGCAACAGAAGTTATCGGGATCCATGCGCTTTTCGGAGCCTTTATGGCAGGAGCAATTATGCCCGAAAACGTAAAATTCAGAAGTCTTTTTGTAGAAAAAGTAGAAGATGTAGCTTTAGTTTTATTACTTCCGTTATTCTTTGTATTCACAGGTTTAAGAACCCAAATCGGATTATTGAATGATCCGCATCTTTGGAAAATCGGAGGATTTATCATCTTAACAGCCGTTATCGGAAAATTTGTAGGAAGTGCATTAACGGCAAAATTCCTGAACATCAACTGGAAAGACAGTCTTACCATAGGCGCTTTGATGAATACCAGAGGTTTAACGGAGCTTATTGTTCTGAATATCGGGTATGATCTTGGAGTTTTAGGCCCGGAATTATTCGCGATGCTGGTCATCATGGCATTGTTTACAACCTTTATGACAGGGCCTTGTCTTGACCTGATCAATTATCTATTTAAAGGAAAAAAATCATCTTTGGAAGAGGAGTTTGATGAGAGCGAAAATGATGCAAAATACAGAGTTCTTTTGTCTTTTGAAACTCCGAAATCGGGAAGTACATTATTAAAACTTGCTGATAATTTCACTCATAAAATGAATGGAAACAAAAGCATAACCGCGATGAACATTGCTCCTGTTGACGAACTTCACGCTTTTGATATCAATGATTTTGAAAAAGATCAGTTTAAAAATGTAATCGAAACATCCAGTGATCTGAATTTGGAAGTTACTACCCTTTTCAAAGCATCAACTGATGTTGAAAATGACCTGACAAGTATTACCAATAAAGGAAATTATGATCTTCTTCTTATCATGCTTGGAAAATCGATGTATGAAGGAAGTTTACTGGGAAGACTTTTAGGATTTACTACAAAAATCATTAATCCTGAAAAATTATTAAATACCGTAAAAGGAAAAGGAAATATTTTCAATACCTCACCTTTTGACGATCTTACGCTTCAGGTATTAGATAAAGCAACGATTCCCGTTGGAGTATTAGTGGAAAAGGAATTTACGTCGGCAGATAAAGTTTTTGTTCCAATCTTTAATTTAAGCGATTTTTATTTATTAGAATATGCTAAACGACTAATAAACAACAACAATTCTCAAATTATCATTCTGGATGTCGCAGGACAGATCCGAAATAATATTGAGGTGAAAGAATTGATCCGAAGCATTGAACAGGTGGCACCCAATCATATCACTTTATATAACGAGAAAAAGATTGAAAAGGAATTCCTCAATTCACAACACCTAATGTTGATCAGTAAAAAAAGCTGGAAAGGCCTGATCGACACAAAAAGTCTTTGGTTATCGGATATTCCATCAACTTTAATCATCAGCAATCCATAGATTGTGTGAAGTGTCAATTTTGCTTTGCAAGTCAATGGTCAATTTTTAAATTCAATTAAAAAATTGACAGTAGAGCCAATTGACTTTTAAAATTCATTTGCATAGGAAAATTCACTTTTTTAATCTCAGATTAAAAAAAATTGTCTACCTTCGCTTTGTGATTTTAAATAACAGAACATATTATTACGGAATTTCTAGCTCAAATTTGGGATAAGGATTCTTATGTATATAAATTAAAGCCTCGTCCTCGGACGGGGTTTTTTGTTTTAATAAATTAAAGAAATGAAAATAAGTATTATCGGTGTAGGATTGATTGGCGGCTCAATCGCATTAAAATTAAGAGAAAAAGGCATTAGCGATTTCATTTACGGAATCGATAACAGCAACGAGCACCTGAACGAAGCTTTAGAATTAAAAATAATTGATGCAAAAGTAGATCTGGAGTACGGAATTAAAAATTCAGACCTTATTATTTTAGCAATTCCGGTAGATTCTGCAAGAAAATTATTACCCAATGTTTTAGATCTGATTTCTGAAAATCAAACGGTAATGGATGCAGGTTCTACAAAAGCTGGAATTGTAAATGCTGTAAAAGATCATCCGAAACGATCGAGATTTGTGGCTTTTCACCCGATGTGGGGAACGGAAAATAATGGTCCGAAATCTGCCATTTCAAACAGTTTTTCAGGAAAAGCAGGTGTTATTTGCAACAAAGAAGAATCAGCTAAAGATGCTTTGGAATTGATTGAAAAAATTGTAGAAAGTCTTGATATGCATTTGATTTACATGAATGCAGAAGATCACGATGTACACACCGCTTATATTTCACATATTTCGCATATCACTTCTTATGCTTTGGCGAATACTGTTTTGGAAAAGGAACGTGAAGAAGATACGATTTTTCAGTTGGCGAGTTCCGGTTTTTCGAGTACGGTTCGTTTAGCAAAATCTCATCCTGAAATGTGGGTTCCGATCTTTAAACAAAATAAAGAAAATGTGTTGGATGTTTTGAATGAGCATATTTCACAATTAAGAAAATTCAAATCTGCTTTGGAAAAAGAAAATTTTGAATATTTGGGAGAGTTGATTTCTAATGCGAATAAGATCAGAGGGATTTTGGATAAATAAATAATTTTCTTTTGTCTTGAAACAAAAGAAACAAAAATTCAAGACTTGGAAACTTTCGCTAAAAATAAATTCTGCTCTCTAAAAATTCTAAAACTCGCGCGATAACGAAATTTGTTCTTCGGTTCAATTTTTGTCTCGCGCTCAAACAGTAGATTTTCTTAACGTTCGCAGAATTTATTTTCTTTACGCTTCAGTTTCCTAAGTCTTTTTTTTAGTTATAATTAGAATTAGCGGTCGTAAAACATTACTTATTACCAATTACTTATCACTCGTATTCTAGCATTCCGGCACATTCACCGCAATTGCGAGACCGCCTTCTGAAGTTTCTTTAAATCGATCGCTCATCGAAAGTGCTGTCTCCCACATCGTTTGAATCACCTCATCCAAAGTCACTTTTGCTTTTGCAGGATCACTTTCCAAGGCAATATTTGCCGCAGTAATCGCTTTTATTGCTCCCATTGTATTTCTTTCGATACATGGAATTTGGACTAGACCTTTGATCGGATCACAAGTTAATCCTAAATGATGCTCCATCGCAATTTCTGCTGCCATCAAGACCTGACCAACGCTTCCGCCAAGAATTTCTGTCAAACCTGCTGCCGCCATCGCTGAAGAAACGCCTACTTCTGCCTGACAACCGCCCATTGCTGCAGAAATGGTTGCATTTTTCTTAAATAAAGTTCCGATTTCGCCTGCAACCAATAAAAATCGTACAATATCATCATCGCTTATGAAATCTGTAAAAGCCTGAGAATACATTAATACCGCAGGAATTACACCACTTGCCCCATTAGTGGGAGCCGTGATAATCCTTCCGAAGCTTGCGTTTTCTTCATTTACCGCCAATGCAAAACATGCAATCCATTTATTGATATTGGTAAAATTTTCTTCGGCATCAATCACCTGCTGAAACCATTCATCTTTATTTTTATAGATTTTATCTCCTAATAATTTCCTGTTGATTCCGGCTGCTCTTCTCGTAACATTCAATCCGCCTGGAAGAATACCTTCCTTGTTTACGCCTTTGTAAATACATTCTTTAATTTGCTGCCAAATATAAAGCGCTTCTGCTCTTGTTTCCTCCTGAGATCGCCAGCTTTCTTCATTCATTAAAATTAAATCTGAAATTTTATTTAATCCTAATTTCTGACAGTATTTTACGATGTCTGAAGATTTGTGACAAGGATATAAAGTACGGACACAGTGCTTATCAATCGATTTTTTTTCCTGACTCATGATAAAACCGCCACCCACAGAATAAAAATCCTGAACAAGCTCAGTTCCGTCTTCAAAAATAGCTTTAAAGATCATTCCGTTGGGATGATAGTCTAAAGATTTAGACATATTCAATACCAAATGATGCCCGTAAATAAAAGGAATTTCTTTTTCACCACCCAGATTTAGAATCTGAGAAGTTTTAATATATTCTATCTTCTCATCAATTTTTGTTGTATCGATTGTTTTAAAATCTTCACCATTTAAACCCAGCATTCCGGCAATATCTGTCCCATGCCCGATCCCCGTTTTTGCCAGTGAACCGAAGAATTCCAAGAAAACTTCCTTCACCTCATCTATTGATCTTTCTCTTTTAATAATTCTGATAAACGCAGATGCTGCATTCCAAGGCCCCATTGTATGCGAACTAGACGGGCCTATGCCTACTTTTATAATCTCAAAAACCGATATTGATTCCATAATTGATTTTCATTTCCACAAAAAACAAAGATAAAGGTTTAATCGGATAAAAAAATTGTAATCTGTATGGGAAGAAAACTTTGCTAAAAAGTACTACCTATTTATAATTAGACCAAAATAATTTAAAACAAAAAGCCAAAGATCGTGACAATCTTTGGCTTCAAATTAAAACTATATGAACACTGTAGATAAACTATTTTATGTAAATTGTGAATTTATTTAAGTCTAACTTAAACCTCACAATTCTTTTTAACAAAGGCTTTCTTCGTGCTGAGAAATATCAAGTCCCATTTTCTCAGATTCTTCCGAAACCCTTAATGTGATAATATTATTTGTGATTTTATATAAAATTAATGAACCGAAAAACGCAAATAAAGAAACAAGAACCAATGCCATCATGTGATGGGCAAACACTTCCCAACCGCCGTGAAGTAAACTTGCATTTTCACCGTGAGCAAAAATGGCCGTTAAGATCATTCCCATAATTCCGCCAACGCCGTGACAAGCAAAAACATCTAAGGTATCATCAATTTTCTTCAACGCTTTCCAATTCACCATGATATTTGAAACAATCGCAGAAATAAATCCGATAAAAATACTTTCAGGAATAGAGACAAATCCGCATCCTGGCGTAATAGCAACTAAACCGACTACCGCACCAATACAAGCTCCTAATGCGGAAACTTTACGCTTATTAATTCGGTCAAAAAAGATCCAGGTCATCATCGCAGATCCCGAAGCAATTGTAGTTGTTCCAAACGCCATCGCAGCCGTTGCATTGGCACTTAACGCAGAACCTGCATTAAAACCGAACCATCCGAACCAAAGCATTCCCGTCCCTAACATTACATAAGAAATATTGGAAGGCTCGTGATGAGGATTTTTTCTGTTTCCGACCACTAAAGCACCTGCCAAAGCGGCAAATCCTGCACTCATGTGAACAACGGTTCCGCCTGCGAAATCTTTAACTCCGAAAAATTTATTTAGAAGACCTTCCGGATGCCAAACCATGTGGCAAAGCGGTGTATAAATAAAAAGACTAAAAAGCACCATGAATAAAAGATAGGATACAAAACGAACCCTTTCTGCAAAAGAACCGGTAATTAACGCGGGTGTGATTACAGCAAATTTCATTTGAAACAAAGCAAACAACACAAAAGGAATCGTGGATGCCATCTGCTTATGTGGCAAAACCCCAACTCGGCTGAAAAAAGGATAGCTTAAAGGATTTCCTATAATACCGTAATGTTCGCCATTTAAGGTAAATCCGATAGAATCTCCGAAAGACAGAGAAAAACCAATGACTACCCATAAAATTGAAATAACTCCTAATGCAATAAAGCTTTGAAGCATGGTTGAAATCACGTTTTTCTTACCGACCATTCCACCATAAAAGAATGAAAGACCGGGTGTCATTAGCAAAACCAATCCGGCAGCCGCCAAAATCCATGCAACATCTGCTCCTACAATCTTATCTTCACTCAGGAATTCTCCGGTATTTGGAAAATCAACAATCGGGCTCCAAAATAACCCTCCTATTGCCACCAAACTAATAATACTAAATGAAACGATCCATTTCAAACCTACTTTCATAAAATTTTTCTGTTTACCCCCTCAAAAGTAAGCATTAATTTTATAAAAACAATAAAATATTTTTAAAACCCCTTAAATTTTAAGTAAAATTAATTTTAAAACATATTTATTTTAAAACCTCCCCTAAAATTTTAGATACTTCATTAGGTTTTGTTGCAGGAAAAAGATGAGTACCTCCTTTTATGACGAAATTAGGCTTTGAATATTTTATAGGAAAAACAATATCCCGATCTCCTAAAATCTGAATCACCTCAGGGGTTTCTTCAAATTTCCATTCTGATACTTTTTCGACAGACCATTTTAAATAATAAGGATCTCTTACTCTAAAATATTGTAGAATTTTAGGATTTTTAGGATCAAACAGTTTTCTCACTACAGAATACATATTGGCAGCTTTATCGTTGAAAAGACCAATAGGCAAAACCCTCGGAATTTTTGTGTATTCGCCAAGTTTAATGAATTTCGATTTTTCTTTGTCGGATTTTATACTTCCAAGAATTATGACTTTCTGCGCAGGTCTTATTTTGTTGATTTCCTGAACCACAATACCTCCAAAAGAATATCCCAACAAGCAGAAAGGCTCTGAAACATCTATTTTCTCAGCCATTCTTTGGATGTAATCATTGAAAGGCTCGTTCATCTGTGGAATGAGCCAGTCTATAAAAACAATTTCATACTGCGCCGGGAATTTTATTTTTTCCAGCACTTTAAAATCTGCACCGAGACCGCTTACAACATAAATTTTCATAGAACTAAAATAATAAAAATCATGAAAATAGAATTACTCTTTACATTTTATCAGTAATAGTCAAAGAGTAAAGCAATTACAACTTAATTAAATCTAAAACTTGTGATTTATGATAAAAACAACACAATATTAATTTAATTATATGTTTTAAATAAATTAATAAATAATTACAAAAATAAAAACGAATAAAATCACATAAAACGCATTTTAATCATTAAAAACACAAATTCAATTAAAATATTTAATAATTTAGCAAAACAATAATCATAAAAATAAAATATCATGAAAAATTTAAAAAAATTAGACAGAAAGGAATTGAAAGAAATTTCAGGAAGTGCACTTAATCTAATCCCTGCTATTGGCGGTGGCATTCCAATAGGCATCATAGGTAATGTTCCTTACATAGGACCATCTGTAGAACAATTAATATGTACAGCTGTATGCCAAGCCATTCATACACCCGCCCTAGCCAATATTCCAATTGATCAGCTTATAAAATGTACACCTTGTCCATAACAAATTAACCGCTCCAAAAAGAGCGGTTTTTTTATTTCAAAAATAAAAACCTCAAATAAAGAGATTTTTACACTTTCCAAATTCAATAAAACTTAGTTTTTTGCAAAAGATATCCTTGTAATACTATCAATAGATAATGAAGAAATAGTATCCGACGCTACCCACTCTAAAATATATCCCGCACCCGTGCCTAAAGGAGGAGGAAGGCTTGCTCCATCTGCAATGGTAGTAAAATTGTACACCAAAATACCACTCGTTTTACTGGAAGGTACTACCCCACTGATCTCAGACCGAAAACCCGAAGCAGGATTTCTAAGAATAAAAGTAATATCCTGACTGTAAATATTGGAGGATTTGGTATAATTAACGATCACCCTCCACTGATGAACCTGCCCACGTACTGCATTTTCTAAAAATTTTCCACCAGCATATACTTTAGAATCTATAGTGGAAGAATTATCCGGCCAACTTGTAGTAGGCGGTGTGGCATAAACCAACGGTGAGGATAAAGTTACCTGTTTGAGGGTATTCTCAGAAACATTCGTCCAAGTGGGTTTTGTTCCGGCTCCGGCTCCACTTCCGTTTATTTTCAAGACTCCTTCATTGGTTTTTGTTTGATCCCTACTATATACTAAAGTTCCCCAGCTGGTTCCGTCATAAAATCGGATTGTTTTATTGGTAGAATCATAGGCAACCATTCCCTCTACAGGCTGCGTAATAGCCGACAAATCAGCGAGGCGAGGAATTACCATGGTAGAATTGTTAGAAACTATATCTAAGACACCTTGTGGATGCGTGGTGTTTATTCCCACTTGAGCCGAAAGCTCCACAAAAGAAGCAATAAAAATTACTAATAATTTATTCATTTTGTATTTATTTTAATTAATTTTTCAAAAATCCAATCCCAACAGTTACGAATTGATATTTTTTAAAAACTATTTTTATAAATACTTCAAAACAAATATAGTAAATTAAAATTAATTCACAATTTTGAACAAAAAAAAGAGCGACTTACAAGCCGCTCAATTATTTATATCAAGGTTGATATTATTTCTTTTTTACAGGAACTCTGTTTTCGTTATCCAGTTTTTCAGTAGAAATTTTAAACTGAAAATCCATTTCGTTTTTAATGAAATAATCTTTTAATGAAGATTGATAGAATACTTTAAAGTCTCTTCTATTTAATGAGAACTTAGCAGATTCAATAATAACAGTAAACTGAGTAATATAAGCGTTCGCAGGGAAAGAGATTGTTTTTCTCACACCTTTGATCGTAATATCACCATAAATCGTAGAATTGTACTCACTATTTGCTAAAGGAATAATTTTAGTTAAGTGAAATTTAGCCGTAGGAAATTTTTTAACCTCGAAAAAGTTGGTACTTTTCAGATCATCTGTTAGTTTCAATTGATCTTCATCAGAGACATCTCCCGCCAGAATACTTCTCATATCTATAATAAATTCACCATCGATAAGAACAGTTTTATCAAAATTAAACTTCCCGCTTTTTAGTTTTACCGTTCCCGAGTGCGAGGAAGCCTGAGTTTTCACTACTTTGTATCCCCACCATCTGATATCCGATGAAGTCACTTTTATCACCTTATCCCCTTTCTTTTGAGCAAAAACAAATGACATGCTTACACACATCATAGCAAACAATAGTAATCTTTTCATTCTTTTTTATTTACAATTCAACAAAAATAAAAAAAAGTGTAGAACTTCTACACTTTTAACAATCTTTTTTTGTTTAAATTATTTAGCAGTTACTTTTACAAGCATATCGATATCATCTTTCACAAAAACATCCTGCATTGTAGATTTGTACGCAACATCAAATTTCTGTCTGTCGAAAGAGAATTTGTTTGAAACCAAAGCCACAACTCCTTTGCTGTAAGAAATCTTAGCAGGGAAAGAAATAGAATTTGTTTTTCCTTTTACCGTTAAATCTCCTGTTACGATACTGTTATACACTTTATCGTTGTTTTTCTTTACACCAGTAATTTTGAAACTAGCAGTCGGGAACTTTTCCACCTCGAAGAAATCTCCGTTTTTAAGATGACCGTTTAGTTTCCCTTGGTACTCACCAGAAAGGTCTGTCGCGTTGATAGATGTCATATCTAATACAAATGAACCTCCAACCAATTGGTTTCCTTTCATAATCATATCACCAGATTTTACTTTCACAGTACCGTCGTGAGAGCTAGCCTCAGATTTTGCTACTTTGTATCCCCACCAGTGTACGTCAGAAGCTACTACTTTTTTTGATTGACCGAAAGCCAGACCACCAGCTAAAACTGCTAATAATAATATTTTTTTCATTTCGAATAAAGTTATTTACCTTGTTTAATGATGCAAAAATACTATACTTATTTGATAGATTTCATTGATGTATATCAATAAAAGTAATTATTTTCATGAATAATATCAGTAAATAAAAAGCTCCGAATTTCTTCGGAGCCGTTCTTTAGTCTTGATAATAAGCAGTGTATAATACAATACCGTTCAATCCTGTATTTTTTGTCTTTATTAGGTAAATCGGGATGTTTCTCAACATATCCTCCATTTTATCACTGATCTTATATTTTTCGTAGAATTTATCTTTATTAATATATTCTCTGATCGCCTGAGCAATATCTCCTGAAATCAACAATCCTCCGGTAGCTTTTAGCTTTAAAGTAAGGTTGTTTGCCTCTCTTGCTAAAAACTCGATGAAAGTATCCAACGCGATTTTACAGATCAATACATCTTCTTCGATCGCTGCTTTGTATAATTCTTCAGCAAAATTACCATTCGCAAAACGATCTGCCAACCATTCCGGTTCAGGATGTCTTTTCACATCTCTCAGGAATCGGTAAATATTAAACAAACCTGTTTTTGAAAGTACGTTTTCCCAGCTTACAATTCCGTAAATATTATTTAAGAACTGATAAAATTCCACCTCAACATTCGTTCTTGGTGAAAATTCTGAGTGACCACCTTCTGTAGCAAAAGGTCTTAAATATTTTCCGTCGAAGAAATATCCAGCTTCTCCCAGACCGTTTCCAGGTGCAAGAATTGCGACATTTCCTTTTTCAAGGTGACCGCTTGTGTAGATAGGATCTAGCTCGCTATCTTCCAAAAGTCCCATCCCGTATGCAGAAGCTTCAAGGTCATTAAGCATTTCTACTCTTTCGAACCCGAAATCTCTTTTAAAGTCTTCTACCTCCAGATTCCAACCTAGCCTTGCAGGAGCACTTCTCCCATCAAGCACTGGTCCCGGAACCGCCATTCCCAGACGTTTTACATTTTCCAAATTATTTTCCTGAATGAATTTCTTCAAAATATCTGAAAACGAAGAAAATTCTTTGGTAGGATAATTATTTTGGATTTTTACTTCAAGACCACCGTTTCCGGAGATAAAATATCCCACAGTGGTAACATCTTCACGAAGGTTTGCCCCGATAATAGAAACATTATCATTATTACCGTTCTGTACTCCCGGTAAATAAAGTGGAAATTTTGGATTCAAATTCATTATCTCAAATTTTATCTAAATATAATAATACTTTTTGTAAATTCTCAAGGGAATGAAAAAACCTTTCCAAAAATTTGAAAAGGTTTGGCTAATAATTGTTTATATTTAAATCTAACTACTTCCCTAATGGTATATTGTAAGAAAATCCTAGACCAAGATTCCCCACATTATAGTCTTGCCCGGCAAGATCTCCTTTACTTCCCGCAAATACCTTCTGATATTGTACAAAGAAATTCCAGTCTCTGTTGTGGTACCCGATCTCAGGCTTGATGTAGAAACCACCATCTGGTCTGTCTACATTGCTGTTTGAAGCTACTTTGTCGTTACCAACTAGAAAACCATATCCTAAGTCAGTTCCAAAATAAAATCCTGTTTGTTTAGGATAAATTCTGATCAAAGCACCTACTGGCACAACTCCTACATCGTTATTATTGTATCCGTTATTATCTTTTCCAAAATAATGAGTATATCCTGTTGCGATACCCAATCCAAACCCTGGAGTGATTAAGTTTTGGTAAGCTACATCTACACCAACAGCTGCAGAAAGGTTATCAGCAGGAACCGCTAAACCTACGTTAGCACCTACTTTCAACATATTATTCATTTGTGAGCTTTGAGCACTTACAACACCTGCCGTCATAATACCAGCAAGTAAGATTGCTTGTTTTAACATTTTCATAACTCTGATTTTTAAATTTTACTATCCTGAAAGATGTAAAAATCATGCCAAGAAAGACAAATAATTCTACTTTAACATCTAAAAGAGCACAATCAAAAGTGAATCAGTCAGTTAAATTTAGTTAAAAATTAAATAGGTGTTTAAGTTATTCTTTACATTTAATATAGAATTGAGATTTTAATGAAAACTATACATTTTTTGAATTACGAAAAATAGCAATATTAAGAATTCTTAATCGTTATTATTTTAACCTTATCTCCCTCGAAACATCAAAAAACAAAGTATTACAATGACACCTCCATCTCTTATTAATAATAAACATCTTCTTTGGCGCGCCGGTTTCGGAGCCGGAATCAACCAATTGGAAGATTTGAAAAATATAAATGTAAAAGACTTAATTAATGATTTATTTAAAGAAGAACCTTTTACTGAAATTAATTACGAGACGCCTGATATAGAGATCAATAATTCTATGACCGATCAATCGCCTGCAGAAAAGAAAAAAGAAATGCAGAAGATCAATCGCGAACAAAACGAAGAGCTCAATCTGAATTTCCTTGATAAAATGGTTAACAGCAAAGAGCAAATGAGGGAAAAGATGGCATTTTTCTGGCATGGGCATTTTGCTTCGAGAGTTCAAAATCCTAGATTTAATCGACAGATTTTAAATGTTATCCGAAAAAATGCACTGGGAAATTTCAAAGATCTTTTGTTTGAAGTGAGCCAAGCGCCTGCAATGTTGAACTTTTTAAATAATCAACAAAATAAAAAAGATCATCCCAATGAAAATTTCGCTCGTGAAGTAATGGAACTTTTCACAATGGGACGAGGAAATTATACCGAAAAAGACATAAGAGAAGGTGCAAGAGCCTTTACCGGATGGGGTTATGATAAAGAAGGGAATTTTGTTGAAAGACCAAAACAACATGATGAAGGAACAAAAACATTTCTCAACAAAACCGGAAATTTTACAGGAACCGATGCTTTAAATATTATTCTTGAACAAAAGGCAACATCAAAATTCATCACCACAAAAATTTACAAATTTTTCGTGAATGAAAATGTAGACGAAGCTATTGTAAATAAACTAAGCGAAAGTTTTTATCAATCGAACTACGACATTAAAAAACTCATGAAAGATATTTTCTCAAGTTCATGGTTTTATGATAAAAAAAACATTGGGAACAGAATAAAATCGCCCATAGAATTGATTGCAGGAATGATGAGAACTCTTCCAATGAATATTCAAAATCCGGAAAACCTCATCGTTTATCAGAAATTATTAGGGCAAACGCTTTTGTATCCACCAAACGTTGCAGGCTGGCCAAACGGAAAATCATGGATTGACAGCTCGACATTGATGTTGAGATTGCAAATTCCTCAGATTTGGTCAGGTTTAAGACCGCTTGATTATCATCCAAAAGAAGATGATGATGTGGATATGGGTTTAAAAAAGAACCCAAATAATCTTGCGAAAAGCTTTAAAAATCCGAATATTACAATCGATTGGGCAAGAGTAGAAAAGATTTTTAACGGAAAAAATGTTGAAGATTATTTAATTCAAAATTCAAAATCTTTGGATATGAGCTCGGTTAAAAATTTCTCCGACAATAGTGTGAAAATGAATGTGATTAATCTAATGTCAACGCCAGAATATCAGTTGATGTAAGGTCGCAGGTTGCAGATTTTAGCTTATAGCTAAAGTACGCTGCAAAGCCTACAACCTACCATCTTTAACCTAAAACCTACTATTTATGCTAATCAAAAGAAGAGAATTCCTAAAAATAAGTTCATTGGCTACCGCATCGTTGTTGATGCCTAATTTTCTGAAAGCAATGACTTTCGATGAAGCATTGAAACCCAATCAGAAGATTTTGGTTGTGCTTCAATTCACAGGTGGAAATGATGGTTTAAATACGATCATTCCGACAAAAAATGACATTTATTTTAAAGAAAGAAAAAATATCGCCATCAAAGATTCTTTGCAATTTAACGATGAAGCAGGAATTAACCCTGCCCTCTCCTATTTTAAGGAATTGTATGACAATGGCGAGCTTTCCGTGATGAATAATGTCGGGTATCCCAATCCCGATAAATCCCATTTTCGAAGCATGGATATTTGGCATTCCGCAAGCAAAAGCGATGAATATCTGGAAACCGGCTGGCTGGGGCGTTTTCTAGATGAAGAATGTTATAAATGCGAACATCCGACTCAGGCTTTGGAAGTAGATGATATGCTAAGTTTAGCGTTAAAAGGTGAAAATAATAAAGCTTTTGCTTTCAAAGATCCAAAAAGATTATATCAAACCAGTCAGGAAAAATACTTCAAATCGTTGTACGATCATCATCATGACGATGAAACGGTTTCTTATTTATACCAAACTTTAGGTTCCACAATCAATAATGCGGGCTATATTTTTGATAAAAGTAAAGCCAAAAAGACCGAACAAACTTATCCGACTTCACAATTGGGAAAAGATTTCAAAACCGTTGCATCATTGATTAAGTCCGATATTAATACACGAGTTTATTATCTTTCCGTAGGAAGTTTTGATACGCATGTGAACCAAAATGAAAGACAACAAAAATTATTTGGAGACATTAATGAAGCCGTAAAATCTTTCGTTGCAGACATGAAAAGTAACGGACTTTTTGATGATATTTTGTTAATGACTTTCTCAGAATTCGGTCGACGTGTTGCGCAAAATGCAAGTAACGGAACAGATCACGGAACGGCGAACCAGATGTTTTTCATAAGTGGTGGCTTGAAGAAAAAAGGACTTTTGAACCCACTTCCAGATTTAACCAAATTGAATGAAGGAGATTTAATTTATTCCGAAGATTTCAGGAAAGTATATGCTACTATTCTTAAAAATTGGCTAAAAGCAGATTCTTCTAAAGTATTGGGTTGGAAAAATGGAGTTTATGATTTTATCTAAATAAAAAGAGACTGTCATCGGTTAACAGCCTCTTTCTATAGTTTTCAACATGAATCATTTTAAACAGATTCAGGAAGTTGTTTTTTCTCGTCTTTATTATATTTTTCATCTAGTTTTTCTGATATTTTCTTTATCACAAACTCGATTACCAAAGGAGCTACAATAGCTACAACTGCTTTTAATATTCTTGATTTCATATTTTTATTTTATTTTTTGATTACTACAATTTCCAAGCCATAAACTTGATTAATCTTCATCATCCAAAACCAGATTTTCATAGTTTTTACTTCCTGCCCTAAATTTTTCCTCTAATCGTACTCGAAGTTTTCGGGGTTTGTGAACAATCAGCGATTCACCAAAGCCTAATAAAAGTCTTTCCAGTTCGTAGTTTAACTGAACACAAATTTTAAAAATAGTTCCGTCATTTGATTCACTTACAATTTCCTGACTGGCGTGTAAAGGCTTGGTTTTAACATAAGGTGCATTATGAGAATCCACAAAAAAGACCACATTTCTCGGAGCCATCGTTGGGGAAACTGTAACGCCAACAATATCTTTAAAATATTCGTCGCCATCGAGATTTTTATCAATATATTCTATCTTTTCTTCGATTTGAATATTTTCCATTCTATCCAAAGCCAGATTATATGCATATTGTTTATTAAAACAAATCAAAAACCATCGGTTATTAAACTCCTTCAGCAACTGCGGATGCACGATATAAGAATCTGATTCTCTTGCTTTAAAACTTTTATAGGTAACTTTTAAAACTTTCTTATGCAAAATGGCATCGTACAGAATATCAATATATTCCAATCCTTTCAACTGTTCATTTTTATCCAGATGAATGATTGACTTTTGATTGGTGGAATGAATAGAATCCTCTAATTTCTGGATCACCCCGTTCATCTCTTTAAACATCGAAAAATCTTTGAACTGCTTTAAAATCTGCACCGCATTATTCATCGCCTTCAGGTCGCTTTCGTTCACCGAAATATTATGAATACTGTACTCAGGATCACTGTATCGGTAATATTTTCTTTCAAAAACCTCAATCGGTGCTTCATACCCGAATTTTTCACTTCGCATATTCTGCAAATCCAGTTGTACCGTACGTTTGCTAACGAAAGATTCTTTACCTTCAAACTCAAATAATGCTTCAGAACATTCGTCGATAAGATCTTCCAAAGTATATTTTCGGTATTTGTTCTTAAGACATTTATCTAAAGTTTTATAGCGGATAAGAGCATTCTTATTTGATGACATAGTTTTTGTTTTGTGTTTTATGTCATTGCGAGGAGCCTGCGACGCGGCAATCTAAAAAATATCAATTGAGATTGCTTCGTCACTACGTTTCTCGCAATGACAATTTACTTTTTACTCAACGCCTCACCTTCAAAAGAAATTCCATCCCAACCAAACTCTATAAAGTTTCTGATATTTTGATGATCTGTTCCTTCAGGATTTTTTAAAACATCTTCTCTGTAAAATTCTCCGAAAAGATTCAACGTATCTTCTTTAGATAAATTATTCAATTTGGCATAACTGAAGACTTTACACGAACCATTATTCTGATTTTCTTCATTCACCGTATTTCCATTGGTAAATTTCTTAGGAGTAAAGTCATAATTCTCGTCAATATGAGCAATTACCTCTTTAAATTGAATGGTTTCAGGTGAATTTTTTAACTGTTCTGTCATGATATTTTTTTATGTATTTTCTGTATTTCCGCGTCCAAGTTTTGCCAGCAGTTTTGGCTCCAGATTCTGATGTATTCAAAACCTGCATTTCGGACTATTTTTTCTTTATGTAAATCTTCCAGATACCCAAGATTTCCGGAATATTTCTCTTTACTCATAGCTTCGATAATGATTGATTTTCCATCTTCATTTTCAATCAGAATATCAAATTCATAACCTCCGAAATGATGATTTTTCAACATTTTCAATTGAGGAATATCTTGTTGTAATCGATCATGAATTACATCAATAAATCCATTGGAGCTTGTATTTTTATTCGAATCCTTAGCATACCCGAACTGATCCAAAGTATCCAGAATCTCCCGTCTATGACTTTCATTTTTATCACTTACCGCTTTACAATACGCAAGGTAAGCATACAAAACAGCCTTTCTGTTATTCGAACCTTCCTGCTGCAAAGCGTCTTTATAATTCGAAAAAATCTCTTCGGGAATCGAGTTGCAAACGTAGATTTTTTCCTTGGCTCTGGTGATAATCACATTCAGCAATTTATATCCTTTTGTATGATTGATCGGTCCAAAACTCTGGATAAATTTCCCACCGGATTTTCTTCCGTAAGTCGTCGACATGATGATAATATCCCTTTCATCACCCTGAATATTTTCAAGGTTTTTAATAAACAACCCTGCCGCTTCCAATCCCTGAATTTTTTCTTTAAACAATTCATTTCCGGGAAGATTGATCTGCTGAACAATTTGTCTTTTGATATAATTTCGCTGTGAAATATTAAAGGTCGCAATTCCCACCGACGGATAATTTCCATCTTTTAAAGGTTGAATATTCTTTAAAATCTCCAATACTTTATCCGCTTCCTCTTTATTCGTATGTTCATCAAAAACTCCATCTACCTGAAAGAATTCAATCGGTAACGTTTCAGATTTTGTCGGAAGAGGCTTTAAACGTGAATTATAAAACGCATGATTAGAAAAATCAATCAGATAAGGATGCTTAGAACGGTAATGAAAATCCAGATGATTCTTTTCAAACTGACTTTCAGTCGCAAAATCCAGCAAAGATTCTATATTCAACAAAGAATTTTTATAGGTGATGACCTCATTTTCAGATTCAATATCGTCTTCATCTTCGATCACTCCGTCAAAAACTTTACTGAAATAATTGGATGGCGGCATCTGATGTTCATCTCCCGCAATAATAATATTTTTCCCTTTCAGCATCGCCGGAAGGTTATCTTCCAATTTTAACTGGCTGGCTTCATCAAAAACCACATTGTCAAAATAAAAATTCTTACCCTGGAAAAGATTGCTGCACGCATCCGGAGTGGTCAGAATAATCGGAAAAAAATTAGTGAAAAGATCAATATCTTTCTGAACAATTTGTCTCAAGGTCAATCTTTTGTGGTTGACACTGCTTCTTTTATTGTAAAGATTGGCAACTGTAATGTCTTTATTTGTCTGTTCAAATTTTTTCACTGCATTTTGTTGAGAATCATTCCAGAAATACTGAATAAAATTCTGCTGAGAAGCTCCGTATTGCCTGATTTTCCTTGTAATTTCTTCGTAATTTCTTTCGCTAAAATTAAGTTTAGCATCAGAATGTTTGTTTAGCAATAATGGATAATAAGCGGAATAAAAAGAAGCTTTCCAATCATTAACTGAATACAATTTTTCCAATATTTTTTTCTGAAAAACAGTCAGTGGCTGACTAAAATAAAACCAGTTAAATTCCTTTAACAAAGGATTTTCAGGGTGACTTCTGTACGATCTGTATCGATCTAAAACAGAAATTAAATAGTCATCAAAGTTTTGATAGGTATTTCCAAAATTCAGATCTTTGATCCAGTGATCAGTTGATATACTTTTCTTCAATTGCTGAATACGCTGAGCAATAATTTCCGTTTCTTTTCCTGAAACCACAGGATCATATACATTCAGGAAATCAATCGCATTAAACTGTTCTTCCAGCTTTGAAGAAAACTCCGACTGTAAATTTTGTATTTTCTGACGGTAACTCAGAATTTCGTTTTTATTATTCCAAAGGTGATCCGACAGCTCAATGGAAGGAAAAAATTCACTTAAACTGATCTGTTTAATCGCTGAACTGATCTCCAATAATCTTTTCTGATTGCTGATTTTCTTTTTCTTTTCGGAAGAAAACAAAGCCATGAATTTATAGAAAAATCCGTTCGTCATTTCGGGATGAAACTCTTCAGAATTTTGATTCAGAACAGAGGTAATTACTTCTGTTTCGTTGATTAAAGAAGACAATTTTTGAAGATTCTGACTGAAATCCAGCTTTCTCTTTTCTTCATAAACGGGTTTAAAATCAATAATCAGCGATTGAATTTCATCCCACATTTTTTCATAATTCTGAAATGAAGTATCTAAATTCTGCAGACTGTTATGAAAATTTTCGCTGATTAGTTTTTCAGGATTAATAAATGATGATTTTTCAAAAGGTTGGTATTCCTTATACACCTCTTTTCCCTTTTCCAGCACATATTCAATGTCTTTAAACTCTTCTTCCGAAAAGGAAAACTGAATATCCTGAATATTTATATTTTCTTTTGTTTCATTGAATTTCAACAAATCAGCAACAATCTCCGTCAGGTTTTTTCCCGGAATCAAATCTGAATTTAACAATTCGTGAACTTCGTTGATCGTTGTTTTATTTTGCAGAATTCCTGTCAATTGATCTTGCAGCGACTGAACGGAATAAGGTTGTCCCGGTTTCTTGAAATCAGCAGGATCAATGGTATTTCTTACCGCATCCACCACAGGCTTTCGGTCTGAAACACTGTCTTTAATCATTATACAATAGCGCTCCAAGCCCAGTTTATGAAGGGCGTTGTACAAAACTTCCAAGGCCGTTTGCTTTTCGCAGACCACAATGGTTTTCTGCTTATTTTCCAGTGCATTCACCAAAACAGCCGTCAGCGTCTGGCTTTTCCCTGTTCCCGGAGGTCCTTGGATCAGAATTTTAGTCTGTGATTTTAACGATTCCAGAATTCCCTGCTGTGAAGGATCGGTTTCAATTGATGTTATGGATTGAAAATCCAGTTTTATATTGTTTTCAAGAGGTTTAAATTCTCTTTTTAGCGATTCATAATCATTGATGATATTCTGTTTCTGGACTTCAAAAATGGAGAATACACCGGATTTAATGATAATTGCATCACCTTTATTCTGAAGCTGATCTTCATAAGAAGCTTTGGATTTAATTAATGGAATTTCTTCATAATTATTTAAGATAAAATCAAGATTCTGGGTAATTTTAAGCTGTCCCAATAAGGTTTGGCAGATTTCCAGCAACTCAGGTTTATCTATTTTTCCATCAGCCAACATTTCTTCAGGAATCTGCTCCAGCGTAATTCCGGAATCGCTTTGTAAATGATTGATCAATACTTCATTCACATAAATAGGATCATCTTCCGTTCTGCTGATTTCCCATGTGTTCAGTTCATTGACTGGTTTGATAGTAACAGACCATATCAAAATAGGAGACGCAGAAATTTGCCCGTCCATATCTTTTCGGATCAGAATCGGAAAACCGAAGCCCAGAGAATTAATTCCTTTCTCCGATTGGATAACATCATTTTGGAAAATAAGATTTTCGAGACTGGCAGACAGTTTTTCAAGGGCTGCCTTTTTGGTTTTTTCTTTAGTAAGAGAAATTCCGATTGTGCTTTTTTCGGTTTCTTCGTTTTCATCATCAAACAGATAAATGCTGTCTTTTACCGCTTCTTTAGAAACCTCATCGGAAATTTTATCGTGAATGGAGAATTTAAAATTAACGTTTTTCTGCGTTAAAAGGTTAATGATAAAATGTTCGGGAAGACTTTTATGAATTTCTGAAAGTCGGGCAAGATCAAATTTATATCTTGAGCTTCCGGGAATAGCATTTAAGTGAACACCTCTTCTGTTACCTGTTTTCAGTTTGTTTTGAAATGCCTGAAATATTTCCGGAGTTAAGTTTTCCATCATGCCTAAAAATAATTTTTGAATAAAAATATAAAAAATTTATAATACGCAAAAACATTGCACACTTTAGTTTTTACTTTGCATCAACAAAATGAAGAACACATGGAATTTAACGGAAACAACTTAATCGAATTAGGATATAGACCAGCAAAATGGTTTGCCGAAGCAATTACTCATATCAACGAAAATCAATTAGATGAAAATCAAATCGCAACCTATTTGGAACAATTCAAACAACCCGAATTAATCCCGCTTCATGAAACGGCAAAAGATTTTGTCATCAACATCCGAGCTGAACATGAAAGTGAAACCGATAACGTGGAAAAAGTTGTCAACACCATGAAAGTGTTGATGAAAACTCCGACTTTGGTTGCCGGAGCGATTATGCCTGATGCCTGTCCGACAGGTCCGATGGGTCAGATTCCCGTTGGTGGAGTTGTTGTTGCGAAAAATGCAATTCACCCAGGATTTCATAGCGCAGATATCTGTTGTTCGGTGATGTTGACGGATTTTGGAAAAGCAGATCCTAAAGAAGTTTTGGATGCTGCCCATTCCATCACGCATTTCGGATACGGAGGTAGACCGAGAGGTGAGCAAATGGAGATGTCTCAGGAATTGATGGATGCTTTCAGAGCCAATGATTTCCTGAATGATGAAAAATTAATCAGCATCGCCCGTTCTCATATGGGAACGCAGGGTGACGGAAACCATTTCTTATTTGTCGGAATTTCTAAAAATACCGGAAATACGATGTTGGTGACGCACCATGGTTCACGAGCTCCCGGAGCTGCTTTGTATGATAAAGGAATGAAAGTCGCCAATAAATTCAGAATAGAAAATTCTCCTGAAACACTGAGAGAAAATGCCTGGATTCCCTACGAATCTGAAGAAGGAAAATCGTATTGGGAAGCGCTTCAGTTGATCAGAACGTGGACGAAAGAAAACCATACGTCTATTCACGATGCGACCTTGAATAAGTTAGGAATCGAAAAAGAAGATCGATATTGGAACGAACATAACTTCGTTTTCAAAGACGGAGATTTGTTTTACCATGCAAAAGGAGCAACACCTTTGGATGATAAATTTATGCCGGATATTACGGGACCAAGATTGATTCCTTTGAATATGTCAGAACCTGTTTTGATTGTGAAAGGAACCACCAACGAAAGAAATTTAGGTTTTGCGCCACACGGAGCGGGAAGAAATTTCAGCAGAAGTCAGCATAAAAAATCTTTGGCTCATAAAACTATTGAAGAAGTGTTTGAAGAAGAAACAAAAGGATTAGATATCCGTTTTTTCTCGAATGAAATTGATATTTCCGAACTTCCAACCGCTTATAAAAGTGCAAAAAATGTAAGAGCACAGATTGAAGAATACGGACTTTGCGAAGTTCTGGATGAAGTGATGCCTTACGGATGTATTATGGCGGGTGATGTGCAGAAAAATTCGCCGTGGAAGAGAAAGAAGAAGTTTAGAAAATAGTGAGAAGATTACGAGATGCCGTAATCTTTTTTTGTAAAGAAATCATATATTTGGTGGAAACAAGATAACCATGAGTTTTAAATTAATTGCAATAAGACCTCTAACAGATTGTGATCCTAAATTTCTAAAAAACTTAGAGGAAAATAAAGTCTACAAATTTTATGACAATTATATCTTTAAATTCAAACATACTAATATAAACAATGAGATCAAAAGTGTAAAATATAAACCAACAATTCCTGAAAATTTATATAATCAAGGGAAATTGAATATTAATATTTCCGCTATTGTTGGGAAGAACGGAAGTGGAAAAAGTACTTTAATGGAATTATTATACTTAGGTTTTTTCTATTTATCAACATTAATTGATTTACTTGAAATTGACAATATCAAAAATACATCTAAAAATTTGCAATTTGAAGATAATGGAACTGTCATAAAAAACCTTCTTTCATTCTTTCAAAGTGATTTCTACTCTACAGAATATAATTTAAGAAACAAAAACTTATCAGATTTAAATAATATTGATACTAAAGATGTTTTAAGAATAATAAAACATTTTTCCGATGAATTAAGAAGGTATAAGTTAAATCCTAATGAAAATTTTGTATCTATAGGTAGACTAAGACTAGAAATTATATACACATTTGATGATATAGCTTTTTACAATCTTAAACTAGATAATGATGAACAATTTAAAGACCAAAAAGACAAATTATATTCGCTTAAAATTATCGGTGAAGATGAAAATCTGAGTCTTAAAGGAAATGAAGAAAAAAGTAAATATTTGTTTTATAATCTAGGAGTCAATTATTCACATTATGCTTTAAATTCAAAAGACATAGGAAATTGGATAAACTCCTTGTTTCACAAAAATGATTCATATCAAGCTCCTATTGTTCTAAATCCAATGAGAACTGACGGAATTATCAATATAAATAATGAAAATTATTTAGTTCGTTCAAGAATGCTTTCAAACATTTTAATACAAAACTCTTTAAGAGAATTAGCACCAAAAAAAATAGTCAAAAAAATACTTTTAAAAATAGATAAAGAAAAATTCGAAATCAGAGATTTTGATGAAAATTTCATGAATATACTTCAATCAATTTTAAAAAAATCTGTGAGTAACTCAAATTTCTATAATTCCCAAGACAGTTTAAATATTAAAAAATATATCTATCGTAAATTTTCCAGTATACTAACAAATTACAAAAAGTATATTAATAAATATAATTCATCAATAGAATCATTAAATAAAGAGAAAATTGAAGATTTTATTATAACAGTTTTAGAAGATGATAGTCACGTTACATTAAAATTGAAGCAAGCTATTTATCACTTACATATTGGTTATTATTTTTTAGAAGATAAAAATTATATCATTGAAGATTTAAATGAATATACTTCATATTTAAAAGAAAATAACCCGTTTAATTTCCGATTAATTGAACAAATATTACCCTCTTTTTATTCAGTTGATTATCTTTTTGAGGATGAGAGTAGCTTTAATAATATGAGCTCAGGAGAAAAACAAAAAATACACAGCCTAAGTTCATTAGTTTATCATTTGAGAAATATTGATTCAGTTAATAATAAGAAAAAAAATAAAAAGGCTCTTATTGATAAAAAAGATGAAATAATTAAGTATAAAAATGTTAATCTTATATTCGACGAAATAGAGCTTTATTATCATCCCGAATTACAAAGAACTTTTATAAATGATTTATTACAATACATTGATAATGCAAAGCTTTCAGATATAAAAAGTGTTAATTGCATTTTTATCACACACAGCCCTTTTATACTGTCAGATATTCCTACACAAAATATTATGTTTCTTGAAACAGAAGAAAAAAAAGTAGCTAATGAAAATGGAATTGAAGAAATAAAAAAAATTTCAGTTCAAAAAAAGAATTTAAATAAAACTTTTGCTGCCAATATACATGACTTGTTAGCAGACAGTTTTTTTATGCAAAATGGATATTTAGGAGAATTTGCTAAACTAAAAATTAAGGAAGTAATAAGTTATTTATCGAAGAGAAGGAAAGAAACCGATAAATGGAATAAAGAAAATGTAAAAATATTTATCGATCAAATTGGAGAACCATTATTGAAGGATAGCTTAAATGAATTATACTATATAAAATTTCCAGAAGAGATTGAGAAGGAAATTAAAAGATTAAAAAAAATTAAAAATAAATTATGATAAGTATTTCTAATGATATTGTTGAAAATACGTTATCATTATTCCGTCAAGAAATTGATAAGCTGATTGCGAAAAAAAAAGCTAAAGTAAAAAATCTTTTAATAAAACCTATAGAGCCGGATTATTCACAATTAAATAAAAAACAAAAAGAACAAAAGCAAAAGCAATACAATAAAAGATGTAACTATTATAACATTGCTATGATTGATCATAACAAAAAATATATCGAATATTTATTGTCCAAATATGATGAAATAATTTATGCAAAACCATCTTTATTATTGACATTTGAATTAGAATTTGAAAAAATAATTCCAAAGCAATCTATAACAAAAAAATTTAAAGACGCATTACTTAATGCAATGGATTATGATGGTTGGAGAGATAATTTCTATCCAAAATATTTTCATGAAATAGGTATAAAAGCATGTGTCTATTGTAATTCACAATTAGCAATTGTAAGTAATAAAACTAATAATCATTTTGAAATTGATCATTATAAGTCTAAGGATAAGTTGCCGTGTTTTAGCACTTCTTTTTATAACCTATATCCAGTTTGTGGAAGTTGTAACAGAAAAAAATTAAATAAAGAAGTTTTATTTGATTTATATATTGACAGTAATAAAAATAAGTCGGACTTTTCTTTTGAAATCGAGAAGTCATCTTTAGCCAATTTTTTAATATCTAATAATAGTCAAGATTTAAAAATAGTATTCGGTGAACAGGATCCCTCAAAATCTAAATTTAATGAAACTTTTAAAATCGAAGGTATTTATGAAACTCAAAAAGATATTGCAGAAGAGCTAATTATAAAATCCAAAATTTATACTGAAAAATATAAACAATCTCTCATTACATCTTTTGATCAATTGTATAAAAAAGGTAGTATAGGTAGTAGAATAATAATTGGGAATTACATTGAAGAAAATGAGATCCATAATCGACCTTTAGCAAAATTCACTCAAGACATTGCTATACAGGTAGGACTACTTAAGAGGCCATTAGACTGAATAACTTTACACTCCTCCCGCTAATATGAGCGTTTTCCCCCGCTGGTGCGAGCGTCACGCTCGGTACCCATTGTCAATAAATACGACGATCACAAGCAAAACACTTGCGCCAGCAAAAGACCACAAAATTAAAAAAGACCAGAAGCAATTCCGGTCTTTTTTGATTACCTCAAACTTAACATAACATCCTTATAATCAAAATACTTTAAAAAACCTACCCCACATTCAAAATAATTTCTATATTTGAATCATTAACTCAAACACAATTGATATGTCTAGTACCTCAGAAGTAGGTCACGCTAAAAATGTAGCGAACCTTCAAAAAATTACTCAACAAGTTTCTACGTATAATCTTTACAATCCGCCCGTTGGTGATATTACAATTGCTAGTCTTCAGGCATTGTACAACGATGCCAATGCAAAACTAACAGAAGTTGGAGACAAACGAAGCGCTAATAAAAATGCTATCGTTGCCCGTCAGACTGCTTTCGAAAATTTGAGTTCCACCTGTACCAGCATCATCAATCTATTGGAAATTGTAGGCTTACCGCAGGGAACTTTAGATCAGGCAAGATCTTTAACCCAGACCATTCAGGGCAGCGCAAGGAAGAGCAATACACCAGTTGAAGAAGGCAAAGAAGCTCCTAAAACCGCATCTACCTCCCGACAGTCTTTCACCTCAAAAGCTGAAAATTTCGGTCTCCTCTTACAGATGCTTTCCACCCTACCCGCTTACGCTCCCAATGAAGACAACATAAAATTACAAAACCTCAACACGTATCACGACTCATTACAAGCGACGACCTTCGCCGTAGACCAAACCGAGTCTGAACTGAACACCAAAATTATAGAGCGTGATAAAATTCTGTATGCAGAAGAAACCGGACTGTATGCCATCTCCCTAAAGATTAAAAAATACGTAAAAAGTCTTTACGGAGCCACTTCCCCGGAATATACCACCGTCTCCGCCATCGAATTTACCAATAGAAAATAATGTATTTTTAAGACTGAAAAATATTGAATTACAGAATTTCAATATTGTATCAAAGTAAAGTTGCATTTTTATGATGTAACTTTACTTTTTTGTAATGTAACTTTACTTTCTTTCGATGCTATTCTACATTGGCACGATGTAACTTCACATTTTTCCGATGTAGTTTTGCTTTTTTGCATTGTAACTTCACATTCTCTCGATGTAATTTTACTTTCTTTCGATGTCATTATACATTGGCACGATGCAACTTCACATTCTTGCATTGTAACTTCACATTTTTGCTTTGTAAGTCAACTTTTTACAGAAAAAGAATCAAAAGGTCTTTTATTTTTACAGACTTATGAAATCCTTTAAATAAATCCAATAAAGTCTTTTGCCCCTTTTGCGATTACATTTAAAATAAGTTTAAACATAACTTTCATAAAACACCCAACGTAAAAAGATTGCGCAGCTAACTTTTTATTTTGCATCATAAATTAAAAACAATGACACCAAAAATATTAGAAAAATTAAAAGAAGTTGAAGAAAAACGCGGAGTAGAAATACTTCTTGCCGTAGAATCCGGAAGCCGGGCTTGGGGTTTTGCTTCGCCCGACAGCGATTACGACATACGTTTTATCTACCGACACAAAAAAGACTGGTATCTTTCACCATGGGATAAGGATGAAACGATAGAATTTATGACAGAAGATGATTTGGATGGTTCCGGATGGGATTTAAGGAAGACTTTTCATTTGTTATTGAAATCGAATGCCGCTTTATTAAGTTGGTTCTACTCTCCTATCGTTTATGTAAAAAATGAAAAATTTTACGATTTATTCAAGCCTTTGGCAGATGAATGCTTTTCTACGATAGCGGTTTCTTATCACTATCTGAGCATGAGCAAAAAATATCTCGAAGCCTGCAGAACCGATGAAGTAAAATTGAAATCTTATTTCTACTGCCTTCGAACTACACTAACCGGAAAATGGATCTTAGAAAAAGGAACAGTTCCACCAGTTTTATTCAGTGAGTTGTTAGTTTTAGTAGATCATTTCACAAGAACGAAAATAGAAAATCTCATCGCTTTAAAAGCCACCAAAAAAGAATCTTATCATCACCCGAATGACTGGGAATTATTTGGATTTTTGGAAAAAATGGTTTTGGATAATGAAGAAAGAGCTAAAAGTTTAAAGGGTGGAAATTCGGAAAAAACTAAGATGGAAAGGGTTTTTAGGGAAATATTATTAGATTAATCATTAAAATTATGGAATTAGATCACATAAAATCCCCAAACCTCATCCTCTTCCAAGCGATCTCCGGAAGCCGCTCTTTCGGATTGGCAACGAAAAACTCAGATACAGATATTCGTGGAGTGTATTATTTACCAAAAGAAGATTTTTTTGGTTTAAATTATATTCCGCAAATTTCCAATGAAACAAATGATATTACGTATTATGAAATCGGAAGATTGGTTGAATTATTACAGAAAAACAATCCGAATATTTTAGAAATTCTGGCAAGCCCGGCAGATTGTATTCAACATAAAAATCCGTTGATTGATTTGCTGAAACCTCAAGATTTTCTTTCCAAATTATGCAAAGATACGTTTGCAGGATATGCAATTTCACAGATCAAAAAAGCAAAAGGGCTCAACAAGAAGATCCTTAATCCAATTGATAAAGAAAGAAAATCTATCCTTGATTTCTGTTATATTTTGCAGAATCAAGGTTCAATTCCATTGAAAAAATGGTTTTCGGAAAATGGGAAAGTTCAAGAAAAATGCGGTTTGGTAAGCATCGACAATACCAAAGGAATGTTTGCACTTTTCTACAACGAATCGGGAGATCTGAACTATAAAGGAATCATTCAGCATGAAGAAGCCAATCAGTTTTCTGTTTCATCGGTTCCGAAAGAGGAAAAACCAATTGCTTATTTGTTCTGCAACCTCGATGCCTACTCTACTTATTGCAAAGATTACCGTGAATATTGGAAATGGGTTTCGGAACGAAATGAAGACCGATACAATGTCAATCAAAATCACGGACAAAATTATGACAGCAAAAATATGATGCATACCATTCGTTTGTTACAGTCTTGCGAACAAATTTTTAAAACCAATTCATTGAACATTCGTGTAGAAAACCGTGATGAATTATTAGACATCAAAGCCGGAAACTGGTCGTACGAAGCCGTCATGGATAAAGCAGAAAATCTGATTAAATCCATCGAACATTATCATTCGATTTCTAATCTTCCTAATTTTCCCGATATCGAAAAAACAACGAAGATTCTGATTGAGATCAGAGAGAATCTGTATTAAAAGACTAAATTCTCTGATTAAAATGATCACTCATGAAATATACTTCACTTCGAGTAATTTTTTGCAAAAAAATTGTATCGAGAAGTTCATGATGAAAAGACAAATTTTGTAGTTAAGTTCACGGGTTTTCGATACATTTTTCTACGCTTCGCTTCGAAAAACACTCGAACTGACGGAGATAAAACTTTGTACCAAAAAAGAAAAGAGCTTCATTAGATGAAGCTCTTTTTTATATCAGTATAAATGTGTATTATTTTACGATTTTAATGTCTATTGCAGAAAAACCTTTTGGTGATTTTTCTTTTTCATAAGACACTTTATTTCCTTTTTTCACAGGCTCTGTACAGTTGTTGCTGTGGAAGAAAATATTTTCTTTTGATCTATCTTCTGTGATAAATCCGTAGCCTTTTTCGCTGAAAAACGTGATGATCCCAGTTTTTCTTACCTCTTCTTCTTCGATAGGAGCTGCACCCAACTGAATATTGTTGATATCAATTTCCTCTCTTTCAGCATTATCAGGAGGTGTAGAAGTCAACTGTCCGTTGGCATCTACGTACATGATCATATCATCAAGACTTTTTCCTTTGTTGTTGCTTGATTTACGTTCTTCGCGTTTTTGCGCTTTTTCTTTTTGTTTTTGCTGTTTTTTCTTGAAATTTTCTTTTTTAGAGAAAGAATCCGCCATATATTGTTTTAAAATTTAATTGTTATTCTGAATAAAAAATCTTTCGTTTTACCGAAAGCCTAAAAAGGTGTCTAAGTCTCCGTATGACTTTAAAAACGAAGTCTATCGGAATTAATAGTAAAATTGTCTGCTGGAAAAGCGAAAACTGATGCTGGAAAATAGAAATTCTAAACCGTTCCAGAGAAAGCAAAGGCAGAGACCTTTTTAATTATTAATGTACAAATATACGAAAAATTATCCACTTTCAGTATATAATTAATTGAATTTCAATTGGAAAATATAGGCAATTGTCTGTTATTTATTTTTTCTTAGGATATAATGTACTGCTGTCGCATCATTTCCCGTATTTTTCACGGTATAAACTTGTTGAAGAGAGTATCCATTGGCAGACATAAAGTTCAGTGCGTCCGTCATAGAATTGAACTTCACTACTTTTCCTTTATCATCTAAGATAATTAAATCGTTTTTTCCAGAAAAGAATTTTGTGTTTTGTCCGAAATCTAAATCTACATCGATTTTATTGCTAAATAATCTTTCGTATCCAACAATCTGAACATATTCAACATCAATATCTTTAACAGGAACATTATTAACCGTTTGAGAAAAGGCTAAACCAGCAAAACCTAGTAAGGCTGCAATAAATATTTTTTTCATTTTGTGTATTTTATTTAAACTGCATAAACGAAAAATCATGCCAAAAATAGAGAAATAAAAAATCCCTCAAAATTGAGGGATTCATATGTTGTATAAGAATTTTTCTTAAGCTTCAGTTGAAGGCTTTTCTTCACCAGCAGGCTTGTCACCTTCCGGTCTTCTTTGTCCTTCGGGTCTGTTTGGTCTTTCAGATCTGTTGTTCTGTCCTTCCGGTCTTGGTCCTCTTTGTTCACCTTCTTTTTTCTCAGGTCTTGGAGGTCTTGGTAAAAGAACTTTTCTTGAAAGTTTCATTTTCTTACGATCATCGTAACCCATGAACTTCACTTCTACTTCATCACCTTCATTGTAAGGAACTTTATCTAAACGAGCCCATTCGATCTCAGAAATATGTAAAAGACCTTCTGTACCTTTAGCAATCGCTACGAAAGCACCGAAATCCATTACTTTAACTACTTTCCCTTTGTAAACTTCGCCTACAACCGGTACGAAAGTAATTTCGTTGATCTTAGCAACAGCAGCGTTAATCTTCTCTCTGTCTGTACCTGCAATCTCGATACGCCCGATTTCACCAATTTCTTCAATAGCGATAACGGTGTCTGTATCTTTCTGCATTTGCTGAATGATTTTTCCACCAGGCCCGATTACAGCACCAATGAAATCTTTAGGAATCTCCATTACTACCATTTTCGGAGCGTGAGGTTTAACATCTGCTCTTGGTTCAGAAATAGTTTCCGTGATTTTATTTAAGATATGCAATCTTCCGTCTCTAGCCTGCATCAAAGCTTTTTCCATGATATCCATAGAAAGCCCCTGGATTTTAATATCCATCTGGCAAGCTGTGATACCGTCTGCAGTACCAGTTACTTTAAAGTCCATATCTCCCAAGTGATCTTCATCACCTAAGATATCAGAAAGTACCGTGAATTTACCAGATTTTGTATCAGTAATCAATCCCATTGCAATACCAGAAACAGGTTTTGTAATTTGCACACCTGCATCCATTAATGCCAATGTTCCTGCACAAACTGTTGCCATTGAAGATGAACCGTTTGATTCCAAGATATCAGAAACAATTCTGATTGTATAAGGATTTTCTTCAGGAATTACCGCCTGTAAAGCTCTTTGCGCCAAGTTTCCGTGTCCTACTTCTCTTCTTGAAGTACCTCTTAAAGGTCTAGCTTCACCAGTCGAGAATGGAGGGAAGTTATAATGTAAGAAGAATTTTTCGTCGTGCTGAGTGATTACGCTGTCTACCATGTTCGCATCTTTCACAGAACCAAGTGTAACAGCCGTTAAAGACTGAGTTTCACCTCTTGTAAAGATTGCAGAACCGTGAGCTCCAGGAAGATAATCAATCTCAGACCAGATTGGGCGAATCGTTTGAGGATCACGACCATCAAGACGGATATTGTCTTCAAGAATCATCTGACGCATTGCTTCTTTCTCTACATCATGATAATATACTTTTACGAAAGGTGTTACTCTTTCTAACTCTTCTGCATCATCTACATACTGAGCAAGGAATTCTTCACGTACCGCTTTGAATTTTTCTCCTCTTTCTTCTTTTCCAGAAGGAGTTCTTGCTACTTCATATACTTTATCGTAAGTTTCTTTCCACACTTTTTCACGAATAGCTTCATCGTGAGTTTCGTGAGAATATTCTCTCTTAGGGAAAGCTTTTCCTACTTTTTCTGCTAATCTTTCCTGAGCTTCAATTTGCTTTTTGATTTCAGCATGACCGAAATTAATAGCTTCCAACATTTCCTGCTCAGAAATTTCTTTCATTTCCCCTTCTACCATTACGATGGAATCTTTAGTAGCTCCCACCATGATATCCAATTCTGAATCTTTTAAAGCTTCATAACTTGGGTTAATTGCCAATTCTCCGTTGAATCTTACAACTCTTACTTCAGACATTGGTCCATTGAAAGGAATATCAGTAATAGCAATCGCTGCAGAAGCTGCTAAACCAGCTAAATCATCAGGAATTGTTTGTCCGTCATAAGAAATCAAAGAAATCATTACCTGAACTTCCGCATGGAAATCTTCAGGGAAAAGCGGACGTAGAACTCTGTCTACTAAACGCATTGTTAAAATTTCCTGATCAGAAGGTCTTGCTTCTCTACGGAAAAAGTTTCCGGGAATTCTACCACCTGCGTAGAATTTTTCTCTGTAATCTACTGTTAATGGTAAAAAATCTACACCAGGATTTGCTTCTTTATTGGCTACAACCGTTGCTAAAAGCATTGTTCCGCCTAATTTTACTACCACAGATCCATCAGCCTGCTTTGCCAACTTCCCTGTTTCTAAAGTGATTTCTCTGCCGTCTGCTAGAGTAATCGTTTCTGTAAACGCTTGAGGTATACTCATAAATTTTCGTCTATAGTACTCCGTATTGAGTACGATTATTATTTAAACTCTTTAAATTTTCGTTTGCAAAGGTAATATATTATAATGATGTTTTAAATTTTTAGCATTAAAATATCAAAATTAGCTTACGTTCTTCATTGTACTTTTACCATTTAATAAACATACTATCAATCAATTAATATCTCACTTTGGGAAATACAATCGATTCTTATAAAAATTATTAAGTTGAAAACATTTTATCATTTTCATTCTAAAATAGTTAAAATCTGATGTAAATTTTAAAACATTTACAAATGAATAAAATAAAATTTAACATTAAAAACACAATAAAGTTTGCATAAAAACACGAACTTCAACTATATTTGCCATGCTTCTTGAAGATTTAGCTTAAAAATTTGATTAAAAATCAGCTTAACAAGAAGATTTTCAAACCATTGTGATGACTTGAATTAAAAAGAGAACAAAAAACTCTTTTGCTAAATATGTGTGTTTATGATCAATAATGAAGTAAAATCGCAAGGCAGGAATTACACTATTCCGCTTATTACCATTACTCTTTTATTCTTTATGTGGGGATTCATCACTTGTATGAATGACATTTTGATTCCTTACCTGAAACAGCTTTTTAACCTAAGTTTCTTCGAATCAATGCTGGTACAGTTTTGTTTCTTCGGAGCTTATTTTATAGGCTCATTGATTTATTTCCTGATTTCGATTTCCCAAGGCGACCCCATCAATAAAGTGGGTTACAAAAAAGGAATTCTCTTCGGAATCGGATTGGCAGCTTTTGGATGTATTCTATTCTATCCGGCGGCTACTTTCTCTTATTATCCTTTATTTTTAGGAGCTTTATTCATCTTAGGATTAGGATTTACCGTATTGCAGATCACCGCAAACGCGTACGTTTCGCTTTTAGGTTCTGAAGATTCTGCATCCAGTCGACTGAACATGACGCAGGCTTTCAATGCATTCGGAACAACGATCGCGCCGGTTTTAGGAGGTCATTTAATTTTTGAATTTTTCTCTGCAGCCGACGGGTCATTCAGTGCTGTGGCAACAAGAATTCCTTATTTGATCTTCGCCGGAATCCTTTTATTGGTAGGTTTATTGATCTCAAGGGTAAAACTTCCGTCTTTCCAAATGGAGGAAGAAGAAGTGGTAAAAGGTTGGGGTGCATTACAATACAGCCACCTGAAATTCGGAGTTTTTGCAATGTTCTGCTACGTTGGGGGCGAGGTTGCTGTTGGAAGTTTCATCATCAGTTTTCTCGAAGAAACGATGAAGTTTAATGAAGCGATCAGTAAAAATTACCTTTCATTATATTGGGGAGGTGCAATGATCGGGCGTTTCTTAGGAGCTATTTCGTTGAATCATTCAATCAGTCAAGCTAAAAAAGCGATCTTCATGTTGGGAGCAGCCGCTTTAGTTTTCCTGGTAATTTTCAGCATTGTAGATCTTACCTTTGCACAAATTAGTTTCTTCTTAGTATTTATCATTCTTAATTTCATTGCCTTCTTTGTTGGAAAAGCAGCTCCGGCAAGAACGTTATCAATTTTTGCCGCGATTAATGTTATTTTATTGATTTCAGCGATGGTAAATCATGGTGAAATTGCCATGTACAGCATCTTAGGAATCGGAATTTTCAACTCGATCATGTTCTCTAATATTTATACATTGGCTATCTCAGGATTAGGAAAATATACAAGCCAGGGATCTTCATTGGTCGTAATGGCTATTTTGGGAGGTGCTATTGTTCCTATTTTCCAAGGGTTTTTAGCCGATCATTTTGGAGTTCAGCATTCATTTATCATTCCTGTACTCTGCTATATTATGATTTTGATTTTTGGAGCGTATTGCACGAAATATCTTAGCCATGTAGAAGCTGGTGAATCTAAATCTGGACATTAATTTAAATATTAATAGAGATAAAAATATAAAATGAGGCACTTTTTAGTGTCTCATTTTTTTTATGAAGAATGTGTAATTTAGTTGTTTCTATATTTTTTCTGTTAAGATTACCCTTTTAAATACTATTTTTTCCTTATAATTTCAAACCTAAATATAGATTACTAAGAAATGACAAATAATTATTTTTGCAAAATAGTTAAGAAGAAGAGCTACATCCTAGCCCAGATAGGAACGGCTACCCCACAGCAAGCGATGGAAAAGCTTTGGCGCGAGGAGTAAAAGTGGATAGCTGGAAATAGCTTCAAAAAAATTAAACTCGGAAAACAAAAAAGCAACCTCTTTCGAGATTGCTTTTATTTGTAAAATCTTTACAGATTATTTTCTTAAACCTAGTTCAGCAATAATTGCTCTATATCTGTTGATATCTTTGTTTTTAAGATAATCTAGTAAACTTTTTCTCTTACCTACCAATTTAACCAAAGATCTCTCTGTGTTGAAATCATGACGGTTAGACTTTAGGTGTTGAGATAAGTGATTGATTCTGTAAGTGAAAAGAGCTACCTGTCCTTCAGCACTTCCTGTGTCTTGTGCAGATTTTCCGTGTTTTGCGAAAATTTCCTGCTTTTTTTCGTTTGTTAAGTACATTCCAATATTGTTTAATGATTATTATGTAACGGCTGCAAAATTACAACTATTTTTTGAATGCACAAACATTATTGATTTCATGTATCAAATTTGATAGAAAAAAATGTTAAATATTTCTTAAATAAATTATGGTATCCAACTAAAAGGCAGTAATTTTGCATTCGAATTAGTGATGAGAAAATTTATATCTTTTGTTACGCTTACTGTATTTTTATTTTCGGGATCTGTACTTCTAAAAGCGCAGAAAAATTCGACCGATAAAATAAAAAGAATTTTATACTTCAATCCCGAGGTAGAACCTGATATTGAAGAAATAAAAGAACCTACCAATCATGCGTTTTTCAGCGCTGTTTCAGACAATCTTAGCGAACGAAAAAACAGAATGATCAAAACGGAAACTCAGGTTTCGTTTGACAGCATTGATAAAAAGACCATCACGGATTACAGCGTCAACAACGAAGCAGATTTCGTGATTGTTCCTAAAGTAAAGTATTTTAAAGTAGGTCTCGGAAAGTATGTTTTCTCTAACCAAGTTGTGGTAAGCATGAAACTTTTTGATGCTGAAGGAAATCTTTTAACCGAAACCGACTACGATACTTATCGCAAAAATATGCGTCTTTTGGGCTCTACAACCAATTCTGTGAAAATCGGAACGAATGGTGCTATTAAAGATATTCTTAAAAAACTCAGAAAAATTAAACCTTCTACGGAAACGGAGTTTTAGTTGATAGTTGATAGTTGATAGTTGATAGTTGATAGTTCAAAATTAATTATTTTATATTTTTTCATTTTTATTTACTTTAAAATTTCCCCTTTTCATTTGTGTTTATAGGTATTTTTGATTTCATTTAAATCAAAACATTTTTTACATAAATCTCATAATTAACCATTTACATCAAAAATATTTTCATCAATAAGTGAATAATATAGATTTTTTTATTATTTTAGTTCAACATTAAAACTAAATAATATGAAAAATTTAAAGAAACTTTCACGAAAAGATCAGCAACTGATCAACGGTGGAACCTTGAAAAAATGTAAAAGTAACTCCGAATGCATCTACGGATGGTGCTGCGGCGGAACTTGTGTGGAATTTGCTTGTATTGAACCTTAAAATCAGAACAATATGAAAAATTTAAGAAAACTTTCAAGAACAGAGCAATCACATATTAGCGGCGGAGCTTTAGCCAAAAGATGCAGAACCGACAATGACTGCCTAGGTTTATGGTGCTGCGAAGACAGATGTTCTAACATTCGATGTGCAATTAACTAATTCTTAATAAACTATGAAAAATTTAAAGAAATTAAACAGACAACAGCAAAAAGCAATCAACGGAGGCGGAAAAATTGTAAAATGTACTGCCGACGATCAGTGTGATTTCTTTCAATGCTGCAGTTACGGAGTATGTGTATATTCAGATATTCCGATCTGTACTCTCCTGTCATAACATCCACATGGAACTTTATTTTAAATTTAATTTTTTTGAGCATCCGTTTTTTAGCGGGTGTTCTTTATTTATAATCTTAAGAAATCCTTAATTTTCTGTCAACATTCTCCAATTTTAAAAATTTGCCCTATTTTTGCATATCCTAAAATTTTAACGTTTTGAATTCTAAAGACGAACTTATCTTCAACCCGGCCGATATAGCAGAAACTCTTAGCGAACTTCACGCTGACGAGAGGCTTTTGGCGTTTTTGAAAGTTCCGAAAGAATACAAAGCCGAAGTTTTTTCTCATTTGGATCCTGATTTTCAGGAAGAAACCATCAGAAGTATCGGAAGCGATGAAGTTTCTGAGATTCTGAACGCGATGACTCCCGATGACAGAACTGCTCTTTTTGAAGATTTTCCGGATGAATTGATTAAATATTCCATCAATCATCTGAATCCGCAGGAAAGAAGGATTGCTTTAAAATTATTAGGTTACAATTCAGATTCTATTGCCCGTTTGATGACGCCTTATTATATTCAAATTCGTAAAGAATGGACGATAAAAAGATGTCTTCAACAGATCAAAAAGGTCGGAAGTAAGGTAGAAACCATGAACTATCTGTATGTAGTTGATGAAAGAAACCGCCTGATTGATGATATTGCATTAGGAAGTTTATTGTTGGCAGAAGAAGATACTTTAATTTCAGATATAACTGATAATCATTTTGTTGCTATTACCACAACCACTTCAAAAGAAGATGCCGTTCAATATTTTGAAAAATATGACCGAGGTGCTCTTCCGATTGTAACAGAAGCCGGAGTTTTGGTTGGAATTGTAACGATTGACGATATTTTAGATCAAATTGAGCAACAAAACACCGAAGATATTCAAAAATTCGGGGGATTGGAAGCCTTGGATTTGCCTTATACTCAAACTTCTTTGATCGAAATGGTGAAAAAGAGAGGAATGTGGCTAATCATCCTTTTCTTCTCCGAAATGTTAACTGCTTCTGCGATGGGTTATTTTGAAGATGAAATTCAGAAAGCTGTTGTTTTAGCATTATTTGTTCCGCTGATTATTTCCAGTGGAGGAAACTCCGGATCACAGGCTGCAACCCTTATTATCAGGGCAATGGCGCTTCAGGAAATTGGCCTGAAAGATTGGTGGTATGTAATGAAAAAAGAGATTTTCACAGGATTGCTTCTCGGTGGAATTTTGGGAATTATTGGCTTTTTAAGAATCATGGTTTGGCACGAAACAGGGCTTTTCAACTATGGAATTCATTGGGTTTATGTAGGATTGAGTGTTGGCGTTTCCTTAGTCATGATCGTACTTTGGGGAACACTTTCAGGTTCTATGGTTCCTTTTATTCTGAAAAAATTAAACCTCGACCCCGCAACCTCTTCCGCTCCGTTTGTCGCCACTTTGGTAGATGTTACCGGACTTATTATTTATTTTTCCGTAGCCGGACTTTTCTTAACGGGGAAACTTTTGTAAAACATTTTTATTATGACTGATTTTTCTATATCTCATAATAAAGATATCCTGTGGAAAAGAATATTAATCGCTTTTTTCGGTTTAGCATTTATTATTTTACTAATCGTTAAGCACGATTTGGTAATTGATGATTCTTTTATCACTTTTCAATATTCTAAGAATTTTGCTGAACATTTTAAACCTTGGTACAATCTAGATCCTCAATATCAGGGAAACGGACAAACCAGTTTATTGTGGATGTGGATTTTGGCATTATTTGCTTTTTTGCAGATAAAACCTGAAGATTCATTCATTATAATTAATCTTTTGTTAGGGCTTTTCTTAATTTATAAACTCGTCAATAATTTTGATTTTAAAGGAAATATTTTCTCGAAAATCTTCAATTTATCATTCGGGATTTTCTTTACCATTTGGCTTTATTTAAATGCTACGCATGGTTTAGAATCTGTTTTGGCTATTGTTATTTTGTATCAATTTTTGGCTAATTTTGATTCAGATAAAAACTATTACAGTATTTTATTGCCTTTGGTTCGTCCGGAATTTGCTTTATTTCAGGTATTTTATGTTTTAAATTCAAAACTTTTCAGTAAAGATTTTTTCAAAAAAGTATGTATTTCAGCCATTGGAATTTTAATTTTTGTAGGTTTTTACTTAGTATTTTTCGATTTTTATATTCCTTTGCCGTTTATTTTAAAATCACATTTAACCGTTTTTAGTTTTGCAATTGTTAAAGTTTTCATTGGTTATCTGATTATTTTTGCGCCGGTTCTTATTCAGTTTTTTGAAGAAAAAAAATATTTCAAACTACTTCCGTTATTTATCCTTATTTATTATTACACATTTCATGTAAGCAGTTATTCATCTAGTATTTACATAAGATATTTCTTTCCGTTAATGGCTTATTTTTTATTTTTTAATGCTGAAAAATTTCAGGAAAAATGGTCATTAATCAAAAAAATTATTCTGATTGCCTCAGCCTTAAGAATGTTTGATTTATGTACCAATTTCTACGAAAGCATGAAAGGCGTTGAAATTGTAAAAGAAGGTTTTGATTCTAGTTATAAAGAATGGACGAAACACCTTACAAAAAAGGATAAAGTTTCAATTATTGATGCGGGTTATGTGGCCTACTTTTCTCCTTCTATGACTTACGACGGCTACGGATTAAATGACGCGAAATTCTTATTAGCTCTAAAAAGCTGGGATGCAAATGCCTATAAAGAATATTTTAACAAGAAAGGCATTAACCAAATTGCCCTAGCTTCAACATCTGATAAGGAATTCGTTGCCAGAAGCCCTTCCGAGGCATTTATTTATCAAACATTAGACTTAAAAAAACGCGAGATTTTGTATATTTATCCTATGGATCAAGGATTTTATTTATACATCTATAAAACTCGCTAATGAAAGTAGTCTCGCTGGTTCCTTCAATCACAGAAGCCTTATTTGATCTGGGATTAACCGAAAATGAAGTTATTGGAAGGACAAAATTTTGTATTCACCCTCAAGAAAAAGTAAAAAATGTTGCCATTATTGGTGGTACAAAAAATATCAATATTGACAAAATAAAAGCTTTACAACCTGATATAGTTCTTGCGAATAAAGAAGAAAATAGTAAAGAACAAGTAGAAGCTTTGATGGATGATTTTAAAGTAATTGTTACGAATGTAGAAAATATTGAAGACAATTATTATCTGCTTAAAAATTTAGGAAACATCTTTAATAAAGAAGAAAAAGCACAACTTTTTAATCTGAAAATTTATGAGATTTTAAATGATGCTAAAATTAATTCTAATATAAAAGTGGCTTATCTTATTTGGAAAAACCCTTATATGACAGTAGGTTCCGATACTTTCATTCATAAAATTTTAGGAGAAATTGGTTTTGAAAATATATTTAAGAATCAAAAACGCTATCCCGAAATTCAAACTGAAGATCTTGCAGAAGCTGATATTATTATGCTCTCTTCCGAACCTTTTCCCTTTAAAGAAAAACATATTGAAGAGTTAAGAGAATTTTATCCCGAAAAAAAGATCATGATCGTAGACGGAGAAGCTTTTTCCTGGTACGGAACTCATATTGCCAAGTGTGAAAGCTATTTCAAGGAATTAATTTCTGAAGTCAGCACTTTTTAATGAAAACTCCATACACTTTAATCAATTAAAAATCAAACCAATACATAAAGCTCAAAAATATTTTGAGCTTTTTTATATTTTTTTTCTGCAACCTTTTTATTTTTTTTCATCTTATAAGTAAGAAAAACAAAACAACCATGAAAACTTTAATTTTACCTTTTTTATTACTATTAACGCTCTTTGTTTCGTGTACACAGAATTCTGACGAAATAGAAGACCTTCAACAAAACGTAGCTTCTTATGATGTGTATGTAGCAGGAATGGAAAACTACAAAGCATGTTATTGGAAAAACAATGTGAAAACTTCTTTAATTTCACCAGACAGCACGTATGCATCAAAAATTATTGTGAAAAACAATGATGTTCACGTATTTGGAAAAACAAAAACAACTTTCAACGGAACTTATTATTATTGGGAAAATAATACAAGAAAGGATCTTAAACAGTACTTAGGAATTCCTTCTGCTGTAGAATATCAAATTTTTGATATGGCCATTGATGATAATGATGATTATTTTGTAGGATATTACGACACCATGTCACCTATAACCAACCAAAGATATGCATTCTGTGTTTGGAAAAATGGAGTAAAAACTGTTTTAAACACTTATGACAGTATTATTTATTCGAGTTCGCAAATCAATATTTTTAATCACCAACCTTACATTTCCTCAATGATTCATGATGCAGGAACTATAAAATCGGGATATTTTGTGAACAATACCTTCCATGAAGTTCCAAATATTACTTGGTTTGGTAATTTTACCGAAACATCAAATGGTATTCATTTCCTATATGCTAAAGATCAGCAATATTATTACAGACAACTGTCTAATAACACAGAAACTGCCGTAGGAAGTGCCGGAAATATGAATATTTTCGATGGAAAAATCACTAGTGAAACAAACAATCTATATATAACAGGAACTAGTTTGGAAAATCTCTATTATAAAAATAATGTGCAAACTAATGTTTCGATTGATCCTACTTATTCTCAAATTAAAGATCTGTTTGTTCTTGATAATAACATCTATATGATTAAAGAGCAACTTAGTCTTTCAGGAAGTAAAGTTTACATCAACAATGTAGAATCTCAAAATATTTCAAACAGTGTAACCTACCTCAATGCTTTCAATTCAATTTTTGTGGTAGCGAATTAAAAAAATTACAAAAAAACACAACTTTATAAATCTTTTCATCTTATAATTAAAAACACCATGAAAACTTTTAATTTCGCCGATCAATCTTTACTAGTTTTCCTCTCATCCTGTCTACCGCAGGATGAAGAGGAAATCTTTAAAAGAAAACTCAACAGATGAAAAGAAATATTTTGCAATCTAACCTATAAAATATGAAGCAAAATAACAACACAGACTGGCAAAATATTTACAACAATTATTCCCCAAAACTCTTGGGGATTTGCCGTAGATATATTCCTGATATTCAAACTGCGGAAGATATTCTTCAAGACAGTTTCATGGCGGCAATCCAGAATAATCATCAACTTCGGGATGAAAAAGCACTTTTTGGATGGCTTAAAAAAATTGTGGTAAATAATGCTTTACAATATTTGCGTAAAGACAGCAAAGACCTTTTCGTTTCAATAGAACCCTCGGAAATTCCGGATAATTTTTCAGAAATGAACCATTCCGCTTCACAAGAAAAAAATATTTTCATTTACGATTTTACGAGAGAGCAGCTTCTTTCGTCCATCGATAGTTTACCATCTCATCACAAATCTGTTTTCAATTTATATTTTATTGATAATCATTCTCATGCAGAAATTTCAGAAATATTAGGAATTACAGTTAATACTTCAAAGTCTCATTTGTTAAGAGCAAAAAAATCTATTCAAAGCTTTTTGTTAAATAATTTCGTAAACGAAAATACTCCAAAAAACAAAAAGAAAATGGCTCAATTGCTTGTCATTTTCGGATTTGGAGGCTTACTTTGGGCTCAAACTTTTCAGGCAGCCTTTTCTAATTTTAAAATTTTGCCTTCAAAAACGTTCAAAATTCCTGCTAATAATCAAACTTATTTCTTTCAATCTTTTTCGGGAAATCATGCCTGGAAAAAGAAAATTATTATAGGTTCTGCTGCTGTCGTTATTGTAGCAGCTTCAATTGTTGCTATGAATATAAATAGTACTATTTTTAATAAAAACCATTCAGATAATGTAAAAATTTCAGATTCAACAAATCAGAACAATATTAAAAATTATGATGAAACGATAGAAAAAAGTCAAGATATAGATTCAAACATAGCACAAGATAATACTGAGGATAATTCACAAAAAGATAACGTTTCAGAAAATGCCGAAGAAAAATTAGCGCTAAAAAATCAATCTAAAACAAATAATACAATCACCAGAAAGGATTCAGCAAAAGAAGAGCCGCAAAAAGTGATTATTGTGAAAAAAATCATCAAAAGAGACACCATATTTGTAGAAAGATAAACTCAATAATCAACTTATGTTCCTTAGAAAATTTATTCTACTTTCATTCATTATTATCGTAAATTTTTCATTCGCACAGAAAAAGAAGAAAAAAATCGACACTGTTTACGTGTATGAAAATGTTATTGTTTACGACACTGTTTACTTAGAAAAACCATTGAAAATAAAACTTAATGAATTTTCTCTAAAAAATTCTGAAATTCAACACAAGGAATTAAAAGATATTATGGAACAGGAAATTAACAAAGAAAAAAATGAGGAAAAAGCAAGAAAAAAATTAGCCCAAAAATTTCAATTTGGAATCGAAGCCGGAGTGGGAATTAAAAACAGTAACTGGACAATTAATACGTCCAACAATAAAAAACAAACTGGCGAAAATCTGGGAATATGGATTTCTAAAAAAATTCTCCTTCCTCAACTATCTTTACTATTTTCCGCGAATGTGTATCGATGGAACTCTACTTTCGATCTTGACGGAAATACCGAAGACACCTATCTGAACGGATTTTATTTCACAAAAGACAATCAACCCGTGTTGTTTCAAAGATTTAATAATAAACATTTTGAATACATTTTACAATTAAAATTATTATACGAATGGAAAAATATTCGACCTTTTGCTGGATTTTTAGTCAACAGAAATAATTATAAAATGCAGTTTTTAGTACCCGAAAATAATGTCTTGAATAAGCTTGATGATTTTAAAACCACTCAAATTAATTTCGGTTTTTCACTTGGAGTTCAATATAAAATATGGAATAATTTTTTAATTTCTGTCGATTATCAGCAGTTTCAATTAAAAAATGTTTCTTTAAAAAACAGCACATTTGATTTTGACATTTTTAAGACTAATAATACCTTTGCAGAAAGAAAAGTAAACCTCGGAATAGCATATATTATTTCTAAATAAAAGGTTTCTAAAAGTATTATCTGATGATTTATTTCAAACTTCCATTCGACGAAAAACTGTATTCCACAGACGAAAAAAACGATCAAAATCCTATTCAGTTTTACACATTTGATGGAAACAGGCAGGTAAGTTTCGAAGGAAATATCATTGAAATAAATGCTGATGATTTTAATAATGAATGTATTTCAAGTGAAATATTACCGAAAGATGATAATCAAATAGAAGCGGAAACAAAGGAAGAATATCTTAATCAGCTGGATAAGGTAATTCAGGTAATTAAAGAAAATCATCTTCCGAAAATGGTGTATTCACGAAGAAAAATTTTCACCGATTTTAATACAATTGATTTAAAAGCGAGTTTTAATAATATCTGCACATCTTACCCAAATGCTTTCCGATATTTATTCTTTGATGGCGAAACTTCATGGATGGGCGCCTTTTCAGAAGTTTTAGGAAAATTCAACAAAAAAACTCATGAATTTGAAACCATGAGCCTTGCCGGAACGCTTCCCATTTCAGAAAATTGGTCGGAAAAAGAGATTGAAGAACAAAAACCTGTTTCATCATATATCAGAAATATTTTAAACAACTATTCAGATCATATTAATGAATCTGAAACTTACGATCATATTTCAGGAAATATTAAACATCTAAGAACTGATTTTAAGACAAAAATAAAGCCGCAAGATTTAAGCAAAATCATTAACGATTTACATCCTACTCCAGCAGTTTGCGGCATCCCAAAAGACTTTTGTAAAGAAAATATTCAGAAATTCGAAAAGTTTGCACGCGAATTGTACTCTGGTTATATTCGAATTGAAAATGAAGATACCATTCAGTATTTTGTGAATTTAAGATGTTCAAAACTGTATCAAAATTCGGTTCATTCTTTCGTTGGCGGTGGAATTACAGCCCAAAGCAATCCGGAAAAAGAATGGATAGAAACTGAATTGAAATCAGAAGCTGTTTTGAAAAATCTGAAATTTTCGTAAATAAAAAATTGAATAACCAAGGAAAACTATATTTTTGTACAATAACTAAATGATGAATTATGGATGTTATTTTATTGCTAATACTATTAATCATATTGATTATTTATATACTTTACACCAATTTTGTGAAACAATATTCAGGGAACATCCCGAAATACAATCAACCGCAACATCAGTTTCAACATAAGAACAGTTACACTTTAAAGCTTGAACTTCAGAAAAAATTCATAGAAAATCAGCTGAAGGAAAGTTTAAAAACCAAAACTTTCTGTACAATTTCGAGAGATGTTGTCGACAAAATATTAGCTGATCTGGAGACATTTGAAAAAGAAAGTGAATTTCTTGAAAAAGGAATTACATTAGCTAATTTATCCAAAAAATTTAATACCAATACCGCATATTTATCTGAAATCATCAATATTTATAAGGGTAAAAATTTTGCTACATATTTAAATGATTTGCGAATAGAGTGCGCTATCAATCGTTTAAGTGACGACAGAAAATTTCGTTCTTATAAGTTATCTGTCATTGCCGATGAATTGGGCTACAACAACGAGCAGGCATTCACATTGGCCTTCAAAAAAAGAACAGGAACTCCCCTTTCAGTCTATTTAAAAGAGATGGAAAGATTAAAGGAAACTCCTTAACTCAATTTAAAATATACACTTTAGCATAAACAAAAATCCTCCTTCAAAATTGAAAGAGGATTTTATATGTATTAAGATGTAATTCAAAATTATTTCTTCACGCCTACTCTACTCCATGTTTCCATTACGAAAAGAACAATAAGACCAATGACCGCTGAAGCAATTGAGAAAACAAACTTCAGGTTATCTTCAGACAAAATATCTGATTGCCAATCCAGAGCATAAAGATTGATTGCGATGAACACGATAAATAGTATTAAAAATACTTTATAAAACTTCTGCATGATTCTTAAAAATTAATATAATTCTGCACCAATTGCGCAAAATTTGCGGTGAATAATTTAATTGATATTGCCAATAGAATGATTCCGAAAACTTTTTGTAAGATCGACAATGTTGCCTCTCCCATTTTCTTCTCCAACCACTTGGCAGATTTCAGCACCAAATATACGAAAATTGTATTGAGAATGATACCCAAAATAATATTAATATCATGAAATTCAGCTCTCAGGGAAAGTGTAGTCGTTAAAGTTCCGGCACCAGCTACCAATGGAAAAGCGATAGGAACAATGGATGCCGACTTGGCTTCAGAGCTTTTATTAATTTCAATACCTAAAATCATTTCTAATGCAATAATGAAAATAACGAAGGCACCGGCAATAGCGAAAGAATTTACATCAACTCCGATTAATTTAAGAATTTTATTCCCTACGAAAAGGAAAACGATCATAATGGCACCTGCCGTTACCGAAGCTCTCCCCGCTTCTATTTGCCCGAATTTTTGCTGCAAACTTACCACAATAGGCACAGAACCGATAATATCGATTACCGCAAAAAGTACCATAAAGCACGTAACAATCTCTTTTATTGAAAAATCATTGAAAACTTCCATCCTTCCGTAATTAATAATTTCGCAAAAATATGAAAATAAATTGATTATTTGCTAATCTGTGAATACAAATTAACAATCGCCTTCAAAAGTTCATCAATTCCTTCCGAAGATTTTACAGGAGCATATTTTTCAATCTGAATCTTTTGAGATATTTTACTGTATTCATCGGCAATTGAAGCTCCGTTACGTTTTTCTAAAAGCAACTTAAAATCTTCCCTAGAACCTTGAGAATACTGCTTTCTGACCTCAGAATCCATTTCATCTACAATTTGAAAGAACTTCTGATAATCTCCACTATCTTTAAGATTTTCTAAATAACTGAAATAATCATTCACATCTGTTTCCAGATTTTTTCGAATTTCATTTTCTGTTTCAGCAATAGAGCCTAAAGATCTTGGAGGTACAGTTTCCTTAACTAAATTACGTTTTTTTTGCCAATTTTTAAATAAAAAGTAGGCAATTAATAATCCTAAAAGTATTGCAGCATTCACAAAAAGTACATTCCAGTTGAATTTGCTTTTCTCTTTTACTTTAAAGGAAGTCGTTTTTAAAACCGGACTATTTACCGTTTCAAGAAAATTATTAGTGTATTCATTTACCTTTTCAACAGTAGAACGAGCTTCTAAAATTTGATCGTGAGAAAAAGCATTTACCGCTAAAGTTTCCTGACCTAAGTCAACATACTCTTTTTTAGCAGGATTAAAAAAAGCAAACTGCTCCGTTTTAATAGCAATTTCCCCTGCTTTTTTGGGAATTAAGACATAATTTGCCAAAACTTCACCTTTTATTCCTGTAGTTCCGGGAGCAACTTTTGAGGTTATTTTTGGAGCAAAAACATCATAGTCAGGAGAGTTTTCGATTTTAGGCAATTGCATATCAGACAAATTACCTTCACCGGAAACTTTCACAAAAACATTGATTGGTTTTTTAACCTCCACTTTTTCTTTGGGTGAATGATACACGCTTACGCTAAAGTTCCCCACCGCATTTTTAAAACAGTCAGGAGAGCCTTCCGGAAGCTTTTTAACATTCAATTTAACCTTGTTGGAAAGAAGTTTATTTTTATGTGAATAAGAATTAATTGACGCTGAAACTGCAGGAACTTCAACATATCCTGCTTCATTCGGAAACACCATAAATACGGCTAAAACCTGTGAAGCCATATTGCCTGAACCCGAAGGATCAATTTCTGATTTGGTAAAACTTACAGGGTGAACATTGATGTTTTCTTGTTTAGGAAGATTGATATTTTTAACCTTCCTTAAATTATCCATGTTTTTGGAGTAAGCCTTTAAAACAGCAATGGTTGGCTGATCCTGATAAACATCACGATCTTCAATTTCCATATTAAGATAAAGATCATTATTATTGGAAGCCACAGATTTTTTCTCAACATCTTTTACCAGAATGTCGAAAGGTTCTGTCTTATAAATTTTATTATTAACCGTAACAAGCACCGAACCGATCTTGATCTTACCTTTTTGTTTTGGTTCAAGAGCAATTTGTGAAACACGTTGAGTAATAACGGTATTAGTCGCGGGATCGATATAAGTATTGTTGACAGATCCGCTTCCGATAATATTGAATTTTGAAAGATCCGGCAGACGAATTGGCGTTTGCTGATTGTACTCGCTTCCGTTCATTTCAAGCACCACCGTAAGATTTACAACCTCCTTACCCGAGTAATCATTTTTATCGGGATCAATGGATATAGTTACCTGACCGTAAGAAATTACGGAAGATAAAAATAATAATATGTAAATCAATTTGTGCTGCATCACCAATCTTTCTCGTTGCTCTCAGGCATCGAATAAGAATTTTTATTCAAAATTCTTCTGGCGGTTTCTCTTTCTTTTTCGCTTACTTTATTTAGAATTGCGTTTTCGAGATCTTTAGGCATTTTGCCCTCATTATTTTGATTTTGATTAGGATCTTTTCCTTGTTGACTTTCACCTTGATTCTGCTTTCCGCTTCCCTGATCTTGGTTTTTATCATTCGGATTTCCTTTTTGATCATCATTCTGTTTTTGGTCTTTGCCGCCGCCTCCTTTTCCTGAGTTGTTTTGCTGTTTTTTTTGTTGGTTTTCTTTTTCCTTCAGTTTGGCAATTTCATAATTTTTTCTTGTTGCCTCATTGTAAGGATCTTGTTTTAGCGCTTGCTTATAAAAATTAGCAGCCTGCTCCGGCTGTTTCATCTGCATATAAGTGTTGCCCATGTTGTGAAGAGCTGCCGCTTTATCAGGAAGTGTCTGAGCCAGTTTTTGCGCTCTTTCAAATTCTGTTTTAGCCTCTTCGTATTTTTTACTTTTATATAATGCGTTGCCTAAATTGTAATGAGCTGTAAAATCTTTTCTGTTAGACTTTATAGCTTCAAAGTATTTGGCAGACGCGCCATCATAATCTTTAGCATTAAATTTTTGATTGCCTTCGAATACTAAAGTTCTGTAATTGGTCTGCCCAAAAAGCAGCCCTGAGAACGTAAAAGCAATTATTAACGATAAAAATATGATTTTAGTATTCATACTGTGCAAAATTATTCCTTTAATTGTTAAGAAACAGCGTTTTATTTGTTAAAATTCGGTTAAAATGCTTATTTAAAATCCTGATAAACAAGGATGAAATTAAACATTAAAATTTCTTTTGGGGTTTATGAGATAAATCAGGAAGAAAAAGAATATCGAAACTGCCAAAAAATATTGATAATAATGATTCGCATTTTGAGATTTTACCAACGTTGTCGCCGATGATTGTTTTTTGCTTAAAGCATCTATAATTCTATTCGGAGCTTCGTTGATATTATTCCCGTCAATATAGCTCCCACCCGTAGATTCTGCTATTTTTGTCAAGGCTTCTGTCTGTCGTTTAGAAATCACCGTTTGTCCTGCAGCATCAGATTTATAACCCATTAACTGCCCAAAAACATATTCAGGAACCGGCGCTCCTTCTTCAGTACCAATTCCCACAGAAGTTACCATAATTCCTTCCTTATTAGCCAATCTTATCGCTGCATCGTCTTTTCCTTCGTTATCTTCACCATCGCTCAGCAAAACTATTTTTCTTGAACCTTTTCCTACATTTTTAAACTTTGAAACTGCCGCCTGCATCGCTTTCTGAAAATCTGTTCCCTGAATTTGCATGGAGTTCGTTTCAATTGCGTTGATATAAGTCTCAGCAGAGCCATAATCTGTTGTTAAAGGCATGATCGATGTCGCCTCACCAGCAAAAATCACGATCCCAACTTTATCGTTTTTCATCTTCTGCATGGTATTGATCATTAAATTCTTGGCTTCCGTTAGACGGCTTGGCTCAATATCCTCAGCATTCATCGAATTGGAAACGTCCATCATAAAAATGACGTTGTTTAATTTCTGATTGGTTTTAACTTCCTCGGAACCATTCAACAAATCAATAATTGAAAAGATTAAAAACAATGTTCCTAAAAGATATAATGTCGGAAAAAACTTCGTGAACCACGATTTCTTTTCAAACAAACCCTCGTGAAACTTTGAATCTGCAAAAACCGCTCTTTTTTTCTTCTTCCATTTTAAATAACTAACCATAAAGACAGCCAGCAGCGGCAAAAGCAACAGCAACAACAAGTACCAATAATTCCCTAAATACCAATCCATTACCATTAGCTTAAAAATTTATAAACAACCCATCTCAGTAAAGCATCAAAAAACAACATTCCCAATGCAATCCAAAGGAAAATTTTAAAATATTCCTCGTAATTATATAATTTGGATACCTTGACGTCCGATTTCTCTAATTGATTAATTTCATTGTAAACCTCTTCCAGACTGCTATTCGATGTTGCTCTGAAATATCTTCCTCCAGTCATTTCTGCCACTTCTTTCAACAAAGGTTCATCAATTTTCACTTCTGTTTCTGTAAAAACCAAATCTCCGAAAATATCTGTCTGAGTAGGCATCAAAGCATATCCATTGGTTCCAATCCCGATGGAGTATACTTTAATCCCGTTACTTTTTGCCAATTCGGCAGCCACCTGTGCAGGCATGGCGTTTTCAATGGTATTCACACCATCCGTCATTAAAATAATGATCTTACTTTTAGCCTTACTATTTTTCAAGTGATTTACCGCTACCGAAAGCCCCTCTCCAATAGCTGTTCCGGGCTGAAGTTCCATAGGATTCAGGTTTCTTAATTCATCAATCACCACCTGATGATCTGAAGTTACGGGAACTTTTGTAAACGCCTCACCAGAATAAGTCACCAAACCCAATCGGTCATTCGGGCGTTTATCGACGAATTTTATAGCAATATCCCTCAACGCAGACAAACGATCTGGTGATAAATCTTTTGCCAGCATACTTAGTGAAACGTCCACAGAAAGCATAATATCAATACCTTTTGTATCATCTCGATCCTGAGAAATCGTGAATGTACGAGGTCGCGCCATTGCTACAATTAACGCAGAAAGTATAATGTACTTTGATAATTTCAGTAAAAAAAGCACAGGCAGAATTCCACTGCTTTCACCCATATTTTTAACAGTAGGAACTTTAATCCCTTTCTTTTTCTGTCTGCTTATGTCTCTGATAAAAAGAGGGATAAACAGCAGGAAAAGCGCTAAAAACCAAGGACTATAAAACTCAAAATTAAACATCCTTTCTCAAGTTTTCGAATTCTAAATCTTCTGAAGATCGCTTTACAAAATCTCTTATATCTGCAAGATCTTTTTCCATAGTATCTTTATCGGGGAACGTTTTGGCAAATTTCACCAAATCTCCTCTTAAAAACACATCTTCCACCACTTTTTCATTTTCCTGAGAAATGGTATTATTTTTTTTCATTAAATCAATCAAATCATCTGTCAGTAAAACATCGGCTGGCAAATGATATTGTTTTGTGATAAATTTTCGCGAAATATCAATCAGTTCAACATAAAATGAACGATAATTTCCACTTTCCACATATTTTTTCTTCTTCAAAGAATCTAGCTCTTTTAATGTCTGATTTGTGGCCACAACAGGTGAACTTTTTGATTTCCTACCCCATTTCACAATCATGAAGATTGCAATAATCAAACAAATAACCGCAATAGCACCTAAAATATAAAACTTGTAAAGCTCCCAATAATCTGTAGCTTCGAGCTTTACTTCTTTATTTTTCATAATATCATTAATAGGATCATTTTTCTGAGCCGTATTGATGACATCGATTTCGTAAGGAATCGTCTTTAAAATTTTTCCGCCTACTTTAAATTCGAGTTCAGGAATCGTAAATTTACCTTCTTCATAAACCGCAAATTCAATGCTTCTGTAATAAATATCAGGATTTTGTGCAATACTGTCTTTTATTTCTTCAAAATGAAAAGGCAACAATTCGTTTTTGGGGGCAGCAGAAACTTTTTCGTTATGAAGATTATTAATCGTCACAACAATTCTGTTTACTTCTCCCAAAGCAATGGTTTTCTTGTCAACATTCGAAGAGAGCATCTGCGCAAAAGCATTTGCACAGAGTAAAAAGCAAAATATAAATAATAGTTTTTTCAATTTTTTTAAATAATTGTTCAAAGTTTAGTGTTCAAAATTTAAAGTTTAAACTAATTTTTACGCTCTAAATTTCAACTTTCATTTTTATTTCTTTTGAAAATAATTATACAACAATTTCGAATAATCTTCTCCCGTATTAATATTCATAAAACTTGCTGAGCTGTTGGCAAAGTCTTCTTCCAAAGCCCTTAATTTTTGTTTCTGAGCTTCGGCGAAAGTATACCTCCATCTCGCGCTAGAAGTATTTACCCAAACTTGTTTGCCTGTTTCAGCATCATATAATAAGGTATAACCCACATCCGGAATTTCATTATCCTTTTCATCAAAAATTCTCATTCCTAACAATTGATGCTTTTTGGAAGCGACTCTCAACATTTTAGAATCATATTCATCTTCAAAATCTGAGAACAGGAAAACCAAAGATTTTCTTTTGAAAATTCCCATCATGTATTCCATCGCTTTATCAATTTTTGAAACCGCAGGAACATAATCTGCCGTTAAAATAGTACTGATAATCGAAAGAATATGCTTTCTTCCTTTTTGTGGCGGAATCACTTTATATACTTTATCAGCAAATAAAATCAATCCCACTTTATCATTATTGCCTGCTGCCGAAAAGCCTAAACTTGCGGCAATTTCAGCAACATATTCTCTTTTGAGCTGCGTTTTTGTTCCGTAATCCATAGATGCGGAAATATCTACTACCAACATCATCGTCAGCTCCCTTTCCTCTTCCATCACTTTTACGAAAGGTTCACGGAAACGTGCTGTTTTATTCCAGTCGATTCTGCGGATTTCATCTCCAAACTGATACGGACGAACCTCTGAAAAAGTCATCCCTTGTCCTTTAAAAGCACTGTGATATTGCCCCATCAAAGTAGCTTCCGTCTTCTTACGAGTTCGGATTTCTATCTGCTTTACTTTTTTTACAATATCTTTTATCTGCATTTTTTGCGTTTGAGAGTGTTAGGGTTTGAGTATTTTTTTGAGTTTTTGCAAACCTCCATCATCTTACTTCTAACTTCCATCCTATTTAAATTCTATCGAAACATTCAGCCATTCATCATCGAATTTCGGGCTGTATTTTTTGTAGAAATTAATGGCGGGTTCGTTCCAGTTTAATACTTGGAAAACCATTCCGCTGTATTGATTAGATTTTCCATGTTCCATCGTAGCTTCAAACAATTTCTTTCCGATTTGTTTTCCTCTTAATTTTTCCGTCACCACCAAATCTTCAAGATACAATCTTCTTCCCTTCCAAGTTGAATACCTATCATAATATAAAGAGATTCCAACGATTTCTCCATTAAATTCAGCAACAAAAGCTCCCCAAACCGGCGATTTTCCGAATCCGTCTTCAATAAATTGCTCTAAAGTTAAAGTCACTTCATGCAACGCTTTTTCATAATCAGCCAATTCTTTGATCAGCTCCAACATCGGAGCACAATCTTCCTGAACTGCTTTTCTAATCACCACTTCACTCATTACGGAGCCTGGATTTTTGCTAAAATTCTATTGATAATTTCTTCTGATGAAATTTCTTCTGCTTCCGCCTCGAATGTAAGACCAATTCTGTGTCTCAAGACATCTTTAGCCAATTCTTTGACATCTTCAGGAATCACAAACGCTCTTCCTTTCAAAAATGCATACGCTCTTGATGCAATAGCTAAATTGATTGACGCTCTTGGAGAAGCTCCGAAACTTATATAATTTTTTAGTTCTGAAAGACCATAATTTTCTGGAAAACGGGTTGCAAAAACCATATCCAGAATATATTTTTCGATCTTTTCATCAAGATAAATCTGATTGATTAATTCTTTTGCCGCTACAATGTGCTCAAGCGAAATCACAGGTTTCACAGTTGGTTGATGCGAAGTTGAAACCATTCTCATTACCGTTCTTTCATCCTCAAATTTAGGATAATCAATCGTGCATTTCAACATAAAACGGTCGCTTTGAGCTTCCGGCAACAAATAAGTACCCTCCTGATCGATCGGGTTTTGAGTTGCCAATACCAAAAACGGTTTTGGAAGCTTCATGGTTTCATCACCGATGGTTACTTGCTTTTCCTGCATTACTTCCAACAAAGCAGATTGCACTTTTGCTGGCGCACGGTTGATCTCATCTGCTAATACGAAATTGGCAAATACAGGTCCTTTTTTGATGGAAAAATCATTATCTTTTACATTATAGATCATCGTTCCTACTACATCGGCAGGAAGTAAATCCGGAGTAAACTGAATCCTTGAAAATTCACCATGAACAGCATCTGCCAGCGTTTTGATTGCTAAGGTTTTTGCCAAGCCGGGAACACCTTCCAAAAGAACGTGACCATTCCCCAGAAGCCCTACCAAAAGGCGGTCTATCATATATTCCTGCCCAATAATAACCTTGTTGATTTCCTGTCTCAGGAGAGAAAAAAAGTAGTTTGCTTCTTTTACCTGTTCCGTCAATTGACGAATATCTTCAGCTTGATTGATCTCTGACATAGCTTAAATTAAATAATGGGTAAATTTCCAATAAATACTTGCATTAATCAACACAATGAATGCCATTTTTGAGTTAAAGTTTGTTAAATATTCTAGCATTAATGCGAGATTCAAAAATTATGAATTGATTTTTTAATTAATAATTTGCCTTAAAAGATTATTATTTGAGTATAATTCCAGATAAAGTTTAGAAACTAAAGACAAAAAAACGCTATGAAATCTCATAGCGCTCTATTTTATTTTTCACCTATTTAGTTACAGCTGAGTAATTGTAATGGTAAAAGCACCTTCCGGAACATCTATCGTTTCCTCATAAGATCCTACATTGATAAAATACGTAGTTCCTGCTGTAGTTGTAATAGTAGCCGTTTCTGCTCCAGCGGCACCGTAGTTATCTACATTTGCTACACATGAGAAAGCACCACAAGCACCACTATAAACATCTAATTGCGGATCAAAAGTACTACCCGAAGGCATTGTTACCTTAATTGTATATTGATTGCCATCTCCATTTATTTTAAACCAAAGTCCATCGTTCATAGCATCAAGACAAACAGCAATATTTCCCGCATTATTAGTAGCAGCAATTGCATCATTTTGAGTGTATGTATATGGGAAAGCTGACGCCAAAAATGCACCAGAACAAGCATCATTTGCAGGAACCGGAGGAAGTGTTTTAAATAAAATTTCAGAACAAGCAGATGATTCAGTACCACCAGAAACAGATTTTACCGTTAGATAATAATTAGTATCAGGATTTAAAGGTGTCGACGGAGAAAAGCTTGTACCTGTTACCACTTGTTGATTGATAACATTCGTACTTCCTGAACTAGTTCCTACAGAAACCTTATAAGAATCTACTCCGGAAACCGGAAACCAGGTAACAGAAGGAGATAAAGCAACTGCCTGTGCATTATTTAGAGGACTTAGAATATAAGGACAAGCCGGAGTAGGGCTAGGTGTTAATCCGGCAAATGTAACCGCAGATTTATAATCAGCTCTTATCCCTCCCGGAGGAGCTGCTACATCTACCACCGCAAGATCACCTTTGTAGAAAAGCGTAGAATACGGAAGATGAGAGTACACTTTAAAAGCTTCATCAAAATTATTAATATCAATACTTGGTGCGTTTTCTTTCGCCGCAACCAATAGATTATCTGTATTATTATAAGCAAAAGGCGTTGTAAACGTAAGCTCTACCTTATTACCATTTCGCGTTACATTTCCTGAAAAAACCTGAGTAAGTTGTGAAGAAGAAACCCAATCAGTTCCTGATGCAAAAGATGTTTTTGTTGTATGCCCTAAATAAACCGTCCAGCTGGAAGAATCGTTAATAGTAGCAGAAGGATCAATATAGAAAGTTAATCCTGTAATATTTCCTGCGGCATTGGCATTAATTTCCTGTTTTGGATAAATCTGCTGAACATACGAATAGGAAAAAAAACTACTTACAGGAGCTGTTCCCACTGCTGTGCTTCCGATATTCAGATTGATCTGGGCGTTAAAAGTTAGAGAAATTAATAGTAAAGATAAAAATAAAAGTCTTTTCATAATCAATAAATTCAATATGGAATATTATGCGAATTTAGCACTAAAGTTTTGATTTTAACAACAAATTAAAATTATTTTATCAAAAATATTAAATATTAATGATATTTTAAAGCAAAAAAGTTCAAAAACACATTTAATTTTAAACAATTACCAACAAAAAACCATTTATATTAAAAAATCAATCAACAAATACTAAAATTAACTACATATTTTAATACATTTGCAACAAATACCAATAGCATGTATAAAAAACTACTTTTTTTAAGTTTATTTTCGGCAGGACTGTTCCAATCACAAACAACAACACAACTCGACCTGATGTCTCAGGCAACATACTATGATGGTTATGCAGCAACGGTATCCACTCCTGTTCCTTCCGGATTAATAAGACTTGGAAACACGAGATATGCAAGAAAACTTACAGATGCAGAACTCAATTCATTTAAAGCGAAAATAGCAATGAGAGTCACTATTGGAGCGCTTTGCGATAATTATGACCGTCTGGGAGAGGTTTTTTTAGCTTTGGTTCCTAAAAATCAGGCAACATACACCATGAATGATGCGAATGTGAAAAGAATTGAAGTAGCCAGATATATCACTCCTTTCATGAACAAAAACCGTTCTCCGTTGGAAGTTCCTTACACTTATAATTTAAGCAATTTATACAGTATTTTTCACGATTCTTCACTTCGTAGCACGTATGATATGTATATGGAATTGGATGTTTTTGGTGTACCGTATGCTGCTAACACAGAGGTAAGCGGATGCTCAGGAAGAAATGATGTTTTCTCTGGAAGTCTTAGCTTCTTCTCGACCGATACAGGGGCTACCGCAACAGATTACAACAACCTTACCCCTTTGCTAAGTTACAGCCGAGTGAATAATTATGACAGCACAGATGTTACGGGTGAAACGGTAAGACTTGTCACCTTTAATTTACCTGCGGCCGTTACAGACGCTAACTTTTCGCTAATCTCTACTCCTCACGGTGCTAACAGTGGCGGTGAAGAATATATCAGAAGACAAAACTACACTTATATAGATGATGTACAGGTGCTGACGTATACACCTGGAGGGATTTCATGCGAACCTTACCGAGTTTACAACACACAAGGAAATGGAATTTACGGTACAACTCCTCAATCTTTTGCAAGCTGGACTTCTTGGAACAACTGGTGCCCTGGAAACTCAGTTCCGATCAGAGGATTTACGATTGCCAATTTGACAGCGGGAAATCACACCCTGAAACATACTATTCCGTCGGCTGTATTTAATCAACAACAGGGAGAAGTTTATCTGTCTGTTTACATGCAGGGTAAAAGCAGCAATAACTTAAATGTAAAAGATGTAAAAACAGTAGATGTAAGTATTTATCCCAATCCAACGTCTGATATTGTCAATATAAAATCACGCGTTGATGTAGCTTCAATTGCAGTATATGGTATAGATGGAAGAAAACTGACAGAAAGCTATAAGGAAAACAAAATTGACATTTCTTCTTACAATGCAGGAATTTATATTTTAGATATTGTTCTAAAAGACGGAACAACTTTCAAGCATAAAATCATTAAAAAATAAAGATTAAAATTCTTTTCAAATAATTAAAAGTCTCTTTTTGAACATTTTCAAAGGAGACTTTTTGATTTTAGATCAGTTTCAGTAAAATATCTTTCGAACTTTACAGTTTTTTATTTTAACAAAATTTCTCCTTTAAATATAGCAATTTGGAAAAATTTCTTTAACATTTATCTCTTTGAAAAAGACAACGGTGAATAATTTCCGCATTAATCTCACGGCTAAAAAATTGTCATTTCCAGTTTATTAAACTATTTTTGGTGATTAAAAATTTTGCAAAATGAATTATCATTTTCAAGCTCACAGACAAGTTAGAAGAAACCTTTTGGAGATTTTACAGAATACTTCTCACGAAGATCTTTTGTTGATTCCGGATGGTTTTAACAATAATGTTTATTGGAATATTGCGCATACCGTTGCCACTCAGCAGCTTCTGCATTATTACCTAAGCGGAAATCCGTTTAGAATTGATAAATATTGGATAGAAACCTACAAAAAAGGAACTTTACCCAACTTGGATGTTCAAAAATCAGAAGTGGAAGATCTTGAATTTTTGCTGACGGAAACTTCAAAGATTTTAATGAAAGATTACGACAGCGATTTCTTTGCAGATTATACCCCTTACACCACAAGTTTCGGGATGGATCTGAAAAGTATACAAGATGCCATTATTTTCAACAACATGCATGAAAGCTTGCATTACGGCTATGTAATGGCACAAAAAAGAGCAATTTTAGGAGAAAAAGGAAGGTAGTTAAAAGTGAATTATACTACGCAAGTGAATCGTGAAAGATGAATGTACAACACGATAAATTGACTTACGAAGTAAAATTGACAATTGACATTTCATTATTTAAATTATCAAAATGACAGATAAAAAAGACGATTTTATTTTCGGGCTTCGTCCCGTAATTGAAGCTATTGAAGCGGGAAAAACAATTGATAAAGTTTTTGTGCAAAACGCATTGCAGGGAGATATTTATGCAGAATTAAAGGCAATTTTAGCCAAAAATAAAATCCGTCCCAATTATGTTCCGGTTGAAAAACTGAACAGATTTACAAGAAAAAATCACCAGGGAGTTGTGGCATTCATTTCGGATGTTCCTTTTCATAAAATAGAAGATATTGTTCCGCAATTATTTGAAGAAGGAAAAACTCCTTTTTTATTAATTCTAGACAGATTAACAGACGTGAGAAACTTTGGAGCAATCTGCAGAACAGCAGAATGTGTAGGAGTTGATGCGATTATCATTCCTGAAAAAGGAGCAGCGCCAATTAATTCTGATGCGATAAAAACTTCTGCAGGAGCACTTTATAATGTAAAAATTTGTAAAGAACCGAATTTAGCGCATGTTGTAGATTTCCTTCAACAAAGCGGAATTTCTGTGTATGCAGCAAGTGAAAAGGCTCAAAAATTGATTTATGATGTAGATTTCAAAGAACCTTGCGCGATTGTAATGGGTAACGAAGAAACAGGAATTTCTAAAGAAGTTCTTCATCATGCGGATGATAAAATTAAACTTCCGATTGAAGGTAAAACTCAATCGCTGAACGTTTCTGTGGCTTGTGGAGCAATTTTATACGAAGCCGTAAGACAAAAAATGACTGCAAATCTGTAAAGGTTTGCAAAAATATTGAAGTAGTAAAAAATAAAATTTAAAAAAATTCAAATGAAAAATATTGCAGCGCTTGCGCTTATCTCATCCCTAGCCGTTGTATCTTGTAAAAAAGAAACAACGAAAGTAACAAAAGTAGATCCAAAAACAGGAAAAACGGTAACGGTAGAAGTTCCGGCTGATTCTGTTGCAAAAGTAGAGGCAAATCCTGCGATCAAAGATTCTGCGGGCGTAGTTACTCAAAGTTTTAAGTTGGAAAAAGGAAAAACCTATCCTTTAACAACGTATCAGAGAGATACAAAAACAATGACGGATCCTCAGGGAAAAACCATGAACGGAACCAGTGAAGCGACAGATGAAATGTCTTTCACTGTAAATGATATTAAAGGAAATGTGTACGACATGACTTTAAACCTTATCGGTAAAAGAAATTCTCAATCATCACAAGGAAAAACGCTTGTAGTTGATACAAAATTGCCGGAGCCGAAAGAGGATGACCTTAAAATGATCTGGAACATCAACAGAGCGCTTACAGGAAATAAGCTGAACATGAAGATGGATACGAAAGGAAATGTAATTTCGATCACAGGTTTTGATGCCGTTTACGCTAAAGTTGGGAGCTCTCTTAGCAAAGTTGTAAAAGATAAAAACCAGAGAGAAAGCGTTGTAGCGAGCCTTAAGGAAAGCTTTAACGAAAAAGTGTTGAAAGATCAGTTCAATAAAAACTTAACGATTATTCCTAAAAAAGGAGTAAAAGTGGGTGAAAAATGGTCTAGTTCTGAAAACGCTGATCCTACAGGTTCTGTAAAAGTGACTTCAAACTACGTTTTGAAAAGCTTAGGAAACGGAGTGGCTGAAATTTCTGTAACAGGTGGAATTCCTAAAAAAACAGAGAAAAAAGCTCAGGGACCAATGACGCACAGTTTGAGTAGTGAATTGTCACAAAACGGAACAATTAAATTTGACGAAAATACAGGATGGATCACCAATCAGAATATCAGTGTGAAAACGACACAGATTGAAACCATTTCAGACGGAAAACAATCTCAGTCGATGAAAAGCGTTTCTAATTCTTCTGTGATGGTAAATCCTTCCGCGAAATAAGAGTAAAAGGGAGGTTTTTGAGTGAGAGGATTATAGGGTTTGAGAGTGTGAGGGTTTTAGAGTTTGTATGTTTACATTAATCTAAAAACCAACAACTATCAACAATAAACCAGCAACCAAAAACCAGATTTCCTAAACTTTAAATCAAAATTAAATTTATTATGAAGTACATTCTTGAGTTGGTACTTACCGCGATTATTATTTTCTTTGTTTGGAATATTTTGAAGAGAATTTTCTTTAAAACATTCTATAGTTACAGGTTTAACAACAACAATCAAAATAACCGTCAGCAGGATATAAACTCGAATAAGAGTACCGATCAAAAATTGAAATGGGACGCAGAAACTGTGGACTATGAAGAGGTAAAAGAAACGAAAGATAAAAGGTAAAATCCCGAAAAATAAAAAGATAATAACCATACGCATGGCGAAAAATAAAAACTTAATATATATTGCAATTTCATTAGTTGTATTTATAGTTTTAGCATTTTTATATTCCACTCCTGTTTTTTCAGGAAAACAGCTTTTCCAGCACGACATCGTTCAGTACAGAGGTGGTGCCAAAGAGCTTTTAGATTACAGAGCAAACTACGGAAAAGAAACCTACTGGAGTGATTCCATGTTTGGAGGAATGCCGACTTATCAGATGGGAAGCCGATTCGAGGGCGATATCATCAAGCAGGTCGACAGCTATCTCAACTTTCTTCCAAGACCGGTTAATTACCTTTTTTTACTTTTTTCAGGATTCTTCCTTTTAGGAATGGTAGCCGTCAGAAACTGGAAATATGCGCTTCTCGGAGCGACTTTTTTCGGACTTTCCACTTATTTTTATATTATTATCGCAGCGGGACACAATGGTAAAGTAAACACCATTGAATATTTCGCACCGCTTTTAGCTGGAATTTTACTGGTTTATATCAGGAAAAGTTATATTTGGGGATTCATTGTCACGACCCTGTTCATGGGGCTTCAGATTGCGGCCAACCACCCGCAGATGACGTATTATCTTTTCATCGCTTTAGGATTTTTATTCTTATCTGAACTTATCCGAGCGATTCAGAAAAAAACACCGATGAAGCATTTCTTAATTTCTTCGGGAATTATCGCTGCTTCAGCCATTATCGGAGTGGGTATGAACTCTCAGAGAATCATGGCGAATTCTGAATATGTGAAAGAAACCGTTCGTGGAAAGCAAATCTTAACCAACGACAGTCATACAGAAGGAAATTCAGGAATGGATAAAGAAAGTATGCTGATGTGGAGCTATGGGCAGCTGGAAACTTTAAACCTTTTCATTCCAAGACTAATGGGAGGCGGAAGTCAGGAGCCTGAAGGTAAAGAAATGATGAACAGAGTTCAGGAATTAGTTCAGGAAAATGTAGGTTCACAAGCTGAAATGGACAGGATTTCAAAAGGGTTTAGCGGAGTAACGTATTGGGGCGACCAACCCGGAACTTCGGGACCTGCTTATCAGGGAGCCATCGTTTGTTTCTTAGCTGTTTTAGGATTCTTTTTTGCCTGGAAAAAATACCGTTACTGGATTTTAGGAGCTTCCATTTTAACCATTTTATTGGCTTGGGGAAGCAACTTCATGCCTTTATCAGACTTTTTTATTGATTTCGTACCGTTTTATAATAAATTCAGAGCGCCATCTTCAATCTTAGTAGTTGTGGAGTTATTATTCCCGTTAATTGCGATGGTAGGACTTTACAGATTTTTCACGGATGAAAAACTGACGCAGGAATACAAACAGAAAATTCTTTTGTATGTAAGTGGCGGAACATTAGGTTTACTATTAATTCTTTTAGTTTTAGGTAAATCTTTATTAGGTTTCCACACAGAAAACGAAAAAACATACTTCCCACCTTTCCTATTAGATTATTTGGTGGATGAAAGATTTAAACTTTTTAGAATTGATGCTATTAAAGCGTTCATCTACGTTACCATTGCAGCCGCAGCTTTATTTATGGTTTTAAAGCAAAAATTAAATCAGAATATTGCTTTGGTGATTATTGGAGTGGTAAGTTTATTCGATCTTTGGACAGTAAATAAACGTTATCTGAATGACGAAAATTATGTAGATAAAATCTTTGCTGAAAATCCTTTCCAGACAGAAAGTTCAGAATTATTGGTGGAAAAGGTTCAGGGTAACCCGAATTTAGAATCTATCTTATCGACAGTAAACGTTAATAAAACCTTAGAAACCATCGCCGATAAAGACAAAAAGCATTACAGAATTTATAACCAGACTTTAGGAACGACGAGCGAAACAAATACGTCTTATTTCAAAGCTTCTATCGGTGGTTACCACGCAGTAAAACTGAGAAGATATGATGATTTATTAAATGAATATCTTTCCAGTATGGATAGCGTAAAAACGCCAAAAATCCTGAACTTGCTGAATGCAAAATACATGATTTTCGGCGGACCGGAACAGCCACAAGTTGTTCCAAATCCAAAAGCGAACGGAAATGCTTGGTTTGTAAGCGACCTGAAATTTGTAGAAACTCCAAATCAGGAGATTAAAGCAATCGGAGATATTGATAACAAAAAAACAGCGGTAATTGCTGCTGCCGATAAAGAATATTTCAACGGAAAACCTGTTCAGGCAGATTCTACAGCAGTGATCAATCTGACAAAATATCTTCCAAATGAATTAGAGTTTAAATCTCAGTCTAAAACGCCACAATTAGCAGTATTTTCAGAGATTTATTATCCACACGGCTGGAAAATGTTTGTGGACGAAAAAGAAGTTCCTTACATCAAGGCAGATTATTTGCTTCGTGCGGTTCACGTTCCTGCCGGAAATCACAGTATCAGAATGATCTTCGAACCGGAAGTAATTGAAAAAGGGAAATGGATCTCGCTTCTTTGCTTCGGATTATTCATTGGATTGAGTGGCTTCGGAATTTTTTGGATAAATAAGAAGAAAAAGGAAGTTCAAATTAAAGAGGCTTAAATCACACTTTGTCATTCCGTAGGAATCTAAGCAAAATATTTTTAATAATAACCTAGATTCATTCAGAATGACAACAGAATGCATAATTAATGGAACAAAAAAAAATATTAATCATCACCTATTACTGGCCTCCTGCGGGAGGTCCTGGTGTTCAAAGGTGGTTGAAGTTTGCAAAATATTTACCTGAATTTGGATGGAAACCCATCATTTTCACACCCGAAAATCCGAGCTATCCTTTGTTGGATGAAAGCTTGATGAAAGACGTTCCAAAGGATCTTGAAATTGTAAAAACCAAGATTTGGGAACCTTATCAACTGGCTGAAAAACTTAATAAAAGTAATAAAAAATTCAAGGCAGGGCAATTTGATGTTGGCAAAAATCAAAGCTGGAAATCTAAACTTTCGATTTGGGTAAGAGGAAATTTTTTCATTCCCGATGCGAGAGTTTTTTGGGTAAAACCTTCCACAAAATTTTTAGAGCAATATTTAAATAAAAATAAAATTGATGTTGTGGTTACTTCAGGGCCGCCGCATTCTTTGCATCTGATTGGTTTACATTTAAAAAAGAAACTTCCGAATTTAAAATGGATTGCCGATTTCCGTGATCCTTGGACTGAAATTTCTTATTATAAACATTTAAAGCTCACGAAAAGTTCAGATAAAAAACATCGCCAGCTTGAAAGTGATGTTTTCAAAACTGCAGACATTACATTAGCGACAAGCTATACTGATGCAGAAAATTTCCGTAAAAACGGCGCGAATGCTATTTGCATCACCAACGGATTTGATGAAACCGATGCTTCGACTGCGCTCAGCATGACAAAGAAAAATGAACAGCATTCTTCTCAAACTCTAAAACCCTCAAACTCTCAAACTCTCAAACCCAAATTCACCTTAAGTTATATCGGTGTTTTGGAGCAATTAAGAAATCCCGAAAACCTTTGGAAGGCATTGGATGATTTGGTAAAAACAAATGCTGATTTTGCTGAGAATTTTAATTTAAAATTTGTTGGGCGAATTGATGATAAAATTTTACATGAAATTGAGAATTCAAGTTTAAAAAACAGCATCGTTAATTTAGGATATTTATCTCATGACAAAGCAATTAATGAAATGCAAAGTTCTGATATTTTATTAATTACGAACTTCCCAAATGAATCTTCAAAAGGAATTATTCCTGGAAAAATTTTTGAATATTTAGCAACAGGAAAACAAATTATTTCTTTTGGTCCGGATCAGGCAGATGTTTCTATAATTTTGGATGAAACTAATGCAGGAAAGCATTTTTCTTATACTGATTCTGAAAAAATAAAAGAGTTTATTTTAGAAAAATTTGAGCTTTGGAAAAATGGAAATCTTTTAGAAAATACACAGAATATTGAGCAGTTTTCAAGAAAGAATTTAACTGAGAAATTAGCTGAAATTTTAGGTTAATTGACTTTAAAATTACATTTTCATATTTGAAAATAAAGGCTTCGACAGGCTCAGCCTGACAACGCTAATAATTATTTATTTAACATTAGAATTGTCGCACAGAGCCTGTCGAAGTGTTTTTATATAATATCAGAAAAAATTATCATTAAATCGTCCACTGATCATTGATCACCGCAACCAGATAATATTTCCCTTCGAATTCCTCAAAGACAAAACGAAGACATTTCCAGTCCATTTCCGAATTGGCCTCAAAACCTTTGATGAAGTTTTCTGTAAAATCAGCTTTTGGATATATTTGCTTTAAATTATTCAGAGAATTTCCTTTTCCCTGAAATTCATTAAACGAAACCTGCCCTGTCACAAAATCTTTTGAATAAACCCACTTGGTAAGATAATCGTTGATTGTCGCTTTATAAGGATCTCCAGAACCATCCATCGCACCCCATGTGAAAAGCATTTTTGTCGGTTGATATTTTATAAAATCGGCTTTTGAAAGTTGTTTATCTTCTTTTGGATCTACAAACGCATACATCGAAAACCGAACACCTTTTTCCGGATGAATAAAATCGGCAAATCTTTTATAATCTTTGTCTTTCAAACTTTGTACAACATCACTATTGATCTGTTTTAGCGCCGCTTCTTTATTGGCAATTGTTGAATTGGCAGCTGCACTATCTGTTTTTATTGCAGTAGAATCTGTTTTATCATCAACGAATTTATCAGGATTCTTTTTACAGGCTACAACACTAAGGATCAACAGAGATACAATTATTTTTTTCATATTTATTTACTGTTTGTCGGATATATTTCACCAAATCCGATGCCACATTTTGAGTTGGAGAGTTTCGAGGGGTCGAAGTGTTTGAGAGTTTTAGCTTAATAGATAGAGTTTGATTATTGATAAGATAGTTTTTTACAGTGAGTGAAAACTCCTTTGCTTACTGGTTTTTTGTAATTTTGCCACATGGAAATTCTGGATATTCTTATTGTCGGAGGCGGGCCAATTGGTTTGAATTGCGCATTGGAAGCAAAAAAAAATAATCTTAGCTATTTAATTATTGAAAAAGGAACGATTGTTAATTCATTATACAATTATCCTTTGTACATGAGATTTTTCTCCACTGCTGAGAAGCTTGAAATTGATGAAATTCCGTTTATCTCCACTGCGCCAAAACCCGGAAGACAGGAAGCTTTAGAATATTATCAGGGAATTGCAAGACAACGAAATATTAACATCAATCTTTACGAAAAGGTTGAAAAAGTTTTGAAGGAAAATGACATTTTTGAGATAACAACTTCAAAAGGAAAATATTACGCTAAAAATGTGATTATCTCAACAGGATTTTATGACATTCCGAATTTAATGAATATTCCTGGCGAAAATTTACCAAAAGTAAAACATTATTATACCGAACCTTATCCTTATGCTCAACAGAAAATTGTAGTGATCGGATCAAGCAATTCTTCGGTAGATGCGGCATTGGAAACGTATAGAAAAGGTGCTGATGTTACAATGATCGTTCGCCATTCGGAAATTTCCGGCAATGTAAAATATTGGGTAAAACCGGATATTGAAAACAGAATTTCGGAAGGAAGTATCAAGGCTCATTTTAATGCTGAATTAATTGAGATTAAAGAAGATTCTGTCATTTTTAAAGATAAAAACGGAGAAATTCATGAGATTGAAAATGATTTTGTTTTGGCGATGACAGGCTATCTTCCCGATTTTGATTTTCTTACAAAATCCGGAATTGATTTACAGGAAGATTGCTTAAATCCGGTTTACAATACAGAAACCATGGAAACTAATGTTCAGAATTTATACTTGGCAGGCGTTGTCTGTGGAGGAAAAGATACCCATCTGTGGTTTATTGAGAATTCTAGAATTCATGCAAAACTTATTATTAATAATATTATAAATCATTTAAATTAGTATTAATTCTGCATTTCAAATAGTTACCAAAGCAAACTTATTTATAATAAACTTAAATATCTTAAAAATCATTAAATATATTCTTTATTTTAATAATTTTTAAAGAATAAACAATGGGAAATAAAAATAATTAAATTATTATTAGTAAATAAATATATATACATATAATTTTACCAAACATTGATAAAATAAAATTATATGAAAAATTTAAAACAACCTCTCTACGCTATTTTAGCAGTTGGTCTTTTAACTTCTTGTGCTCAGGATGAGATAGAGACTGCAGCAGAAACCCCTACTTCCACCGAAAGTTCGGTAACATCTGGGAAAACGATAAGTGAAGAAGCACAAAAGAAATTTATTGCCGACAACGGATTAAAACTTATTGCCACAATAAAACCAGTAAACGTTGCCAGCAAAGCTACTACCACAGGGTCTACAACTATTCAGGAAGAAATCACTCCCCTTAATCTACAACAGTTGGGTTTAACCGCACCAAAAATTGTCAATATTTACAAAGGACAGTTTGGGAATGGAATAAACGGAGTTATTGTCAACAATTATAAGACAAATAATACTTTAGTACGCCCTGCCAATAACAATGCAAAAGCATATGTTAAAACTGCTCTTCCTGTGATTGAAAGTTTCTTACCCGAACTGGATGAGACACAAATGTTATTTAGTGGTACTACTATTTACAATTCAAGCTCTTCACCAATAACTTACAGTAAGCAAGTAAGTTATAATAATCAAATGACACTTGCTAATGCTATTACTTTGAATGCATCACTTAATGTTGGCGGAAAAGTGACAGTTACCATAACCTCTCCGAGTAACATTACCCTTCCCGGAGGTACTTCGATTCCGCTTCCCGTTGTACAAGGTTCGGTAGAAGCTTCCTTCGAAACGACTTTAAGTGCTACAAATGCTACAACAATTACCAAAAATAAATCAACCACTCTAACAGAAACAGTAAACACAACAATACCATCAAATAAAAAACTCTTTGTGTATGTAGCACAAAAAGTTCAAAAGGGAACAGTTACGTACAGAATTCCCATATCATATCCGGGAAATGTAATTACTAAAAATGCGAATGCGTATGTGAATCGCCCAGCCTCTTTTCTTCAGCAAAATAAAACAATACAACGAGCTACAGTTAAGTATGGCTATAATGCAGAAACTCAGATTTATATAAAAGAATTAGGCTTAAATGAAACTGCTCCTACTGTTCCAAACTAAGAAAATATCAATTACAAACCTTAAGAGAGTTATACAATGTATAGCTCTTTTGTTTTTTAAAGGATAACATTTACTCCAAAAATAAAATTTCTTTTTGCTGCAGGATTGTAAAAACGATTTCCAAAAGCATTAATATCAAACCCTAAAACATAATCGGTATTATATAAATTTTGAATCTGTAAAGATAAATTCAGTCTTATATTGTCTAAATCGAAAGGATATCTAAACTGAATATTGCCAACCAAACTAGAATCTGACCATACAGAATTGGCATCATTTAAAGGTACTTTTGAAGTGTAAAAATGTGAATAATCAACCGACAATTTATTGAAAAAAGTAAAATTCAGTAAACTATTAATTGTCGTTTTTGGAACTCCTGTTACCTCATTTCCGGAAAAATCATTTCCATTTTGTTGATAATTTTTAAATTTAAAATCATAAAAACTTCCTGAAAATCTAAATTTAAAATTGCTGAAAATTTCATTTTTAAGATTAAAATTTTTAGATTCCAATAATATTTCAAAACCTTTTTGAACAGTCTCTCCGGAATTGATAAAGTATTCTTGTCCTGCTTCATTTTGCCTTCTTACAATGGCATCCTTCATTCGAAAATCAAAATAACTACCTTCCACAAAAATAGAATTTCCAAATTGCTTACGAATTCCTATTTCTTTATTCCAGCCATATTCGGGGCGCAGATTTGCATTAAATTCCTGATTAGAAGAACGGATTTCTTCATTCGTCGGTGCAGAATTTCCTTTTCCGATCTTTCCTCGAATTGAAAAACCTTTTTCAAAAAGGTATGTCACGCCAAAATTCGGAAGCCATTGATTTTTAAAATGAACATTGCCGTTTTCTGTTCGCGGATAGGTTCTTTCCCAATCAAAAGAATTGAAATTTAAACTAATGGAAATATCTGTGAAAAAATTTTCAGCAATATTTAATTTTTGTGAAAGAAAATAAAATCCTGAAGTATTCTTAACCCGATCGAAGTTCTGAGGATTTCCTTCTATTCCTTTATTATTATCAAAATTTTTGACTAGAATATCATTAATTCCACCTTCAAAACCTAATCTGTAAGCCAAGGAAATATTGTTAAAATTTTTCTGATAATTGAAATGAGTTCTCAAAGCAAAATTACTCTCAAAACGATTTTCAAAATTGGTGATAAACGGATTTTCAAAATCAACGTATGAACCTTGAACTAAAATAAAATGAGAAAAATTGGGATTAAAATTATACTCATGCGAAAGTCCGGCTATTATCATTTTATTGCGAATACCAGCATTTTGTTCTTTTGCGCTTGGAAGTGCTGCCGTCGCTGGTCTTGCCTGTTTTCTATCAATTTGCATTTGTTCTAATGTCAATCCTCCCGGAGTTTGATAATCCAAATCGGAGTACAGCATCATGGCTCTCAGTAAACCTTTTGGAGAATATTGAAAATTATCTTTCAGAAAAATCTGCTTTCGATTCACTTTCGATTGTTCACGATAAGAGTCTGTCTGATAATAATTTTGAAAAAACTCAACAAAGTGTTTTCCTATTTGTTTTGAAAAATTAAAACTTTGATTGAATATTCCGTAGCTTCCTGTGGAAAGATTTGCTGAAATTTGATCGGAATTTCGGGTCTGAAGCAAAACAGTTCCTCCTGTTACCGCTCCATAATCACCACTTTCAGGACCTTTATAAACTTCCATTCTATTGATTAATTCAGGAGAAATAACGTTGAAATAAGTATTTCCAGAAGCATCTGATAAAATAAAATCATCGAGATAGACTTTCACATTTCGGACTCCAAAAGGGGATCTCAGCGTGCTTCCGCGAAGGGAAATCCTATAACTTCCCGGTGAACGCTCTTCCATTCTCGCGCCAGCAATTTGGTTGAATGATTCCAATAATCTTTCAGGCGTATTTTGATTCAGCAAGTTTTCTGAAACTACGGAAACGGATTTTGTGGATGCAATAAAGGTCGTTGGTTTTTTATAGGCATCAATTTTCACTTCGGAGATCAGCGTTGCAGAATCTCTTTCCTGAGAAAATATGAATGATGCGGAAAATAAAGAAAATAGAAAATATAGTTTTGCCATTGAATAAGCTACAGCAAAAATTATTCTCTTTTTATTTCTTGAATTAAAATTTTTATGACTTTGTTATTTTTAAACGCAAAATAATAATTCTACTTTATGCATTATTTTTAAAGGGCAAAGGGAAGTAAAATTTGCTTCGCGAAGCTTGAAAATATAACTTCGTAAAATCAATTTGTTGATTTCTTCTTTGCTCACTCAAACAATTATGTCTTTAAACAAAATATTTAAGTCAAAAAATAAAGACTTGATTGAAATGTAAAGAAACTTTAAATATTCTGGAATTTTAACAGGCTGTTCTTTCGCGTGAGGGATGCGGCGGGCGGCGACGAAGGAGCCGGTGCGAGTGAGGAACGAACGAGTACGGAAGCGAAGCGCACCCCAAAGCAGCCCGACCCGAGTTTTGTAGAGGGAAACCTCATAGGTTTTTAAAAACCTATGAGGTTTAGCTTGGGCAAACGAGGGACACGCCCTAAAAAATTACTCTCCTTTTTTCTTGTCACCAATCAGCCACGGAACGATGAAATAAAATGCAATCGCGATTAGGGTCGCTAACACTCCGGTTCCTATCCATAAGGCATTAAAACCAAATTTTTCGGCTAAAAGCGTTCCGATATAAGGGGTCACAATAAATGCGATGGAAAATGAAATTCCGTTCAGCCCCATGTAGGCTCCTTTATTGTTGGCACCTGAGCGCAAAGCTGTGATGGTTGACATGAAGGGTAGTGTCCAGATTTCCCCGATACATAATAATGTCATTGATACCACAAGTGTTATCATGCTATGATCAAACGCCATCATGGCATAAGAAAATCCGCAAATAAATGTTCCTAAAAGCATGGTAACTGCCAAACTGAAATATTTTTCTGCAATTTGTACGAATCCCATTTCGAGCAGTACAATGAGAAAACCACTGTATCCTAAAATGTATCCTATGTTTTGTTGACTTAATTTAGCCGTGTCTTTATAAAAGATCGTTAACGTACTGAATAACTGGAAAAAGCAGATAGAAAACAGCATACAAAACGCACAATACACTAAAAATTTAGTATCGCGATAAGGCGAATTTTCTTTTTTAATTTCAATGGCTTCTTTTACTTTTTTCGCTTTAGCTTTGGCTAATTTGTTTCTTTTCGCAAAGAACCAAATATACATTAATCCCGCCAACAGCGCCGCCAGAGCATTACTGAAGAATAAAAACTCGTAGGAAATAGCCGATAAAATTCCGCCCAAAGCCGGACCGATAGAAAATCCTAAATTCACAGCCATACGGTTTAATGAGAAAGCTCTGGTGATATTTTCAGGTTTTGCATATTTAGTGATCGCCACGGAATTCGCCGGACGAAAAGTCTCACTTACAATACTTTGAATCAGAATAATACTTGCCACCCCAACCTCAGTTTTGAAAATAGGAATTAAACAGAATAAAGGCACACTCAGCAATAAACTGAGGAACTGCACTTTATATTCACCTATTTTATCGGTAATCATTCCGCCGAGCCATGAACCTAAAACCGAACCAATTCCGAAAAAGCTCAGCACAATCCCTGTATTTTCTATGCTGAAATGCAGATGATCTGTCATATAAACTCCCAAAAACGGAAGTACCATCGAACCCGCACGGTTGATGAGCATTACCAACGCCAACATCCAACTCTCTTGCGAAAGACCTTTGAATGAGTTGGTATATATATTTATTAATTTCATTTTTTATTTTTTTTGATAGGATTTCCATCCTATCCTATTTTAAATCGTCCCTTCGGGACTCTTTTTGATTTGATAATTACTGGAATTCTCAATATTTGTCATTCCATAGAAATCCAAGCAAATATTTTAAAAATTATCTCTACAAAATAAGTTTAGATTCCTACGGAATGACAAACTTCATGGTTAACAGATATTGATTTGAGATTGCCTCGCCACTTTGTTCCTAGCAAGGCAAAAAAAACAGGACTTAAAAAATTAAGCCCTGTTTCATTTATTTTATATAAATAATTTTTACTCCGGCTTATAAGAGTCTTTTAACGTCACAGTTCTGTTGAACACGAAATTTGTATCCGTAGAATCCTGATCCTTCGTGAAATAGCCAATTCTCTGGAATTGAAGAGGTTCTCCAACAGCCACATCTTTTAGGCTAGGTTCAGCAAATCCCTGAATTGTCGTCACAGATTCTGGATTGATAAAGTTTAAGAAATCTACATCTTTCTCAGCATCAGGCTGTTCTACAGTGAATAATTTATCGTAATTTCTTACTTCCACAGGAATTGCATGCTTCGCAGACACCCAGTGAATGGTACCTTTTACTTTTCTTAAACTTTCTTCAGTTCCACTTCCTGACTTAGATTTTTCATCATAAGTCGCATAAATTGTCGTGATTTCTCCGTTTTCGTCCTTCTCTACTCTTTCACCTTTAATGATATAAGCAGATTTTAAACGAACTTCGCCACCCAATTTTAGTCTAAAGAACTTATTATTAGCTTCTTCCTTAAAGTCTTCACGCTCAATATATAATTCTCTTGAGAATGGAATTTCTCTGGTTCCTGCATTTTCCTGTTCAGGATTATTTTCAGTTTCCAGCCATTCCTCTTGTCCTTCAGGATAGTTTTCAATGACTAATTTAATAGGATCAACAACTGTCATGACACGTTTTGCCACTTTATTCAGGTCTTCACGAACGCAGAATTCCAACAATTGAATTTCAATTAAGTTTTCTCTTTTCGCAACTCCTACTTTCTCAATAAAATTCCTGATAGAAGTCGGGGTAAAACCTTTTCTCCTCATTCCAGAAATCGTAGGCATTCTCGGATCATCCCAACCATCCACTACATTTTCAGCAATTAGCCTTTGTAGTTTTCTTTTGGAAGTAATCATATAAGAAACATTCATTCTTGCAAATTCTCTTTGCTTGTTTCTTACTTTAGTTTCATCATAAACCTGATCCAAATACCAATCATAAAGCGGTCTGTGGTTTTCAAATTCCAAAGAACATAAAGAATGCGAAACCTGCTCAATATAATCAGACTCCCCATGCGCCCAGTCGTACATCGGATAAATTTTCCACGCAGTACCTGTTCTGTGGTGAGGTTTATTTAAAATTCTGTACATAACAGGGTCACGCATATTCATATTTGGCGAAACCATGTCGATTTTTGCACGAAGAGACATTGTACCACTTTCAAACTCACCGTTTTTCATCCTTTCAAATAAATCTAAAGATTCTTCAACAGGACGGTTTCTGTATGGCGATTCAATTCCCGGTTCTGCAGGATTTTTTCTTTGCTCAGTCACCACTTCAGACGGCTGCTCATCTACATAAGCTTTTCCATCTTTAATTAACTGAACTGCCCAATCGTAAAGCTGCTGGAAGTAATCGGAGGCGTACAAAACTTTATCCCATTTGAAACCTAACCATTCAACGTCTTTCATGATAGAATCTACGAATTCCTGCTCTTCTTTTTCAGGATTCGTATCGTCGAAACGAAGGTTTACGGGAGCATTGTATTTTTCACCCAAACCGAAGTTGATGCAGATCGCTTTTGTGTGACCTACATGCAGATAACCATTTGGTTCAGGCGGAAAACGGAAACGGATCTGATCTTTTTTCAGGCCGTTTGCCAAATCATCTTCGATAATTTGCTCAATAAAATTGAGTGATTTTTTTTCTTCTTCCATTAAATTTCGCTTTAAAATGCCGTGTACTACGACAATTTGCAAATTTAAGAAATTTTAAGGGTTTACGAAAGTGATAATTTAGGTCGATAAATGATATTCGTTCAATATTTTTATTTAAATTAGTAAGGCTAAAAACCGTTACTCAAATTAAAACTAATAATGGCTGTTTATATTTTAAGCAATCGAAAAATCATCCGTCACAAAGGAGAAAAAACAGATTCTTTTTCCAATGACGAATATTCTATTCCTAATTTCAGAATAGCAAAATGTGATTTTGAAAACTATAAAGAGCCCACTGCCTCAGCCATAAAAAAGAAAGATTATACCAATCGAAATATTTTAGATTACCAACTTTTTTCCGAACCTGAAAAACAAGGTTATGAAGAAGTGTTGGATGTTTTATTAAACGAAAAAGGTATTAGAAAGTCTAAACTGACGGCAGATAATCTCGGAGGAAGCCAGAGAATGTTCTATGAATTATACAAAAATATGTCTTCTACCAAAGACAGAAGCGATGTTTTGATATTTATTCATGGATACGCATATGATTTTGATGATGAATTAAAAGCTATTCTCGATCTAAAGAAAATTTTTATTGATAATCCTGAATCGCCTATTGAACATATTTTATTTGTAAGCTGGCCGGCTTCAAGCAGCATCGTTCCCATGACGTATTTTGATGATAAAGCATCGAGTATCAATTCCGGAACATCGCTGATGAGATTATTTTACTTCTATACTCAGTTTTTAAAGGATATTTTTTCGAATCGTGATTTAATGCCTTGTAACCAGAGAATTCACATTATGGCGCATTCGATGGGAAATCGGGTGCTTCAAAGTATGCTGTATAGCTTGAAAAAGGAAAATATCTTGAGAGTAATTGATCAGGTTTTGTTATTGAATGCTGATGTTACTTATAAAGTTTTTGAAGACTCTGAAGATTCATTCAATAAGCTTCCTCTGCTGGCCAACAGGATTTCAATTTATTTAAACAGAAAAGATGCAATTCTCGGAATTTCACAGTTTACAAAGAATATTCTCACACCAAGATTAGGTAAAAACGGCCCAAGTAATATTGAACCGTTTAAAGATATTGTTTCGATTATCGATTGTACTTTTATTGAAAATGATATTCTCGACTCTTTTAAATTCGAGATTGGAAATCATTGGGGATACCTCTCCAGCTCGCAGGTTCAGAATGATATTTTTCAGAATTTATATGGTGTGGATAGGAATCTTATTACGAATAGAATCGTTAATAACGAAAATATTTTCACAATTATTTCTTAAGGCTATTTTAATTTAAACCTTAAGAAATGAATGGTATGTTAAAGTTAAAAATTCACTAAACAATGGCATAATGATTGCCAATTTTCACTCGACTGACAAAATGCTAAAAATTTTATTATGAAGAAGATTAAAAAAAAGGTTTCTTATATTTTAGAATATATAAAGAAAGCCATTTTCATTAAAGATGTGATTTAAACTGAATTTAAAATCAAAAACACACAAAAATTATTCGATCCTAAAACTACATTGAACCTTTAAAAAACAAATTTTCTCCTTTCAAATCCAGATAACTTTCAAAGTTGTTCGTAAATAAACCTCCTGTTCCAAGACCTTGAGGCATTTTACTATGCTTAGTAAAAGTGTACTGAGCGATAGCATTCAAGCCAATATTGCTTTCTAGCGCAGAAGTAATCCACCAACCTATATTTTGTTCTTCACCAAGAGAAATCCATTCATCCGAACCTAAAAAACCTCCTACTAAAGATGGTTTTAAAATAATATATTGAGGTTTTATTGCTTCCAACAATTTTTTCTTTTCATTGAAATCTGTAATTCCTATTAATTCTTCATCCAAAGCAATCGGAGTTGGAGTTGCGGCACATAATTCTGCCATATCATTCCAGTTTCCGGCTTTTATCGGCTGCTCGATAGAGTGAATATCTAAATCTGCCAATTGCTGTAAAACAACTTTCGCTTCTTCTTTTGTAAAACCTCCGTTTGCATCAACTCGAAGTTCCAACAATTCTTTCGAAAACTTTTGTCTTAATTTTTGAAGCACTTGATGCTCAGATTTCCAGTCGACACCAATTTTTAATTTAATACAATGAAAACCATCTTTCAGTTTATCCTGAATCTGTTCTTCCATATAATGAACATCGCCCATCCAGATCAAACCGTTGATCACAATCGGAGTATTTCCTTCAGTAAATTCGCTTGGGAAATAAAGATGTTTACCATACTTTAAATTCAAAAAAGCTTGTTCATATCCAAACCAGATAGATGGAAAATTCTTTAATTCTTCCTTTAAGAATTCAGCATCTTGTTGAATATTTTCACAAAGCCATTGTAGCTTTTCTTCATAATCCGGTCGATCATCAAAGCTTAATCCTCTGAAAAGCGCGCACTCTCCTACTCCTTTTTTTCCATCTTTCGAAATTTCAAGAATAAAGGTTTCTTTTTCATGCAAAACGCCGCGAGATGTTCCACTCGGGCGTTTAAATTGTAATAAATATCTAAAATATTCCGCTTTCATTTATTTTACACTATCAATTCGCATAAATTCCTCTGCCTTTTCAACCATATTGATGCTTCCACAGAAAAACGGTATTCTTTGATGAAGCTCTGTCGGTTCAATCTCCAAAATTCTTCTGAAACCGTCTGTTGCTTTTCCACCCGCCTGTTCAGCTAAGAAAGCCATTGGATTACATTCATATAATAATCTCAACTTTCCGTTTGGAGCTTGTGAATAAGATGGATAAATATAAATTCCGCCTTTCAGCATATTTCTATGAAAATCAGCCACTAACGAACCAATATATCTTGAAGTATAAGGTCTGTCGCCTTCCTCCATCTGGCAATATTTAAGGTAATTTTTAACGCCCTGAGGGAATTTAATATAATTTCCTTCGTTAATAGAGTAAATTTTACCCGTTTTCGGAAACTGCATATTCGGGTGAGAAAGATAATACGTTCCCAAAGACGGATCAAGCGTAAACCCGTTCACGCCATTTCCTGTGGTATAAACGATCATCGTTGATGAACCGTAAACCACATATCCCGCTGCAATCTGATTAATTCCTTTTTGTAAGAAATCTTCCAGCTGAACCGGAGTTCCGGGCTCGGTCACTCTTCTGTAAATCGAGAAAATAGTTCCTACTGAAACATTCACATCAATATTCGAAGAACCGTCAAGCGGATCAATAAGTACAACATATTTACTTAAATGACCGTTTTCACCGCATTTTATGTCAATAAAATCATCATTTTCCTCAGAAGCAATTCCGCATACCACTTCTCTTTGAGAAAGCGCCGTGATAAAAATTTCGTTAGCAATTACATCTAATTTTTGCTGCTCTTCACCCTGAATATTCTGATTTCCTGCAGCACCAGAAATATCTACAATTCCGGCTTTGTTTACTTCCCTGTTTACTACTTTTGAAGCTAATCTTATTGCACTTAGAAGACGGGAAAATTCACCTGTGGAATACTGAAAATCTTCCTGTTTTTCGATGAGAAATTCTCCTAACGTTTGCAATGGCTGATCTGACATATTTTTCTTTTTACGATTTCTCCAAATTTCGTAAAATTATTCACATTTAGAAAAAATTATTCACAAAAGACTTTACTTCCTGTTTATCAACATAATACAAGCACAAAATCATCATTCAATTAAAATATTAACTCCAAATAAACTCCCAATACTTTGAATCAATCCCCATAAAATGGAGGTAAACATTGATTTTAATAAAATCTTAAGCCTATCGCGATACTAGGCTATTTCATATCTCGATGTAAATTTATAATTTTGATGCCCGTAAAAAACTCATGTAAATTTTATCTAACAATTTTATTATTAACAATTTAATGAAAATTTTCAAGTTTGGTGGAGCATCGGTAAAAGATGCCGATAGTGTAAAAAATGTATCCATGGTTTTGAAAAGCCAGGGGTTTGCTAAATGTTTGCTTGTAATTTCAGCAATGGGCAAAACGACTAATGAATTGGAAAAAGTGGTTGAACTTTATTTCAAGAAAGATAACTACCAAACTGAAATTGAAAAGATAAAACAAAAACATATTGAGATTGCGGAAGGTTTATTTCCTGAAAATCATGCCGTTTTTGCAGAAATCAATCTGTTTTTTGATGATATTGATTCTTTTTTAAGAAGAAATAAATCTCCAAATTACAGTTTTGTATACGACCAGGTGGTAAGTTGCGGAGAAATGATTTCTACAAAAATTGTAAGCGAATATCTGAATGAAATTCAGTTTACCAACCAATGGCTGGATGCGAGAGATTACGTAAAAACAGACAATTCTTACAGAGAAGGAACTGTAAACTGGGCAAAAACAGAAGAATTTATTTCTACTTTAAATTCAGAAATCTGCTATGTTACTCAGGGTTTCATTGGTTCTGATGATAACAATTTCACAGTAACTTTAGGAAGAGAAGGTTCGGATTATTCTGCGGCAATTTTTGCGTATTGCTTAAACGCAGAAGCTATGACAATCTGGAAAGACGTTCCGGGAGTGATGACAGGTGACCCAAGAAAATTCAAAGATGTAACGCTTCTTTCGAATATTTCTTATGAAGAAGCTATTGAGATGGCGTATTACGGAGCAAGTGTCATTCACCCGAAAACCTTGCAGCCGCTTCAGCAAAAAAATATTCCTTTTTATGTAAAATCTTTCGTAGAACCTACCAAAGAAGGAACAAAAGTGGGTGCTTCTGACCACAATCAAAACGAAGAATCTTATATTTTAAAAGAAAATCAAACCTTATTAAAAATCTCTACGAGAGACTTTTCTTTCATCGCGGAAGATCATATGAGTTTAATTTTTGGATATTTATCTAAATATAAAATTAAAGTTTCTTTGATGCAGAATTCAGCAATTTCACTAGCTTTATGTTTGGAAGACAAATATGAAACAGTGGATGAGCTTAATGAAGATTTGCAAAAAGTATTTAAAACAGAAGTTGTAAAAAATGTATCTTTATTTACGGTAAGAAATGCGAAAATGGAGAACATTGACAAATTTTATCAGGAAAAGAACGTATTGTTGGAGCAGATTGCCAAGAATACTCTTCAAATGGTAACACAGTAAAATTAATTGCGACTAAACACATATGAGTTTAATTTCGAAAAATGATCTTATCAAAGCTTCGGGCTTGAATAAAATAGGTTTCCTTAAGAATCCTGTAGCATCTGCTATTATGAGCGTTGCTAAAATAAACGAAGTCAACAAACTATACGACAAACTAAAAGATAAGGAAGGTAAAGACTTTTTCGACTCATTTGTGAGAGAGAGAAACTTAAGCTATATCGCTTTTGAAGAAGATTTGGCAAAAATCCCTAAAACCGGACCGTTTATTCTGGTTTGTAATCATCCTTTGGGTGCTATTGATGGGATTTTGATGTGCAAAGTTCTGTCAGAAGTTCGTCCGGATTTTAAGGTGATGGGTAATTTCCTTTTGGAAAAAATCAAACCGATGGAACCGTACGTAATTTCTGTAAATCCTTTTGAAGGCAGAAAAGAAGCGTACAGCAGCTCTTCCGGAATGCGCGAAACGCTGAAACATCTTCAGAACGGAGGATGCGTAGGTATTTTCCCGGCTGGAGAAGTTTCAAATAAAAATAATCCTTACGGAGAAATTTTAGATAAAGAATGGGAAAAACCGGCCTTAAAGCTTATCAGAATGGCTAAAGTTCCGGTGGTTCCTATGTATTTTCATGCAAAAAACAGTCGACTGTTTTATCAGATCGCTAAACTTCATCCCAATTTACAGACATTGATGCTTCCTGCAGAAATGATGAATAATAGGGAAAAGCCAATTCGTATAAGAATCGGGCGACCTATCACCGTAAAAGCGATGGATGATATGGAAACCGTTGAAGAATTAGGCGAATTTCTGAAACGTAAGGTGTATATGATGAAATCTTACTATGAAAAAAGGAAATCGCTTGCTCAAAGTATCAATCTTCAAAATTTATCGGTAAAATTTCCTTTATTAAAAGAGGAAAATATTGTTCAGAATATTATCGACGAAACTCCGAAAGAAGATATTATTAAAGATATCAATAAACTGAGAGGAACTGATAAGATGTTTTTCAGCAACGGAAATTATGAGGTGTACTTTACAGCTTATGAAGAAATTCCGTCTGTAATGCGGGAAATCGGCCGCCAGAGAGAGTTAACTTTTCGAGCGGTTGGTGAAGGAAGCAATCTTCCATTTGATTTGGATGAATACGATAAACATTACCATCATCTTTTCCTTTGGGATAATGCTGCAGAAAAGCTTGTTGGAGCTTATAGAATGGCGTTAGGTAAAGAAGTCATGAAAAAATTTGGAATTAAAGGCTTCTACACAAGTTCTTTGTTTGAATTTGAACAGGATATCCACCCTTTCTTCAAAAAAGTAATTGAAATGGGGCGCGCCTATATCTGTCAGGAATATCAGCAGAAACCGCTTCCGCTTTTCCTTTTATGGAGAGGAATTGTACATGTTTGCTTAAGAAATCCGGATCATAAATTCTTGATGGGGGGTGTAAGTATCTCCAATAAATTCTCTGAATTTTCAAAGTCTTTGATGATTGAGTTTATGCGTTCGAATTATTATGATTCTGCGGTGGCTCAATACATCACGCCGAGAAATGAATATAAAGTAAAACTTCGTGATAGGGATAAGAATCTTTTCTTTGATGAAATGGAATCTGATTTAAATAAATTAGATAAAATCATTGATGACCTTGAACCGGAGTTGAGATTGCCTGTCTTGATTAAAAAATACATAAAGCAAAATGCGAAAGTAATTGCATTTAATGTAGACCCGAACTTCAATGATGCCATTGATGGGCTGATGTATATTAGAATTAGTGACCTTCCGGAAAGCACGATTAAGCCTGTATTAGAGGAAATGAGCGAGCAGATAAGAAAAGAACAGGAAAATAATTCACCTGAAAACCAATAAGTTTTAAGTTTTGTTAAAAAAAGTACTGCTAATACTTGCTTCATATATCAAAACTTACTACTTTTGCATCACTTTAAAACAACGAAGTAACAGAATGGTTTCTTAGCTCAGTTGGTAGAGCAATGGATTGAAAATCCATGTGTCCCTGGTTCGATTCCTGGAGAAACCACTAAAGAAACCACCCATCAAAAGGTGGTTTCTTCTTCAAAAAAGTTTTAAAATAAAATTTGCGAGAGTCAGTATTTATTATTACTTTTGCACCACTTCAAAACGAAGTACAAACCAAAAGGTTTCTTAGCTCAGTTGGTAGAGCAATGGATTGAAAATCCATGTGTCCCTGGTTCGATTCCTGGAGAAACCACTTAAATCCATCTCAATGAGATGGATTTTTTGTTTTTTAATATATTTAGCGTGACAATTTTTAGGATCAATCCCCAAATAAAGCATTAGATTTTTTAGAATTCTTAAAAAAGTTTCCAGTTTGTATTTCAGAAAGCTGTATCGAAGTGGTGGGAATACCATACTGAATTAAACGATCTATAATATTTTCTAAATGACTGCTATCTTTTAAAATACATTCTGCTGTTAAACAATATTCGCCAGTTATTCTTTTACATCTTATCACTTCCGGAAAAAGCGAAAGATGATCTATAAACTTTCGGAATTCATCATTTTTAAATTTAATATTGATAATCACACACAAATTATATCCTAATTTAGAATAATCAATATCCACAGAAAATTTCCGAATCACTCCAATATCAATAAGGTTTTGCACACGTTCTTTAGTGGCAGACTGTGAAAGGGAAATCATGCGACCAATTTCAGCATAACTAAGCCTGGAATTATCATTTAAAATTTCTAAAATTCGGTAATCAAAAGCATCTAAAACGATTTTCATTGAAAAATATTTAAAATAAGATTAAATCAAGTTTAATAAATCAAATGTAAGACAAAATCCGTTTCTTCAGCATAATAATTAATTCGATTTTTGAAGTATAAAATTAAAAGAAATGACAAGAATTAGCTTATCAAAAAATGGAAATACTCCTTTCGAAAAAATCATCGGTCACAATACTGAAATTCTAACGAAATGGTGTGATCTCGAAGAAACACTTTGGCAAAATTCGTCGCTTAACAAAAATTTACTGGAACAGATCCGTCGTGCTATGGCGTTTGAAGCCGGTTGTGAATATTGCATGGTAAAAAGCGGGCGACCAGATTTTAATGAATCTGAAATTAAAATATCTGTCGCTATAAGTTTCGCAGAACTCTTCTGTAAAGATCATCACTCTATTTTAGACGGTCATTTTAGCCTTTTGAAAGAATATTTTTCCGAAAAAGAGATTCTGGAACTATGTACATTCATCAGTTTTGTCAATGCGTCACAAAAGCTTGGAAAAGTTTTTCATCTGACGGAAGATTTTCAGAAAAATGCTGTGGTAAAATTAAAGGATCTCTAAAAAATTTCAACTAATTAAAAAATTGAAATAATATTTTTTTGAAGCTTTTTCTCGCTTTCCGCACTCGCTATTTTTGATTAGGGGTTTGGGGGGGGGGGGGGGGGGGGGGGGGGGGGGGGGGGGGGGGGGGGGGGGGGGGGGGGGGGGGGGGGGGGGG
>NZ_JBDFPQ010000003.1:131192-161199 GCF_039672645.1 Chryseobacterium sp. C39-AII1
CCCCCCCCCCCCCCCCCCCCCCCCCCCCCCAAACCCCTAATCAAAAATGAGCTCAAACAAATGCTGCAATCGAGGCTAGGAAGTCAGCCATGTATTAACATTTAGGAAATAATTTCAAAACCTGACAAAATCGATACAACATTCTTCTCCAAACTCCAAACTTTGATTATTCTCAAATTTGTGTAATTTTAATCATTACATTGAAATTTATACATATTGAGACGATGAAACATATTATTTTATTACTATTATTTATTTTATCGCCTATCAATATCATTGCCCAAAAAGATAATTCTATTGAGTATGCCGATTTATTGATCAAAAAAGGCGTCGATGCGTTATATAAAAAAGATCACAGTCATTCTTTGGAAATTTTTGCAGAACTTAAAACATTGGCAGAAAAAAACAATTGGTATAATCAACAATTTATTGCCACCAACTGCATCGGGCTTAATTATTACGGAATGTCAGATTATAGCGAAGCCCTCGACTATTATCTGGAAGCCTACACTATTGCAATGAAGCACCTCACGAAGGATAATGAAAAAACCGTTTTAAACAATATTGCACTCGTTTACTTTGAACAGGGAAAATATAAAGAATCTGAAAAGCATCAGAAAAGAGCCTACGAACTTGCTTTGGACAATAAAGACAGCGTAGGAATTGCAATCTATGCCGATAATTTGGCTAATTTATACAACAAAACCAATCAGTTAGATAAAGCGTTGGAATATATCAGAATTGCAAAACCGATAGCTTTAGCGACAAAAGAAAAACGAAGTGTGATAGATATTGCCATTAGCGAAGCACAAAATTATCTTCAGAGAAAAGATTTTGATAAAACATTAAGTATTCTACAACACATAATCAATCAACTTAATACAAAAGATCAAAACGATAATAAAATTGCATCATTGCTGATTCTTTCCAAGGTATTTCAAGGTAAAAATGATTATCAAAAGGCGCTTTCTTATGCCATTGAAGCCCAAAAGGCAAACGAAGATTATCCTAATAAGAAAAAAATTTACAATCAGTTTTCAGAATTATATTTTGGATCAAAAGATTATAAAAAGGCCTTTCTTTACAAAGATTCAATTATCATAGTTAAAGATTCTTTGAATGCCATTAAAAACAAGGCAATGTATCAAAACAGCGAAATGAAGCTGAAACTTCAGGATTCTCAAAAGGAACTGGAAAGTGAAAAAAGATTGAAATTCTATATCGGAGCTTTCTGCATTTTAATTTTAGCATTATTGAGCTGGTTATTTAGAATTTTATACGTTAAAAATCGTCAGAAACGAACACTTGCTGAAAAGAACGAACAAATCATTTCTTTAGATCTTAAAAATAAGGAAAACGATAATCTTCTGCTGGAGCAACAAATAAAGGAAAAAGAAACCGAAGCCCTTTTGGAAAAGGAAAAATTAAAAAATGAACTCGAAAGCCGCAACCGAAAATTGGCGGCCAACGCTATTCATATTGCTCAACGGAATGATAAAATTGAAGAATATATTTTAAAATTAAAAAGTGATCCTTTGGTTTTAAAGAATGATCAAATTTCCAAACAATTAGATCAGCTTAAAGAAATTTTAACCAAAGAAGACTCAACGGATGATTTTCTTACTCATTTTGAAAGAATCAACAGTAAATTCATCGAAAATCTGAAAGAAAAACATCCTGATCTTACCTTAAATGACATTCGTTTTATCTGTTACATTTATATGAATCTCTCCATAAAAGAAATTTCATCTATTTTTAACATCACTATTGAGGCTTGTAGAAAGAGAAAAGAACGAATTTCTAAACGAATGAACTTGTCGAACTCAAACGACCTATTCAACTACATATCAAATATTTAAATACAAATGTCACGTTTTTTCTGATTATAGTCCTACTATTTACCGTTTGATTTTCTTCAAAATTTTTCATCAAAAAATATATTTGCGATGAACAAAAAAATTTAGATATGAAGAAATCAATATTAACTTTATTATTTCTGCTGTGTTTGCAGTTCTCATTTGCTCAGGTGAGCTTTGTGGGTAATCCGCAGTATGGGCAGATAAGAAATTTTGTTTACGACAAAAATGTTCAAAACAAAGTATATGCTACCACCTATATAGACAAGCATATTTTGGTGTCTACAGACAATGGTACAAGCTGGAATATTTTATACACCCTTCCCTATCCTGAATATGGCCCGAATATTAAGGAAATGAGACTCACCAACAACGGAACAGCTTTAAGTTTCATCGTATATTTCGGTCTTGGAAGTTCGCTGAATCAGGTTGCTGTTTTAGATTTAGAATCATTAAGTATCATCAAACAATTTTTCATGCCGCCAAATGAAAATGTACAGACGATAAAAAATTACACTTTATTCGACAATGGAACAATGAATATTGCAGCAATGCTTACCGGTGGAAATTATGACAAATATTTCTACACTACCAACGGAGGTTCTGCATGGTCGAAAGTATATGACGGCAGCAATTTCGAAGATGTTCAATTGGCAGATGCAGCTATAGATCCTGTAAATCCTCAAACGCTCTATATCGCAAGAAATGGCGGTCCCGGAAATGTGGATGGCGGATTTTTAAAATCAACTGATGCAGGAGCCACTTGGACGGAATCTTTAAATGGTTTAATCCTCCAATCTTTAGCGGTTGATCCTGTAAATGAAGGAACTATTTATGCCGGTTCAGGAATTCTTTGGAGCTATCCGAATCAGCATCAGGCGGTTTATAAATCGATCGACGGCGGCGCAACTTGGGCAGAACAAACCGGAATTACCTGGACGACAACAGGAATGGGCATGAAAAACATTACGAAGATTAGTATAAATCCGTACAACCCGAATCATGTGATCGTAATGGCAGACCAGCGCGTGGCAGTTACAACCAATGGCGGAACAAGCTGGACAAGCACAGAATACAACGGGCTTGCAGATGGATCTTCTTATTTCTACGGAACGGATGCAGCTTTTAACCCAAACAATACCAATCAAATATTTTTAGGAGACAATCGCTACCCGAAACGTTCAAATGATGGAGGAAACACATTAACGATCCTTCAAACCCCTTTTTTTATAGGTATGGGAAGAATAAATGTGGTGAAAGAAAATAATGTTGATAAGCTTATTTATGGAGTTCAATACGGATATACCGTGAAAAACCTTGAAACCAACCAGGAAACACCGATAAACATAATGCCATTAAGTGAAAGCCCAATAAGCGGAAAAATACCTTTAATGCTTGTAGATCAAAAACTTCCGGGAAGATCTTACAATTTCGATGCTTCTTTCATGGGAAATAAGATTAAAGTTAGCAATGATTATGGGGGGACTTCAGAATCAATTTATTCTACTTTCGACAGCAATTTTACCACTGCGGAAACAGATCCTAATAATTCTAATATTGCTTGGTTGGCAACATTCGATGGGGTAAATGCTACTTTAATTAAATCAAACTTCACAAACATCAGCAGTCCTCAAAACGATATCATCACGCTACCTTATAATGAAGATTTTATTTACGGAATAAAAATTAATCAAAACAACTCCAACGAAATTTTGATTACTGTTGGAAATAAATTATTCAAAACCACCAATGGCGGAACTTCATGGACAGAAATTACAGCAGGATTACAAGATTTGACCCTACCGAATATTGCGTTAAACTTAGTTCAGAATCCATTAAATCTTAATCAATACACCATGGCCGCTTCCAACGGAATTTATACTTCAATGGATGCCGGAACAACCTGGACTAAAATTTACAGCGGAATGGTACATAAAGTAGAACATTCAGCCATAGAAAATGGGCAAATCATAGGAATAACCTCGTCTTATATGGATATTCTTCCAAAAGTAATTTACACCAACAACAGTGGCGCTACATGGCAGGAAAAAAATGCTTCCACGTATTTTAACACCACCGTTTTGGACGGTACGGCACGCTTCATAAATGCAAATACTGCGGAGGTTTATCTAACGACAAATTCATTAGGAATAATCAAAGATGTTATTAATTTTTCAACTTTAGGTACAGCAGAACCTATCATTACAAAAGATGACATTACCGTATATCCCAATCCGGCTACGGATGTGATTAACATTAAATCAGGGAAAAATAACTCTAAATTTAATGTAAGCATTTACAGCACAACGGGGCAATTGGTTGTAAGATCAGAAAATAATAAGGGAAGTATTAACATATCAGATCTTGCAAAGGGTGTTTATCTTGTGAAAATAGATCAGGAAAATGAACGTACCGTTGTTAAAAAAATTATTAAAAAGTAATTACTTTTCAGCATTTTTATTATCCTTTAAACTGCCTGTAATAGGGCAGTTTATTTAGACAAGCATTGGTGTCTTTATGTATCATTTTAAAACACAATTACCATAATATCTCTTTTAGAGAATATTTTTTTAATTCACAGTTTTCATCTTAAAACCGCCTGCCCAAGGCGGTTTTAGTTTTTTACTGAAGCAAATTTACATACACTAATCTGTATGTTTTAAACCTTCAAAGTTCCTATATTCTGTGACATTTAAGTTCTCTTTAACATCTATTTACATTGAAATTAAGTATATTCGCCTTTTAATTATTTGAAGGAATGAAGAAGATCATCTCTACTCTATTTTTGTTTACAGCAACGGCTGTTTTTGCTCAGGAAGCGATTCATTTTGAGGAATTACCTTTTAAAGAACTGATCGCGAAGGCAAAGAAAGAAAACAAAATCGTATTTATGGATGCTTACGCGTCTTGGTGCGGACCTTGTAAAATGATGGAGAGAAACGTTTTCACCCAAAAATCTGTCGGAGATTATTACAATGCCAATTTTGTAAATGCAAGATTCGATATGGAAAAAGGGGAAGGTAGAGAAATCGCAGCAAAATACGGAGTTCGTTCTTATCCCACCTACCTTTTCCTGAATGGTGATGGTGAATTGGTTTCGCAGAATTACGGCTATATGGAAGAAAGTCCGTTTTTGGCAATGGCTCAGGATGTAAATTCTCCAAATAACAAAAAAGGTTCTTTGAAAGAGCGCTTCGCAAAAGGTGAAAAAGATCCAGAATTCCTTATCAATATTATGAAACTGAATTCAACTTCGGATTATGATTTTGCTAAAAGTGCCTCCGAAAGATATTTTGAAAACAAAAAGAAAACAGAAGAATTATCAAAAGACGACATCGGATTTTTATTGTTTTTCTTAAAATCTGCTGAAGATAAAAATTATAAAACTTTTGTTGAAAAAAAGGCAGATATTATTAAACATCTTCCTGAAGAAACATACAATCAGTTTGATGCTCAGATTAAATTATCAAAAATTGTTGAGCAGTCGATCGATAATAAAACCAAAAGAGTAAACGAAGAGTTTTTCATGAAAAATGCTGAACCTTTGGTCGGGAAACATGATGCTGAGGTAAGACTTAATCAAACCAAATTAAGTTATTACGAGCAAAATGCCAATTATCCTGAATATGAAAAAGCAGCATTGGATTATTATAAAAACTCCGATTCTTTTGATACAAACGAATTATTAAAAACCGCATGGGTATTTTCTGACAATGTAAAAAATGTAGCTTCCTTAAAAAAAGCTGCAGAATGGGCAGAAAAATCCGTCATGAGAGGTGAAACATCTGAAAATACATATATACTGGCAAAACTCTATTTTTTAACAGGTAATAAAGACATGGCAAAAACATACGCCGAAATGTCTAAAACTCTTGCAGTACAAGCCAATAAAGATTCGCATTTGGCTGAAGAGTTATTGAAACAAATAAAATAATCTATTAAAAAACACAGGGTTTGAGGTACAAATTTTTAGCAGCTTTCTTAACGGTATCTGCGTTAGGAACCATCAATGCTCAGGAAGCTGAGCAGTCGGAAACGGGTGTCTATGTAAAAGGAAACGCTTTACTGGCTCCCATCGGAATTGTAAACGTTGGTGTAGAACATCAGGTAAGTAAAAACATCACCGTGCAAGGTGATATTTTCATTTCTCCGTGGAAATCTTTTGCAGGAAAACATGCTCAGGCTTATTTATTAGGCTTCGACGGAAGATATTATTTCAGCAAAGCATTTGATAAATTTTATGTTGGAGCTAATATCACCGGTGGAGCTTTCAATATCCAAAAATGGAGCTACTGGAATGATAGTTATTTTGTTCATAAAAATGGCGAGGTAACTCCATATATACAATCAGACCTTTACCAAAGAGGTTATACTTTTATTCTTGGTGTTGTAGGTGGTTATCAGTTTAAATGGAAAGAGAGATGGAATATCGACATCTATGCCGGTATTGGATCTATGCAAAGTTTTTACAAAGGATATGATAAAGTAAGTGGAGATCGTTACGACAATCTGGAAGACAGAATGGGACGTGAATGGGATCGTAGTGGCGAATTTTTGCCTTATCGCGGAGGCATTATGATCTCTTATAAATTAAGATAGAATGAAATTATTCGGAAGAAACCATATCATCATAAGCCTGATTACATTCGGGATTTTATTTTTAATGAATTATCTCGGAAATGATCAGCCTGATAAATTAGAAAGAGCCTTAATGACAGCTGGAGCAGGTGTGATTGGACTATCAATCGGACTTTTTATTTTGAATAAAGGAAAGAATGATAAAAATCCGCCTCAGAATTTTGATTGATATTTATATAAGTGAATAGTCAATTGTGAATTAGCTTACGCTCGTGAATTTTAAAAATTGACTTGCAAAGCAAAATTGACAATTGACCATTCACTTTTCTCTATTTTTCGTACACAATGTATTTACTTCTGATTTTTTCAAATTTGTCTAAATCAGATTTCCAGGAAGATTTAATTTCCTGAAAAGATTTTCCAGCAACGATTTGTTTTCTCAACTCATCACTTCCCGCCAAGGTATCAAAAAATAAATTTTTTAAGAAAAAATCCTGCTGCGGATTTTTATAGTTTTCATAGGCTTTAATTACCCACTCCAGATTCAATTCTCTCAAATCTTTTTTATAATCAGAAAGATTTTCACCATAACATAATTTACCATTTAAAAATGGATCTTTGGCTCCAAAATTAGGCTTCGGAGTAAATTGATAAGGTAAATTTGCCGTCCAAGGCGAACCGTAAATCTGGAAAGGCAAATCCGTTCCTCTTCCAACAGAAACCTGCGTTCCTTCAAAAAAACATAAACTTGGATATAGATTGATCGATTTATCATTCGGTAAATTCGGCGAAGGTTTATCTAAAATAGCATAACGCTGATTTTTGTGATAATTTTTCATCGGAATTAAAGTGTATTTTGTCTGAACTTTATTTTTCAGCCACTTTTCTCCGTTCACCATTTTTCCATACTCACCGATTGTCAATCCGTACACAACAGGAACTTCGTGCATTCCGACAAAGCTTGTCCATTTTTTCTTTAAAACAGGTCCGTCAATATAGCCGTCATGCGGGTTTGGCCTGTCTAAAACCATTACCTCAACATTATTTTCAGCTCCGGCTTCCATCAAATACGTTAATGTCGAAATATAAGTATAAAAGCGAACTCCAACATCCTGAATATCAAAAACTACAATATCAATTCCTTTCAACTGTTCAGGTTTTGGCTTTTTATTATTTCCATACAAGGAAACAATAGGAATTCCCGTTTTCACATCTACTCCATTCTTCACTTTTTCACCAGCATCGGCATCACCACGGAAACCATGTTCAGGCGCAAAGATAGATTTGATTTTAATCCCGTTTTTCACCAGAAAATCCACCACGTGGGTTCTGTCGCTCATTAATCCAGTTTGATTGGTGACAACACCGATTGTTTTACCTTTAAGCAAAGGCAAATACATCTCAGGTTGATCGGCTCCCGTTTTAAATCCGGCTTTATCTTGAGTCTGAGAATAATATTGATTGAATACTCCTAAAAAAATTAGGCAAATAAGAAGTAAATTTTTAATTTTGAAATCTAAATTCATAAGTTTGAAATTTCCTTTATATTTCTCTAGAAAAATAGCGTTTTCCAAAGATAACAAAAATAACCTTTCGAGGGTGATCATCTTCATTGGCCGACTTTCAGTGGCTTTGGGAATCATTGTTTCTCTAATTACGGTGGCCACAGGTTTCGGTTCCAAAAAGGCCATTAAAGAGAGACTGGCAGATTTCAGCGGGCATGTTACAGTACGCTCTACCCGATCAAATTCGTCTTACAATACCTCGGTTCTTGATAATCAGGGATTGAATATTCCTAAAATTAAAGAGCTTTCTGATGTTGAAAGCGTTCAGAAATATGCGACCGTTACAGGAATTATGCGTAATGAACACAATTTTTCGGGAATTATTTTTAAAGGAATAGGAAAAGATTTCGACAGCTTACGATTTAAAAAATTTCTAGTTTCAGGAAATACGCCTGTTGTTTCGGAAAAAGGATATAACAACGGCGTTACGATTTCTCAAAAAATAGCGAATGATCTACATTTGAAAGTAAAAGACAGCATTGTCACAGTTTTTTCAAAAGCTGATCAGAAGCCTATTTACAGAAAATTTGAAGTGTTGGGAATTTATAAAACCGACATTAAAATGATTGATGAGCAATTCGTGATTGGCGATATTAATCATGTAAGAAAAATTCAGGATATGAAGCCTGATGAGGTGGGTGGAATTGATATTTTTCTTAAAAATGTAAATGATATCGATAAAGATTTTCCTGATATCGAAAAACTGATCGGTTATAAGAATTATGCTGAAAAGGCAACTGAAAAGTTTCCTCAAATCACCGACTGGATCAGTATTTTTGATACGAATATCGCGTTGATTATCATCATTATGCTGATTGTTGTGGTCATCAACATTATCATGGTACTTTTGATTCTGATTATTGAAAGAACGAATTCTATTGGTTTATTAAAAACATTGGGCGCCAGCAATTCTCAGATTAGAGCGACTTTTATCAATTATACGCTTATCATTATGGTTCCCGGACTTTTATACGGAAATGCGATTGGTCTTGGTTTAATCCTAATTCAGAAGTTTTTTGGTGTTATTAAATTAAACCCAGAAAACTATTACGTAAGCACGGTTCCTGTAGATTTAAATCCTGTTGCGATTATTTCGATCTCTGCTGGAATTTTGATTATTTCCGGACTGGCTTTGATTATTCCGAGCTATCTGATCAGTAAAATTTCTCCGGTGAAAGCGATTAAATATAATTAAAAGTCAATGGTGAGTGGTGAATTTGCTGCGCTTGTGAATTTTTTAGTGTCATTGCGAACCGAAGGTGAAGCAATCTCATGAAAATTTGGTAATAAAACAGATTGCTTCGTCGTTCCTTCTCGCAAAGACAATTTTCAATTAACAACCCAAATTCCTAGCCCCGATTGCAGTGAAAATCCCGCAATGGAACGGCGGAGCGAAGCGGAGCCGCGCAATGAGGAATTGCAACGGAAAGCGGGAAATTGCTTCTAAAAAAGTAATTCTCAATTATGAATTTGTTAATTATTTCGTCTTTTTTTCGATACAGCCTTAACAAATCTTAACCGAATTTATCAGAACTCAATTGAGCTAACTCATTTGAAAACTGTATCTTTGTGAGGCTTATAAAACATTTATGAAATACGCAAAAAATATTCTTGAAACGATAGGAAATACACCATTGGTACAACTTAATAAAGTGTTGGGAGAGGATTTCCCGGCATTGGTTTTAGCAAAAGTGGAGACTTTCAATCCCGGAAATTCTGTGAAAGACAGAATGGCTCTGAAAATGATTGAAGATGCCGAAAAAGACGGAAGATTGAAGCCCGGTGGAACGATCATCGAGGGAACTTCCGGAAATACGGGAATGGGATTGGCGCTTGCTGCCATCATTAAAGGTTACAAATGTATTTTCGTAACCAATTCTAAACAATCAAAAGAAAAATGTGATATTCTTCGTGCCGTTGGAGCTGAGGTAATCGTTTGTCCGACAGACGTTAAACCTACAGATCCGCGTTCTTATTATTCTGTATCCAAAAGATTAGCGAGAGAAACGGAAAACGGATGGTACGTCAATCAATACGATAATTTGTCGAACAGAGCGGCTCATTATGAATCTACCGCTCCTGAAATCTGGGAACAAACGGAAGGAAAGCTTACGCATTTCGTTGTTGGAGCCGGAACGGGAGGTACTATTACAGGTTGCGGAACATTCTTCAAAGAGAAAAATGCTGATATTAAAGTAATCGGTGTTGATACATATGGTTCTATTTTAAAGGAAATTCACGAAACCGGCGAAATTAATTTAGGAAATGCTTACACCTACATTACAGAAGGTATTGGTGAAGATATTCTTCCTGAAAACTACGATATGTCTGTAATCGATCATTTCGAAAAAGTGACGGATAAAGACGGTGCTGTTTACGCAAGAAAACTGGCGAAAGAAGAAGGAATTTTCTGCGGATATTCTGCGGGAAGTGCGATGGCTGCTTTAGTTCAGATGAAAGATCAGTTCACGAAAGATGATGTGATTGTGGTTTTACTACACGACCACGGTTCAAGATACGTTGGGAAAATCTACAACGATGAATGGATGAAGGAAATGGGTTGGCTAGACTAATCAGCTGTTTCTATAAAAATAAAACTCAGAGTGTTTTGCTCTGAGTTTTTTTATGCTATTCTGTAATATTTTTCTTCAAAACCTGCTTCAATAAGCTGTAATCTTTCTCACTCATCGATTTTCTCGGAAACATATAACTGTATTTTCCTTCAACGGTAATAAATTCGTTATTGCTGTCGAAATAATTAAAATCTTTCCATTCACTGGTTTCTTTTTCGGTATCGATATTTACGGTGAAAAAATTATCATCGAATCTGAGTTCGTAGACTTTGCAGTTTTCTAGTTTATTTAAATAATTCGTAACCTGTTTTTTCCATCTCGAAACTTTATTAATGCTTACCGAAAGGAAAACCGCACAAAGCAGAAACAGAAAACTTACAAAATATAAAATTCCGAATTTCTCCTTCGAAAAATCATCTTTGAAGAAAAACATAATCAGCAAAATCAGTCCGACAACAATTGTTGTAATCATTTTTCCTCTCGTCGTTGATGAAAAAAATAAACTTCCCTGATTTCCACTAAAATAAATGTCTTCGAAATCTTTTCTTTTAGGTTTTAGAACAATCACCTTTTCTTCACTCATAATTATTAATTTCTGTCTGCAAAGCTAAATTAAAAATTTAGAATTTACATTTATATTGGGGAGAATTACGTACTACTTGAATCTCAATTTTTCCTTTGGGAATTTAAAAACTATATCATATATCGGATTAGCATCCGATTCTGATATAAGTCGTCCTTTCAGGACTCCTCCGCCAATTAACTCCAAACCATCAACCATCAACCATCAACAAAATTATCCCCAATCGCCGAAATCTTATTCATCAGTTCACGGTTTCTTTGTCGAAGATCATCCATTTTTTTCAGCATTTCATGAATAACTTCAAGGCCTGGAAGATTGATTTCCAGATCGTAATGCCAATTCGCAAACCGTTCAAAATTCGGCAGATCTTCATACATCAGATAGCGGATTTCATTTTCCGTCTGAATGGTAATTAACCCGGAATTCACCAATTCATCAAAAAAAGTGATTTCAATATTGTATATTTTTACGAGTTCTTCTCGCGATATTCTTTCACTCATGGCTTAGGAATTTTTAAGTTGTTCGAAAAGTTCTTTCTGATTTTCGGTAAGATTCGTTGGTAATTTCACTTCATACGTCACAAACAAATCACCAAATTCACCCTCTTTTTTATACACCGGAAAACCTTTTCCTTTCAGTCGTACCGTATTTCCGTTCTGGGTTTCGGGTTTTACTTTCAGATTTACACTACCATCCAAGGTATTTATTTTTACATCTCCTCCTAAAACCGCAGTGTATAAATCAATGGAAACTTTTGTTTTCAAATCATTTCCCACTCTTTCAAAATTCGGATCAACTGCAATATTAAAAGTAATGTATAAATCACCGTTCGGACCTCCATTCACACCAGGATTTCCGTGACCTTTCAGCTTAATTTGCTGTCCGTCATACACTCCTCCGGGAATCGTAATTCTAACCTTTTTACCATTGATTTCAAAAGTCTGGGGATGCGTTGTTGCGGCATCCTTTAAACTTAAATTTAATTCTGCATTGACATCCTGACCTTTAAATTTTCCCGAAGCACTTCCTCGCGAACTTCTTCCGAAGCCACTCCCTGCTCCACCGAACATACTTTGGAAAAAATCTGAAAAATCTTCTCCTTCCCCAAAATCAGCGCCAGAAAATCCGCCTCCGTAATTTCCACCCTGACTTTGTTGATATTGTCTTTGCTGCTGCTGAGCTTTTTCGTATTCTTCACCACGCTTCCAGTTTTCGCCATATTTATCGTATTTTGAACGATTTTCTGCGTTACTGAGTACTTCATTGGCTTCATTAAGCTCTTTGAATTTCCTTTCCGCTTCCTTATCGTCGGGATTAAGGTCGGGATGCAGTTTTCTTGCTAATTTTCGATATGCTTTTTTGATATCTTCCTGTGTTGCGCTTTTGTCTACGCCTAAAATTTTATAGTAATCTATATAAGCCATAGAGACGATGTTTACTCAAATTTAAGGATTTTATGAATAAAATTAATGTAACGTAATGTTAAAAATAAAGCTATCTTTGATTAAAAAGCACGCATGAAAGAAGTCTTAAAAAACTACTCAGGAATATTACTTTTATTATTAGGAATCACTGTTGGAAGCATCATTGGAATTGTTGCACCAAATCTTGTAGATTTCTTAAAACCTTTAGGAGATATTTTCCTGAATTTACTTTTCGTAAGCGTTGTTCCGTTGGTATTTTTCGCGGTTTCCAACTCTATTGCTTCACTGGAGCAACAATCGAAGTTTGGAAAAATCATGCTCACCATGGCTTTTACCTTTCTGTTTTTTATTGTCACCGCTGCAGTTTTTACCATTTTTGCAGTGTATTTATTTCCTGTTTCAGGTATTTCTGGGAGTAAGGAAATCGTTGATGCAACTACTGATAATGACAGTTGGGGCAACAGAATCGTAGGATTTTTTACCGTTGGAGAATTTACTCAGCTTTTCTCAAGACAAAATATGCTTGCTCTGTTAATTTTTTCTTTTATGACAGGATTTTCAGCCAGAAAAGCAGGAGAAAACGGACAGGCTTTCAGATCGTTTATAGCTTCCGGATATGAAGTGATGAAAGAGTTGCTTTTATTAATCATGAAAGTAGCGCCTATTGGTTTAGGTGCTTATTTTGCGTATCAGGTAGCTACTTTGGGACCTCAGCTTTTTGGATTTTATGCCAAACCGTTGGGACTTTATTATATTGCGGGAATTATCTATTTCTTAGTATTTTTTTCATTGTACGCTTTTATGGCAAAAGGCTCACACGGAGTTAAAAGCTTTTGGAAAAATGCGATCTTTCCTACGCTGACGGCATTGAGTACCTGCAGCAGTTTTGCGACCATGCCCGCTAATTTACAGGCTGCTTCAAAAATTGGGATTCCCAGTCAGATCTCGAATATTGTGATTCCGATTGGAACGACTTTGCATAAAAATGGTTCGTCGATGTCTTCTATTATTAAAATTTATGTGGCTTTTCTAATTATCGGAAGAGATTTTTTTGATCCTATGAATTTACTATTGGCACTAGGAATTACCGTTTTCGTCAGCATCGTTGCAGGTGGAATTCCAAATGGCGGATATATTGGGGAAATGTTGATGATTTCGGTTTACAAATTGCCACAGGAAGCCATTCCTGCCGTGATGATTATAGGAACCTTAGTAGATCCTCTGGCAACGGTTTTAAATGCTGTTGGGCAATTGGTAGCTTCGATGTTTGTGAGTCGGTTTGTGAAGGTTTAATTTGCTTAAACACAAATTGTACAAATATTTTTCACTAATGATTTTTATAACGCAAACATCTGCGTCATCTGCTAAATCTGCGTAAGATTTTCGCCGTCGATTTTCCGAATTAATATTTTTATCTCGCAGATTTTGCTGATTGAGCAGATTTCTTTTACTATCAATTATTCACTTCGTTTTACAGGTTCTAAATTTTCAAGCTCTTCGGGCGTAAAAAGTCTGTAAATGACTTTAAAGGTTTTTCCTAATGGTGTTTCCAAAGAAAATCCGCCAGGTCCAAAACCGTCTACAACATCCAATGTAAAGTGTGAATATTTCCAGTATTCGAATAAATCTCGGTCTATCCAAAATTCGTGATTGTTGATAGTACCGATCATTGCATCATTCATTCTTGGGTAAAATCCACCTTTTTCGAAACATTGAGGCTGCGTTCCTTCACAGCAACCTCCCGCTTGATAGAACATGAGATCTCCATATTTTTTTTCTAACTCCCAAATAACTTCTAAGGCTTTTTCGGTAGCTGAGAGTCTTGCTATTTTGGTTTGCATAATTACTTCTTTTTTTTTATTAGTGTTCTTTTGTCTTGAAACAAAAGAACCAAAAATTCAAGACTTGGAAACTCCGGCTAAAAATTTAAATTTAATCCTAAAATTTCCAAAACTTGCGCGAATTGAATATTTGTTCTTTGATTCAATATTTCTGTCGCGCTTCTAACAGTGGAAATTTTTTAACGGATTAAGTTTAAATTTTCTTAACGCCTTCATTTTCCTAGGTCGTTTTTCCTTTTATAAAGTTAAAAAAGTTCGGCGAAATAAATTTCACCGAACCTCATAACATTCAATATAATTTAATTTGATCCGGCAATATCCAGAACAATTCTACCATCAATCTGTCCTGCTTTCATTTTATCGAAAACATCGTTAATATCTTCTAATTTAGCTGAGGTTACTGTTGCTTTCACCAAACCTTCATTCGCAAAATCCAATGCTTCCTGAAGATCTTTTCGGGTTCCAACAATAGAACCTCTTACCGTAATTCTTTTCAGGACTGTTTCAAAAATCGGAAGTTCGAATGATCCCGGCGGAAGTCCGTTTAAAGCAATGGTTCCTTTTCTCCTTAACACATCAATTCCCTGTTTGAAGGCAATTGGAGAGACTGCTGTGATTAGGGCGCCGTGCATTCCGCCAACTTCTTTATGCAGATACTCTCCAGGGTCTGTGTTTTTTGCATTGACTACCAAATCTGCTCCTAATTTTTTTGCTAAATCTAACTTATCATCTGCTACATCAATTGCAGCAACATGCATTCCCATTGCTTTTGCATATTGTACGGCAACGTGTCCCAATCCACCGATTCCTGAAATGGCTACCCACTCTCCAGGTTTTGTTTCAGTTTCTTTCAAGCCTTTATAAACAGTAACTCCGGCACAAAGAATTGGGGCAATTTCTAAAAAGTTGACATCCGACTTTAAATGTCCCACATATCTTGAATCTGCGATCACATATTCTGCGAAACCTCCATCTACACTGTATCCACCATTCTTTTGAGCTTCACAAAGGGTTTCCCAACCTGTGATACAGTAATCACAGCATCCGCAAGCAGAATATAACCACGGAACGCCCACCGCGTCTCCTTCTTTTACCTGAGCTTCAGGACCGCAGGCTACTACAATTCCTACCCCTTCATGTCCGGGAATTAAAGGCATTTTGGGTTTTGCAGGCCAGTCGCCGTCAACAGCATGTAAATCTGTGTGACAAACTCCACAGGCGATTACTTTTACCAATACTTCATATCTTCCCGGTACTTTTACAGGAACTTCTTCTATTTTTAAAGGTTGTCCGTAGCCTTGAACGACTGCGGCTTTCATTGTTTTTGGAATCATATTTTGATTTTTTTGAGTTAGTTTTTAGTTTTGGTTTTATATCTTTTGAATAGTTTTTTAACGCAAAGGACACAAAGACTTTTTTTTGCCTGTTAGACTCCACATTTTTAAGTTCGCAAAGGCATTTCACTTAGCTAAGGCCACAAAGATTTTTCCTACATTTTTTAGCCTTGTCAAGGCTTATAAAGGCGTATCATTCCCTACTTACCCGAAAAATTCCGGATAAGGACAACTTTTATTTGCGTGAGGGATAGGAAGGGTCTCGTTTGAAAAACGAGAGTGTGGAGCGAAGCGGAGCACCGAAACGAAGTGGAGCCCTGGATAGCCCGACCGTTTTTCCCCGTTGCCGAGACGGGGAAAACGGGCACGCCCTAATATTTAAATTAAAAGAAACCTAGTTTGTTTTTGTTGTATGAAATCAACATGTTTTTAGTCTGACGGTAGTGATCCAGCATCATCTTGTGGTTTTCACGTCCGATTCCCGACTGTTTGTACCCTCCGAAAGGTGCTCCTGCAGGATAAGAGTGATATTGGTTAACCCAAACTCTTCCTGCCTGAATGTGACGCGGAATATTGTAAAGCTGATGTGCATCTCTCGTCCAAACACCTGCTCCCAAACCGTAAATTGTATCGTTTGCGATTTTCAACGCTTCTTCTTCATCTTTAAATGTGGTAAATGCTAACACAGGTCCGAAAATCTCTTCCTGGAAAATTCTCATTCGGTTGTTTCCTTTGAAAATGGTTGGCTGGATGTAATATCCGTTCTCCAGACCTTCACCAACATTGTTCACATCTCCTCCTACAAGAACTTCTGCACCTTCTTCTTTACCTAATTTGATGTAAGAAAGTATTTTATCTTTTTGAATCTTAGAAGCCTGGGCACCCATCATTACTGTTTTATCCAACGGATTTCCGACTTTAATCGCTTTTACTCTTTCAATAACTTTTGCGATGAAAGCATCTGCTATATCTTCCTGAACCAATAGTCTGGACGGACAAGTACAAATTTCACCCTGATTTAAAGCGAAAAGAACTGCGCCTTCAATTGCTTTATCTAAAAATTCGTCATCTGCATCCATCACCGAACTGAAGAAAACGTTAGGTGATTTTCCTCCTAATTCCAATGTTACCGGAATAATATTTTCTGTCGCGTACTGCATTACCAAACGACCTGTTGCCGTAGAACCGGTGAATGCCGCCTTATTAACTTTCGGATTGGTAACCAACGCTCTTCCTAATTCTGCCCCGAAACCGTTTACAATGTTTACAACTCCTGCAGGAAGTAAATCACCAATTAATTCCATTAAAACCATGATTGAAATCGGAGTGCTTTCTGCCGGCTTTAAAACGACGCAATTTCCTGCAGCCAAAGCCGGAGCCAGCTTCCAAACTGCCATTAGAATTGGGAAATTCCAAGGAATGATTTGAGCGATAACGCCTAGTGGTTCGTGAACAATCAATGAAACGGTATCTTTATCCAGTTCATTGTGCGAACCTTCTTCAGACCTGATGACCGAAGCAAAATATCTGAAATGATCTACTGCCAATGGAATATCCGCAGCTAACGTTTCTCTTACCGCTTTTCCGTTATCAATAGTTTCCACGGTTGCGATGTATTCTAAATTCTGCTCAATTCTGTCGGCAATTTTATTTAAAATAATACTTCTTTCCGTTGCTGAAGTATCTTTCCAGGTTTGGAATGCTTTTTCAGCTGCATTTACTGCCAATTCCAAATCTTCTTTTGATGAGTGAGCTGCCTGCGTAAAGTTTTTTCCGTCTACAGGCGAAACCACATCAAAATACTGTCCGTTTACCGGGGCTGTAAATTGTCCGTTAATATAATTATCATATCTGTTTTTGAATGCAGGCCACTTTAAAGTAGTCGCTGATTCTTGTTCTGTAAGTGTGCTCATATACGTATGTTTTAATTTTTTATCTGTTACCAAATTACACTTACCTGTTATATTAGAATAGCAAAATCGTACAAAAAAATATCAAAATAGTACATATCCGGAATTTTATAATTTCATTAACAAAATACTAAGCGCAGAAATTTCTATATTTGAGTACAGACGCAATCATAAATGTTTAGAAATGAATGATAACAAGATTTTATTGAATACTCCTGAATTAAAACAGGAAAACCAGCTCATTCATTTGGTTGAAAATCAAACGAAATTCAATCTGAACAATTGTGAATTCAGTATTTATGAGACGCACAAGGCTGCTTTCAACGTAAAACTGCATTTTGAAACGATTGCATTTACCGCAATGCTTCGTGGTAAAAAATACATGAAACTAGATAAAACCAACTATTTCGACTATTTTCCGGGAGAAAGCGTACTGGTTTCGCCTGGAGAAACCATGATGATTGATTTTCCTGAAGCAGATGAAACCCCGTCTCAATGTATTTCTTTAAGTCTAAATCCTGAATTTATTGAAGATTCTTTAAATCATTTAAATTACAATCTTCCAAAAATTGACGAAACTTCACATTGGAATATCGATCTTGATGAATATTTTCTATTTAACAATCAATCGTTAGCCTCTGCTACCAATAATATTATGCGCATTGCGATGGATGATAATTCTCAAAAAGATATTATGGCAGATTTTGCATTGAAGGAACTTTTAATTCGATTGATGCAAACTCAAGCACGAAGTATGGTAGAGAAAAATATTGTAAAAAATAAATCAAGAATTGGATTTGTAGTGGATTATATCAAGAAAAATCTTCACCAGAAATTATCAATCGAAAGTATTGCTAAGTTGGCATATGTAAGCAAGTCGAACTTCTTTAAAATGTTTAAAGATGAGTTGGGAACATCTCCGAATGAATTTATTTTACAGGAAAGAATCAGTCGTGCAAAAGAATTACTGGCAAGCCAAAATAGCATTAAGGAAACTGCTTATCAGACAGGGTTTTCTGATGTTAATTATTTTACAAGAGTGTTTAAACAATTTGCAGGTGTAACTCCGAAAAGTTATCAGAATAAAGCGATTTCTATTAAATAAAAACGCTCAAAATTCCAGCATTGTTTTTGCAGAATAATAAATCATTAAAAAACAATATGATGAAACCATTTATTATTCTTGTGTTTTCGTTTTTCTTTGCATCAAATTTTGTGGATGCACAAACTACCAATAAGAATTTCATTTTATCAAAAGATGCAGAACAAATTGATCTTTGGCGAGGAAATATGCCTGATAAAGGCGGCTCAAAAAATGGAGAAATTATTAATGATAAAGGTTCCGTAACGAATGTTTCAACACCAAGATTGATTGTTCACCAACCTAAAAATCCTAACGGAACCGCTATTTTAGTCATTAGTGGTGGTGGATATGCTCATATTGAACTCGGTAAAGAAAGTAACCCTACCGCAAATTGGCTGCAATCGGAAGGTATTACCGCATTTGAACTGATTTACCGTTTACCACAAGAAGGCTGGAAAACCAACAATGTTCCTTTTGAAGACGCACAGCGAGCCATGAGATTGATTCGAAGTATGGCCAATAAATATGGATTTGATCAAAATAAAGTTGGCATTCTAGGATTTTCTGCAGGAGGGCATTTAGCCGGAATCACCTCTACTTTATTCGATAAAAAATTCTACAAACCTGTGGATGCTGTTGATTCATTATCATCAAAACCGAATTTTGTTGGGCTGATTTATCCCGTTATTTCAATGCTTCCGCCAAATAATAAAACGCATTCTTACAAATGTATTTTAGGAAACAATCCAACAACGGCGCAACAAACAAATTTTTCTGTGGAAAAACAGGTTACTACAGATACACCTCCAACTTTTCTAGCTCAAGCTTTTGATGATCCTATTTCGCCCGTGGACAATAGTTTTTTGATGGAAGATGCTTTAAGAAAAGCTAAAGTTCCTGTTGAAATGCATATTTTTCAAGACGGAGGCCATGGCTGGGGGTTAGGAAAACAAGGAACTACTGTTTCTTCTTGGCCGAATTTATTTAAAAACTGGGCTCAAAGTAATGGATTCTGGAAAAAATAAAACAAAAAACCGAAACTATATTTAGCTTCGGTTTATATTTTAGAGATTACTTACATTTTATTTGAAATTGAAATATTTGAGATTTTTCGACTTCACTTCGTTTCGCTCAAAATGACAACTTCGTAAATTTTAAGTAGTAAATCTTAACCTTTAAAATCATAATATCTCGCTCCTTTCAAAACAGGATTTTCTAATTCTACAGATGCCAATCCAAAACCTTTATAATTTTCATTAACGGAAGTTTCCAGTTGTTTTCTGTGCAGTTTTTCATAGGTTTCAAAATCGATTGCTGTTCTATTTTTTAAGCCTTCAAAAAGATTCCATTTTGCCACCACATTTTTCCAGTTATCTGAAACTTTTCCCGCAAAAACTTTAGACTTAGAACCACTTCCATAACCCAAGAATCCAATTTCCTGACCTGCTAATTCTTCGTTGTCATTAAAAGAAGTCTGCAATGCAGAAAGCAAAGCCATAAAAATAGAAGCCGTGTACATATTTCCGATTTCTGAAGAAGCTCGTTGAGATTTTTCAATTTTATCATTAATAAACTGAATATAATCCTCTGATTTTGCCACTGCTTTTTGCTCTTCAGGAGTTTCGTAAGACAAACCGTTTTCTAAACTGTAAATTTCTGTGAAAACTCTTTTTCCGTGGAAAGCATAAGGAAGATGGAAAATAAGATACTTCCAAGCTTCGTAAGGTTTATTTTTTCCAGTAATTTCTTTGTAATGAGTATAAGCTTCGCGAATTCTATCCTGATAACATTGATTAGAATATTGTCCGTCAAAAACAGGTTCGTCTGTAAAAACTTCAATTTTTTCAGGGAAGTTTTCAGGAGCGTTCGTTAAATCTTCTTTTTTGAAATGACGTCTTGGCTTGAAAAAATCAAAAACGCTTTCTGTAGCGACACCCCAATTGTTATCAATCTCAATAAGATCTGGTTTTGAAGACACCAAAACTGCCACTGCACCACCACCTTGAGTATATTCTCCTGAAGACGCCAGCTCATATTTAGCATAATCACTCGCAATGACGATCGCCTTTTTATCAGGATTTACCCTTACAAAATCCAAAGAATTGTGAAGCGCATCTACCGCGCCAATACAAGCGAACGTAAGATCTACCACATCACAATTTTTAAAAGCTCTTTCTCCGAACTCACTTTCCAACACTTTTTCAACCATTTGCATCGCGTAAGAAGCAGTTGGTTTTGCAGCGTCCAAAGCACTTTCCGTTCCCAGATAAATTCTTGATATTTCTTTCGGATTGATATTATAATCTCTGATTAGCTTCAATAAAGCTTCCGCTGCAAATGTAGCCGCATCTTCATGCATATCGGGAAATCCCATTTTATGTAATCCTAATCCTTTTTCCAGTTTTGCAGGTTGTATTCCTCTTTTTTCTGCTAAATCTTTTATTTCCAAATATAAAGTAGGCACAAAGTAGCTTGCTGCCTCTATTCCGAACGCCATATAGTTAATTTTTATACGAATTTAAAAAATGTAAACGTTTAATCATGTATGTTTATTACCAAATTTTTAGAAATTTAGTCTTAATTCTATTTAATCAAAAAAATTTCATTCTTAAAACCTTTTTATTTAAATTATTAACAATCTAAGGGACAAAGATGTATTTTTTAATTTTTAATGATTTTAAAATTTTCCGTTCCTTCTCCTTTTTTTGCAGAGATTATATACACTCCGTTTTTCAAAGCTGAAACATCAATACTTCCACTGAGAGAATTAATCTTTTGCTCTTTCACTTTTATTCCATTCAAATCATAAATAAAAATTTCATCAATCTTTTCCCTACCTGTATAATTTAGTTCATTTTTAACCGGATTTGGATAGAAATTAATCTTTGATTTTGAATGATTTGTAATTTCGCTTGTACTTAAAACATCGTTGCTAATCGTAACTTGATCAACCAATGTAGAATATCCCTGGCTATTTTCACATTCAATGGCAACCTGATAAATATTAGGCGGCATTCCGATATTGGCGAAAAAATACCAAGAACTGAACGGTGGTTGGAACCCCATCAACAAAGTCCAAGAATCTGTAGCAGACATTCTGTAGTAAATCCTTACCCAATTGGCATTTCCATTCAATTGTGGATTAACGAGATAAAAACTAAGCTTTGGAGAAGTGAGTGAGGCGGTGTTAAAAGGTGGACTTACCAATTTAGTTTTGTCAGGAAAAGAAGAATTTGTAGGAAAGTTTGCAAACTTTGATCCGGAAAAAGCGGTAATTCCTGTGCTTCCCGTTGTGGCAGAGGATGCGAAAGTCCAATCTACTGAGTTGGCTTCATGAATTTGTGTCCAGCTGGATCTTGTGGGAGAATCGTCTTCAAAAGTTTCCGTCCAAGGAAAATTGAAAATCTGAGCTTTTAAAACGAAAGGTGAAAAAGCTAATACTGCAGGTAAAAAAAGCCGTTTACCCAAATTCATCGCAAATAAATTTGTTTTCATAGTTATTAAATAATATTAATTCTATAACAAATTTATAATTATTAAATTAAATACGTAATATTTTTTTAAATAAATTAAACATAATTTAATAAACATCGTTTAACCATAAAAAAATAACCACTATCAGAATAGTGGTTATCATATTTTTATGTATTGCTTTAAAACTATTTAAAATCGGCAATAGCTTTATTAATAGCATCAATTTGCTTATTAATGCTAGCTGCATTTTGAGGATTTTGTTTTAAAAGTTCCATTTTTTTATTCAAACCGTCTTTTAAAATCTGGCTTATCATTATTTTAACCTGCGGATTATCACCCATCTGGCCTTTAGACTGAACCAAAACTTTCGTAATCGCTTCAGTCGCTTTTAAATTATCAGAAGACATAATCCAGTTGTATCCTTCTTCAGAAGCTTTCCCTAATTCCGGGTTTTGGAATTTGATAAAAGGATAAAATGCCGCAAACTGAGCGATATTCGCCATCTGTGAAGTCACTTTATTTTTAACAACAATAGGCAACATTTTTTCAATTAAAGCATCAGAAGCTCCCTCCAGATCCATTTTATCGCCTAAAGAAGCTGCTTTTGAAGGATCAATTGCTAAAATAGCTCCTACCGAATTTCCTTTTACCGCATTAGAAACCGCATTTACACCCTTTTCAAAAATCGGAATGTATTTTTTATCTTTTGTCTTCGCCAAAGCAGCAATAGCAGCCGCTTGAGCTAAGGTTTTAGGATCATTGGATGCAATTTTTTCCACCTCTGAACTTAATGCTTTGAACTGTTCAGGATTTGATAAATCCATCAATTCCAATGCTTTAATTCTCACTCTGAAATAAGGATCTTTCAATGCTGCAGCCAATAATTTTGTCGCAGCAGGGCTTTTTCCAACCTGATCTTTAATTCCGTTCAATGCATTATATCTGCTTTTAAATTCCTTAGATCCTGTGAACTGCATCAAATATTGCTCAGGAGTTTTTGTATCTGTAACTTCCGCAACCAATACTCCATCTGCATTGATATTCACTAAATCTGCATTTTTAGAAACATCAAAATTGAAGGTATTTGCACTTTCTGCTTTTACCCAAACATTATATCTTTTAGGTTTACCATTATCGTAAACATCGATTGCCAAAGGAAATTCGAATGGCAGTTCCTGACTTTGATTAATCGTAACTGCGATTTGTTTTTTCACCGGCTCAAAAGTATAAGAATAAGTAATCTTTGGATTTCCGCTTCCGAAATACCATTGATTAAAGAACCAATTCAAGTCTTTACCAGAAACTTTCTCGAAAGATAATCTTAATTGATGTGCTTCTGCATTTTGGAACTCATTGGTCTTTAAATAATCCTGCATTCCGGCAAAGAAAGCATCATCACCCAAATAATTTCTCAACATATGAAGAATTCCTCCACCTTTTTGGTACGTTACTAAATCAAAAACATCTTCACGGGAATCGTATCCAAATCTCACCAAATTTTTCTTGAAATCCGACGGATTATGAAGATACATATTCACATCGGTCATCTGGTGATAATCTGCCTGATCTTTTCCGTATTTATATTCGTTCCAAAGGTATTCTGAATAGTTAGCAAAAGATTCATTAACCGTCAGATTACTCCAGCTTTCTGCCGTTACCAAATCCCCAAACCAATGGTGGAATAATTCATGGGCAATGGTATCTTCCCATTTATTTTCATCGATCAATTGTCCAGGTTTCTGTAAAATATCGCTTCCGTGAAGCGTTGCTGTTGTGTTTTCCATTGCGCCACTTACATAGTCTCTTCCGGAAATCTGTGCATATTTAGCCCAAGGATAATCGTAGCCCATTTTCTTAGAGAAAAACTCGATCATTTCCGGCGTATTTCCGTAGATCTGTTTTGCATAAGGCTCATATTCTTTCTCGATATAATAATCCACCGGAATATTTCTCCATTTATCTTTTACGATAGCATATTCTCCAACGCCCATGAAGAAAAGGTAAGTTGAATGTCTTTTATCCATCACCCAATGATCGGTTCTCAATCCGTTCGATTCTTTTTGAGAATCTTTCATGATCCCGTTAGAAAGTGTGACATATTTGTCAGGAACAGTTATGTAAATTTCCTGAGTGGTTTTTTGATTTGGCTTGTCGATCGTTGGAAACCATGCAGAAGAAGATTCGGTTTCACCCTGAGTCCAGATCTGAGTTGGCATATCAGGATCTTTTCCCTGAGCATTAATGAAATACAAACCTTTAGCATCATTAATGGCAGCACTTCCCTGCTGTTTCACTTCGTTCGGGCGAGAAGTATATTTGATATAAACCGTATAATCCTGATTTTTCTGATAGGTCTTGTCTAAAGTAATTTTTAAAACATCATCCTTATAATCGTATTTCAAAGGAGATTTTTTACCATTGCTATCCAAAGCAACCTCGTGAATCAGCATTCCTTTTGCATCCAGCGTTAATTCATTGGTTGGATAAAAATAAGGCGAAGCCGTTAACCATTCTTCCCCATTCATTTGTTCCTTCTGATAATCGAAATTTACTTTCAGCTTGGTATGTTTCAGTTCCGTTACTTTTGTGTGCGTGGCTCTGTATACTTTTTCTCTGCCTGAAGTTTCGGTTTGTGCCGAGATCGTTGCAGAAAAGAAAATTCCGCCCAAAATAGCAATCGATAAAATGGCTTTTTTCATATTTATTTATTAAATATATTTAGAATTATTTTTTTGTTAAGATATCAAAAATATCGTTTACCAACGTTTCATAGTCTCCTTTTTTGAACTGTTCTTTCGTTTTAGCAAACGCTTTTTTCAATTCGCTTTCAGGATTTTCTTCGTCGATAATTTCTATTGAATCAATGCCTTTGATCTGAAGTAAAACTTCCTTCAGCTTTTCAGCATCAAAATTTTCTTCGATAGTAATTTTTAATGATTTCATAATAAATAAGTATGATTTTCGATTTGAAAGTTACAAAAAAAGTGAAGTTTTTAGGCTTCACTTTATATCTTTTAATTCAAAATTATTAGATCGCAACAGGCGCTTTAATTCCCGGATGCGGATTATAATTTTCCAGCGTAAAATCTTCAAAGTTAAAATCAAAAATATTCTTAACTTCTGTATTCAGTTTCATGGTCGGAAGAGGTCGTGTTTCTCTTGACAATTGTCTATTTACCTGTTCAAAATGGTTGTTGTAAATATGAACATCACCAAAACTATGAACATAATCCCCTACTTCCAAATCACAAACCTGAGCTACCATCATCAATAATAACGCATAACTCGCAATATTAAAAGGAACGCCTAAGAAAACATCTGCACTTCTTTGATACAATTGGAGCGATAATTTTCCATCCGCCACATAAAATTGAAATAAAGCATGACATGGAGCCAACGCCATATTAGGAATTTCAGCAACATTCCAAGCAGAAACGATCAATCTTCGGGAATCCGGATTTTTTTTAATTTGATCGATAACATCTGTGATCTGGTCTACAATTTTCCCGTCTGCTCCGTTCCAACTTCTCCATTGAGCCCCGTAAACAGGTCCCAAATCTCCGTTTTCATCTGCCCATTCATCCCAAATTGAAACGCCGTTATCCTTTAAATATTTGATATTGGTGTCCCCTTTCAGGAACCAAAGTAATTCATAAATAATAGATTTCAAATGCACTTTTTTAGTCGTAACCAAAGGAAAACCTTTCGACAGATCATATCTCAACTGGTAACCGAAAACACTTCTTGTTCCCGTTCCCGTTCTATCAGTTTTATCTGTTCCGTTGTCTAAAATATGCTGTAAAAGGTCTAAGTAATTTTGCATTTGAAAAATGAATTTTAATGGCTCAAATTTAGAAAAATCTTAGTTATTTTTTGGTATTAAAAATTATAAAAAAAGCATTCATGGTGATGAATGCTTTCTATTACTTTATTAAATTTTCTTTCGTCTTAAAACAAAAGAAACAAAAATTCAAGACTTGGAAACTTCTGCTAAAAATTAAAACTTACTCCTAAAATCCCCAAAACTCGCACGAATCTACATTTGTTCTTCGTTTCCATATTTGTCTCTTGCTCAAACAGTGGAGTTTCTTAACGGATTAATTTTTATTTTTTTTAACGCTCCATTTTCCTATATCGTTTTTCTGACCGTTTAGATTGCGGTATAACCACCGTCTACAAGGTAATAACCACCTGTCATGAAAGAAGATTTTTCAGAGCTTAAGAATAATACCAACTCTGCTACTTCTTCAGATTTTCCTAATCTTCCGATTGGGTGTTTTGCAATTAACGCTTCCTTCATATCCCCACTTGCGCTTTCCAATAACGGAGTATCGATATAACCAGGGCCAACAGCATTACAACGAATACCTTTTTGTCCGTACTCTGCGCCAATATTTTTAGTAAGTCCTACCACCGCGTGTTTTGCAGTGGTGTAGGCAGAAGACATAGGTGCAGCAACCATTCCGTGGATAGAAGCAATATTTACAATCACTCCACTACCGTTTTGCTCCATTTGTTCGATGGCATATTTACAACCATAGAAAACTCCATCTAAATTTACACTCAATACTTTTCTCCAACTGTCGAGACTATAATCTCCCGTAAGAGCTGCTTCGCCACCAATTCCTGCATTATTACAGATAATATCTAATTTGCCATAAATTTTTACCGTTTCTTTTACCAGATTTTCCACTTCAGTTGGGCTTGAAGTATCGGCTTTTATGAATGAAGCTTCCCCACCATTTGCTTTGATTTGTTCTACAGCCTGATTACCATGTTCTTCATTAATGTCTGAAACAACCACTTTTGCGCCTTCTTTAGCGTAACTTACAGCAACGGCTAAACCAATCCCAGAACCTCCTCCAGTAACGATAGCTACTTTATTATCTAAAATTCCCATATTGATAAAATTTTATAAGATTTATTATTAAATATTTACCTCTAATTTACGAATTTTTAGCGCCATTGTTTCCATATAAAGCAATAAATTTTTCTTAAATTTTAGACTTGAAATGTTAAATAATTAAAGTACCGAAACACTCACTTCCTTAGAGTTTCCTTCAACAGATTTTAATCTGCCAAATTTCTCTTTTTCAATAATACTATCATTCCAATAATCTAATTTTACAGATCCAAATTTTACTAATTTTTTAAACTTACTACGGTCAATAATATCTTTTAAACCATAATCTATTGAAATATTTCCAATCGATTTTAATTTACCAAATCGGCTGTTATCAATAATGTCTTTCGGGTAATAATCGATGGTGATATTTCCGATGGACTTCACTTTTCCCGCCTTTTCCGGATCAAAATGTATTGAATCCCAGTAATCAACTTTCAGATCCCCAATGCTTTTAATTTTTCCATATTTTGGATCATCCTGATTCATCGCATTCCAATACTCAACTTTTACACCGCCGAGACTTTTTATTTTACCTGCTCTGTGTTTATTAAAAACATCCTGATCATAATAATCTGTTGTACCATTAGAATTATCAGAATAAAATCTCTGTATTTCGCCTTCCCCGCTTAAAACAACGGTTACATTATTTATCGTTAAATCTACCGTTTCGATAGTATATGTGGAATTGGAAATAACAGCTTTAATCTGAGCATTCAGAAGAAAGTTGAACAATATAAAGCCTATTAAAAGTAGTTTTCTAATTTTCATGAAAAGAGTTTTACCAAATATTCTCAATTTTTTGAGGAATATTATTAATGGTAAATGCTTCTCCCATTTTCTTGCCAAACATCGCTTTCACCAAAGGAGATTCCGCGGAAACTGTCATTATTTTTTTGCCTTCCACAATAATTTCACCCAAAGAAGCAGAAATATAAAATAAACCTTTATCAGTTTTCACCAAAGCTCCATTCTGAACTTTCAGACAATCTTCTGATGTCATTTTCTGAACTACATTTTGTTGATTTAACGTTTCATTCAGTTGCCTTTGAAGATTATTGATTTCCTGCTGAAGCATTTCGCGACCGGTTTCATATTTATCCCCCATCGAACTTTTCGTGTCATTATTGGAAGCTCTCGTTTCAGCAATAAGATTTTCGAAATTTTGAATTTTATCTGATATTTTTGATTTTATGATATTTACTATTTCTTCTTTATTCATTTCAGTTTACTTTGTTTTAAATGTAAAAGCGGACAAAAGCCCGCTTTCAAATTGATATTTTATAAAAATAAAAAATTTTTGTCAATATTTATTTTTCAAAAACGGCATAATCGCCAGGTTTGAAATTAAAATCTTTACCGTTATCAAAGTTTCTGTTTACCTTTTCAAATACATTTCTGAAAGTTCCTGAAACATTTTCGTCTTCAATTTTGAAATTGACAGGTTCTTTCGACATATTTAAAACTACCAACACCTCATCTTTACCATTTTTTCTGAGATAGGCTAAAATTTTATCATTCGCGGAAGTGTTTAACAAATATGTTCCGACATTGTTATCTCCACCTCTCAATGCAGGATTGGAGGCTTTCAAATTTAATAATGTTCTATAAAAATCTGCATTTTGATAGGTATTCGTCCATTTGATAACATCTTTTTCGAAAAATTCCAGACGTTTCATGTTTGGTAATTCCTGACCGGAATATAATAACGGAACACCATTCCAAGTTGCTGAGAAAACAGCCATTGGCTTTGTGATTACGCCATATTTTTCATATTCGGTTCCATTCCAAGAATTTTCATCATGATTGGAAGTAAACCACGCTCTCATTGAGCTGTCGCCAATATTCGAATATTGTATCAATAAGTCTTTTAACCCTTGAAGCGGTTCATTTTTTTTGTAATAATCTGCCGATTTGTGCATCCATTTCCAGGAATAACTTGCATCGAAAACTTTTCCGTATTCCGGACTTTCTATCTCATCAAATTCACCTAACCAAAAAAGAGGCTTTACTTTTTCAACTTCCGGACGAGCCTGTTCCCAAAAATCGACCTCAACCCAAGAAGCCAAATCGCAACGAAAACCATCGATATTGGTTTCTTTAACCCAGTATTTCATGGCATCGATCATGGCAAGACGCATTTCCTGATTTTTGTAATCCAGTTCGATGATATCGTCCATTCCTGAAGCTTTATGGAAACTTCCATCGGCATCTTTTAGGTAAAATTCGGGATGTGTTTTTGTCCAGACATGATCCCAGCCTGTATGATTCGCCACCCAGTCGATGATAACTTTGAATCCCAATCTGTGAGCTTCGCTCACCATGTGTTTGAAATCGTCTAAAGTTCCAAATTCCGGGTTGATGGAGGTATAATCTGCCGCGGCGTAAGGGCTTCCCATGCTGCCTTTTTTATTTTCCTGAGCAATGGGCGTGATAGGCATAAACCAAAGGGTTTTTACGCCCATTGATTTCAGTCTTGGCATTTCTTTTTCGAATGCTCTGAAGGTTCCTTCCTGTGTATATTGTCTTACGTTTACTTCGTAAATATTTGTGTTGTGTTTCCAGTCTTTAGGTAAATCCGTCATGTTTTTTCTTGCGTTTTGTGTGGTACAGGAAACAATTCCCAGACCAATTACAGCTAATAAAATTAATTTTTTCATTAATTCATTTTTAACAAAAATAGGGATTGTGATTGAAAGAAGTGAATCTCTTACACCTGAATTTTGAATTTCTAGCATAAGTTTTTTGTTGAGCTAAAATTTTATGATTATTTCTAAAAATGAAAAAACGGCTACTTCCCTAGCCCAGATTGAGTGGCATGTTTGAGCTCTTTTTTGCTTCAGTTTCGGGGGGGGGGGGGGGGGGGGGGGGGGGGGGGGGGG
>NZ_JBDFPQ010000003.1:161209-325035 GCF_039672645.1 Chryseobacterium sp. C39-AII1
GCGCGGCAGCTTCGCTGCCGCGCCGAAACTGAAGCAAAAAAAGCGAGTAGCGAAAGCTGGAAATAGCTCCTAAAAAAAATCATAAAAATAAAAGCGAACCGAAGTCCGCTTTATATATTTAAACTAATTTCTACAATCTAGTTTTTGCTTGAATTAAGGATTTGTAGAAAAAATAGAACCATTGGCAATTAAAGCTCTTCTGTTCATTTTCAAAATATCTCTTACCCATTCTGCAAAATCTTCAGGTTGAAGAACTTTATCAGGATTTCCATCTGTTAAACCTCCTTGAATCGACATATCCGAAGCAATGGTGCTTGGCGTTAACGTAATTACTCTAATATTTTGTTTTCTCCATTCTGCCATCATAGACTGAGATAAAGAAACGACTGCTGCTTTTGACGCTGCATACGCAGACATATTCGGTCCGCCTTTCAAACCTGCTGTAGAAGACACGTTTACAATATCACCTTCACCTTTTGCTTTCATGAAAGGATGAACGGCTTTAGCGGCATAATACACTCCGAAAAGATTGGTTTTAATTACCTGCTCCCAAGTTTCAGAAGGCATATCTTCGATAGAACCGAAATCACCAATTCCTGCATTATTGATTAAAATATCTACACCTCCCAACGTTTCTGCCAATGCGTTGATACCAGCTGTTACCTGAATTTCATTATCAACAGAAAAAACTGCATAAGCTGCATTTACACCCAATTTCTGGATTTCATCAACCGTCATTTTAAGATTTTCTTCGTTTCTTCCCGTAATGCCAATATTTACCCCTTCATTTGCCAATGCTAAAGCAACCGCTTTACCAAGCCCTCTTCCACCACCTGTAATGATGGCATTTTTTCCGCTTATATTCATATTGATAGTATTTTATTCGTGGTGCAAATTTACGAAAGGGATTTTAAAGGAAAGAAAACAGATAAATGAAAAAGCCTATAATCATTATTAAATTTAATTTTAAATCAAAAAATGCTTCGACTTTGCTCAGCATGACATTGTTAATAATAAATCATATTCAAAATAATAAAAACCGACTTCATCTGAAGTCGGCTCTATTGAAAGTATAGTAAAAAAAATGAAAACTAAGGAATAAGAATTGAGTTTTGAACCTCAAAATCCTCCGCCCCTGAGAACTGATTGCCGTACATATCCGTCGCTCTTACCTCAACTTTGTGTTTTCCTAGTGTTAATTTATTTCCAAATCCTCCTTCCCAGATGTGCTTAGACATTTCAGGGTTGGAAGGTCTTCTGCCCGGGAACAGATTTTGTGTAGAATCCCATTTGAATACAGACAGAGCAAAATTTGGGTCAATGGTTTCGTTATAATCCATTGTTTCCCATTTTCCGCCGTCTATTCTATATTCTACTTTGTCTTTTTTGCTTCCCATAAAAAAATTTGCCAAAACTTTAGCCGAAGTTTTTGATGGGTAAGGAATGACTTTCGGAACATACAATTTGATCTGATAATCTCCCGGTTTTCCGGCCGTTTTATAAGAAACTTTGTACTGATTATCATTAAAACTGATGAAAGAATATCCTTTCGCCGTTCCGTCTCTCATGGTAGAAGTCGGCAATCCTGCTTCGTCTGAAGTTCCAGACCACCAGTCGCCACAAGTAGTTCCTACATTATATTCATGAAGATCTTTCGCACCATTCCAACCTGCTTTTTTTCCGTAAAAAATCTGCTGTTGAATATGTGTGTGAGCTGATAACAACAATGCATTCGGGAACGGACTTAAAAAATCGAACAATTTCTGACGATCTGCATTTCTGAAATTATCTTCATTCGTATGCTCCAACGGAATATGGAAAGAAACCACAATCAGTTTATTTTTATCAACCAATTTCAAATCGTTTTCGATAAACTGCAACTGATCTTCACGGAAACCGCCCCAATACCCTTTTCCATCTCTCGGATCGGGATACAAAATATCATCTAAAACGATGAAGTGAACATTTCCATAATTAAAAGAATAATTGGCAGGGCCGAAAGTCGCTTCAAAAGTTTCATCAGACAGATAATCTTCTTTAGCATCATAATTCATGTCGTGATTTCCCATCACATTATACCAAGGCAGCCCGATTTCTTTCATCACATCGGCATAAGGTTTTTGCAGGCTTAAATTATCTCCCACCAAATCACCCAGCGTAATGCCGAAAACGGTATTTTTTTTCGTCGTTTTCACTTCATTCACAATCGCTCTTCTAAAATAATCCAGCTGCTTTTCCGTGTAAGGCTGTGGATCTCCGAAAACCAGAATATCGAAGTTTTTATTTTCATTTTGTTTATGTAAAGCAAAATTGACTTCTTTCGGAAGTTCACCCGTTGGCGCAGTTCCTTTATATTTAAAATCTGCAGGAGACCCCTTTGGTTTATACTGATAATAATATTGCGGCAAATTATTTCCGTTCAATGCCACCTGATAACCTGAAGGCTTGATTACAAAAACCGTTTGTCCATCTTGGATTGGCAGGCTGTATCTTCCGTTTTTATCAGTTAAAACCACTTGCGCACCGTTGGAAACGGCTACGCCTTCAATTCCTTTTTCACGGTTTTCTTTTTTCTGATTTTTATTAAGATCTGCAAAAACATACCCCGAAACTGAAGCCTGAGAAAAAGCCATCGCTGAAATCAATAGGCTTGGCATTAAAAATTTTATATTCATGTTGATTTTTAAAATAATTAAGATTAAATAATTGATAAATTGAGGATTACTGATTCCACCACATTTTTGTGTTGATGTTGTCACCGCCCATATTTTGAGAAGCCGTGACATAATTATCATAATTCTGGACTTTTGTTACCGTAGGATAAGGCATTCTCTGAGGCATTTTAGCATCATTCATCAGGCCTCCGTTATTCGGCAACACAGGGAAACCTGTTCTTCTCTGCTCGTACCATTGCTGATGATCTACAAAGAAAAGCGCCACATATTTTTGAAGCATAATTCTTTCCAAAGTGTTATTGTAAGCCACTTTAGGATTTGTGAAATAGTTTGCCGGAAATGTCGCTCCCCATTGTTCTACAGTTGCCTTCACTCCGTTTTCATAGAAAGTCTGAGCGCTTCCTGTAATAATTCCTTTATAAGCCAATTCTGCCAGGATAAACTGAAGTTCAGCATACGGCATCACCAAAATTTTCAATGGTGCTTTTGCTAAATTCTGATTTAAATTAGATGGCTGATAATCAAAACTTGTTCCCAAAGCATATCCGGAAGGCGCACCTTTGTAACCAATATTTGCATTTCCGGGAATTGATTTTGCCTGTGTAAAGAACAAACTCAATCTAGGATCATTATTATCAACCAAAGTCTGAGTAAAGAAACCTCCCGAAGCCCTGTAAGCCGTAAAATCCTGAGGTCTGGCAATCGGTGGCAATAACGGCGCAACTCCAGAAATATCCAATGTTGCTCCATCGGCATTATTCTGAAAAATCGGATGCCCCGTAGGATCATTTACAATTTCATTAATTCTTTCATTCACGTTAACTTCTCCATTTTTCTTTAAAATTCTTGTTAGCAATCTTAATGAAAGAGAATTACAGAATTTTTTCCATTTTATAATTCCTGCGGTGCTGGCGTTAGCCTGAAAGAAAATATCGCTTTCACTCAATGTTTTTGTAGTGTCGAAAAGGGTATTTGCTTCTTTCAAATCATCCAAAAGAAACAGATAAATATCTTTTTGTTTATCATATTTCGGTCTCATGATTCCTTCTTCAAGACGCAGAGCTTCAGTCATCGGAACATCACCAAATGCATCGGTAAGATTCGCCATGATCCAGGCATTCAAAACCTTTGAAATAGCCAGATAATTGTTATTATTCTCTTTTTTTGCAGCTTCGTTCAGTTCTTTTACCTGTTTAAGCCATTTATAACTCGTATTCCAATAACCGTTTCCTGTACTTTCTGTAAGGTAATAACGACTTACCGTAGCCCCTTCATTAGGAAAAGGAAGTGCCACCTGCATAATATCAAAAGTGAAATCATCTGCCCTGTTGTATCCGTAAGATCCCATTTCATACTGAATCGGAACCAAAAAACTTCCCACAGAAGGTTCTTTTATTTTGCTGGTATCTGTGTTGATCTCTTCAAAGCTTCGCTCACAAGAATTAAAGCTGAAAACTGAAAGTGCAACAACGGTTGATAAAAATATTTTTTTCATGATGATCTTAGAATTTTAAATTTACTTGAAAACCGACAGTTCTTGCCGATGGCAGCTGACCAATTTCAGCACCCGGCGTAATCGTAGAATCGTTAAGCGCGGCAACTTCCGGATCGAACATTGGGAATTTCGTCCACATCCAAAGGTTTTTACCGAAAACGGCTAACGTAAGCTCCGTTAATTTCAAAGGAGCAATCACATCTTTTGAGAATGAATACGCAATTCTTGCATCTCTTAGCTTGATGAAGGAAGTATCAAAAGTATTGGTTTCTATATTTGCTCTTCTGTAATAATCAGCGTAATACGCTGATAAACCTACCGCTTTAGTATTCGGGCTATAAGTTCCGTCTGCATTTTGGATCACACCTTCTCCCACGATCATTCCGTTTGGATTATCTCTTCCCATTAATGTATGTTCAAGCTTACCTTGCTCAGACATTTTGTGATGGGTTTGAGAATATGCCATTCCACCATATTGCCCATCGAAAGAGAAGCTGATCTGCCAGTTTTTAATTTTAAAATCATTCTGGAAACCGGCTCTCCATTTCGGGAAAGCATTTCCTACTTTTTCTACTCTGTCGGGTCTTGCAGGAAGACCTGTTGTTTGATCATACACGACATCTCCGTTGGCATTTCTTACTAATTTAAATCCATATAAATCTCCTAAAGAACCACCAACACTCGCATTATAATACAATACACCCGCAACTGTGGAAATTGTATAGTAACTTTCACCCGCAAATTCTTCAGGTAAGGTTAAAATTTCGTTTCGGTTTAAATTCCAGTTTGCTGAAATATTCCAGCTGAAATTTTTTGTTTTGAAAGGCATCGCATTCAAAGTCATTTCAAGCCCTCGGTTTCTTACTTTTCCGGCATTAATAATTCTGTTGGAATATCCGGATTCTAATAATGTAGGAATTGTAATAATTTGATTATCGGTATCATTCTGATAAAGCGTTACATTATAACTCAATCTGTTTTTCAACACAGAAAAATCCATCCCAGCTTCAATATTCGTATTGTCTTCCGGCTTCAATAAAGGGTTTGGATAAGTTCCCGGTGTTAAAACCGAACCAACAAAATCGCTTGGTGTATAATATTTATCTAGCTGGTAAGGAAGCCCTGCAACTCCTACTTTCGCCCAAGAAGCTCTTAATTTCCAATAATTAAAAGTCGGACTTGATAGTTTGAATATATCTGAAAGAATAAAACTCGTACTTACCGACGGATAAAAGAATGATCTGTACTGAACGGGAAGTGTGCTGCTCCAATCATTTCTTCCGGTTACATCCAAGAATACTAAATTATCATAATTTGCACTCACCAAACCATATACTGAATTGGTCTGCTGATCGTTTGGTCTCGGAACTTTTGTAATTAAAGAAATGGCGTTATTCAAACTGTAATCTCCCACAACTTTCAATCCTTCCGCACGGTAATCATTCATCACATATTCATTGTAACGAATACTTGCTCCGGCGTTGGCTGTAATATTAAATTTGTTGAAATCTTTTTTATAGGTGAATAACAAATCATTATTAAATTCATTATTCCTTATATATTGTTCTCTATAAAACCCTTTCAGGTAATTCGCAGAGCTGTAAGGTCTTTTTGTTGTTCTTTCCTCATCTAGCATTTCGATTCCTGATCTTAACATCAAACTGAAGTTTTTGCTAAAATCATACGTTGCCGAAATATTTCCCGTGATCATTTTTTTCTGAACACCATTCAGCATTTGATAAGCAATTAAATAAGGATTATCAATAAAACTACTGAACGGGTGAATCTGGTCTACCTGATCCTGCCCTGGTTTCCAAAGAGGTTTATACCAATTTAAATCCACATTCGGATTCTGGAAGATCATGAAATAGGAAATCGACTGGTTATTGTAGCCTGTCGCAGGAAGGTTATCACTTTTCGTATTGGCGTAATTGAATTTTGTGGAAACTCTAAACTTATCCGTCACTTTATGATCCAATGAAAACGCTACATTAAAACGGTCGAATCCTGTATTAGGCATCATCCATTTATTGTCTAAATACGTAAGGGAAGCTCTGAAACTCGTTTTTTCCGTACTGCTTTCCACTGAAACATTGTTGGAAGAGGTAACACCCGTTTCCCAAAAACCTTTGATATTATCGGTATAAGGTCTCCACAATTGCCTTGTTGCACTTTGTCCTAAAAGATTAGGATCATACTGAAAATAATACTGTCCGTTGAATTTCGGACCGAAAGCACTACTTGTTCCTCCCGTACTTACGCCATCTGCAGAAGCTCCGTAAGAATAGAAAAATTCTCCGGCAGAATTTTTGGCCAACGTTCCCTGACCGTATTCATATTGATAATCCGGCCATTTTAATACAGAATCGTAGCTTAATGAAGAGTTGAAGGAAACGCGAAGTCTTCCGTTTTTACCCTTTCCTGATTTTGTGGTTACCATTAACGCTCCGTTCGCCGCTCTTGATCCGTACAATGCAGCTGCAGAAGCTCCTTTTAGTACCGTTACCGATTCAATATCATCGGGGTTGATGCTGTTAAGACCATTTCCCAAGTCAATAGGAAGATCTCCTCCGGTTCCGGCGCCGTATGCTGCAGTTCCCGTTCCTGTGGTTGAATTACTCAAAGGAACACCGTCTACTACTATAAGCGCGTAGTTTCCGTCTAAGCTGAAGGATTTTTCTCCTCTTAAAGTAATTCTTGAAGAACTCAATGGTCCAGCTCCCGCCGTTTGAATTTTTAATCCGGCTACACGACCTTCAAGACCCTGCGCCCAGTTGTTGTTTTGAATGTTTTCAAAAATCTCAGAATCTACTTTTTCAGCAACGTAACCAAGGGATTTATCTTGCCTTTTAATTCCCAAAGCCGTTACCACCACCTCATCAATGTTTTTAATAGTGTCTCTTTTAGCTTTCTGCTGAGCCGCCAGATTGACGCTGACTAATCCTAACAGCGACAAAACCAGCAACTTTTGTGTCTCTTTACGCATATCCAATTTGTTTGCGCAAAATTAAAACGACATTACGGCTATGGTTTTAACATCGTTTTAACATTTATTAAAGAATTATTAAACGACATATTAATTTATTATTAATCAAATTACATACATATTTGGTTAACAATAGATTAAAATAATTAAGCATTTTTAATACAAATGGTTAACATTATTTATCTAACTTTATCATCCGGCTCTTGTTAAATACCACATTTACAGGTTAAATAAATATATTTCAAATGGTTAACACTTAACCTATCTAAAATTAGAGCGTTTTTTAATTATTTTAAATGAAATTCAGTTAATTTAAAATCTATTTTTCTTTTGTCTTAACACAAAAGAAACAAAAAGTCAAGACTTGGAAACTGAATGCTAAAAATTAAAATTCAATCCTAAAATTCCCAAAACTTGCGCGAATTCAAAGTTTTTTCTTCGATTCTAAATTTGTCTCGCGCATCGAACAGTGGGAATTTTTTAACGGATTACTATTTAATTTTCTTAACGCTTCATTTTCCAAAGTCATTTTAATTTTAAGAAAAGAAAAAAGTTTGCCTCAAAAAGAGACAAACTTTAAAAGAATAATATAAAAGACGTATTTGTTATTTACCTTTTAATTGATCAGGAATATTTGTAGTAACAAATGCTATCCCTTGTTTTTTCAGTTCTTCATAAACTGCAGTATCATTTACCGTCCATGCATTTGTGATTAAACCAAGCGCTTTAGCTTCAGTAATCCAAGTCGGATTTTTCTGGAAAACGCTGTAGTGATAATCTAAACCATCCAATCCTTCACTTTTAATCTGCTCAGGAGACAATTCACCGTTTAAGTATTGTACTTTATATTTCGGTTCTACTTTTTTGATTTCTTTACAAACATTTAAACTGAAAGAAATAAACTGAGTTTGCGCATCCAGCTTCATATCTTTCACCATTTTAATGGTTTTCTGAACGATTTCGTTTTCCAGCTCTTTTGTTTTAGCTGGCTTTATTTCGATGATTAATTGTAGAGCCGCATCTTTTTTCCCTTGCTTTAAATAATCTTTCAGCGTAGGAAATTTTTCTCCGTTCGACAATTTATCTTTTTCCAACGTTTTGAAAGTTTCATCAGAAATTTCCAATTTTCCGTGGTGCTCATCATGGTTAATTACCAAAACTCCATCCTTCGTCATTCTCACATCAAATTCAGATCCGTAGATTCCTAATTTCTGAGCATTTTCTAACGACTTGATCGAGTTTTCCGTGGTCGCGGGCTGCGATTGGAAATAGCCTCTGTGCGCGATAATCTGGGTTTGTGCCTTCATTGCAACTGTACTTAAAACTGCTAACCCTAAGATAAAATTTTTCATAATATAAATTAGATATTTAAATTAAAAGTCTTTCAACTTTCAGATAAAGGTAATTAAATTAATGGGAATGGCGAATTTTGATCTGTTAACAAGATATCAATTGTGAATTTCGCTTCGCGAGTCAATGGTCAATTTTGCTGTATAGTTTTAAAATTCACTATTAACCATTCATTATTGACTTCCAAAATCCATCATTCACCTACTTTTAGAAAGAATATTTCGCTCCGATTTGAATTTGATAAGGATTTCCTGACAATGGTTCCAAACCATTTGTATTTCTTACATATTCAAATTGTTTTGTTGCCGAGTTGAATTTAGTAGCTCTGTAAAGCGCCATATTTCCGTACGATTTATTCACCCCCCATTCTTTATTCAACAAATTCGCCACGTTGAAAATATCTACAGAAAGTTCAAATGCTCCGATTTTATCAAACTTAATCTTCTTCGCCACACGAACGTCCCAAACTCCGTAGAATCCGTTTTTACCACCGTTTCTTTCCGCAATATTATTATTGTATTTTGTGATATAGTCTTTCAATGCTTTCCCCACTTCAGGATCATCAACCAAAGACTGCGTAAGATTCGGGAAAATATACGCCAGATCATTAGAATCTACGAAATCTCCGTTGATATTTCCACCTGCCATTAAAGAAAAACGTGTTCCACCAATTCCTGAATATCTTAAACCTAACGTAAATCCTGCAATTGTAGGCGAGTTACCATAAATAACCACTTTATTTCGGAACTGACTGTCAGAATAGGTCATTCTCAAGTTTCTAGGATCACTTTCCACCGGCGTAAATAAAGTTGCTGAATTTGCCACGTTTCCGTTGTAAGATGTGTTATCTCTGATGTCTGACCAAGTATAACTTGCCGTGATTTCTCCATCTCTCCAATAACGGTAACTTGCATCTGCTACAAACGAAAACTGATTTACCTTTCCATCACTTACCAACTCCAATACTCTTCCAAAATTTTTGTTGATTCTTCCATCTTTCCAGTTTAGAGTAACTGTGTTGTTGGGATTATTGGTAATTGCAGTTTCCGGAACATAAACCCCTCTTCCACCTTCATTATCAAGCGTGATAAAAGGTGTCGTAACCATGTTTCTGTCGTAATAGAAATAATTGTTTCTACCTAAAGCCACATATCCAGCAATTCCCGCTCTGAATCTTTCATTAAAGAAATGCGTGTAAGAGAAATTCGCTTTGTACACAATCGGAATTTTAGCATCTTTTCCTGTATAATTAATGGTCGGAAGCTGATACTGTGATAAAGAAGGAACGGTGCTATAATCGTTTCTATAATTGATAAAATCTGGTGTAAGACCAATTTGCGAAGGATTTACATCTACGGTTGCCAAATGTTTCCCATCAAACACCAAATTATTGATAATCATATAATTGTTGATATCTGAAGAGAAAATACCTGCTCCGAATTTCAGGAAGTCTTTGTTTTCTTCATTTACATTCCATTCAAACTGGAATCTTGGCTGAATCACGAAAGATTTAATCTTATAATCTGTACGGATTCCCATTTCGTCATATAATTTCTGGTTTAATTCAGCTTTCGGATACCCTCCGTAATCCAATCTCAAACCTCCCATGAAATCAAGACCTTTTGCAATTTTAGTCTGAAACTGACCATACACCCCGATATTCCAAATAGCTGATTTTACAGAAGGATCATCCATTAAAGGAACTTCTCTGTAATATCTGTTGGAAACCAGATTATTGAAAGCATCCATCCCCTGATAATGGAATCTACCGTTCACCTCACTTCCATAAACCGATCTTGCTTGTGTATACATTAAGTCAGCTCCGAAAGTATATTTCACTTTATCGGTATTGTAATATAAGTTATCTACAATCTGGAAAACATGATTTCTAAAGCTTTCCTGCCCGAAACGGTGACCTCCAATCTGAATGCTGGTGGTTTTGGTACTTCCGTCATAGATTTTTGAGGCAACTCCCTCTACGATAGCTCTTGGAACCGGATGACCTAACTCATCATTCTGATAACTGTCCTGAAAAGTATATAAATATTGTCCTTTTAATTCGTTGGTTATACTCGGTTTAATATTAGACCTCAAGGTTAATAATAAACTATTATCTAAGTTTTTATCACTTGCATACGATTCAAAGAAATTGATTGCTGTGTTATCGCCCAATCCATTTTTGTTTAAATCGTAAGTAAAGTTGTTTCTTAACGTCAATAAATGTTTCTCATTAATCTGCCAATCTAAACGTAAAAATCCAGCATCTGAGTTTCTTACTCTATCAAAAGTTCCAAACTGTGGTGTATTTCCAACTCCATATTTTGCTCTTGCGATATCTAAAAACTGGTTCAGCGTTTGAGTCGTTACATTAAATCTTGCTTCATCAGCATCTGATCTAACATCAGCAATAATCAACGGTCTTGAATCCAGCTGATGATCCCAAGCCGCGAAGAAGTGCAATTTGTTTTTTATAATAGGACCTCCCAAAGAGAAACCAAACTGAGAAGTAGAGAAATCATTCTGTCTCTTATTTCCACGAATATCATACGGACTCGAAAGCCAGTTGGTTCTTAAATATTCCCAAGCACTTCCTGAAAACTTATTCGTTCCCGATTTTGTTACTGCACTCACCGTACCACCACCGCTTCTTCCCAGTGTAACATCGTATTGGTTGGTAGTAATTTTAAATTCACGAACCGCTTCAATAGAAATTGAAAAAGGAGCACCACTCCTACTGGTTGTAGAACCTGCAGAAGTCGGGTTTTTCGCCGTCATCCCATCAATTGTAAAGTTGGTGGAAGATCCTAGCTGACCCGATAAATTTCCGCCTTTTCCACTTAACGGAGAAAGCTCTGTAAGGTTGTTGAAATTTCTTCCGTTTACCGGTAAAATTCCGATATTTTTAGCTGTGATTGCCGTTGCAGCACCTAAATTCCCGATCTTATTTTTAAGATTTCCGGTAATAATTACTTCTTCAATTTTCTTCTCCTTGCTGTCACCCAAATTAAGGTTTACCGTTACCTGATCTCCAAAGTTTACATTATAACCTTCTTTTTTTTCATCATTCACAATCACCGAATAAGGCCCTCCCAAGGGAATTTCTTTGAAAATATATTCCCCTTTGGAATTGGTTTCCGTTTCTGTTTTGAATCCCGTAGACTCATTCACAATCGTAACTTTCACCTTTTCCTGAGCCATACTTCCGGCAGCAGTTACTTTTCCTACAATCGAAGCCTGTGTTGTCTGTGCATACGCCAGTGTTCCAAAGCTTAAAAATAATAATCCTAATACAATCTTTACTTTTCTCATGTCTTCAAATTAGCTGAGTGCAAAGGTATCACGACTTTTACCCGCTCCCTTTTAAGTGAATTTTAACATTTTTTAAACAATTTTAAAACTTTATGTTAACGTAGTTTAAACATTAAATTTATCCCATAGATACTCAGTTTATTAGAATATGTTACACATTTTTAATTTTATCACAATATTTAATTCTCATATTTTTTAAATGGAATTAGTTTAGTTATTTTTGCTCAAAAGATAGAATTACAATGTCTGAAAACATTCAACAAAAAATAGAAGAACTTCGCAAAGAGCTTCATCAGCATAATGAAAATTATTACCTTCTCGATATGCCTACCATCACAGATTATGACTTCGATATGCTACTCGAAGAACTTCGTGATTTGGAAGCAAAACATCCTGAATTTTATGATGAAAACTCTCCTACCGTACGTGTTGGCGGTGGAATTACAAAAGTTTTCCCGACCGTTCAGCATAAGTTCAGAATGTATTCTTTGGATAATTCTTATGATTTTGATGATCTTGAAGACTGGGAAAAAAGAATTATTAAAACCATTGATGAGCCTGTAGAATTTGTTGCAGAATTGAAATATGACGGTGCTTCGATCTCTATTTTATATGAAAACGGGAAATTAGTTCAGGCGGTAACGCGTGGTGACGGTTTTCAGGGAGATGAAATTACGGGAAATGTTCGAACCATTTCTGATATTCCGTTGAAATTGAAGGGTGATTTTCCTGAACATTTCTTTATGCGTGGTGAAATTTATTTAACAAGAAAAAATTTCGATAAAATCAATAAGCAGCGTGAAGAAGAAGGTTTAGACCCATTTATGAATCCTCGAAATACTGCAAGCGGAAGTTTGAAAATGCAGGACAGCGGTGAAGTGAGAAAACGCGGACTGTCTTCTGTATTGTATCAGTTTATTTCAGAAGATATTCCGGCAGAATCTCATTGGGAATTGCTTAAAAAGGCACAAGGCTGGGGTTTTAAAACGTCTCAACAGGCAAAATTGTGTTCTACTTTGGATGAGGTGAAAGAATTTATTAATTTCTGGGATGTTGAAAGACATAATTTACCTTTTGAAATTGACGGTATTGTTTTGAAAGTCAATTCATTAAAACAACAGAGACAGCTTGGATATACGGCAAAATCTCCACGTTGGGCAATGGCTTATAAATTTAAAGCAGAAAAAGTAGAGACCGAACTACAGAGCGTTTCTTACCAAGTTGGAAGAACGGGTGCGATTACTCCGGTTGCTAATCTGAAGCCGATTTTATTAGCCGGAACGATTGTAAAAAGAGCATCTTTGCATAATGAAGATATCATCAAAAAGCTTGATTTGCATGAAAATGATTTCGTATACGTAGAAAAAGGTGGCGAAATTATCCCTAAAATCGTTGGCGTAAACACAGAAAAAAGAACTGACGAAAGCAAAGAAATAGAATACATCAAAAACTGTCCGGAATGTGGAACAGAGTTGGTGAAAATTGAAGATCAGGCAATTCATTTCTGCCCGAACGATTTGCATTGTCCGCCGCAGGTTGTGGGAAGAATGATTCATTATGTTTCCAGAAAAGCTTTAAATATTGATAATTTAGGTAGCGAAACGATCGAACAGCTTTACAGAGAAAGGCTGATTGAAAATCCTGCCGATTTTTACGCTTTAACGAAAGAACAAATTCTTCCGTTGGAAAGAATGGCGGAAAAATCAGCCCAGAATATTATTTCGGGAATTGAAAAATCAAAAGAAATTGCTTTCGAAAAAGTATTGTATGGAATTGGCATCAAACATGTTGGAGAAACGGTTGCTAAGAAATTAGTTAAAAACTTTTCGACCATTGATGAACTGAAAAATGCAACCGTAGAAGAACTTTGTCAGGTTGAAGATATCGGAACCAAGATCGCGGTAAGCATCGTTGATTTCTTTGCCAATTCTGAAAATATCCTGATGATCGAAAGACTAAAATCTTACGGCGTTCAGCTGGAAAAAGGAGAAAGTACGAACGAAGTTTTATCGAATGTTCTGGAAGGAAAAACGTTCCTTTTCACCGGAAAATTATCTTTATTCACAAGAGAAGCAGCGGAAGAAATGGTGGAAAAACACGGCGGAAAAAATATTTCGGCGGTTTCTAAAAATTTAAATTTCTTGGTTGTTGGCGAAAAAGCAGGAAGCAAACTGAAAAAAGCACAAGACATCGGAACGATTGAAATTTTGGATGAACAACAGTTTTTGGATCTTGTTGAGAAGCAATAAAATTTAATTGATATAAAAACTTTTAATTGAGCCGTTGAGATTATTTCTTAATGGCTTATTTTTTAGATTTAGAAATAAATTTTCAGAAAAAACTGCAACCTTTTCATTTTTATTCATCTTATAAAAAAGTGTAAACAAAAACAATAAAAAACTAATTATATGAAAAAAATCTATCTATTCTCTTTCATATTAATGCTTTCGGTATTGCATGCGCAAATTATTAATATTCCGGATGCCAATTTGAAAGCAAAATTATTAAGCAATGGCGCAACCTACAATTCAGCTGGAAATATCATTAATGTCGACACTAATAACGATGGAGAAATTCAGTTAACAGAAGCGCAATTGGTGAATAAAATTGTCATTAATATGAACAATTCGATCACTAATTTTAATGGCCTTGAAAACTTTCCGGTACTTAAAGAATTACAGATAATAAATCCAAATCTCCCAAATTCCACAACGACTTTCAGTAATTATCCTGCGCTGCAAAAGTTTAAAATTTCGGGAGGAACAATGGGAAACATTGGTATAGAAAATATAAATTCTTTAATAACGATTGAGATTTTAGCATGGTCGAGCTCTTTAACCATAGAAAATACATCGGTACAGGAAATAAGTTATGAGGGAAATCTAAATTCACTAGACATAATCTCTTCTCCTGATGTAAAGAAATTCAAACTGGGCAATACACAGATTTCTTCTTTAAATCTGACAAATTTACCTATTTTAGAGGATGTAAACATTACACAAAATAGCTTGCTTTCACACATTAATTTTACCGGAAGTACTGCATTAAAAAAAATTGTTGTAGCCAATAATCATCTTAGTACTCTTACAATTCCCAATCCTTCTATCGTCAATCATTTGGATATTACAGGAAATATTTTTCAATCTTTTGATCCTACTATTTATCCTTCAATTTTGAACTTTTTTGCGAGTGGAAACCAATTAACGAGTTTGAATTTCAGTTCGAACCCTTTGCTTTATCAATTATTTATTTCTGAAAATCAACTTTCTACACTAACGTTCAACAATAATGCAGGTTTACAATATATATATGCAGGCAACAATCAATTGCAGAATATTGATTTCACACAGATTCCTTTCTTAAAAAATATTCAAATTCATAATAATCTGTTCAACACCATTGATTTTACTAAAAATTTCTCACTGCTTACATTCGATTGTTCCAACAACCCGAATTTACAGGTGCTTCTCATGAAAAACGGAATCGACAACTACAGTGGAATGGGTTCTTACGGATTTGCAAATACTCCACAATTGAAATATATCTGTATCGATCCTGAAGAAATTTATATGCTAAATGCTCTTTTATATCAATATAATCAAACAAACGTTGTGGTAAATACATATTGTACTTTTACGCCAGGTGGCATTTCTTATTTAACTGAAGGAGTAACAAGATATGATGCTGACGGAAACGGATGTGATAATGGTGATGCTTTAAAACCATTTCAGAAATTTAACATTCTAAATAATACTGGATGGGGTACAGCAATATCTGATGCTACTGGGGCTTATAAGATGTATCTTTCTCCAGGAACAAATGTGGTGTCTCCATTGTTAGAAAATCCTTCTTATTTTATAGTTTCACCATCCTCAGTGAACATTAATTTTCCAAATCAACCAGCTCCTTTCATTCAAAATTTTTGCTTAACCGCCAATGGAACCCACAATGATTTAGAAACAGTAATTATTCCTGTTACAATTGCCCGTCCTGGATTTGAATCTAAATATAAAATCATTTATAAAAATAAAGGAACAACAACACAGTCAGGAAATTTATCATTTAACTATAATGATAACGTGGTAAATTATCTAAGCGCGACAAATGCTCCAAATTCACAATCAACAGGATTATTAAACTGGAATTTCACCAATCTTCTTCCATTTGAAACAAGAGAAATTACGGTAACTGTAAAATTGAATACACCTACGCAAACTCCAGCTTTAAACGGAGGAGATATTCTTCATTATACCGCACAAATAAACGGAGCAACAGATGATACACCTTTGGACAATACGTTTACTTTAAACCAAACGGTTGTCAACTCTTTTGATCCGAATGATAAAACGTGTCTGGAAGGAACTTCAATTACACAAGCAAAAGTAGGAGATTACGTTCATTATTTAATCAGATTTGAAAATACAGGAACTGCGAATGCACAAAATATTGTGGTAAAAGATGATATTGATATTAATAAATATGATTTATCGAGTTTAGTCGCCTTGAATGGAAGCCATAGTTTTGTAACAAGATTAAATGGAAATTCTATAGAATTTATATTCGAAAATATTCAGCTTCCTTTTGATGATGCCAATAATGACGGCTATGTTTCATTTAAAATCAAAACAAAATCTACATTGAATATGGGTGATAGTTTTAGTAATTCAGCTAAAATTTATTTTGATTACAATCACCCAATTATTACCAATACATACACTACTACGGTTCAAAATGTGTTGGCCACTTCTGAAATTAGTAAAAACAATGATACTTTTACTATTTATCCGAATCCTGTAAAAGATATTCTACATTTTAAATCTAAAACAGAAATTGTAAAAGCAGAAATTTATGATGCTACAGGAAGAATTATTACTTCTGCAAATGTGAAAGAAAATTCAATTAATATTTCGGAGCTTTCTAAAGGAAATTATATTATTAAAGCTTTCACAAAAGATAAAACATTCACTCAAAAGTTGATCAAGAATTAATTTAATTCAAAATTATATATCAAAGACTGTCTTTTTAGGCAGTCTTTTTTAATTGAAAAATAAAATTTTCAACTTGATTACAAATTCACAATACCTTTAAATACATTTCAAAAATTCATCAAGAATTATTTTAAATAAAAACTAAATATTAATTTTCATTAACAATACAAATTTATTTGTATATTTATCAAACCAAATCACCAAACCATGAAAAACATCTACCTCTTTGTGCTATTTCTTGCACAATTTACCATCAACGCTCAAATTGTTAACATCCCAGACCCCTATTTTAAGGCAAAATTGCTTTCAGCAACTCCCACCAACCAGATCGCCAGAGACATCAACGGAAATTATGTTGTAATTGATACCAATAATGATGGCGAAATTCAGGTTTCGGAAGCATTGGCAATAGAAGATCTTTCGATTTATAATAATTATTATCAGGCTCCGGTTTCCACCTATCAGATACAGTCGGTAGAAGGAGTGAAAGCATTTGCCAACCTTAAATTTCTTACCTTATCGAGCTTTGCCAATTTAACTTCCATCGATGTAAGTGGTTTGAATAAGTTGGTTTTAGTGTCTTTTGATGACAATCCTAAAATGACTTCGGTAAATTTTACCGGCTGTCCTATTTTGGAATCGATTTATGTAAAAAATTCAAAGCTGACGCATTTAGATGTTTCCAACTTACCTAAGCTTAATATTCTTGACTGCTCGGGAGGAGATATTCAAACCATTAATTACACAGGAAGCTCTACATTGAAAATGTTTTCATGTAATAATAATGAAATTTCCAGCATAAATTTTGCCCCGATCCCTAATTTAATAAGCCTTAATATTTCACAAAATAACCTGGCAAATTTAGATATAAGCACTCTTCCACTTCTTGAAAAGCTTACATGCTCATTCAATCAGCTTACGACTATTAATTTTCAGAATAATCCGAAAATCACTTATCTTGAAGCGAGCAACAATCTTTTTAAAACGTTGAATTTAAGTTCTATTCCGTTATTGAATTATCTGAGAATAGCCAACAATCAAATTACCTCAATTAATTTGGCGCAGGTTCCCTTATTACAGACTTTAATGATGAATAACAATCAGTTGACAACGTTTGATATCACTCAAAATTATAACATCCAGTCTATGATTATTTCTGATAATAATCTTCAGAGCATGTTTCTGAAAAATGGAAGAAACAATGTTCCAAGTTTCAATAACAACCCAAATATCAGCTACATATGTGCTGACGAAGGTGAAATTCCTTTTGTATTAAATGCCAATACGGCATACGGCTATAATAATGTTACAATAAACACATATTGTTCATTTACACCGGGAGGAACCTATTATACCATTCAGGGAAATACAAAATATGATGAAAATAATAACGGTTGCGATCCTAATGATTTGAGCAAAGCTTTCCAAAAGTTCTCGGTTGTTGGAAGTGGAGGCATAGGAAATATTATTGCTGATGCTTCCGGAAATTACACCGTACCTGTAAGTTCTGGCTATCATACGATAACGCCGATTGTGGAAAATCCAGCTTATTTTTCGATTTCTCCAACTTCTGTAGGTGCTAATTTCCCAGCCCAGGCAAGTCCGTTGACTCAAAACTTCTGTTTAACGGCCAACGGAACTCACAACGATCTTGAAGTGGTGATTATTCCGACTGTAGCTGCTGTTCCCGGATTTTTTGCTAAATATAAAATCGTTTATAAAAATAAAGGAACTACAACGCAATCGGGCAATTTAACGTTTACGTACAATGATAATCTTTCTGATTTTGTTGAATCTTCCGTTGTTCCTAATTCACAATCTTCAGGTCTTTTAAGCTGGAATTTCACCAACCTTCAACCTTTTGAAACGAAAGAAATAATTGTGAAACTGGAAATTAACACACCGACAGATACTCCTCCGGTAAACGATGGCGATATTCTTCATTACACAGCCCAAGTCAGCGGCACAACAGACGATACGCCATTGGACAATACATTTACACTCAATCAAACGGTTGTAAATTCTATGGATCCTAATGATAAAACTTGTCTGGAAGGCGCTTCTATTTCACAAACTCAGGTGGGAGATTATGTTCATTATCTGATCAGATTTGAAAATACAGGAAGTGCTAACGCTCAAAATATTGTGGTAAAAGATGTGATTGACGGTTCTAAATTTGATATCAATACATTAATTCCTTTAAGCAGCAGTCACAATTTTGTTACAAAAATCACGTCTCCAAATGTGGCGGAATTTATTTTCCAGGGCATTCAGCTTCCTTTTGATGATGATAATAATGACGGATATATTTCATTTAAAATTAAAACAAGATCCATCTTAACGAGCGGCGACAGTTTTAGTAATACTGCTAATATTTATTTCGATTATAATTATCCAATTATTACAAATACGTACACGACTACGGTTGAAAGTAAATTATTAAGTACATCAGAAATTAAAAACAACCAAAATATCATCACTATTTATCCAAATCCAGTAAATGATATTTTATATATTAAATCTAAAGCTGAAATTCTTAAAGCTGAAATATTTGATGCCGCGGGAAGAATTTTACAGACAGCATCACCAAAACAAAATTCAATACATGTTTCTGAACTTTCTAAAGGAAGCTACATCATAAAAATGACTTCTAAAGAGAATGTAACCACTCAGAAATTCATAAAAAATTAGTTTTTTTTAATATCCTTTCTTGAAGGCTGTCTTTTCGAAGACAGTCTTCTTTTATTTGAAAACACTCTTTCGTTACAGGATTTATCGTAATTTTATTCTAAAGTATATTTACATTTTAATCATGGAATTTTTAAAAGACCACTACGTCATCCAAAATGAATTATTGCTGATATTTTTTTCAGTAATTCTGGGCTTGTTCATCGGTGCCGAAAGAGAATATCGTAACAAATCGGCAGGTTTGAGAACTTTTATTTTGGTATGCTTCGGTTCGTGTCTTTTTACCATTCTTTCCATCAAAATTGGCATTCAGAATCCGGATCGTTTGGCTGCAAATATTATTACAGGAATCGGTTTTCTGGGCGCGGGCGTTATTTTTAAAGGTGATAATAAAATTGACGGAATTACCACAGCCACCACCATTTGGGCAACCGCATCAATCGGAATGGCAGTCGGTTCGGGATACGTTTACCTTTCTCTTCTGGGAACGGTATTGGTTTTATTAATTTTAAGTTCGCTTACGTATTTGCAGAATTATATCGATAATCATCATAAAATCCGCGAATATAAAATCGCTGTGGAAAACTCGCAATACATCGAGCATTGTGAGAAACTATTTAAAGAACATCATTTAAAACATTTGATGATGAGGCAGCAATACACACAAGGAAATTTGGCGACAACATGGCGGTTAACAGGCAAAAACTCTCACCATGAAACCTTGATTCGGGCGTTAATGGCAGACGATAAAATCATTGCCTATCAATTTTAGGCAAAAAAAATAAAGGCTTTCGCCTTTATCGTTATTTCTTTGTGAAAACATATAACTTTTTATTGGGACCATCAATTGGCTGGCCACTCATATCAAGCTGTGTCACATTATTCTCTCCTACTTTATATTTGTAGCTGGCTGTTTTTCCTTTTAAAGTAACCACGCGCCCTGCAGCATCCCAGTCAAAAGTTCCTTTGTCATCACTTTTCGTTTTTCTTTCCAGATATTCTTCTGAAATGGCGAAAGTTCTGTCTTTATTTAAGGTTAAAACGGTTTTAATTCCCGGACAGTCGGCACAAGGCACCACTGCTTCATAAGTTCCGTACCAATCCAGTGAATTTTCAGAATTATGAGATGTCTTCAAAGTATCCACAGACACCGTATCCGTAGGAGTTTGAATAGCCATAGGATCTGTTTTCGGATTTATTTCAGGATTTTTGTCTTTTTGTGTACAGGAAACCATCAAAACAATGGCCGCAGTTCCTAAGATTTTTGGTGCGTTCATAATTCAAGAATTTAAATAAATTAATATTAAGTGTGATTTTAAGGTAACAAAAATTAAGCCGATGGTTAGTTTTTAAGTTTAATATTCAGAGTTTTAGGTTTAAAGCTTTTGGATGTAAATATTCTTGACTACAAAGATTTTATAAAAGCCTTTTTAAGTTTATTGGAAAAACACAAAGGCACAAGGAAAAAATCAAAGATTTTCTTTTGTAATGCTGATGATCAATTTTATCGTTGATAAAATCATTGCGCCTTAATGCGTACTCCTAGCTAAATAACTTTGCGCCCTTTGCGAAAAACCAACCTGGAATCCATTTTGATTAATTCTCAATCTGTTTTTAAATAAATAAACGAATATTTTTAGCTTAAACTAAATCCTAAATTTGAAAATTTCACACTAAAAACCTTAAACCAAAAACTTTAAACCCCGAACTCGTATTTTCTTCGTAAATTGGGGCAAAATTTTGATTATGACAAAAAAGATACTTTTATCTGTATTTCTTTTGCCGGCTGCAATGGCTTTTGCGCAACAATACGGTGGAATGTGGATTCCTACAGAGCTGAATGAAAAGGAAATGAAGGATTTGGGAATGAAAATCTCTGCTAAAGACATCTTCAATACTCAAAAAGCGAGCATAAAAGATGCTGTGGTACAATTCAACGGAGGCTGTACTGCGGAGATCATTTCGCCAAAAGGGCTATTATTAACGAATCACCACTGCGGATATGGGCAGATTCAGGCACATTCTACGGTTCAAAACGACCTTTTATCAAACGGTTTCTGGGCTAAAAATATGACCGGAGAACTTCCGAATCCAGGAGTAACAGTAGATTTCATTGTAGATATCAAAGAAGTATCCAATCAAATTTTAGAAGGAACAGACAATCTTGTGGAGCCAGAACTGGCAAAACAAATTGCTAAAAATATTGAGATTTATAAAAACTCTCAGAAAACGGAACAATTTCAATCAATTTCTGTAAAACCAATGTATTACGGAAATAAATATTATGCTTTCACCATCGAAACGTTCAAAGATATTCGTTTGGTAGGTGCACCGCCGCAAAGCATCGGAAAATTCGGTTCAGACACAGACAACTGGGTTTGGCCAAGACATACGGGAGATTTCTCGATGTTCAGAATTTATGCTGATAAAAACAACAAACCTGCGGAATATTCAAAAGATAATGTCCCTTATGTTCCGAAGCATTATCTTCCGGTTTCCATCAAGGATAAAACAGAAAACGATTTCACTTTCGTCTTCGGATTTCCGGGAAGAACAACGGAATATCTTCCTGCAATCGCTGTTGAAAAGATCATGACAGAAATTGATCCTGCGAGAATTGCAGTGAGAGATGTTGCCTTGAAAACATTAGACGAAAAAATGCGTGCTGACGATGCCACACGTATTAAATACGCTTCAAAATACGCTTCCGTAGCCAATTACTGGAAAAAATGGATCGGTGAAGTGGAAGGTTTGAAAAAATCAAACGCCGTTCAGAAAAAAGTGATGTATGAAGGTTCTTTGGTGGCTAAAAATCATGAGATCAAATCTACTTTAGATCAAATCAACAAATTATATAACGATCAGGCTCCGTATGCGTTAAACAATGCGTATTACACAGAAGTGATCAGAAATGCAGAGACTTTAAAGGTTGCAGGTGATTATTATAATTACATTACCGCGGTTGAAGCAGGCAGAATGGATGAAAAGGAATTGGCAAAAGTAAAAAGCAAATTATCTTCATTCTACAAAGATTACAGCGCCGAACTAGATTCTAAAGTAACAGCTAAATTACTAGCACTTTACGCTAACAAAACGGCTCCTCAGTTTTTACCTGCAGGTTTTGAAAAACTGAAAAACGAAGCTCTAAACATCACAACGATCGAAGAATCTTCTAAAAACTCGATCATTACAGGAAGAACAGTGGTAAACGGAGCTTCTTTATCAACCGATATCGACAAAGCATTCTCTAATCAGGATAAATTGATCAAGACATTGAAAAAAGATCCTATTTATCAGCTTTATACAGCGATGAGAGATACTTATATGAAAACAGCAGATCCGCAATTCGCGTCTCTTCAGACTAAGATTGATGCTTTGCAAAAAACATATATGGCACAACAAATGTCGACGGATAAAGACAGAAAATTCTTCCCGGATGCCAACTCTACGCTTCGTGTAACCTACGGAAAAGTGAAAGGATCTTCTCCTAGAGATGCTGTTTCTTACGATTATCAGACGCATTTGGCGGGTGTTATCGAGAAGTATGTTCCCGGAGATTATGAATTTGATGTTCCGAAAAAACTGATTGATCTTTACAACAAAAAAGACTACGGAAATTACAAAGATAAATCTGGAGATGTGCCTGTAGGATTCACGGCAACCAACCATACAACAGGCGGAAACTCAGGAAGTCCGGCTTTGGATGCTAACGGAAATTTGGTAGGATTGAACTTCGACAGACAATGGGAAGGAACGATGAGCGACATTAATTATGATCCTCGTTTCAGCCGAAATATCATGGTAGACACCAAATACATCCTTTTCATCATAGATAAATTTGCCGATTCTAAATGGCTGATCGATGAAATGAAAGTTGTGAAATAATTTTTTAACGATAAATTATAGAATCTATTTAAATTTTTTAATGAGTTTAAATAGATTCTTTTTATTTTTGAAACACAGAAATGAAAGAAAAGATCATTAATTTTTTAGCATCATTCGAGAAGGAAGATATTGAAAATTCATTTCCTTTAGATTGCTGTTTGCCCGTTTATCATTGCGTTTCGGATGATAATTTAGCGCACATCAATAAAGTTGTTCAGTACAAAAATGTAAAGCAGTTTGAAGAAGATATTCATTATCTTTCAAAGCATTTTCAGTTTATCAACTGGAGTGAGTTTAAAGATTTCGCGAATGGAAATTTTAAACCAAAAAAGAAAATTGCCTTATTAACTTTCGATGATGGTTTCAGAGAGTTTTATGACATCGTAGTTCCGATTTTAGAAAGAAAAGGAATTTACGCAATCAATTTTATTAATCCTGCATTTATTGATAATCAAGACTTGATGTATCGATGTAAAGCAAGTTTAATTATTAATGAACTTGAGAAAAATAAAAATATTGATCCTAATATCTATACGATTCTATCTTCTAATGAGGCTCTAAAACAACAGGTCTTAAAAATTAAATACTCTCAAACGGATATTTTAAACCAATTAGGAGAAATCCTTGAAATAAATTTCCATTATTATCTGAAAGAACAAAACCCTTATTTAACCACCGATCAGTTAAATAATTTAACTCAAAAAGGATTCGGAATTTCATCTCACAGTTGGGACCATCCGTTATATAATCAATTATCACTACAGCAACAACTTGAAACCACGAACAAAACCTTTGAATATTTAAAGGAAAACAATTTTCTGTATGAAAGTTTTGCATTTCCGTTTACCGATTTTGGTGTGAATAAAGATTTTTTTGATGCCTTGCAAAGCAATAAAGAACTTTTTTGTACGTTCGGAAGTGCAGGAATTAAATTTGACAGTACAGAAAAACATTTTCACAGAATCCCAATGGAAATGGGCGAATCTGCAGAAAAATTACTAAAAAAAGAATTGGCTTACTTCAAATTGAAGAAGCTCATTAATAAAAATAAAATTGTGAGAAAATGATACATCTTAAAACTTTAAATAAAAAACAGCTTGCAGAATTTATTTCCAGCGGCGATTTCAAGAAGTATGATTTTCTTCCTATTGTTGAGCACAGAGCAAAATCACATCTGGAAAACCCGAAAGCAGATGAAGATCAAACCTTGCTAATTTTAGCTTTTGACGATGATGAATTGGCAGGATATTTAGGATGTTTTCCTGATAACTTTATAATTGAAGGAAAAAAATTCAATTATGCCTGGCTGAGCACTTTATTTATCAGCAATAAATTTCGTGGAAAAAGAATTGCTCAAAGCCTTTTAAACAGAGCCTTTGAAGAATATAACGGAGAAATTGCAATCACCGAATTTACGAAAGAAGCAGAAAGTTTGTATAATAAAATCGGGCTGTTTCAATACATTCAACCTAAAAATGGAAAACGTTACTATTTTCAAACAGATTTTGCGAATATTATTCCAACAAAAAAACCAAATACTCAATCTTTAAAACCTGTTTTCAGTATTGCAGATTCAGTAACCAATTCACTGATTTCCGTAAAAAACTGTTTCATTAAAAAACCTGATTTCAGATTTGAAGTTATTAATAAAATAGATGCTGAAAGCTCTGTTTTTCTAGCCCAATTTGAAAGCAACAGAAATGCTTATGAAATCAATTGGCTGATTGAAAATCCTTGGGTTTTGGAGGGCAAAATCAAAGATGAAAAATATTTATTTTCAAGCTATTCGAAAGAATTTAAATATTTCTGGATAAAAATTTACGATAACAATAATCAATTGATAACCTGTTCGCTTTTACTTTTAAGAGACGGGCATTTAAAAATTCCTTATTTATTTTCGAAAACCGGTTTGGAGAAATTTATTGACTTTTTAAGCTATTTTATTGTAAAAAATAAAGTCATTACCTTAACCAATTATCAAAATGATTTAAACCAAACAATTGAATTGGTTAAAAATTTTCCAAAAATCCACGAACGAATTATCGAAAGACGATATATGCTCCATAAAGAGCTTATTCAAAAGCTTCCCGAAAATTTTAATCCTCACTTTCAGGATGGCGACGGCGATTGTGCAATGACCTAATTTACAATAACTCTGATAATGCTTTAATTCCTTCCTCTAAACTCTCTTTGGAAAGTGAACCATAACTTAAGCGCAAACCATTAATTTCATGATCAAAACTAAAACTATTTGGATTGAGTATTTTAATACTTTTCTTTTGAAGTTCGCGATCTACGTCATCCCAATCGGTTTTATTTTTAGGAACGATCCAGAACGCCATTCCGCCTTCTGGTATTGAATAATCTGCTTTGTCTTTTAAGAATTCCTGAAGCTTTTGTGCGGTAAAATCCCGCTTCGATTTGTAATAATTGAGTGCTTTTTTCAGATGTCTTTTAATCGTTCCGTCCTGAATAAGTTGAAGAACTGCTTGCTCCATGATGGTATCGCCCTGCACATCAATAATCTTTCTTAGATCACCTACTTTTTTAATAAAACCCTGATTATTGCTGATCAGATAACCAATTCTCAAAGCCGGAGCCACCACTTTGCTCATTGTGCCAATATACACATAGTTCTGTAGTTCTGTAAAACTAGCCAAAGGCAATACAGGACGGTATCCAAAGTGAAATTCATTATCATAATCGTCCTCAATAATCGTAAATCCATATTCGTTGGAAAGCTTTATCAGTTCCAAACGACGCTGTAAGCTTAGCGTTACCGTGGTTGGATATTGATGATGTGGTGTGGTGTAAATCGCTTTGATATTTTTATGAATTTTCAAATAGTGGATAACATCTTCGATCATCAATCCATCCCCATCAACACGCACCGGTAAAAGAGTTGCTCCAGCCTTTTCAAAAGCCTTCCAAGCCTGACGATAACCCGGATTTTCAACCAATACAACATCATTTTTTTCAATCAAAGATTGAGCGGTAAGATACATCCCCATCTGGCTTCCACGGGTAATGCACATCGAATTTTCATCAGTATAAAGCCCTCGGTGATGATTCAGCATTTGGACGATTGCTTTTCGAAATTCCAAATCGCCATATTCACTGGTATAGCCCATCAATTGCCACTTTGCTTTTCGATTAAAAATTTGTCGGTAAGCCCTCGCCAATTCGGTAACCGGCGCAATGGCACTATCGGGATATCCGTCGTCAAAATTAATTCTGAAAAGCTGTTTTTGTGGCTGGTCATTATTCTTTTTTTGATGAGAAACAGTTCCTTTTATCGTTGGTAAATTTTCAGCAACAAAAGTTCCTTTTCTTTCTAAAGACACCAGCCAGCCTTCATTCAGTAACACATTCAAAGCTTCAACAATCGTATTTCGATTCACTTTTAAATCTTCAGCCAGTTTCCGACTTCCGGGCAAGGCTGTTCCTTTTTTCAATCTACCGGATTGAATATCATCAATCAAAGCATCTGCAATTTGTAAATAAACTGCTTTTTCTGAATTATAATTGATCTGAATTTCTACTTTCCAAGGTCTTAGCATCTGGACTACCTATTTTTATTAAAACTGCAATATATAAACAGTCCAAAGTTACTCTAATTTTGTCGTGCAATAATGCAGTAACTTATAAATATTTAACAACATGTCAAACACAGAAAACGGTACACAAGGTACTGACAAAAAACAATTTAGTTCAAAAGATTTTCATCAGACTTTTGCAAGACCAGAATACAAAAAGCCTTCGCATTTAATTCATAAAAATGTAGAAAATACAGGTGAACACAACCAGTTTTCAACAGAAAGAAAACATCCCGTATTCTTTGTAGATCTTCCGAGTAAAAATGTAAGCATGACCATCGGAGGGCTATTACTCGGACAAAGAACGAACCGTCACAGACACACTTACGAAACCGTTTTATACGTGATTGAAGGTAAAGGCTGGACGGAAGTTGAGGACGAGCGCATAGAATGGGAAGCGGGAGATGCTGTATACATCCCGTCTTGGGCGTGGCACAGACATCAAAATACAAGCGATACCGAATCTGCCAAATACATCGCTTGCGAAAATGCACCACAGTTACAAAATTTGGGTGTTGCTCTAAGAGAAGAAGAAGGCAGAGATTTATAATTTTAATTTAAACTGAGAAAAATATGAAAAATGTACCATTGAAAGGAGTGATCTCCTACCCTATCACGCCTTTTGACGAAGCGGAAAAAGTAGACATCCCTTTATTTAAAAAATTAACGGAACGTTTGATTAGTTCTGGTTCTCATGCCATCGCTCCACTAGGAAGTACCGGAGTTTTACCTTATCTGACTGATGAAGAAAAAGAAGCCATCACAGAGGCTACTATTCAACAGGTTAACGGAAGAATTCCGACATTGGTTGGGGTTTCTAATCTGACGACCGAGAAAACGGTTTATCATGCTAAATTTGCAGAAAAAGCAGGCGCTACAGCCGTTATGATCATCCCAATGAGTTACTGGAAACTGACCGATGATGAAATCATCAAGCATTATGATACGGTAGCTTCCCAAATATCGATCCCGATTATGGCTTACAATAATCCGGCAACCGGAGGGGTGGATATGTCGCCGTCTTTATTAAAAAAACTCCTTCAAATTCCGAATGTGACGATGATTAAAGAAAGTACGGGAGACATTCAGAGAATGCATTACCTGAAAAAAGAACTGGGGGAAGATGTGGCTTTTTATAACGGCTCAAATCCTTTAGCTCTGGCTGCTTTTTCGGCGGGAGCAACGGGTTGGTGCACGGCCGCTCCTAATCTTATCCCTGAATTGAACATTGCCTTATACGACGCTGTTCAAAGTAATGATCTTGAAAAAGCACAGAAAATCTTTTATAAACAATTTGAACTGTTGAAATATATTGTTGAAAAAGGTTTGCCAAGAGCCGTTAAAGCTGGTTTAAATATTTTAGGTGAAAATGGAGGAAAATTAAGACCACCTTTACAACCCTTAACAGAAAAGGAAATTTCAGATCTGGAACTCATATTATCGAAGGTAAAAAGTTCAACTTTATCAGCGTAAAAAAATTTCATTAATTTGTTAAAAATTTAGATTAATTTATCAATTCAAATTCTCAAAATGAATATCCATTTTATACAACATGAAAGTTTCGAAGCGCCGGGCGCTTATCTGAACTGGGCGAATGAAAGAAATTATACTTCTACCTTTTCAAAAGTGTATGAAAATAATCCTTTGCCTGAAAGCGTTGATTCTATTGATGTTTTGATTATTTTGGGCGGACCTCAGGATCCTTCCACCACAAAAAAAGAATGTCCTCATTTTGATGCTCAGGCAGAAATTACATTGATACAAAAAGCAGTAAATTCAGGAAAAGCCGTTGTAGGAGCTTGTCTCGGTGCACAACTTATAGGAGAATCTTTCGGGGCAACATTTAGAAACAGTCCAGAAAAAGAAATCGGTGTATTTCCTATTCAATTAACAGAAAATGGTGTAAAAGATGATAAAATCAATCATTTTGGTGAAATAATTTCCGTTGGGCATTGGCATAATGATATGCCGGGACTTACTGAAAATGCTCAAATTTTAGCGACAAGTAAAGGCTGCCCGAGACAGATTGTTAAATATTCTGAGCTTGTCTACGGATTTCAATGTCACATGGAATTTACTCCTGAAGTTATTGATTTAATGATAGAAACGGATCGTGAATTTTTAATAAATAATACGGAACATCAATTCGTTCAAACGCCTGATCAAATCAAAAGTTTTGATTTTACGGAAATGAATGAAAAGTTGTATACCTTTTTGGATAAGCTGGTTGAAGCTTACCAAACAACTCATCATTAAAATAAAATTGTCGAAAAAATAGGCTGTCTCAATTGAAACAGCCTGTTTTTTGGTTTAATGTCCGAAAATATCTTTTATACTCACTTCGGTGAAGGTTCCCATTTGGTTAACCGCCTCCATATTCAGATTTTCTTTTTTACCGATAATAGCTGTATTAAAGTGAATCGGCTTAACTTCTGTCTGATAAAACTCCTTAACATCTTCAAACTTCAGTTGTTCAATCTGCTGATAAATATCTTTCCTAAAATCGTGAGAAATGTTTAATTTTTTCAACTTTAAAGTATTGAAGAAAATATTCGTTCTCGTAATTCTAGTTGAAGCAATTTGTTTTAACGCTGCATTTCTAGCATTCTCAAACTGATTGGTCACTTCCGGAAGCTCATTCATCAGATCATCCATCGTATCCACGGCAATTTGCAGTTTATCCGGCTGAGTTCCGATGTATGTCGTAATATAATCAGGATGTCCCAATTCTGAATTAGCCGCGTAAGAAACGTAAGCAGAATACGCTAAACTCTTACTCTCACGGATTTCTTGGAAAACAATCGAAGACAAACCTCTTCCGAAATATTCATTAAAAACATTGATTTTTCCAAAATTTCCGGTATTTACAAAATGTCCTTTTCCCACTTTGCTCATCTCCATCTGCACCATATCATAATCTGTAAAGTACACATTCCCCTTGGTTTCAGGTTCTGGGTAATATTTAGGTTCAGGAATTTGAAGACTTACATTTTCAATCGAATTGACGATATATGATTTAAAATTTTCAAAATTCCTACCATAGAAAAAGACCTGATAAGGAAAACTGAAGAGCTTTTTCATTCTGTCTGTAAAAACCTCAACATTCGAATTTTCAAGATCTTCTTTTGAAATGATATCTCTGTAACGCGAATCAGAACCTAGTTTGGTATAATTTACCAGCGCTTTCATAATGCTGTTTTTATCTTTTCGCATCGCCGCACGATTTTCAAGAACCGTTTCTACAAATTGCTGATAAACTTCCTGATCCGGCTTTACATCGTGCATCCAATGCTGAAGCAGCTCAATTCCTTTTTCAATATTTTCTTCCAGACCACTCAACGAAATAATGATTTGGTCATTGTTTATTTTAAAGGCATTGTTTACTCCGATTTTAAAGAATTCTTTTTTCAGATCTTCAGGCGAAAATTGGCTCGTTCCCAAATATTCCAAAATCTGAGTAGAAATTCCTAAATCTCTGTCGTGATCTGTCCCAAAAGGGAAAATAAAATACACCTGAGCAATATCGTTATATTTATTTTTAACGAAACTTACTTTTTTATCTTTAATTAAATCGGTCTGAATTTCTTTATCATAATCGATAAATTCAGGCTGAATATCTTCTGTTTTTTCGTCTAAAATCTCCTTTAAAAATTCAGATTGCGCCTCACGATTAATCTTAATTGGCGTAATTCCCGGATTATCAACCCTTAATAATTTATCATTAATACCTTTCTCTTTATAAACGATGGCATAATTATCTTTAAAAAACTCGTTGGCAAAATCTACGACATCCTGTTTTGTGAACTGTGAATATTCATCCATTTCATTCAGTTCCTGCTGCCAAGTTCTTCCTTTAATATAAGTATCGTAAAGATTGGTAGCCAGACCGTCGGCCGTTTCCAACGCTTTCATACGTTGTAATTTGAAATCATTGATGATCGCAGGGAGCATCCAGTCTGGGAACTCTCCTTTTTTCACTAATTCGATTTGTTCCAACACCAAATCTTTAGCTTCATCCAAAGTCTGAGTTTCCTTCGGAACAGCAAAAAGTGAAAAATATCCGTATTGCTTTAAGCCTACTGAAAAAGCCTGCCCCCAAAGTAATTTCTGAGTCTGATTGATATTTAAATCCATCAATCCCGCTTCTCCTCTATTGCTTAAAATATTCACCACAATATCCGCCAGCATAGCCTCTTTCGTTCCATAACTGTCGGTTCTCCAAGCCAGCTGAATCCTAGCCGTAGTCGGACTTTTAACTGTTCTTTCTACAATTTCCGTCATCGGTTTCTCAACAACAGCAGTTTTTGCAGGTAACTCTCTGTAAGGAATCGCTCCAAAATACTGATCGACCAACTGAATAGTTTCGTCAAATTCCAAATCACCCACCAAAACCATTGCATAATTATTAGGAACATAATATTCATCAAAATACTTATGAATCGCCTTCATAGAAGGGTTTCTCAAATGTTCAGCTTTTCCTAAAGTCGTTTGCTGACCGTTGGGATGTGTTGGAAAAAGCGCATCCATCAACTCATAATTCACCAATCGCGTATCATTATCCTGCGCTCGGTTGAATTCTTCATAAACCGATTCCAACTCGGTATGGAACAGTCGCAAAGTCAATTCAGAAAAACGTTCTTTTTCAACTTTCAGCCATTTTTCAAGCTCATTGTTTGGAACATTATTTTTGTAAACCGTCTCATCAAACCAGGTATGAGCGTTTGTTCCCGTTGCTCCCAATGACGAAATCGCTTTATCATATTCGTTAGCAATCGCAAATTGGCTCGCTTCCTGAGAAACTTCATCTATTTTTTTGTAGATTTCTTTCTTTTTTTCGGTATCCTGTTCGGCTTTATGAGCCTCGTACAAATCAGAAATCTGGTTTAATAATTCACTTTCCTTCTCCCAGTTTTGCGTTCCCATTTTTGAGGTACCTTTAAACATCATATGCTCAAGATAATGTGCTAAACCCGTATTATCAGACGGATCATTATTACTTCCCGTTCTCACAGGAATATAGGTCTGAATTCTCGGAGCATCGAAATTCTGCGCAAGAAAAACCTTTAAACCGTTCTTTAAAGTATAAATTCTTACCTTGTTTTCGTCGTTGGAAATGGTGATATATTCGTAATTATTTTTATCTGTATGAAGTGTTTCGTCGTATCTTTTATCCGTCATAAATAAACTCATTTTCATTCTTACAATTCAGAATGTATACAAATGTAAGGATTCAGAAAAGAACAAATCAAAAATTCCTTATTATTGCATCTATAGTTTTAATTTACAGTAAATAAAATTATAAATCAACACCGATTTATTCTCATAAAAAATGAACATTCAATATCGAAAATTATTGCCCAAAGAAAGTAAACTCTACCGAAATATCAGGCTGGAAAGCTTACAAAAATTCCCAGAATCTTTTGGCGTGAGCTATGAAAAAGCTGCAAAAAATGAAAAATTAAGAATTGAATTCGATATTGAAAATCAGACAAAAGAAAGATTTGTGGTCGGTGCTTTTCATGAAAAAAAATTAATTGGAATCTGCACTTTTGTTAAAGATGAAAACGGTAAAGGAAATATTTATCAAATGTACGTACAATCGGCATTTCAAGGCAATAATATTGGAGCCTGTTTAATAAAAAAAACGATTGAAGAAACAAATAAAAATTTTGGAGTTATTGACATTTTTCTTGAAGTGAAAATTACCAATCTAAAAGCCTATCATCTTTATAAAAAAATTGGTTTTGTAGAAATAAATGAAAATGCAGAAAGTGAAAATAATTCCGTAATCTTAATGAAATATTCTCCTACCCATCAACCCTAAAAACCCACAAACCCCTACAACTCTAAAACACTCCAACCTTATTTATCCAAAATAATTCTCTAAGTTTGCAGAAGTTTTCCAAAATATTACACCATGCACGGAAACATACTGATCATCGATGACGAGATCAAGCTCCTAAAATTATTAGGAATGATCCTTTCCCAAGAAAATTTTAACGTAAAAGAAGCCTCAACCGCACGTTCTGCAATGACGATGCTCGAACAATACGAATTTGATGTTGTTTTGAGCGACGTTCGACTTCCTGATGCATTCGGCGTTGATCTTATAAAATCTATTAAAACAAAACATCCTCATTTGGAAATCATTTTAATGACTGCTTTCGGAAATATTACCGATGCAGTTCAGGCTATGAAAAATGGAGCTTACGATTATTTAGTAAAAGGTGACGATAACGAGAAAATTATTCCGTTGGTGTATAAAGCTTTGGAAAAAGTAAAGGATAATAAATCTAAAATTATTCAGAAAAGTTCTTACCAAAAAGGCTTTGAAACAATTATCGGAACTTCTCCACTAATTCTTCAGGCAAAAAAGCTAGCAGAAAAAGTAGCTTTAACCGATGCAACCGTCCTTTTGACCGGCGAAACAGGAACCGGAAAAGAAGTTTTTGCGAACGCTATTCATGAAGGAAGCGAAAGGAAGAAAAATAATTTTGTGGCAATCAACTGCTCTGCTTTTAGTAAAGAAATTCTGGAAAGCGAACTTTTCGGACATAAAGCCGGAGCCTTTACGGGAGCTATAAAAGACAAAAAAGGTTTGATAGAAGAAGCTAATGGAGGAACTTTATTTTTAGATGAAATTGGTGAAATGCCAATAGAACTTCAGGCAAAATTGCTTAGAGTTTTGGAAACAAAGGAATTCATCAAAATTGGTGAAACCAAAGTTTCAAGATCAGATTTCAGGTTGATTGCTGCAACAAACCGTGATCTGGAAGAAGAAATAAAACAGGGACATTTTCGTGAAGATCTTTATTTTAGATTAAATATTTTTGAAATCAGGCTTCCTGCGCTTCGGGAAAGAAAAGAAGATTTGAAAGCTTTGGCCAAAAATTTCGTTGATGTTTTTTCTCAAAAATTACATATTTCCAATGTTCAGGTCACTCCCGAATATTACAAAACCTTAGAAAAAAACGACTGGAAAGGAAATATTCGTGAGCTTAGAAATACGGTTGAAAGAAGTTTAATCTTAATGAATGACAGTATTTTAGACATTGAAAGTTTACCTCATTATACTGAAAAAATTTCTACAGAAAAAGATTCTTTAAGTATAAAATCCTTAGAAAGAGAACATATTTTAAAAGTTTTACAATATACAAAAGGCAACAAAGCAGAAGCGGCAAGATTGCTTGAAATCGGGATTGCAACATTGTATCGCAAATTGGAAGAATATGATTTGAGATAAATTTTAAAATCAAACCATTAAGGTTTATTTAAGAAGTTAAGTTTTATTAAGCTTTAATAAATTCAGTTTTTACTTAAAGTGAAGCTCATCTTAAATATTCTAAATTCCTTAAATAAAAACTTAACGGTTTAAAAATACAATCCTATCATTTTAATAACGAGCCTATCATTTTGATAGGCTTTTCTATTTTTTGACACAACCTAAAAAACCAACAACATACTAATAATAAACAAATTACATCACAAATCGATAGATTGGACTTTCTTTTGGCATTATGGTTTTTAGAATAAAATATTTAAAAAATGAAAATTTCAAGAAAAACGTTCAAAAAACGGGAGCACTCAAAACTGAGCTTGCTGATGGTTTCGTATGTAATCTTCACTGTGTTAACCTTAATCGTTGCATTATGATGTTGGTAAGTTTAATCCTCCTATGTATCGTATTATTTTGGATGTTATACAAATCCGTTGAATTTTTTGATAAAATATAAAAAATTATGTGGAGTTTATTTTTCCTTTCGATACTCGCCTTTGTGTACATCTGCTATGTTTTAATGAAACCTGAAAAATTTTAATCAAAAATCATGAATACAGAAATTTTAGGCATTATAGTAATGTTCGCTATCACATTAGTTATCGGCATTTTCCTTGGAAAGTATATTGCTGATATTTATGGTTATAAAAAAACTTTTTTAGATAAAATTTTTCAGCCGATTGAAAATTTCATTTATAAAATTTCAGGCATCAACCCAAACAGACAAATGACCTGGAAACAAAATATGTTTGCGATGTTAACCATCAATATTGTTTGGTTTATCATTGGATTCTTTATCTTATTGAATCAATCATGGCTACCTTTAAATCCAGATGGAAACCCAAATATGTCACCGGATTTGGCTTTTAATACATCAATTTCTTTCTTGGTAAATTGTAATTTACAGCATTATTCAGGAGAAACAGGCATTTCTTATTTGAGTCAATTATACTTGATGTTTTTGCAATTCGTAACCGCAGCGACGGGAATGGCTGCAATGGCAGTGCTTTTCAAAGCATTTAAAGATAAAACAACGACGGAATTAGGCAATTTCTACGATTTTTTCACCAAATCCATGACCAGAATTTTGGTTCCGATAAGTATTATTGTAGCCTTCATCCTTTCCGCCAACGGAAGTCCGATGACTTTCGAAGGAAAAGACCATATCACAACTTTGGAAGGTCAGAAAGTTGATGTTTCCAGAGGACCTGCTGCTGCATTCATTTCAATTAAACATTTGGGAACAAACGGCGGTGGATTTTTCGGAGCCAACTCTGCTCATCCGCTTGAAAATCCGAATTATCTGACAAATATGACCGAAATGGTCACCCAAATGATTATTCCATTTGCCTTAGTTTTCGCACTTGGATTTTATTTAAAGAAAAGAAAATTGTCATGGACAATTTTTGCAGTAATGACTATCGGTTTTTTGGCGTTAACAATTCCGAATATTATTAATGAAACCCATGGAAATCCGTTGATTACTCAAATGGGAACAGATCCTCATCTCGGAGCAATGGAAGGTAAGGAAATTCGTTTTGGAAGTGCAGCTTCAGCTTATTGGAGCATTGCTACAACGGTGATTTCAACAGGTTCGGTGAATGCGATGCATGACAGCACGATGCCTCTTTCAGGAATGAATCAATTGTTGGCAATGATGATTAATTGTTTCTACGGAGGTTGCGGAGTAGGAATTTTAAACTACTTCATTTTCATTATTCTGGCTGTATTCATCAGTGGTTTGATGGTCGGAAGAACGCCTGAATTTTTAGGTAAAAAAATTGAAGCCAAAGAAATGAAAATCGCGATGGTTGTGGCTTTATTTCATCCATTTTTAATTTTAGTTGGAACAGCTTTAACAGCCTATTTTCCTGAATTTGGAACAAAAACATTGAACAATCCTGGCTTTCATGGTTTTAGTGAAATGTTGTATGAATTTACCTCTTCTTCCGCCAACAACGGTTCCGGATTTGAAGGTTTGGGCGACAATACGCCTTGGTGGAATATCTCAACAGGAATTGTTTTGCTGTTGTCAAGATTCATCCCAATTATTGGCCCAATTGCGATTGCAGGACTATTAGCCCAGAAAAAATACATTCCGGAAAGTTCGGGAACATTGAAAACAGATACCGCAACTTTCGGATTTATGACTTTAGCCGTGATTCTATTAATTGCTGCACTCTCATTCTTCCCAGCGTTGACTTTAGGCCCGATTGCGGAACAACTTCAATATTTTTCTAAATAAAATTAAATAATTGAACCATTAAGGAGATTTAAGAAGTTAAGAATATTAAACTAATCAAATTATTAAGTTTAAAATATTCTTTGAATATTTTCTTAATTCAAGCTTAACTCCTTAAATAAATCTTAATGGTTCAAAAAAGAAAAATTTTCCAAATAATTAAAAATCAATAGGAAACCATTAAGCAAATTAGATTAAGAAATATCGTCACTTTTCATACTCTAATAATATTATCCATTTTAATACTTTCAAAATTTGATTTGTCTTAATGGTCATATTGGTTTCCAATGATATAACTCTTTCAAAAAATGAAAAATCAATCCCAAACATTGTTTCAAAAAGATTTGGTAAACGAAGCGATCAAACAGTCTTTCGTAAAACTGAATCCGAAAATCATGTTTAAAAATCCTGTCATGTTTCTGGTAGAAATCGGAACAGTGGTCATGCTTATCGTAAGCTTATTCAGCTTAACGGGTGACAAATCACAAGGCAGTTTTAGTTATAATTTTTTAGTATTTATCATCTTATTTTTCACCGTTTTATTTGCCAATTTCGCCGAAGCCATCGCCGAAGCAAGAGGAAAAGCACAAGCAGACACACTGAGAAAAACCCGTGAAGAAACTCCCGCAAAAGTTGTTGTTGAAAACAAACAGGGATTTCAGGTAGAAACCGTTTTAAAAAAATCTGCAGACATGAAACTGGGCGATATTTTCCTTTGTGAAACAGGCGACCAAATTCCAATGGACGGGGAGATTATCGAAGGTTTAGCAACCATTGACGAATCTGCCATCACAGGAGAAAGTGCTCCCGTAATTCGTGAAGCGGGAGGTGATAAAAGTTCGGTAACAGGTGGTACAAAAGTGCTTTCCGACAGAATAAAAGTGAAAGTCACCACAAAACCTGGAGAATCTTTCTTAGATAAGATGATTGCCCTTGTAGAAGGTGCTTCAAGACAAAAAACACCTAACGAAATCGCATTAACCATACTTTTAGCAGGGTTTACCCTCACATTCATAATCGTTACAGTTACTTTAAAACCCTTTGCAGACTATGCGCAGACGCCAATTACCATTGCGGCATTTATATCACTTTTCGTTTGTTTGATTCCCACAACGATTGGCGGTCTGCTTTCTGCAATCGGAATCGCAGGAATGGACAGAGCGTTAAGAGCCAATGTCATTACAAAAAGCGGAAAAGCTGTTGAAACAGCAGGAGACATCGATGTTTTACTTCTTGATAAAACAGGAACTATTACGATTGGAAATCGTAAAGCAACCCAATTTCATCCTTCCAACGGAATTGAGCTTGATGAATTTATTAAAGCTTCGGCATTGAGTTCTGTTGCCGATGAAACACCGGAAGGAAAATCCATTATAGAATTAAGTCAGTTAAAATCCGAAGATTTACTCGTTCCCAATCCGGTTTATATCGATTTTACGGCTGAAACCAGAACTTCAGGTATCGATTTTGAAAACACAAGAATCCGAAAAGGAGCCTATGATACGATTAAAAAGCTAACAGAAAAAGCCGGAAATATTTTCCCTCCAGAAACTCAGGAAGCCACGACTAAAATTTCTGAAAATGGCGGAACTCCATTAGTGGTTTCCGTAAATGAGCAGGTTTGGGGCGTGATTGAACTTCAGGATATCATCAAAACAGGAATTCAGGAGCGTTTTCAACGATTGAGAAAAATGGGTGTGAAAACGGTAATGGTAACGGGTGACAATCCTTTAACCGCAAAATTTATCGCAGAAAAAGCAGGTGTTGATGATTTTATTGCCGAAGCCAAACCTGAAGATAAAATGAATTACATCAAAAAAGAGCAACAGGAAGGAAAATTGGTGGCGATGATGGGCGACGGAACGAATGATGCTCCTGCTCTAGCCCAAGCTGATGTCGGCGTTGCAATGAACAGCGGAACTCAGGCTGCCAAAGAGGCCGGAAATATGGTGGACTTGGATAATGACCCGACTAAATTGATTGAAATCGTAGAAATCGGAAAACAGCTTTTAATGACTCGCGGAACGTTGACGACTTTCAGTATTGCGAACGATGTTGCTAAATATTTTGCCATAATTCCGGCATTGTTTATCACGTTTATTCCCGCACTTCAAAAGCTGAATATCATGAATCTTCACAGTCCGGAATCTGCAATTTTATCAGCCATTATTTTTAATGCGATTATTATTCCTTTCCTTATTCCATTGGCTTTGAAAGGCGTTGCTTACAAACCGATCGGAGCAAGTGCATTGTTAAGAAGAAATCTTTTGATTTACGGTTTAGGCGGAATTATTGTTCCATTCATCGGAATAAAATTGATCGACTTGTTTATCAGTTTGTTCTTTTAAAAGCTGGGAGTTTGAAGCTGGAGGCTGGAAGTATAAAACACACTGCAAAACTTCCATCATCCCTCTCCCATCTTCCATCCAATTAATTCAAAAATTTAATTCAAAAATGAAAAATCATATTCTATCCGCATTAAGATTGACACTTGTTATGCTTGTTATCGTTGGAATTTATTTAGGTATTGTTTACGCAGGTTCTAAAGTTTTACCAACACAGGGAAATGCAGAAATCATCAATTATAAAGGGCAGAAATTCTACGCAAACATTGGACAGAGTTTTACTTCTCCAAAATATTTTCACGGTCGCCCTTCTGCGGTAGATTACAATGCAGCAGGAAGTGCGGGAAGCAATAAAGCCCCAAGTAATCAAGAATATTTGAAAATGGTTCAAAAGAGAATTGATACGCTGAAAATGCAAAATCCAGACATGGAAAACATAAAAGTTCCTGTTGAACTGGTCACTGCAAGCGGAAGCGGCCTTGATCCGGATATTTCTCCAGAAGGTGCTTTATATCAAATTAAAAGAGTTTCAAAAATTAGACATATTTCTATCGAAAAATTAGAAAATTTAATTAAAAAACAAACGGAAACTTCTGTTTTTGGGTCATCTAAAGTGAATGTCTTGAAATTGAATATTGCTTTGGATCAACTTCGATAATTTCTTTTGTCTTAAAACAAAAGAAACAAAAGTTCAAGACTTGGATTTGTCGGCTAAAAATTATTTCTGTTCTCTAAAAATTCTAAAACTCGCGCGGATTGAACATTTGGTTTATTAACAATTTTTTGTCCCACGCTCAAACAGCAGAATTTTCTTAACGTTCACAGAATTAATTTTCTTAACGCCTCCAACTCCTAAGTCGATTGCATAACGCTTTAAAATTTAACTACACAAAACAACACTGTTATCAATATTTATATAATGAAATCAACAACTATTCAGGCTATTTGTTTATTAGGATTATTTGCTTTAAATCCTATCAAAGCTCAGGAAATCAAACAAGATTCTGTTTCCCTGAAACCTAAAGATTCTTTAAAAACAAATGATTCTAAAATTCCATTTGACGGATACGATCTGACGTGGATCAACGGTCAAAACCGCCAGACAGACTTTCCTTTAACCTTAAAAGATAAAGACGGAGAAACAATTTTAACAGGTGTAACTTACGTCGATGCCTATTACAACTACGATTTCCGAAATCCGAAAGATAATACACACACTGTTTCTTCTGCAATCGGGCGTTCGAATGAATTTACCATTAACATGGCAAGTATCGGTTTAGAAACGAATTACAAAAATATGATCGGTCGTTTGTGGCTTCAGTTCGGGCAGATGGGATCTATTGTTCAGGATCTGGATGGAAGTGTAAATCATGGGAAGAACACAAGTGTCAATAACTTAAAAAACATCCGGGAAGCAGCAGCAGGTTATCATTTCAACGTGATGCATGGTTTGAATGTCGAAGCCGGAATTTTCATGAGTTATATCGGTTTGGAAAGCTATGTTTTAGGTGAAAACTGGAATTACCAGAGAAGTTTGCCTTGCGATTTTACCCCTTTCTATTTTCAGGGAGCGCGAGTTCAGGCTTATCCTTCGAAAAAATATAAGGTTGAACTTTGGGTGTTGAACGGATGGCAAACCTACAATTCATGGAATAAAGGTCTTGGATTGGGCGTTTCTAATTATTACCGCCCGAATGAAAATCTACAATTGGTTGCCAATTTTTATTTAAACGGAAAGGACACGAGAAACAATCCCGATGTTCGTCGTTTTCACCATGACCACAGCATTGTTGCAAGATATTATCACAATAAGGAAAGTAACGGATTGTCACAAGCGGCGTTTAGTATCAACAACCATTACGGATTTCAGAGTGGTGGCGGCTTGAAGGCAAAAGACAATTATATGATCGGAACTTCGATTGCCAACAGACTTTGGTTCCATCAAAATAAAATTGCTTTATCTTTAAGGGCAGATGCTGTGTCCAACCCGGGAGCTTATCTTGCCTTCTCCCCTTCTCCGGTTGCGAATAATGATTTTAATGATGCTTTAGCAAAAGGTGAAAAATTGAAAATGTTTCAGGGAACTGCAACGGTTGACTTGATGCCGAATCAATTCGTAACTTTCAGATTGGAATACGGATTCAGAAAAAGCAATATCCCTTATTTCGCAGGGTCTGGAGGAACGACAAGTCGCGATGGATGGATCGACACGCCTGTTGATTCCTGGAGACCGGATTTGAGAAAATCGGACAGCAGATTGACTTTGGCTGTGATGTTTAGATTATAGTTAGATTAAAAATTGATCATTTTCTTTTGTCAAAAGAAACAAAAGTTCAAAACTTGGAAACGAAAGGCTAAAAATAATAATACTCTCTAAAAATTCTAAAACTCGCGCGGATTTAACACTGATTTATTAATAAATTTTTGTCCCGCGCTCAAACAGTAGAATTTTCTTAACGTTAACTTCATTTATTTTCTTAACGCTTTCGTTTCCTATGTCGTTTTAGTCTTTGCGAAGTAAAAATGCCTTTGCGAACCAAAAAACAACATATTTATCAAAAAAAAATCTTTGTGCTCTTTGCGTTTAAAAAATATGAATTCAGAAAAAAAAGAAGCAGAACATTTTTTAGAACTCATTCAAAAGTCCCGAAAAGGGAAGTTTAAAATTTACATCGGAATGAGTGCAGGCGTAGGAAAAACTTTTCGTATGCTTCAGGAAGCTCATGCTTTGCTACGGAATGGAATTGATGTAAAAATCGGCTATATCGAAACTCATAAAAGAGAAGAAACCGAAGCTTTGGTTGAAGGAATTCCTGAAATTCCCCGAAGATCTTCTTTCTATAAAGGTAAAAATTTGGAAGAAATGGACCTTCAAGCCATTATTAATACTCATCCCGAAGTGATTCTCGTGGATGAATTGGCACATTCTAACATCGAAGGTTCAAAAAATAAAAAACGATGGCAGGATGTTCTGGAAATTCTGGATAACGGAATCAATGTCATCAGTGCGATGAATATTCAGCATATTGAAAGTTTAAATGAAGAAGTTAAAAAAATAACAGGAATTGAAGTTTCTGAACGTGTTCCCGATAAAATTTTAGCCATAGCCGATGAAGTAGTGAATATTGATTTGACCGCCGATGAACTTTTAACACGATTGAAAGAAGGTAAAATTTACAAAAAGGAAAAAATTCAGACTGCTTTAAATAATTTCTTCCAAAGCGGACATATTTTACAGCTTCGTGAACTGGCTTTAAAAGAAGTCGCCACTCACGTTGAACGAAAAGTTGAAACAGAAATCAAAACGGAAAATTTTAAACCTATAAAATTTCTCGCCTGTATAAGCAGTAATGAAAAAATAGCGAAAAATATTATCCGAAAAACAGCAAGATTAGCAAGTTATTACAACAGTCCGTGGACGGTATTATACATTCAGAAGCCCTCTGAAAATCCTGAAAAAATTGCATTGAACAAACAGCGTTTCTTAATTAATAATTTTAATTTAGCACAGGAATTGGGGGCAAAAGTGATTCGATTGAAGGAAAACAGTATCCACAAAGGAATTTTGGGTTATGTGATTGAACACAATATCACAACAGTTTGTATCGGAAAACCTCATGCTCATCTTTTGCAGAGAATTTTTGGCTACAGCTGGATTTACACCTTAATGAACCGATTGAATGAAAGACAGATCGACATTATTATTTTATCTTAAAACACAATGAAATTAAAAACAAAACTCACACTCGGAGTAGGTCTTTTATTTGTGCTGATCGTTTTACTATCGGTGATTGGCTCTGTGTACATCAACAAATTAAAGTCGGATACCGAAAAAATTCTTACCGCCAATTACAACAGTCTGGAATTCTCCCAAAATATGCTCTTGGCTTTAGATAAAATAAAAACCGACAGCGCCATAGCTATTAAAGATTTTAAGAAAAATAATATTTTACAGGAAAAAAATTTAACTGAATTTGGAGAGAAAGAAGCTACTCAAAATTTAAACCTACATTTCAACAGTTATATTAAACAACCTTCACCTGAAAAAGAAAAACTAATTCGTGAAGATTTGGTTAAAATTATGTCGTTGAATATGAAAGGCATCGAGCGAAAAAGTGACATCGCCATCATCACCGCCGAAAATGCTACTTTCTGGATCGCCTGTTTGGGAACAATCTGCTTTTTGATTGCTGTTACTTTGCTGTTTAATCTTCCTCAAACGATTGCAGAACCAATCAATCAACTGACTTTCAGTATACGGCAAATTGCGAATAAAAATTATAACGAAAGGGTTCATTTTAAAGGAAGTGAAGAATTCAATGACCTTGCAAATTCCTTCAACGTAATGGCAGAAAAGCTTCAGGAATACGAAAGCAGCACACTTTCGAAACAATTGATGGATAAAAAACGCATCGAAACTTTGGTGAACAATATGCACGATGCTGTGATTGGCTTAGACGAAAATCATTTCATTTATATGATTAATGATGAGGCTCTGAAAATCACGAATTTAAACAAAGATGAAATCATTGGAAAAACCGTTCATGAAGTTGCTGTGAATAATGATTTAGTAAGAGAATTATTAAAAAACATCGACCATCCTCAAAAAGATCCTATTAAGATTGTTTCAGAAAATAAAGAAAATTATTTCGAGCAGGATATCATTCCGATTAATATTGTAAAGACAGGAGAAAAAGAAAAAAAATACATCGGAAAAGTAATTTTGCTTAGAAATATTACCCCTTTCAAAGAGCTTGATTTTGCGAAAACCAATTTTATTGCTACGATTTCTCATGAATTAAAAACGCCAATTTCATCAATGAAAATGGGTGTTCAGTTATTAGGAAATCAAAAATTTGGAACATTGAACGAACAGCAATTGGAATTATTAAACAGCATCAATGAAGACGGGCAGCGTTTATTGGATATAACAGGAGAATTGCTAAATTTATCTCAAGTTGAAACCGGAAATATCCGTTTGAATATTGAAAATTGTTCACCAAAAGAGATTGTTCAGACTGCTGTAAAAAATATTGAAAAACATGCCGAACAAAAAAATATTTCAATCAATACTCAAATTTTGTTGAATGATAACGATTTTGTTTCAGCAGATTTTGACAAAACCGTTTGGGTAATGAATAATTTCCTAAGCAACGCCATAAAACATTCTTTTCAGGATGAAAATATTCAAATTTTAGTTGAGAAAATTGATTCAAAAATAAAATTCAGCATTACAGATACAGGAAAAGGGATTGATGAAAAATATCACCGTCAGATTTTTGATCGTTATTTTCAGGTTCCTGGAGAACATCAAAACGGAACAGGATTAGGTTTAGCAATTTCCAAAAATTTCATTGAAAAACAACATGGTGAAATTGGCGTAAAAAGTTCGCCAAATGTAGGAAGTACTTTTTATTTTTCGTTGCCGATGGCTTAGTTATTTGCTAAATTTGAAATTATTAATTCAAAAATAGATACTTTCGGTTTATATGAAAGAAATACATTTTTATGCTAACAAAACTAGTAATCTATTACTATTCATTATTTCTACTTTATTTTGTTTTGCATTTATCTATTTTTATGATGATTTACAAAATGAAATTTCACTTAAAGTAATTGTTTTACATTTAACTTTTATGCTTTTTTTATTCATTTTTGTAGTTTCATTTCTTTTATTAATAAGAAGAAAACCATTGCTTACAATAACAGATGTACAAATTATAAGTTACAATATATTAAGAAAAAATAATACAGTAAATTTTAAAGATATTTCTAAGTTTTATATTTCAAAAAATACTTTTCGTGGAATAAAAACTACCGAATACATTTACATTGTTCTAAATAACTCTAAAGAAAAGAAATCCCTTTTTTTATTAGACCAACAAAATATTCAGGTTGATATTTTGAATGTAAAAGCAACAGATTTATTGAAAATACTAAATGATAGATTAAAATATGCCTGACAATTTATTTCTCTATTTCTTCATTGCTATAATCTTGTTTCATATCATCCCAGGGTTATTTTTTTTAAATCAGAAAAAGAAACTTGTTTCGATATATAAACAGAAAGATTCTATATTGTTAGAAAATATTGCTGGTACGATTATTACTGAAAATGGTTTCCTGAAAAAAAATTACAGATGGTGTAAATTTGATTTGATGATTAATCAAAATTCAATTTTTATATTTCCGAAAGATCTTTATTTTATTCCGGCTCGTGTAATTAATCTTATATTCTCATATTCCGATAAAGAAAATAATCCTAAACGAGCTGAACTTTTAAGAGATTTTAAAATTGGGAAAAACACTGTTGAATTAATTTATTATCCCAAAATTTTGCTAGCTCGATCTCAAAAAATTCAGCTAACGAATTTAACGCAAGAACAGATTTCTATTTTAGAAAATTCTTTTGATGGTAAAGTCAGAAGAATGAGATAGTCAAATTAAAAAACACCATTTAGCCCAATCATATTAGGAGACATATTTAGTTTCCATGCAATTTTTCCGGGAGCTTTATCTTTTTTTCTATTCATATATTTATAAGTTCCTTCTACCACAAAATAGCTGATTGCAGCACTTAGAAACACATCAGAGAAAAAATGGGCACCATCCCAAACTCTGGATAAAGGCGTAATTATTCCGACGCTGTAAATACCCGCTTTTACCCAAGGATTTGAAAACTGTTTTGCCAATGAAAACATGGTCGTTGCCACCAAAACCGTATGCCCAGACGGAAAAGATCTGTAATCGGCATCACCACTGAAAGGTTTGAAATAAAATTTTCCCTTCTCCGTTCCCGGTCTTGCTCTTCCGACTAATGTTTTTGAAAAAGTTTGTAACAGTCCCGCCGTCGTTGCCGAAGAAATCATTAAAACACCCGTATCCCGGATTTTATCATTCTTAGTAAAAAGTCCGGTAAGGTAAATGGCACTTGTTATTCCATAATTATTTTGCGGGCCACCAAAATAGTCACCGAATTTTTGGATCACATTAGGAACTTTGTCCCTTCTTTCCCTAAAAAATTTACTGGTATCATGATCCACAGAATAAAAAATAACGGTTCCTAAAGCCACACCGCCCAAATCTACCCAGTTTTTCTTTTCCCAAGAAAGAGGGCTCAGATAACTGTGGGCAATATTATTCACGATTTGTTTTCCATCTACTACCAGCTGTCTTCCAATGCTATTTTTTTTCGGTAAAGCCACAGAATCTTCCACAATAAGAGTATCAACTTCTATACTGTCTAGTTCCTGCGAAAAAAATAAATTGGAAATAAAGAATAACATCAAGGTCAAAATCTGCTTCATTAGGTATTTTTCTTTTAGAATCCACAAATTTACAAATTAAGCACACTTACTTTTTAAGTTTTAATTAAAAAAATAATGATTTCAATTTTACAAGATTTTCATTTTTTTTATTGATTATCTCAAAATTTATTACCTTTAAAAGATGACATCAATCCAAACCATTTATCAGGAAACCTTAAAATTTGCAGCTCAAAAGCATACCGATAAAAATCAAACAATTCCGGGAACCAACCTGCCTTATGTTGTTCATATAAGCAATGTTGCGATGGAAATTTTGGTAGCTTTCGAGAAAGCGCCTCACTTTAATCTGGAATTTGCGATACAGCTTGCTTTACTTCATGATTGTTTGGAAGATACCAATACAACATTGGAAGAACTTCAACATCATTTTGGAAAACAGCTTGCTGAAGGAGTTTTGGCTTTAACAAAAAATTCAGACCTTAAAAAAGATGAAAAAATGATGGACAGCCTGCAAAGAATCAAACAACAACCTTCGGAAGTATGGGCTGTAAAATTGGCTGATCGAATTACCAATCTTCAACCTCCTCCTCTTCACTGGTCTGAGGAAAAAATAAAAAACTATAAAGCAGAAGCTATTATTATTTTAAATGAACTTCGTGGTGGAAACGAATATTTGGAAAACAGGTTGAAAGAAAAAATAGAAAATTATGCCCAATAATCAACAGAACGCCAATTTTTTTGAAACACCGGAAAAATTCAGAAAATGGCTTGAGAAAAATCATCATCTGGAAAAGGAATTGTTGGTTGGTTTTTATAAAGTGGGAAGCGGAAAACCTTCTATGAATTGGTCGCAATCTGTCGATCAGGCTTTATGTTTTGGCTGGATTGACGGTGTGAGAAAGTCTATTGATCATGAAAGTTACAGCATACGCTTCACACCAAGAAAATCAACGAGCATTTGGAGTGCCGTCAATATCAAAAAAATGGAAGAACTCACAAAATCCGGATTGATGAGACCTGAAGGTTTGAAAGCTTTTGAATTGAGAAAACCGGAGAGATCTGCCATTTATTCTCATGAAAAAGAGTTGGTAACGCTTTATCCTGACTACGAAAAGCAATTTAAAGCCAATGAAAAAGCCTGGGGGTTTTTCAATAGTCAGGCACCGTCTTATAAAAAGGTCATTTTACATTGGATTACGAGTGCAAAACAGGAGAAAACGAGATTGTCGAGGTTGGAAAAGACGATTAAAGAGAGTGAATTGGGGAAAAGAATTTCATTTTATGGTTGATTCTTAACTTTCATTATTTCTGCATATAGTCAAAAAACATGAATCGCCTTTTGTTTACTTTAATCTTATTATTCCTTTTATCTTGCGCAAAACAAGAAAATTTTTCATTGAACAAACTTGAGGTTGGAAAAGTAAAATTTGAATATTCTTCCGATTGGAAATTTACAAAATTGAAGGGCATAGATTCTTATTTTTCTTATCTTTCAAAAGATGAGGATACCATTTGGATTGAATATGGAATGTACAATCCAAAAATATACAAGCAATCCATACAAAATAATCTCTTCAAACAAGTTACCATCAATGAAAGAGAAGTTATTTTGGAAGTTTCTAAAGATCCGAAAGTTGGTTTTGCTTCAATGTACATTCCAAAAGTAGACTCCAAAAATGGATTGTATATATTTAATAAGAAAGGAAATATTCAAGAGGTTTTGGATATCTATAAAACGATCCAACTAGGAAATTCTACACGAAAATCTTCATTTGAATTTAATTTTAAAGAATTTACAAACAAAAATCATCCACCTGGAATTGTTGCTTATGAAAATAACTGTTTGGGCTGCCATTCTGAATTTCGTTATGAAATAGGTCCACCACTCGATCAAAAATTTCTTCATTTACAAGGTAAATCTTGGCTTGAAAATTATATTTACTCTAAGAAAAAATCTGGCGAATATAATATTGAATGCACTCAGATTTCAAAAAAAGAATCAGAGTCAGTAAATGAAATGTTGAAATATTTATTTCAAAAATAGTTCAATGTATTTTGTTTTTTAGCTTAAAATATTATTATACCTTTGATTTTTCAATAAAGTTTAAAATAATTATGAATACAGGGATATTAGATTTTTGGGTAGGAAATTTCAACAGTGAAGAAGATTTTTATGATTTTGTGGAAGAGGATGAAAAATTTTATCTCGAAGAAGATTCTGATGATATTTTTGTATCAAAATTTGCAGAAACACAGGATACCATTTGGTTTGATCAGGATTTAATAGAATATGGTTTTGAAGATGGCAATACGAGTATTTATGAAAAATTTGCCAACTATTCTTTTGCAGAGCAATGGCTGCCGATCTTGATTAACAGATTGAATGAAATTAATCCTGATTTTGATATCAATTCTTTAGTATTTGTAAGCGGCGGACAAGTTCCTAAGCCTGTTTCCGTAGAAAATGATTTCTTCTCGCTGACCTATATTGGCGGGATTGAATATGAATTTTAAATGAAAATATACTCTACAATACAAATTGGTGACTATCATACCAATCAATGTGAAGATGCTTTAGTAATAAAAAATGTTGGAAACGACAGGATTATAATGGCGGTTATGGACGGATGTACGACCGCTATGGAAAGTCATTTTGCATCAACATTGGTCTGTAAAATTTTAAGAAAAATTGCAACAGAAATAAGTTACAGAGAATTATACGAAAAGTCTCTAATAAATTTTAACGCAGATCTTGAACTTCAGGAAATTTTAAAAAGTCTTTTTAAAGAACTCGTTTTGGTAAAAAATCAACTTTTACTGGATGAAAAAGAATTACTAACAACGCTAATCATTGTGCTTTATCACAAGAAAAAAAAGCAAGGTATTGCAATTACGATTGGCGACGGAATAGTATCTATTGACGGAGAAATATTTGATTTTAATCAAGATAACAAACCCGATTATTTAGGATTTCATTTAAAAGAAAATTTTGATGGTTGGTATAATAATCAGACTCAAAAAATATTTTTTAATGATATTAAAGACCTTTCTATTTCAACAGATGGAATATTGACTTTTTCGAAAATAAAAAGAACTGATCATGAAGATTCGATTGATCCGTTACATGATTTATTGATTGACAAAGCGAATAATTCTTCTGATGAAATGCTGAATATGAAAGTAAAAAAACTTGAAAATCATTATGGTTTGAAGCCAACCGATGATATTGCAATAATTCGAATGATCGAAGAATAAAAATGTAAAAACTTCCGCCTTTCAGCGGAAGTTTTCTTGTAAAACCAATATTTTCCTTCAACTATAAAGGAATATGCTCTACGGTCAGTTTTTGTCCATTCACCGTAATGGAATAGATAAAAAGTGACGGCGTTAATGTAACGATATCTACAATTCGCGTAAAAATAATTTCACCCGAACCATTTGTATTTTTTCCAACTAAAATTCTTCTTTTACCATCTGCAGTTATCGACCAATCCCCAATTGATCTCACCGAACCATCAAAATTGGTGATGATATAGGTTCCATCCATCTTATATTCCGCATTACCTACAAAACTCATATTGGATGCCGTAACATTGGCGCCATTAGCATCTTTTACAATGGTTGTTTTCCATTTTTTTGATGCCAAAGTTTGGGATGGTGTGGTTTCAGAAACATACACAGTATCAGTTCCATTGCATGCAACAATTAAGGAACAAATCGCTGAAAGTGAAAGCACGAGAAACAGTGCAAGTTTAATTATTCTCATCAGTTTTATTTTACGTGTTTTTTTACAAACTTAAGATTAATTTTTTAACCTCCAAACAATACCAACAAAATGAAAACCAAACTCTTACTCTCGATTTAAATCTACAACCTTTAAATCAAAAATAATTTTTATTAAACCTAAATATTTCTTTTATAAAAGCATAAATTATTTATCTTTCAATGAAAAATTTATCTTGAAAATTATTTTTATTTTTTTGAATTGAATTACTTTTACATAAAAAATGCAAAAACTCGCTTTATTCTTACTCTTATTTTCCAATTTACTGATCGCACAAAATGACGGTTGGAATAAAATTAAAGAAGATATCTATCAAAAAACAGTTAAAGAGAATTCTAAAGAGACGGTAAAAGACCCCGATATTGTTGCATTTACCACTTATGGTTTTGCAAAAGGCGAAACTATTCAGTTGGATCCGGCAAAGCAAATAACCTCTGTACAGACCAGCTTTGAGGATTTAAAAAGCTTCATTAAAAGTGATTTAGACCTTAAAAAAGATTCTAAATATCTCGTTAAAATTCAAATGAAAGAACCTGAAAATTATAAATACAATATCTTTCTTTTAGATAAAATAACGAAACAAGATAAAGAGAAACTGGAACATTATCTGAAGAAAAATTATGATTTGACCAGCATCGAATATATTTCTAAAGAAGACGCAAAAAATAATGCAAAAAAAGAATTAGGAGTTGAGGAAGGCGATCTATTTGAAGAAGATGTTTTTCCTGCAAGTTTTCAACTTTACTCTAAAAAACCTCTCCAATTAGAACCTGTAACAAAGCTTTTTCCAAAAATAGTTGAAGATACAATTGATAATAATCAATTACCTAATTTTATTGTTTTTGATGTAAAGACATAAAAAAACTTCCATTTTTCGTGGAAGTTTTCTATGAAGATTTTTTTATATTTAATTCATTACTTCATATAGATAAGGAGGTCGAACTCCCATTGAAGGAACAACAAACGATCCTTTATTCGAGAAATAGGTAATAAATGAACTATCAGGATTTGATTTATCAGTATAAAAAATAATTTCAACCGACTTTATCTTATCTGAGTCATTTTTTATTTCGCCGATTTTATAATCTTCAAAAACGAAAGGATTATCATTAGGAAAGTCATAGTAGGTAATTTCTTTCCTGTTAAAATCTATGACTGCATTATTTTCTTTATCCTTGAATATTTTATGATCTTTAAAATAATTCTCAATATCCGTTTTATTATCAAACGGAATAAAAGGTATATTAGGATTACCAAACATAATATCATCAACCGAATCTACACTCATACCAAGCAATGTAAGCTTTCCTTTGTTTAAATTAAAATAAAAATTATAAAGTATTTGCTGTTTATTATCGATTGCTATTGCAGAATAATTACATAAAGTCTCAAGATTTTTATTGTCATCAAAAAATGATTCTGGATGAGAAGTGTAAGAATCATCAAAATCTTTAAGTGAAAACTCCCCTTTATTCTCGGTTACAAAAAAGCCTGTTTTAGCAAATCTGAAATCTCCCAAATAATCGGGTAATTTTTCAAATTCTATATTTTCAAAAATATCACTATTAAACCATGCAATTTTTTCATCTATACTTGCTTCGATCTGAAGTATTGGGTATGGACCGTCATGATAAAACAATGCCACACCCAATTTCTGATCTATATATTTATCTATTTTTGCTGATTGATGAGAATTAAAATCTTTTGCAAAACTTTCAAAAACAGAAACCGAATCAGATTTTACAGTCTCTTTAGTTTCTATCTTTTGAGTATCTTTCTTTACACTATTTTTATCTGGTTTCATCAACCAGAAAACTCCTAAAATTACACTTAGGAAAATAGCAATAAGAATATAAATTTTAGCTTTCATCACTCAGATAAATAATTAATGCGCTTCCAGCCAGTTATTTCCTACTCCAACTTCCACTAAAAGCGGAACTTGTGTTTCAACAGCATTTTCCATTTCTGTTTTGATGATATTTTTTGCCACTTCAACCTCATCAATTGGGGCTTCAAAAATTAATTCGTCATGCACCTGAAGCAACATTTTGGTCTGTAATTTTTCTTTTTCAAGCTCTTTCTGAATTTTAATCATCGCCATTTTCACCACATCCGCAGCACTTCCCTGAACCGGAGCATTAACGGCATTTCTTTCCGCGTGACCTCGCACCACAAAATTATTAGAATTGATATCTTTCAAATGACGTTTTCTTCCCAATAATGTTTCCACATAGCCTTGTTGACGAGCTTTATTTACCTGCTCCGCCATATATTCTTTTAATTTCGGATACGTTTCAAAATAGGCTTCGATCATCTGTTTGGCTTCCGTCCTCGATAATCCGGTTTGTTCTGCCAAAGCAAAAGCTCCCTGTCCATAAATAATTCCGAAGTTGACCGTTTTTGCCTGACTTCTCTGTGTTTTGGAAACTTCTTCCAACGGGATTTTAAACAATTTCGCCGCCGTGGAAGCGTGAATATCTTCACCTTGCTGGAAAGCTTTGATCATATTATCTTCACCGGAAATTTCAGCAATCAAACGAAGCTCAATCTGTGAATAATCGGCAGAAATAATCTTCTTTCCTTCACCCGAAACAAAGGCTCCACGAATCTGCTGACCTCTTAATGTACGGATCGGGATATTCTGTAAATTCGGATTTACACTCGCCAAACGACCTGTTGCCGCCGTAGTTTGTGAGAAATTGGTATGAACACGATTGTCCGTTTTTTCAATTTGAGAAGGCAATGCATCCACATACGTCGATTTCAACTTTTGATACGTTCTGTATTCCAGAATATGTTGAATGATTTCGTGTTTTGAAGCCAATTTTTGAAGAACATCTTCCGAAGTCGCGTACTGCCCTGTTTTGGTCTTTTTTGCCTTAGGGTCAAGCTGCATTTTATCAAACAAAATATCTCCTAACTGTCTTGGCGAGTTCATATTAAATTCTTCACCGGAAAGTTCGAATATTTTTGATTCTAACTGTTTTAAATCATTCTCTAAATCAACACTTTCCTGAGCCAGCCATTTTTCATCCAGAGAAATTCCGGCTAATTCCATTTTAGCTAAAACTTCCATCAGCTGCATTTCGATATTGAAGAATAATTCTTCTAAATTTTCCTTTTTCAACTGAGGTGCAAACAGCTCGTACAACTGGAAAGTTACGTCTGCATCTTCTGCAGCATAATCGGTTTGGGTTCTCAGATCTGCATCTCTGAAATTGCCTTGTTTTTTTCCTTTTTTACCGATAATAGTTTCGATGGAAACTGGCTTATAATTTAAATATACTTCTGAAAGATAATCCATTCCGTGTCTGCCATCCGGATTTAAAAGGTAATGGGCAATCATCGTGTCGAACATCGCTCCTTTCACCGTGATATTATATTTCTGAAGAACTTTATAATCGAATTTTAAATTGTGAGCGATCTTCAGCAAGTCTTCTTTTTCGAAAAACGGTCTGAAAATTTCCAACGTCTGCAATACTTCACCTTGATCTTCCGACAAAGGAATATAATACGCCAATCCTTTTTTATATGAAAAACTCATTCCTACCAATTCTGCTTCCAGCTCATTTAAAGAAGTGGTTTCTGTATCAAAACAAACGGCCCTTTGCTGCAATAAATTCTGAACTAATATTTTCTGAGCTTTTGGATTATTCACAAACTGATATAAATGATCGTTCTTTTCAATCGTTGATTTTGTGGAAGTTGCCTGATCCAATTCTTCATACGTCGCAAAAAGATCGAGCTGGCCAACAGCCTGTGCTACTTTCTGCTGAGGAGTAGTTTCCGTAACTGCTACTTCTGCTTCTGTTGCCACAACTTTGGTAACAGCCGGAGCAAAAGCTCGGTAAAGATTTTCATATAATCGGGTGAATTCTATTTCATCGAAAACTTTCTTAGCCTGTTCAAAATCAGGAGTTTCCAGATCATATTGTTCTTGGTGAAACTCAATAGGAGCATCACAGATAATGGTTGCTAATTTTTTAGATAAAATTCCACGTTCTGCAGAAGCTTCTACTTTTTCTTTAAGTTTTCCTTTTAATTTATCGGTATTGGCTAATAGATTTTCAATGCTTCCGAATTCTTTCAGGAATTTCATGGCTGTTTTTTCACCAACACCGTCCAATCCTGGGATATTATCTACCGCATCCCCCATCATCGCTAAATAATCGATCACCTGTTTCGGATCGTCAATTTCATATTTAGCCTTCACTTCTTCTACGCCTAAAATCTCAATATCGCCACCTTTTAAGCCCGGTTTATACATTTTGATTTTATCGGTCACCAATTGGGCAAAATCTTTATCAGGAGTCACCATAAACGTTGTATAGCCTTCTTTTTCAGCTTTGCAGGCAATGGTTCCGATAACATCATCCGCTTCATAACCTTCAACACCTAAATACGGAATGTGCATCGCCTCCAAAATCCTGTGAATATATGGAACGGCAATCTTGATAGCTTCCGGAGTTTCGCTTCTGTTGGCTTTGTATTCAGCGAAATCTTCAGTTCTTACACTCGCCTGCCCGACATCGAAAACAACAGCCAAATGCGTGGGTCTTTCCCTTCTAATTAATTCAATCAAAGAATTGGTAAAACCAAATATTGCAGATGTGTCTATTCCTGTACTCGTTATCCTCGGACTTCTGATTAATGCATAATATCCTCTGAAAATCATCGCATAAGCATCGATGAGAAACAGTCTTTTATCTTGTATTGCCTCCATATTTTCCATAAGGAACAAATATAAGGATTCTATCTTTTTCTTTTGTGTCGAATTAAAAATTCAGGATTTAATAATAGTTTGAATTGTCATTCTGAAAGAATCTAATCTTCAATTCTAATTAAATATTTTTCTTTTGTCTTGAAACAAAAGAAACAAAAATTCAAGACTTGGAAACTTTCGCTAAAAATTAAAACTTAATCCTAAAATTCCCAAAACTTGTGCGAATTCAGAAATGGTTTTTCAATTCAAGATTATGGTCGCGCTTCAAACAATGGGAATTTCTTAACGGATTAATTTTTAATTTTCTTAACGCTCCATTTTCCGAAGTCATTTTTATTGTGAAAAATTCCCCTCCTTTGGAGGGGTGGCGAAAATTCAAAGAATTTTTGACGGGGTGGTTTGCTTATCAGAATTGTAAAATTAAATGGTCTTTTGATTGGAACAACAAACTCTTCATTGTATATCTCTTCGTTATTACTGAAAACATTGCAAAGTTCATTTAAGCTAAAAAAAAGACCTCAAAAAAGAGGTCTTCCAATATTTCTTCAAATAAAATTTTAATCTAATTCTGCTCTGGAAAATAAATCCTGAATGGCTAATTCATCTTCGCAGATATTTTTAAAATCTAACACAAATTCTTTTAATTTTTCCGGATTGGTGGAATAGGCGCAGAACATATCTGCTTCGGGATCAAATTTTATTTCATCAGCAATTTCCGGTTTCTTTTCGTTTAAGAAAACTTTTGCCAAAGATGCCCAATCGTAGCCGTTTCCTTCAAAACCTTCATCTTTTCTCCAATCGAAAATATCCGGTTTGTAACTTCCTGCATTTAAACATACTGAAAAAGTTTTTTCTGAGGCTACCCAAAAAAAGGGCTTAATGGTTGTTTCAAAATTGTATGCTTCCATATTTTTTGGTGATTAAAAAATGAAAACTAAAGATAGGTATTTCCTAAAAGTAAGCCACAGATTGAATGCTTAAAAAAGTGTTAAAATAACTTCAAAAATTCTTTAATCTCTTGTATCAAAATTCAAATTATTGAAAGAATTAATCATAATTTGAAGGCATCTTCTGTTCACTTCCCAAAAGTTATTCTGCAAATTTGGTTTTGGACCGATACATTCAAAATAGTACCATCCGATATTGGTTTTAATGATTACAGCAATAAAATTGGCATGGAAGTTTTCACTTTCAGAATCTAAATTTCCAGAAATATCATGTAAATTTTCAATGTGAGGATTTTGAATTTCGTGGGTTTCCAAAGCATTAATTTCAGATAAATTAATTTTTAAATCATTAATAATTGTGAAACGACTAATCTGTGAGTTTATTAAATCTTCTACATTTTGGAAGGCATCTGCTCTGTAAAAAAAGGAATTGATAGCTCCTTTATTTTTTCCATCTATAGTGTGTTCAAAAATATAATTAACAAAATTGTGATCAGAATTATTATTAAACTTAGCATCCCAGGATTGAGGAACGAAAAATTTTACAGGCTCTATATGCTCATCCATAAAAGGTGTGAGAAGTTCTGCCATTTGCCAGTCTGATTTATTGATTAAATCCCAATTGGTGACAATCTGTAAGATCGTGTGGCTTAATTCTTCATAATCATTTGCTTCACAAGTTGCTTTTATACAAAAATAGTTTGCACCACCTTTTCTATTATTATAATCCTTCAAAACGGTATAGCGGGAAACAATATCATTTCCTCCAATTTCTCTTCTGCAAAGAACATCTATATAATTACCCGTACTTTTTCCTTTTATAATTCTTTCTGCAACAATTTCTTCTCCCATGATTGCGAGTTTCTTCTTCAACCAGTCTGAAGCATTCATTTCAAACTCATAATGTTCGTAAGCTACCTGAACCTCAAGATAAGCCCCCTCTTTTTCACGAACATACTGACCGATATTCGTTAATGAAAGTTCATTTATTGTAAAAGGCTCCAGCTTATTGGGTTTCACATTATTTGGAAGAATCACCCAATAATGCAAGTTTTCTTCACCATGGGTATAGAGACATTTCCAGAAATTTCCCTGAAGATAATCTTTTGCATACGTTTGTTCTACAGGAAAACTGTAATTAATATTTTTATCAATCATTTTACTTTACATTATAATTCGGATAACAGTAATATTAATATCGCTACAGTAGCTAAAATACCAAAAAAAATAAAAATAAAGGCATTTATCAGTAAAGAATACTTCGACAAAAGGTTATATGGAGACTGATTTTGCTGCCCTCTTACAACTGATTTAGAAATAATAAAATCAAAGATATAAGATACTCCAAAAGTTGTCCATAAATAACCGAATAAGATAATCAGTGGCAGTTGTATTTTCAACAGTGTTTCAGTATCATTCAAAATAAAAACCATTAAGATCGATAATATGGAAAGTATAAAGAAAATAATGGCTAAAATTAATTTACCTCTCATATTATTTTTATTTATTGGAGCCTATCCAAATTCCATAAAACGGTAAGCACTGGCCAAGCACAAAGAAGACTATTTTGGCGATGGTAAGTATTTTTGATCTGTTTTCTACAGCAAATCTCACAGGGTTTCTGCCCAAATTAGCTTGATTATTATTTTGGTGAAAACCGGTAAGGAAATTAATGATATTTTCTACCACGAGAAATACAAACAAATTAAGAAAGAACAGACATAAAAATGATAAAAATAATGATTTCAATATCTTATCTATTGAATTGATATCTACAGATACCATTTTCGAAACTCCGTAAACAATGGCTGGGCTAATAATAAATAATAGAATGGTAAGACCAATACCCACACCACAAAAAATGATGATTTTTCTCTTTTCAAAAGTTTCTGATGATTTAAACATGAGAAAAAATGATAACACGATAAAAAAAACTAAAAATATTATTTTCATATAATTAAAATTAACCTATAAATACTGTGGGACAACCCGTTAATATAACACCTTCTACAATGGGAGGAAAAAAGTAATCTTTGATGGAGGTATAAAGATTAACGATTGGTTTTCCGCTAAGGGTAACTTCTACATCGGCCTTTATCCCTATTAAAGCAGCAATTTTACCCCCAACATTGGCACTAATCTCATAATCATCGGTATCCAGATAAAAACCAGCTTTCCCACCAATCGCAGCCGAGCCACCAGATAAACCTACTTTTGCTTTTGTTTTTAAAATGCCTAAGAAATCTGACTGCCCTTCATAATCAGCCTTTGCAGCCCCCAAATCCCCTGAAAGCTCGCCCTGAAAGCCATATCTGTTATCTGAACCTCCGGTAAACACCTTGGCTTCTGCTTTGCCTTCAATATACGCAATATCTCCCTTTAATTCACTTTTATTATACCAGATTCCTTCTTTGCCTATATGTCCTTCCGCATTACCAGACATCATTGAAGCTTTCCCTTCACCTTCAAGGCCATACAATCCGTTGCTTCCATATAAACCACCTTTCAATTCTCCTTTATATTTTGAAAAACCTGCACTTCCGCCAACTCCTCCATTCCCTTTTCCTAAAGGCTCATAATCGCCTTTTACATTCATTTCAAAAACACTGAACCCTAATGTTCCATAATCATAGTTTCCATCCTTCGTTTTATCTTCCCGGTTGGCATACGCTTCAAAAACTTTTAAAGACAAATTATCTTCTAATTTATGATCTATAGTACCATCACTATTCAATTTATCATTAGGAATAATGCTCCAAAAATTATTATCTACAGGAGCACCGACAGGTCCCGCAGGAGCTGGCTGAGGAGGAGTTCCGCAACTTGTTTTATCTCCCATTCTTGCCGCAGCAATTCCGTTTATAAAAACAGACGAAGATCCTTCTACAATGCTTGCGACCCCGTGAGATGAACAAGTAACAGGATCTCCTTTTCGGGCTGCAGGTTTACCTCCGATAAGTACATTGAAACTTCCTGAAGTAATGGGTCCTGTATGAGCAGCCTGGTCTATAAGTGCTCTTGCCGCCAGTTTTCCCATGATTAACTATTTATTTTTGTTATCGCTGCTTTCAGTTCTGCCAGAAAACTTCCGAAAAGTTTCAAAGTCATTCCTGTAACTCTTGTAAGCATACCGCCTCCTATTTCCGTATTATTTGTTCCTTTAAAAGTAGAATCCATAGAAGTTATCTCAAAGGTATCTGTGCTTTCCATTTTTACATTTTTACCATTCAGGGTAATGGTACCATCGGCAAGCATTTTTACAATACTTTCACCAATCGTAATTGTGAAACTTGAAGTTCCATCTAACGTAATATTTCCAGCGCTATCCATTTCAAGAATACATTGTGGTGGTGTATCTTTTTTAGCTCCTACATTAATGCTATTTTTGCTCCCTGCATTTATAGTATGATTGCTATTGGCATTCGTTGTTGCATTTCCTGCTCCATCAAATTTCATATTCGCACCGCCCTGATCCGTTAAAAATACAGAACCTTCACCATCATTTAATTCTAATTTGTTTCCGCTTCGGCTGCTTAAACTTTTAATATTATTTCCAGATCCTCCTCCTGCTCCGATTGCTCCGTGGAACATTCCTCCCATTACAAAAGGTCTGTCGGGATGCTGATGAACGAAACTTACGATTACCTGATCTCCAATTTCCGGAACGGCCATAAATCCACGGTTTTTATTCACTTTATTACTGCTTCCGGCATCGGGAGTCATCACACGGATAAATTCTGTGGTATCCTGACCTTTCTGCCAATCAAACTGTACCTGAACTCTTCCTTGATTCATCGGATCTTTATTGGAGATCACTTTAGCAAACTGTGGTTCGGCTTTAGGCATTAAAAATTCCGGACGGGGAATGAATCCTGTATCTGAGGCGATCGCTTCAAAAGTGCCGTCGTAATAACCGCGGGCATCTACTTCATGAATGACTTCCGTAATCATCAATTTTGTAAAATAAGAAGTATCGTTGGTTTCCGTCTTACGCATTTCGATATCTGCAATACATCCCGGATATAAAAACGGAACAGTGGTGCTTCCGGAAGTCACAAAAACGCCAGCTGCTTTACTGCCTGCCGTTCCTTTTTGGGATGCATCAATATCCATAAATGAAGCCGCCTTTATCGGGGCAACTCTTAAAGAAGGAGTCTGAAATGTTTTTTCTGAAATTTCATAAGCTCTTTTGGCAATATCAGAAGTATGATTTATTTTTGAATTTCCGGTGGTTAGTTTTTCATTTTTACTGCTGTTGTATCCGTAAAAAGTAGGATTCACGTGTTGTGCTTTCATTTTAATTTTAACATCATTCACGCTGCTTCCATAGGTAAGGTTGACTGGTTTTTCCTGCGGAGGAAGTTTTCCGAAATGTAAAACTTCACCATCATAATAAAATTGCTCGCCATACGCTTCTGCTATTCTGGCCAAATAATTATAATGCGTTTCTTCGTATTGCGAACTGTAAGAAACGTTTCCGTGTTGGGAGTCTACTCTGTAATCAAATGTATTTTGTCCTAAACCTTCTTTAATGACTTCATTTGCAATGCTATTCAGGCTAATTTGCTGCTTTCCTCCAAAACTTTGAATATGCGGCGCGGCATCTAAAAGAATAGTTGGGCTAAAACCTGTAAGAACTATATTTCCTAAACTTCCTTTTTCCTGGCTGAAACCAACTTCGGTAATTACGCCTACAAAATTTCTTTCGGGGCCTTCTTCTACATCTTTGTATTTAAAAATGACTGTTATACGTTTTCCTAAAAAATTTTGAGCTTCCTGAAGATTATGATTTTCGGCATTTCCTAAGCTATCATAGGCCAGCATCAGACTGAATTCATGATGTTTTACTGCGCTTTGGGTAAGCTTAAAATGTTTAAAGTGGGTAATTGTTTTTCCTTCGATAACGATTTCCAGCTTCACGACACGATTGATGCCCATGATTTGGCTTTGCGGAATCGCCGCGGCATTGTGTATTTTAGAAGTCGGTTGCTTAGACCATACTTTTTCTTTCAAAATGGAAGAGTTATCGTTTCCGGAAATCTGATTCATGAACATATCAGACGTATTCTTTCCTTTTTCCAAATAATTCTGCTGAACTGTTGCAGCTGTTTGTTTTAGTTTTCCTACCTCTCCATTTACCTGCTGCAGCCTTTCCTCGGTTGCTTTCACAACTTTCTCTTGTGCCTCACTCTGTACATTCTTCAGAGAATCATTAATATGATTATTTTTTATAGGCGGTAATTTTTTATCCTGAAACATGGATCCTTGTGTTTGTGTTTATTTTTATTATCATTTTCCATTAATAATCCAACAACATATTCACAGCCAACATTTCATTTAATATAAAAATGAATTTACATTAGAAATTTATTCATCCTAAAAAGAACTAATTTCTTAAACAAAAAAAACAGAATAGTCAACTCTGAAAAGAGCAACTATTCTGCTTACCAATTTTATTTTTACTAAGATGATTGTAGGTTTTAGTTCCCCGGCCAGATACCTTCGTAAGCAGAATTACCATAATTGATTTTCTCTGCACTGATGATAAAGCTAATCAGCATACTGTTTTCATCTACCGCGTCGAAGTCTACTTCGTGCTGAATTACATATCCGTTTTCCCAGTTCAAAGTAATTAAAGTACCTTCTTCGTGAGATTTGTTGAATGTAATTTCACCTTGTGTAGGCTTGTATTTTCCGTTTAGTAAACTTTCAAGGATGTCTGATTTTTCAGTAGCTTCTACAGTAAGCTTGATGATTGCATTAGATGGATCTGATGCTACACGTCCTGAAACGTCTGTAGATCTTGATACACTGTAGTTTAGCTTCAATAATTTTTGACCTTCTCCGCCGTTGAATTTTAAGATTCCTCTTGAATTTGCTGCCATGTTTTGTAAATTTTAATCGTTAATATTTTGTGATTTGGTAATAATTTGTGATTTGATTGTGAAACAAAGATATGGTTGATAATTTTATCTGAAAAGCTTTTAAAAGTGAATTTTATTTTTTGTAGTAATTCTACGATTTGGTGTAGTAATTCTACGATATTAGATTTAATTAAAAATATTATTATCTGAAAATCAATATTTTATTATAATAAAATTCAATTTAAAAACAATTAATTTTAACACCATAATGAGAAATATTAAGATTAAATTAAGTTATTTTTAAACTTTCTTAACATATCTTAATTTAATTTTTTGAACATAAAAAAAATCTGAAAATTGATATTCTCAGATTTATATTTTTAAATTCTTTTTCTAATCTTGTTAGAACTTTTTTAAATATTACAAAATCTATATTTTTTTTGACGCAAAGATTTATTTAGATAGTTAATTATCTAAGTGAGCCAAGAAGAATCAACAAGTTGATTTTCCGAAGCTGTGTTTTCAAGCTTCGCGAAGCAAATTTGATTTTCCTTTGCATTCTCAAAACAATAGGTAAAGTTGAATTAAAACTTTGCGTTAAAAAATAGAATAATAAAAATTTCAAATATGCTTTTAAAGCTAAAAAAAATTACGATCCGCCATTCTTTTTATATAAAGCCAAACATTGCGCTTCATAATCAAAACACAACGCATCGCTGAAGTTTTCAAGATATGTTTTCGGAAAAACCATTTTTGCTTTAATAGTCGGAATTTTCTGCAGTTTCCCTCCCGAAGCTTTATAAAAATCGCCCAAATATTCGTTGGTTAAAAGATTGATGCTCGATTTTCCTTTGGCTTTTTCACCAAAATCTAAGCGTAAAATATCATCTACTCTTCGCATTTTCACCAGTTGCATTTTCTTTGCTTTCGGATCATATTCGAAAACGCATTGAAAGCCCGATCTGTCGAAATCATTCCAAAATTCAAAACCTTTTTTTGTAGAAACAAGCATGTTTCCGAAATTCAACCTTTGGATTTTTCCACTTTGGATTTTTTTAAATTTCTGCGTAGATAAAAAGCAAATTAATGTTTTTGAATCGCTGTCGATTCGAATGGTATCTTTTATTAAATCTCCGTCTAAATCTTTTACCAGCTTTTGAACCGATTGCCCAAAAACTACCACAGATAAAAAAGCGAAAACTAAAAAGGTTATTTTTTTCATTACAATCAATTTAATCATAAATATTTATCCCGAACTACAATTCCATGAAATATTTCACAAAAGAATTGGGATTATCAAGCTGATAAAACACCATATTTAAAGTCAATATACAAACAAAAGCAATGTAAAAAACCATTAAAACAACGATTAAAAAAGATCGGAAACCATTATCTTTTACTGTTCTTATGCAAAGCGTAATGAGCAAATAAATGACCGTTGTTACAATACCGCTGATTAATCCAACTTCTACAATAATCTTGTTAATATTTTTCAAACTAAATTCCTGAGAAAGATGCAGTGCAAAGTATCCACACACAGAAAAGATGACTGATACTATAAAAATGATGAGACTGGATATTATTAATCTAAATTTACTTTTCATATACTATTTTTTCATGTATCCCGGATTTTTCCCCGAGCTGAACGAATTTTTTAATCCAGATTCTACTTCCGGCCAAAACTGAGTGTGACTTAAACTATGAGAAGCCATGGCTAGATAAGGGATCGTTCCTGGGCGCGTCATCATATCTTTATTGGTATCTGCTTCATCTTCGGGAGTCACCAAATCGGCAAAATACTGTTGAACCAACACATGATATCTTTCGAAATTTCCTCTTAAAATTTTAAGCTGTGCATCCAAATTCCCTGTCAGAATATACTCTGCATTGTTAATATAATCAATATATTGTGCCAATTGATCGGGTTTGATGAACTGACTTAGCAACCTCATCAAAACCTCTTCCAGATTATTATTGTGAACCGCAGATGAGGCTCCGGAAATGAACTTTTTACAATTTGCTCTCTTATTTCTGCTGTGATAAGGATCTTTATCAAATATCGGAACATGAAGAATCGGTAAACCTTTGGTCTGCTTTTCAGGGCTCCATGAAGTGACTTCAATAGTATCTGTAATTCCTGCATTCGCCTTAAAAACTTTTGCTAACGAACTCAGAATGTAACTGTCTTTAACCCCGGATTTTATATCAAACAAAACATTTAAAACTCTCAATCCCTGTGTAAGATTCAGGTTTTTTGCCCATGTTAAACGGCTGTAGCTTCCGCCTTGGATATAATTTCGGTGAACCCCATCCGTCCATTGTAAAAAGCTGTTCAGCAAAGTGATAAATTCACTTTTTTCTTTTGCTAAATTAGAATTATCCAATTTTACAGAATTAAGATATTTGATGAATTCGGCGGTAATCATCTTAACGGCTAAAAACGCCTTCGCCATTTCTGCAAAAGCAGCTATTCCTTTCTGTTTTGAAGGTAAACCTTTCAGATATTTCATGATAACATCTCCTTTCACGCTTTTCAGAAGGTTAATTCCTCGTTCAAATTCATCCATTTTCAAAGCTTTTATCAGCCCTTCAAGATTCACCAAACTGAAATCGGCAATCAGCTGCTGCGTTAAATCATATTCATTATGAACATTAATGATTTGGCATTGCTTGTGTAATTTAGTATGATTCAGCTGATGTTTATGTTGAAAAAAAGGAGTCGATAAATACGTAATACTCTTTATTTTCCAAGCTTTTGGATATTTAGAGTCGGTAGCGATCAATTCTGTAAACTGATTGATAACATTTCCGCCATGTGAATGCCCGATCAGGTGAATATGAACCTCCTGATTTTGCCAGAATTTATACACTCTTAAAAATAAATCTAACAACCTTGTTGCGGCGAGGTTTCTTTCTTTGGTATCATTGTCTCCCGACCAGCTGAAAAAACTTCCTTCGATATGAAGATTCAGAAACTGAGGTTTTAATTCCTTTATTTTGTTCCAAAAATTATCTTTACTCGCCTGCCAGTAATCTGTGTTTGCCTGATGTTTTTCGCCCGTAGTATTAACGGGATCGGTGGTTCCCGCCACAAACATCACTACATCATAAATCTTGTTATTTTTGGGAGGACTACCCTGCATGCCGTACGTCACACCCGTTTCTTTACCTTTCTGAATGACCTGACTTCCGCTATTTTCAATAATATCTTTAGCGTAAGAAAGATTATTTCCTCCGGTAGTTTCTACAATATTTCCTCCTACGAATGTCTGTTTCATAGCCCATTAATAGTTTTTGGATTTCTCTCCGGAATTATTTTGTACTTCTTTATCAGAATGCTGTTCGTAGTTTCCCGTACTTTGGGTGGTAATTTTTCCGTTACTCGTGCTCACCCTGTCTTTATCGGTGTGAGATTCTTTATTTCCCTGAATATATTCTACCATTTCACCCGTAACATTCGTGATAAAATTGGTTCCGACATTTAAAGTGTTCAACATGCCGACACTGCCACTTCGGTTCATGCCTACAATTTCAGAAATATTCATTCCCACGTTGGTATTCATGTTTTCACCTACGTTGATGTTCATATTTTTACAATTTAAAGTCATCGTTTCGGGAGCTGTAATCGTTATGTTGCTTCCCGTGGTGTCTAAATGAATTTCATTGCCTGATTTATCTGTAATAATAATGCTTTCGTCTTCCGTGAAAACAACACGGTGACCACTTCGGGTCTGAATAGATTTAACGCGGTTATCCGTGCCGCCACCTAAACCAACGCCGCCATGAAACATTCCGCCCATGACGAAAGGTCTGTCGGGATGGCTGTGCACGAAATTCACCATCACCTGATCTCCAACTTCAGGAATGGCAACATAGCCTCTGTTTTGAGTAATCTGATCGGTTCCTCCCGCATCAGGACTCATCATTCTTATGAAATGGGTCGTATCATTGGTTTGCCAGTCGAATCTTACCTGAACTCTTCCCTGCCCTTCCGGGTCGGTATTTGAAATAACAGTTGCAATTTGAGGTTCGGCTTTTGGCGTTTTAAATTCAGGTTTTGGTAAAAATCCGGTGTCTGAGGCAATTCCTTCAAAACTTCCTGAGTAACGACCAATCGTATCAATTTCGTGAGAAACTTCCGTTACCATAATTTTGGTGAAATAAGAAGATTCATTACTGTCAACTTTCCTCATTTGCACATCTACCACGCAACCCGGATGTAAAAAAGGCACTGTAGTATTTCCCGAAATTGAAAAAACATTCACCGCTTCACTTCCTGATGCACTTTTTTGAGAATATTCAACATCGAGATGGGTGGCGGCTTTTATCGGAGCTACCTGAAGCGCCGGAGTTTTATAAATTTTATCGTTATGAGAATATGCTGTTTTAGCTAAATCTCCAACATGCTGAATCGGAGTTTCTCCCGACTGTAATTTTTCGTTTTTATTACTGTTGTAGCCGTAAAACTGAGGTTTGGTATGAACCGCTTTTAATTCTACTTTTACATCATTCACATTACTTCCGTAGATTAACTTAATTGGTTTATTCTGAGCCGGAAGTTTCCCAAAATGAAGCACTTCGCCATCATAATAAAACTGCTCGCCATAAGCTTCTGCCATTCTCGCCAGATAATTGTAATGCGTCTCATCATACTGGCTGCTGTAGATGATTTGAGAATAATCGTTGGTATCAATTCTTACATCAAATCTACCCTTATCGATTCCCTGTTTGATAACTTCTTCGGCGATAATTCCCATATTTACAGGCTGGCTTCCGCCAAAACTCTGAATATGCGGCGCACCATCAAGCAAAACTGTAGGACTATAACCTGAAAGGACAATATTTCCCAACGTCATTTGCTCCTGACTAAAACCAACGCCTGTAATCACTCCAACGAATGTTCTTTCCGGGCTGCTTTCAATATCTTTATAAGAAATAACGGCTGTTAAACGTTTTCCTAAAAATTTATTCGCCTCTTCCAAAGAATGGGTCTGGCGATCTCCCAAGGCATCGTGCGCCAGGGTGAGAGAAAACTCATGATGTCGTTTTGCGCTTTGTGTCAGCTTAAAATGCTTGTAATAGCTTATCACTTTTCCTTCGATCACCAAAGATAATTTCACCAAACGATTGATTCCTGTGTGATGACTTTGAGAAACTCCGTCGGCATTCTGTGACGGACGGAACGAAGGGCTTTTCAATATATTTTGTGATTCTGTATTCATATTACCTGTGATTTGGATAGGTTAAACATGAGTGCTTAGTGTTATAATTATTTTATTCCTTCCTTTACAGAGCGGGAAAGAATTTTATTTTTTCTTAATAAAAAGTCGGGCATCAGATCTGTCGGAAGATACAACGTGCTTTCGCCTTTGCTTTGAAGTTCTTCATTAATTCTGGGATTCCAAGACATTAATTTTTCTACTTCTACATCCAATTCATCGGCAATGATATTTAAATTAAATCCTGCATTGATTTCCGTTTCAGACAGATTAGAACCGTGTGTTTTTGCTCCCGAACCTGCCAGAAATACGGTATTCATTCTCGATGAATTATAGTTGCTTAAAACCGTTGGCAATTCTCCGGTTGCATAACAGGCATTCAGGTATTTTTTAACATGATTAATGGTTTCTAAAGGTAAAAATTTAGAAAAAACATGATATTGAGAAGATCCTGCCGCAGCCATTGCTTTGGCAATATTTCCTTCGCCACAGTTATAAGCCGCCACCACCGTTACCCAATTATTATATTTTTTATATAGATTGGTAAGGGAAACCACGGCCGTTTTGGTACTTTTATACAAATCATTTCTGTTTTGCTGTGAAAGCCCATATTGATTGGCATGAGAAGTCATAAACTGCCAAACGCCCACTGCACCGGCTCCTGAAGTGATATTTCTGTTGAAATGAGATTCTATTAATGCTAAATTTCTCAAATGTCGTGGCAAGCCTTTTTCGGCAAGAGAATATTCAATAAAATCTACAATTTCTTTATTAGCATTAATGATGCGCTGATACTTTTTCACACTGCTTTCCGAAGTATCGGAAGCATCGAGAAACTGTGCATTCATAAGGCATGAACACGATAGTAAAACCAGCGTTAGTACAATATTTCTGAAATTTGGTGTCATTGTTTTTATTTTTTAAGCGAATGAGCAAATCAAAATTCCACCATTCTCTTTCTTTGCATTTACTCTACTTTCCAGCTTAGTTTTTCCTCTGCAGAATTCCAGTCTACATGGATTGTCTGTCCGGATTTTACTTCTTCTCTTACAATCATTTTCGAAATCGGTCTTGCCAACTGAGATCTAATCACTCCGGAAATCTGTCTTGCTCCATATTTACTGCTGAATCCGCCTAATGCTAAGTTTTTCACTGCTTCATCAGAGATTTTTAGACTCATTCCTAATCTCGTTAAAGAATTATGAAGTGATTTTAACTGAATATTAAAAATTCTCTCCGCGATAGATTCTGTAATTGGTGCAAAAGGAATAATTTCCGTGATTCTTGCCAAAAATTCTGGTCTGAAACGTCCAGAATTCGACATGATTTGCATTAACGATTTCGATTCCGGAATTTTCCCTTCTTCAAACTGCTTTACAATTTCCTCACTTCCTATATTTGACGTAAACAAAATTAAGGCATTACTGAAATCTCCTTCTTTTCCAAGCTTATCATGAACTTTTCCTTCGTCCATGATCTGTAAAAAGACATCAAAAACCGAGTGATGTGCTTTTTCAATTTCATCAAACAAAACCACTGTGTAAGGCTGTTGACGGATTTTATTCACCAACATACCACCTTCTTCATACCCAACATATCCCGGAGGCGCTCCGTATAAAAGTGCCGCCGAATGTTCTTCTTTAAACTCTGACATATCAAAACGAACCATCGCCTTTTCATCGTTGAAAAGTAATTCTGCCATAGATTTTGCCAACTCTGTTTTCCCTGTTCCTGTCGGACCCAGAAGGAAGAATGAACCAATTGGCTGTCCCGGTTTATTCAATCCGCTTCGGTTTTCAACAATCGCGTCGGAAAGAATTTTCAAGGCATGATCCTGACCGACAACTCGGTTCATCAAAAGGCCTTCCATATTCAGCAATTTCTCTTTTTCCTGAGCCTGAATTTTCCCAATCGGAATGTTTGTTTTTGCCGCCATCACAGCAGCCAATTCCAAACGGTCTACCTTTTCTCTCTTTACGGCTGCGTGCTGTAAAAGCTCTGCGTAAGTATCTTCAATAATTTTCTGAATTGCATCAACAGGCATTGAATTGTCAATCTGCGGTTGCTCACTTAAAGAGCCCCACAAAATCGGACTGATTTTATCTCTCAATAAATTATAATTCCAGATCAGTTCGTCTGCTTTATCTTTTTCATCCAAATATTCTTCGGTCTGTAATGCTTCATAAGTTGTTTTCCAGCTTTCCAGTTCTTTTTCTGAAAGTTCGTCCAACATTTTGATGGCTGCCATTGTTCTGTCTAACAAATCGATAGCCGCATCTGGTAATTTTTTACCTTTCGCATATCTTTTAGCCAAACGAACACATTCAGGAAGTGCAGATTTTTCAACCTCAATTCCGTGGTGTTTTTTGTAGCCGTCTAATAAAACGTCGATCATCTTCACACACGTTTTTTCGTCCGGTTCGTTTACCGTTAATACTTCAAAACGACGGTTGAAAGCCTGTTCCGGCTCGATAATTTTTCTATATTCTTCCTGAGTTGTTGCTCCGATTACGGTGATTTCACCTCGTGCTAATTCAGGTTTAAGCAAATTTGCAACGTTTCCGATGCTTCCTTTTGGATCTAAAAGTGTATGAATTTCATCAATGAAAAGAATTGCTTTTTCAATCTTTTTACATTCATTGATTACTTTTTTAAGACGGTCTTCAATTTCGCCTTTATAAGAAGTTCCGGCTAATAAAGCTCCGGTGTCCAATTCCAACAACGTTCCGTTTTTCAACATTTCAGGAACATTTCCTTTGGTAATTTCGATGGCAAAACCTTCTACCAAAGCCGTTTTTCCGACTCCAGGTTCTCCGATAATGATTACATTGGGTTTACTTCTTCGGCAAAGAATTTCAACCAACATTCTCAGTTCTTTATCTCTTCCGATGATGTTTTCCAAATCACCTTTTCTTGCCTGAGCCGTTCGGTCTACACAATAATTTTTGATGGAAGGAAAAGAGTTATCTGAATACTCTGAACCGTTTGAAAAAATTGAATTAAATTCTCCGTTATCCGAAATTTCATACGGAGTATCTTTTCTGTATAAATTGAAAATCTCATGTTCTCTAAGAGGCAGAGATTTAAGCTGTTGTAAAGAAAAAACAACCTGAGGTTTTACAATCGCCGTTAAAACACAAATTGGAGTAATTTCGTCTAAACCTAATTTTAAACGAATATCATCCGCTTCTTCCATAAGAGTATCTACCACTTCATCTTCGACTACTTCATCCGGAAGATGCGTTGTTTTAGGATAATCTTCGATTCGCACATCTGCCCATTCATAGAAATATCCGGGATCTTTATCAATGCTTTTTAAAAACTCATTAAGACCAATATCTTTGTGCATTAAAGCCCTTAAAATGTGTGGCCCGCCATATGTTGCATTATAATTCTCCCTCGCAATAGACTGTGCGATGTGAAATAGTTGTTTTACAGTTTCGTTGGTTACCAGTACTCCCATTTATAATTTTCTTATATTAATAAATTGTGTTTGTGATTGTTCTATTTCTATAGCAAAAAACAGGCTAAATTTCTTTAATAAGAAAATTCCTGTGTTAATGCTTTTTTATTTTTATCTGTTATTTCTTTTTTAATCGGTCTTTGTGATGAATCCAAAGTGAATTTTATACTCTCAGTATCTAAAACTTCTTTATTTTGTTCAGTTTTACCATTCTTCACTCTGTTGGAAAAATTGTATTGAGTTTTTACAATCTCAATTTGTCCCGATTGATAATTATATTTGCTTTCAATAGCTGACAAAGGCAATTCTGATTGTTCATTAAGCTTTTTCCAGGCTAATTTTCTTTGTTCTTCTACACTGATAGGATTCCATTTTTTATCAACCAAAACAGAAGCATTTACGATATTATATTCATATTCTTTTTCTTCGGAAATATGATTATTGCTATAAGCATACGTTTTTTTAACAAAATGGTTAATCAGTTTTTTTGAATCTGACTGATCTATTTTCCCTGAATATTCAATGATTTCAATAAGATTTCCATTGCTATTATATTTAAATTCTTTACCCTTATTTTGATCTTCAGTATATTTTTTTTCAACTAAACCTGCAGCGTTATAAGCATAATTAAAGATATTTTTTTCTCCGCTTTTTTCCACTTCAGCTTTCACTATTTTCCCTGTAGAATCGTAAGTATATTTACTGTGCTTATCTGAAGTTTTACTTTCTATCAGATTTCCGTTTTCATCATATTTATTTTCCAAAACTGTTTTCCCATTATCCGTAATTTTCAGAAGCTGAGCAAATTTGTTGTACGTAAATTCTGTCGTATGTTTTTTAACCTCATCATTTTCAGGAAGTTCATATGAAATAGAAGTAATTAACCCTAAATCATTCGTTGTGAAGCTTTTATTAATATTCGTTTTTACCGTACTGCTCTTATTTTTAGAAAAAACATAATTTTCAATTGATTTTTTAGGCAAAAAATAGTTGAAATCATTCACTTTAACCAAATACTGAGCATAAACCTCATCGGGAAAAGCAAATTCGTATTCTGATGATTGCAGATCGATGGTTAACATTTTATTTCCGGATGGTTTATAAAAAATTACTTGATCGTTTATTTTTTCAAAAGCCGTTTTATTGTTGGGAAATTTATTTTTGGAACTAAAACTATTTATAGCAATATTCGTTTCATTGGTATACTTTTTTGATTGACATGAAATTACAATCAAACTTAATAGCAAAAAAAGTGAGATGATATTTTTACATTTAATTGTCATTAATTATTTATTATAGTTCTTTCACCTCTCCTGTTTCACCATTAATAATATAAGTAACCGGAACAAATGCCGGAGGTTCACCAATCCCAAATTCGGGATTTTTATTAGGTTTTCCTTCTTGTATTGTCACCATATACTCTTTCTTATTCTCATCAAATTTAACTGTAAAAGCTTCTGTACCATTTTCGCTAAACCTTCCTTCTCCAGTTGAAATATTAATTAATTTCTTTTTATCTAAAATTTTCAAAACATCGGAAGGCTTTATTTTTCCAAATTTTGCATCTTCATCTTTTGTTTTCAAATTTCCTTTTTCATCATAATATTCAGAAACACCGACATTTGTATACTGCCCAAATTGAATTTCTTTCTTTTTAATAAAACCATCTGCGTAAAACTCTTTATACACAGCAAAAAAAGAAGGTGCAGATTCTCTTTCATATTGTAGCCCTACCGAATTCCCTTTTGGATTTTCCATCATATAAATTTCATTTCCGTTTGGAAGCTTATATAAAAAATCTGAATCTTTTTCAAACTTTAAAGCTAGCTCTCTGTCTATTTTTTCTCTCATAACTCTTTTTTCCGGATCATTTTTTTTTCCATGACTTTGCCCGTCACAAGAAAGAAATATTGATAATAATACAATAACCAAATATCTCATAATGTTTAATTAATCTTATTATTTAAAATTTTCCAGTGCCAATAATAGGAACAAAATCGCTCAATACCTGCTAAATGGCTATAATCCATAATATTATTTGTTTTTTTTGCCTGATAAGTAAATTTTGCAGGCATCGTTCCTTGTGATATACTCGCAAAAGTATGTGGTAAATTCATTGCATGCATTGTTTCATGGGCTATAGTTGCTTTATTATGCGTTTTAAAATATACCCCAAATTTAGAATTTCCGTATGCAAAACCATTCCAATTACCACTTTCTCCAATAAAATAAAGTCTGTAATGATTGTCATATTTATTTCCAAACTGGCTTTTAACTTTATCTTCTAAATATTCTCGCAAGCCATTACTTTTAGTTACCGTAAAAACACCTCCAATATTTGTGCAAAAATTACTTTTAAATTTATTAAAGAAAAAATTCCCTGTACAATCTAAAATTTCTTCCGTCATAGAGACTGAAACCAAGGCTTGTGACATACATTGAGAAAAAAAGGTTTTGCCTCCCGCTGCAGGCTTTCCAATAACAGCAACATTATTAGCATCAGTTTTTACTTTAACAATAACTACATCTATTTTTTTTACAACACCAACATCATTAGGATGAATTCTCAGCGCACCACAAACCTCATCATCTGCTTTTACATAGAGAATTTGTTCTTTGGAAAAGGATTCTTTACATGTAATTTTCAAATAATTGTATTTATCATACTTCCCTTTTTTAACATCTCCTATTTCCTTTACATTTAAACTGAGATATTTTTCAGCATCTTTTTCTTTAAATTCAAACGTTAATTTCTTCGGTTTTTCCTGAATTTCAATTTTAAGTGTGAGTAATGCAGATTTTCCTTTAAACAAAGTTAAAGTCGGAATTGGATATAGATATGGTTTTTTATTAACTTTTTTCCAAACCACCGAAAAGCTTTTATAACTTTTTAGTTTTTTGTCATACATACTCAACTCTTTTTTGAAATAACCATCCGGATTATTTATGGTATCTCTTGACCAACCATTTGTATTCTGAAATGGTGTAACGAAAGTACTTTCTTCAAAATATCTTCCCATGATAGACCCAAACCATTCATCCCCTTTTTGACCAGAATCTCCTTGACGAAGCCAATCAAATCCAAAATCAGGAGTATTCATATATTTATCATGTGGTCTGAACTGCACCAAACATTTAGCCTTAATATCTCCCGCTGAAGGCTTCGAAGGAGTACCATAGCTAACCCCTTTCTGCGATCCTTTTTCTGAAACCACTTCTGCAGAACTATAAATAATATCACTTTCAGAATATATATTGTAATCTTGTTCTATGGTTTCAAAAATTTTACCTCTTACTATTCTTGTCCTGCTCATATATCAGCAATTAATAGTTTTTACTTCTTTGTCCACTGTTATTTTGTACTTCATTTTGTGCATGCTTCGTAATGGATGCATTTGAAGTAGTTTCTATTCCTTGATCAGAATTTACGACTGTTTTTCCCTTTTTCACTTCACTCTCAACGTCTCCTTCAATGATTTCTGTAAGTTTTCCAGTGATATAGGTACTCGCATTGCCTATAACAGAAGTTATTTTCATCGCTCCTACACTTTCTGTGTTATTCATACCAATTGTATTCGATTTGTTGACACCTACTGTAGTAGCCATATTTTCACTAACATCAATATTAAAATTTTTACATTTTATATTAATCGTTTCCGGCGCTGTAATGTTGATATTGCTTCCCGTCGTATCCAGATGAATTTCATTGCCTGATTTATCTGTAATGATGATACTTTCATCTTCCGTAAAAATAACACGGTGACCACTTCTTGTTTGAATAGACTTCACACGATTATCCACGCCTCCGCCTAAACCTACCCCTCCATGAAACATTCCGCCCATCACGAAAGGTCTGTCAGGATGACTGTGCACGAAATTCACCATCACCTGATCTCCAACTTCAGGAATCGCCACATAGCCTCTATTTTGAGTAATTTGATCGGTTCCTCCTGCATCTGGACTCATCATGCGGATAAAATGTGTCGTATCATTGGTTTGCCAGTCGAATCTTACCTGAACTCTTCCCTGACCCTCCGGATCGGTATTTGAAATGACTGTTGCGATTTGAGGTTCGGCTTTTGGTAAGTAAAATTCAGGTTTCGGTAAAAATCCGGTATCTGAAGCAATACCTTCAAAACTTCCTGAATAATGCCCGATTGTATCTATTTCATGAGTGGTTTCCGTAATCATGATCTTGGTAAAATAAGAAGACTCGTTGCTATCTAATTTTCTCATTTGAACATCTGCAACGCAACCCGGATGAAGAAACGGAACCGTTGTATTTCCCGAAATTGAAAAAACATTCACCGCTTCACTTCCGGATGCACTTTTTTGAGAATATTCAACATCCAAATGCGTAGAAGCCTTTATCGGAGCCACCTGAAGCGCCGGAGTTTTATAAATTTTATCATTAAGTGAATACGCCGTTTTAGCCAAATCTCCAACATGCTGAACGGGCGTTTCAGAAGAACTCAATCTTTCATTTTTACTGCTATTGTAGCCGTAAAATTGCGGTTTGGTATGAACTGCCTTTAATTCAACTTTAATATCATTCGCACTGCTTCCGTAAATTAATTTTATCGGTTTGTTCTGTGTAGGAAGCTTCCCGAAATGAAGTACTTCCCCATCATAATAAAACTGTTCGCCATAGGCTTCCGCCATTCTGGCTAAGTAGTTGTAATGTGTTTCGTTATATTGACTGCTATAAATAATTTGAGAATAATCATTCGTATCAATTCTTACATCAAATCGGCTTTTATCAAGACCTTGCTTAATGACATCATCTGCAATAATTCCCATATTTACGGGTTGTCCGCCGCCAAAACTTTGAATGTGAGGAGCCCCATCCAACAAAATAGTTGGGCTGTAACCTGACAAAACGATATTTCCAAGGCTCATTTTTTCCTGACTGAAACCCACTCCCGTGATTACCCCAACAAACGTTCTTTCGGGGCTGCTTTCAATATCTTTATAGGAAATAACGGCTGTTAATCTTTTCCCGAGAAATTTATTGGCTTCATCAAGCGTGTGACTCTGGCGATCGCCCAACGCATCATGCGCCAAGGTAAGGCTGAACTGATGATGGCGTGCTGCACTCTGTGTAAGTTTAAAATGCTTGTAATACCTGATGACCTGGCCTTCGATAACCAAAGATAACTTTACCAGACGATTGATCCCGGTGTGATGATTATCTGATACTCCGTCTGCATTTTGAGTGGGACGAAAATTCGTTCCGCGCATATTTTCAGGTGTCGTTGACATAATTGTGTGATTGTGGTAAGGTTAAAGGTAAAAAAAATTATCCAAACAATTGTTTTTAGTGAAAACATTACATATCGAAATAATATGCAATGAATACCTTATGCAAGATTATTAAACCAAAACTAGCTAGGCAAAAAAGACCGTCTTTTGGGGACAGTCTTTCTCTTATAAATGTTGATAAAGTAATCTTAAGATGACGGCCATAGACCTTCATAAGCAGAATTACCATAGTTAATTTTTTCTGCGCTGATAACGAAGCTGATCAACATACTGTTTTCGTCAACAGCGTCGAAGTCTACCTCATGCTGAATTACATATCCGTTTTCCCAGTTTAAAGTAATTAAAGTACCTTCTTCGTGAGACTTGTTGAATGTAATTTCACCTTGCGTAGGCTTGTATTTTCCATTTAGTAAACTTTCCAGGATGTCTGATTTTTCAGTAGCTTCCACTGTAAGTTTAATGATTGCATTAGATGGGTCTGATGCTACTCTACCAGATACGTCAGTAGATCTTGAAACACTGTAGTTCAGCTTTAATAATTTCTGACCCTCGCCCCCGTTGAATTTTAAAATTCCTCTAGAATTTGCTGCCATGATTTGTAAATTTTAATCGTTAATAATATTTTGTGATTCAGTGATTGTGATACAAATATAAAACGGTTAAAATTTTTCTGAAAACATTTTCAAACAATTTTTAAATTTTGTCGTAATTCTACGATTTGATGTCGTAATTCTACGACTTTGGATTTAAAAATTTAATATAAACTTAATCCTAACAGTATTTTAAGACAATTCATCAAAAGAAAAAAAAGTAGAATATTTTACCCCGTAAAGAGATATATCATAATATAAATCTGCTTTTTTTACAATTCCCGTTTTGGTGTAAAGTGTATATTTCCCGTTAAAATCTGCTTCTGAAATCGAAAAAACATTCTGCAAAAGGACAATTTCTGAAGTATAATTTACATCTTCTACTATTTGCTGAACCGTTATTACTTTATCTTCGATTTTTTGATCATAAAAAGACTTTCCATTGGTAAATGAACTTCTAACTGGCGCAAAATAATTCTTAATAAAAGGATCATCTTGCATTCTTTCATTAAATAATTCCTGATTTAAAACCGCAATTTCAAACTCTTTGATATACATTTCGGCATATTGATCCGGAAAAAGATCGAGCAAACGTTCTTTTATTTTATTAAAATTTTTAATCGTTTCCTCTTTTAAGCTTACATTCATTAACTTTCCTTTCAGGTCGGTTTTAATAATTAAAGGATTTAATGACCGAATGCTTTCAATAGCCAAATCTGCCATTTTACTGGATTGCCCATCGGTAAAATTATTTTTATAAAGATAAAATGTATGCTGATTGCCAATGGTTTCAACCCACTTTACAGAAGCCGTATACGTAAGTGTATTGTCTTTTGTTTCACCGTCTTTTTCCTTTTCTTCGGTAATTCTCACAAAATAAATTTTGCTGAAATTTTTAGGCTCAAAATTTAAAACAGGATTGAGTTCCGGACTTTTGAATGGCGCATCATTCAACAGATTAAAATTTCTGATTTCCTCTATATTGGGTACAAAAAGGCGCTTTCCGGGAATGAGATTTTCATGAATATAATCATGAGCAGAACATCTTTGATTGTGATATTCTTTAAGATGTTTCGGATTTTCGAGATGTATTTTTTCAGATATACTTTCCAACGTTTCGCCGGAAAGAATAAAATGAATAATCATAGTTTTGTTTTTTGGCGTAAACCAAATTAGTTTAAAAATTTTATTTATCAAAATCTATGATGTGCATAATATCTTACAGAATGACAAATCACAATGATGGTTCACATTTAAATTCATAAAAAAAGCATCCAAAAAATTTGAATGCTTTTAAAATTTTAAAACGATATCGTGTTGTTATTTGATGAAATTAAGGTATTTGTCGGCACACTGCCCAAAATGATCAAACTCGTTCATTGAATTTCCATAATTCTGAATAACCAATGTATCTCCCTTCAAAAGACCTCCCATTGCGCCAAGGGAAATATCAAATTCATTCTTGTTTGCAGATTTAGCAATATTTGCTCTTCCAGAGGCAATTACTTTTTTGCTGTCGTAGATTTTGTATCCTACTTTTTTCCCGTCTTTATTGGTTAATTCTATTGAAAATCTTCCGTTTTCACATGTTTTTGCATTGTATTTCCCTTCTAATGTCAGAATTTCTTTGGCATTAAGAGAATCAATTACAGCAGTTTTTACTTCTTTTATTGAGTCGGTTTTCAGAGGAACAACCTTTTTAGAAGAATTGGTTTTAGGAACATGATTTTCAGTATTAGTAGCTGCCGCCACAGTCTCCGTTTGTTTGCAGGAGTAAAGGCATAAAAAAGCTAAAACACTTAAGCTAATAAAGTTTTTTCGAATCATAAGATTTAACATTTGTTAACATCTCATTAGCAATTTTAATACCAAATCTTAAATTTTTCTAAACATTTGTAAACTTAAAAGAACTTAAAAATTCAGTTGAAATAAAAAAAGCCGCACAATCTCGTACAGCTTCTGATATTTTTGATTAAATTAATTTTACGTTAAATTGATTTTATTCTTGTTTTATGAACATATCCTTCTTTGCCAGTTTTCGTTTTAACCAAAAACCAATCTCCATAATTGTCTACAACATCAACATTTTGTCCGGAATTTATTTTATCTAAAATCTGCGAAGTTGTGGTTTTATCCTTCCTCAAATTGGTAAACCCATCCGGATCCTGAATGTGGTTTTTTGAATATGAAGTTGTAATAAATGCTAAAATCTGATCAATTTTCGAAAATGCAGGATCGTAATATTCTTCAGTATCAAGCTTGCCATGCAATCCATCTTTATACACTTTCTTTTCTTTAGCCTGTTCAATTTCTTTTTGAGAGAAAATATAATTTTTGCTTAAAATTTTAACAGCAGAAAGATCTTCCTGAGCGATGGCTAAATTCATCAATTTATCTGTAATAGGACGTTTGAAAGGATATTTATTCATGAAATACTCCAGCCACGAACTATTGACAAATCGCTCATTATTGCTGAACGTTTCGTTATTAATAAGCAATGACAAATCATCAAAATCAAAATCTGAAGGCTCCGGGTTTGAAGCTTCAAATGCAGACAACTTCGATTTGAAAGCATTGATTTCAGGAGTATTTTTAGAAAGGTCTGCGGGCGTAAAATCTATATTACTTCCTTCATCAAAAAGATCAGCAAAAGAAGCTGTTTTTGTATCTGTTGTATTATCGTTGGTCATTTTTGGCTTTTTTTTATTTAAATTTCTCCATTGCTCCAACGAAATAATATTTCCTGAAACAACATCATCTACTAAAACATCACTGCAATTGTTTTTATCTACATAAAAAATGGTGTAAGTTTCCCACCTCACCGGCCCGTCAAATCCTGTTTTCACTCTGTAAAACGGCTTATTTTTCACCGTTAAAGAATCTACCATGAAAGACAAATGTTGCTTACCTTTGGAAAGAGAATCTACATATTTACTTTGTTTTTTTACTTCCGGCAAGGCATTTACGGTATTCATGGCTTCATCACTATTGCAGTTTTTAGGCTTCGTTTTTTGTCCGTCGCAACTGTAAAATAGCAGGCATAGTAAAAAAAGAACTAATTTATTTTTAAAATACATATTAGATTTATTTAAGTTTATTCAAAAGCTCAATGTCTTTTTTAATTTTAGTTTTCTCGTCTTCTTTTTTCTCACGACACAATTTATATTCCAAAATTGCTTTATAATCTTTCACTACCCCATTAAAAATTCCTTTAATTAAAGTTTTGTAATTAGGATCTGTAGCATACGCGCCCAATCTTCCGTTATCCTGCATGCCATTCAGGAAGTCATCTACCGTTTTCGTATCATCTAAAATCGCATTATAGGCATCATTATAATTTTTATCCAATAACGAAAGATAGCCTTCAAACCCTTTTTCAACAGTAGAGAAATTGGCAAAACCGTCTGTTAAATTTACTTTTTTACCATTTTCGTACTCATGCGTTTTTAAAGGAGAAGATCCTAAATCTCCGCTCCCCTTAATATTCATCGGATTATTATTTGGTACAGCCAATTTGAAGCCATTTTCCTGTCTTCTTTGAGCCACCATATAAAGTCCTTTAAATTTATTAGATTTTCCTTTACTTTCAACCAAATCTATCGCTGCCGTTCCGAATTCTTTATAAAACTCTTCCCTTCCGTCTTTTTTAAGATTTAATTTACAAGCACTTAATTCCGGAAGCGGATCTACCAATACAAAAACTTTTATTTCTTCTTCATACGTTGAAGCCGCCACTGCTACCTTTCCATCACTGGAATAGCCTCTTCTTCCATACACTCCTTTTAGTTCCGGAACAATACCTTCAAGATAATTATTTAAAGCATGATAAATAAACTTGTAGTTGGCGGCATCCTGATTAGGATATTCTTTGGCGCAGCTAGAATGTGTTTCGCCATCAGAATTTCTGATACCTACACAGCCGATAAGCCCCGAAGACCTCCAAGGATCTATAGAAATTGAACTTCTACTTCCCAAAGTCATTGCACCGCTGGAAACTTCTTTTTTTACATCGGTTACAGGTTTCAGATTCGTTGTATTATCGGTAACGATTCTATATCTGAAACTTTCTTTTTTAGCATGATTCCAAGCTTGCATATATCGAATTCTATACAATGAATCAACCGTATTTGGTGGCAATGGCCCACTTTTCCCGTAATCTTTATTATTGGTTTGAGCATGTCTGGCCACTGTTAAAACTTCAGATTCAGCATTTTCATGAGTTTTAAACTCTAAATCCTGCTTTAATTTTTTTACAGCTTCTCCAATCGTACTTCCTCGATAAATATACATTTTATAAAGCGGAAAGGCACTTCTGGTGTTAGAAACTTTTTTGCTATACAATTTATTATTTTCTTTGTATTCTTCCATGCCGTTGTAACCTCCGTAGTCTGGATACGATTCCAGCTTACCTGCTTTATCCAGTTTAATTTCCGTAGCAATTTCGCTTGAAATATAAATAACAGCTTCTTTTCCTAAGCCCACCACTTTTTTAAAGGTTTCCTTTTTTACATTTCCAACCTGGCTAACGGTTTTACCTTCAGGTTTTTGCACAGTAGGCTTTTGTTGAGGCTTTACCACACCTGGAGATTCCCACCAGTCCCAAAGTTCGCCCAATTTATTTTTAACAGACTCCGTTGCTCTGTCTATGATGCCTTTTTCTTCTTTTTTAGATTCAGGCTTTTGGGCAGCCGGAGACCCCGCAGCTTTCGGAGTTTTAGCAGCTGGCGGCGGTGAAGCCGGAGCTTTGGATTTTGGAGGTGGAGCAGGTTTAGGTGTTACTACAGGTGGTTTGTAATCTGGATTTTTAACATCAACATTATTTGTTGCATGTTTTTTATTCTTGTAATATTCTACGGTAACATAAAACTCGAGTTCTTTTGCATCCACCTCACCTTTCGCAGCTTTTTGCATTAAAGCTTTCGTTAAAACAAATTCTGCGGTTGCCACGCCATTTCGCTCCACGGTAACTTGCTTGCTATCAACAAATAAATTATTAGAATTGTGCCCATCTCCTGCTGCATCATCTTCCCAAAGGGTAAACAACAATTTTTCGCCTGAAAGATTGACGCATTGTGCTTTGGCAACTAATTTTTCAGTATAGCTAAAAGTATTTCCTTTAGAATCATCAACATAATGCAAATCCACTTTATTGATCTTTGGAATCGCAGTCTGCTGAGGATTGATGTCAATGGTTGTTGGTCCACTTCCTTCAGGTTGATGAAGATAAGCTTCTAAGCGGTAGGTGTTTTTGTGCGCAACTTCACCAAAAGTAAAACTGCTGTCGCCTACTTTTTTAATATTGGTTGAGGTAAACTTACCGTCTGAACGTTTTTTGAACAATTCCCAGGTTACCCTTGCAGGATTTTTCTGATCCTCTGGCGTTGCAGGATACCAGGAATCTATTTTGTATACAATTTTCTCTCCTACTTTGGGAGAGGCATTTCCTGAAATTTTTGAAACTCCTTGTTTAGACATATCAGAAAGTGTTTTTAAGGTTAATAAGCATCTATTTCACTTTCTTCAACAGCTTCTTTGAAGTCATCCATTTTCACAAGCGGATTAATGTTCTGCACCGTTTTACTGTCTGCATTTTTCACATTCTTCTTGCTCATTTCTCCACGTTGCCCGTGGTCTTTTATCGTAATTTTTCCGCCGGTAGTACATTGCAGTTCAGAAGCTTCGGTAACTATTTTTTTGCCCATTACCTTTACATTCTCATACGTTTTCTGCCATTTCCCAGCAGGAGCATAGGCACAAGGCAAATAACCTCCCGGAGTAGGTTTAAGCAAACATTTTCCGAAACTCGGACCTTGAGGATTAAACTGTAAATCGTCTTCTGTAACGGCAAGGTAATCTGCGCTACCTCCAGAATCATTCCAGTAGTGATGCTCGTGAACAGTCACTTTATATTGAGGGAACTGATCACCCTTGTCGCATTGCGCCTTCCCTTTTTGAACGACAAAGTGTTTGCCTTCATGAGGTGATGATTGATCTGACATAATATTTATATGATTTGGGTAATGTAAAGATAAAAATTTTACATCAAAAAAGAAAAAAGCAGAAATAATTTTCTGCTTTTTAGTATTCTTAACATATTAATGCTTAGTATATTCTGGCTCTTCCACAGGCATCATGGTGGGCATAAAGTATTCATTCAGCCAATAAAATTCCTGTCCGTTCTGCTTGATTTTCACTGCTGGATCATTTCTGTGCATCAACATTCTTTCTGCCAGGTTTTTATAGCTTGCGAAATATGTTTTTACCGTTTCATTGGTAATGATGTCAGATTTTTTCCAGCCTTTTAAGTTGTATTTAGCCATTAATTCTTCTTCAGAATTATCAAAACCAGTACTTACTCCAACGGTATAAGCCATCGGCTGTTGGTATAATTCACCTTTATCCATAAATTTCAGGGTAGGATTATACTTTTTCAAAAGTTTAATATATTCTCTGATTGCTCTCGACTGGCTGAAATCTGTTCTTCCTGCGCCCGTATTTTCGTAAACTTCTGTATAGAAAGCTTTCAAATTATCGTATTCAGTTTCAGAAATCAAAATACCTTTTTCTAGACCCGGTTTGTAGTCTTTCAAATCTTTTGGAATATAACCTTTCACCAAAAACGGACTTCCGTAATTGATCAACTGAGCGGCAATCCCCGCCGGAACAGGATTCGTAAGCCCCGGATAAAGATATTTGTACTTGATATCAACATCCGTTTTCCCAGCCCCAACTGAAGAGTGGAAATAATCATTCAACGATTTATCAATGGTTGAATTGTCTAAAGTTACCTGAGCAATTAGGCTGTCCACAGATTTTTTCAGGAATCCCGGAGTACCAATATCTCCTTTTTTAGGAAAAATCACAAACCCCTGAGACATACTTTGTTTTGGATAATCTAATGAGAAGAAGCCGGTTTCACCTTCTTTTAAGCTAAAATTATTTTTAGTTAAAACATCATTTTGATTAATTATTTTCTGTTTTTTCAGTTCAGCAATATTTTTAGCGGTATTTGTTACAACATTTTCAGCCATCAACACATAATCATTGTAAGTATCTGATGATCTAGCACTTGTCTGAAACATAATTAATCTTGCCTGAGCCTGCGTCAAAGAATTAATAACTCCATACATATTTCCGCTTTGGTTAGCAGAAGTTCCTACTCCGATCACGATATTCGTTTCATCAGGAAAATTAGAAAGAAGATTTCCTGCCGCCATCAAGCCTTCGTTTACCGGTTGATAGCCGTTATTACTTGGGCAGTTCATTTCGTTTGTTTTCTGATCGATAAATGTTGTGATTTTGCTATAATCTGTGCTTAAAGGAGAAACAGCGACATTATCTCCACAAGAATTATTTTTATACAACACCACTCCATATTTTACCTGATTAAAGTAAGACGGTTTTTCAAATCTAAGCTGTAAATCCTGCAATAAAGACTTTACGATAGGCGCATACGGAGCATTTGGAGCACTGATATCCAATGCAAAAACAATATTTGCCCGTTTGTTTTTCTCTGTAATTTCGCGATAGCGATCAAAATAGATCGGCTCACCTAAAACATTGAAAACATAATTTTTACTATAATCTAAAATATTCGTAAAATATTTCGTTTTAGAATCTGGTGTTTCTTTTTCGTTTAAAGCTAAAGTAATTGGGAAAATATTATCCAAAGGCGTTCTTTTGTTAACATCGGTCAACAAAACGGCAGTTTTATTTTCGCTATCCGGCATTCCGGGAGCACCTTCGTGAATTCCCAATGAAGATTCTTTCACGCCCGTTGTATTTTTCATTTTTACCGCAGAACGCTCTCCCCAAGCGGAAATTACGTTGGAACTTACCCATCCGTATAAACTCGAATTAATACTATCTATATCAACACTCGGCTTTTTCCCAACTAAAAATCGTTTGTTGTTTTCTGCCTGTTTGTACACATAAACCATTTGTCCGTTCGGGATTTTCACATTCGCCTGCTCGATAAGACTTGGAGAATTGAAAACCATGATGGAATCGTTTTTATAATACCTTTCAGCGCTTCGAATTACATCACTATTACTCGGAACAACCGCGACTCTCACAGGAAAACCTGTCTTTTCGCTTTTCAAAGAATTGTTCCACAAAAGAAGATCAGATTCTGGAATCCATCCGTACGTTTTAATCTGTTTAGACGAAACCTTTTTCATTAAAGCATCCGGAATATATTCGGCTACTTTTACCATTCCGTCACGATGTTTTAAAACCATTAAAGGCTCTAAAAATTTCACTTCTTTATATGATTTTTCATCACTTTTATCTAAATAAGCCGTATTTCGTGATCGGTCTGAAATAGCAATCCACGGTGTAGCCTTTTTCGGATAACCGTTAATTACTGAAGAATTATCTATTTGACCATACTGCGAAGGCTCGGGAGTTCTTTTCGAAGGTAATTTTACCTGACAGCTCGTTAACAACACTGAAACTCCTATGTAATATGCTGCTAGAGGAAATTTATTTTTCATCCTAATTTTCTTTTATGATTGGCTTGCCCGAAAAAATCCGGGCATAGTTTTTATTTGCTTTGGTTGATGTCTACTTTGGTTACACAATTTTGCGCATCGTCGAAGTTTACCTTCACGGTTTGGATCACGTTGTTTTTATCAAACTGAAGTCCGGCGCAGTACATGTAGAAATTATTCTGCTTGCTGTCGTTTACTTTCACAACCGTATTTTCGTTGTTACACAGGTATTTTTGAAGCAAATAATTGTAATGGATGTTGAAGCTGTTGCCGTTGGCAATTTGCTGTAAATGATATTTAAAATCGTTATCAATTTTAGCATAAGAATCTTCCACCGTTACTTCTTCATCGTCTAAAGGATTGTAAGCCTGAAGAATTTTGATATGATGCAAAATAGGTTCAGCGTTTTCGTCTGTATACAAAGTCACGGTATAATCTCCCGGTTTTTTGTAAGAATAAATCGCCAGTTTTTCTTTAGAATCGATATTTCCTGTTTCCCCGAATTTCCATGTAAACTGTTTAGCATCAGAAATCGCACGGAATTGTACGTTTTCAAACTGCATCGCCTGAGTTTGCGCATCAATGCTTGTGGTAGATTTTATGCTGTCTTTAGGCTTAGGAATCCCTCTTGCGGATACCAAAACGGGAAAAGATTTAGAATATTTATTATCGATAATCAACGTTACCTGATAATATCCCGGTTTATTGTAAAAGTGAAACCCTTTGCTCTTATCGGAAGTCGCGCCATCTCCAAAATCCCATTTCTTGAATTTCGCAAATTTAGTCTTATCTTCAAAGGAAAGCGTATCTCCTACCGCCACTGAAGATGGGTACACAACGCCTACAATGTCATCCGCAGAATGGATAACCTTTTTCTGCAGCCACAAAGCCACCAATGCGGCTATAAGCAGGGTTGCGATAACACCAATGATAATGTTCTTTTTGTTCTTTTGAAAATAATTCATAGTTAATAATTGTGATGTATTGTGTGATGTTTCTAAGGTGTGTTGGTCTTTATTCGTTTCTTGATTTTAAAGCATTATCGCGCTGAAGAAGCTGATCTTTTTTCTCTTTAAAGCCAATAGAACAGTCCTGAAACTGCTTTTCGAATATTTTAATGTTTTCAGATTTCTTTGAGATTAGTTTTTTATCATCAAAGTACATTTTGTAAAACTGCGCAATCTGAGGATATCCCTCTTTACGAAGATCTGTAACGCCTGCATTTTCGAAAGAATTGGCAATATCATTAATTCCGTATCGAATATTGTTTTCTTCAAAAGGCTGCGGCGCCTCATCCGTCAGTTTACTGATTTGCGTAAAAGTACTGTCTAATAATGGCTGAACGATCTTCTGCTGCTGATCGAACTTCGATTTCTGATCCAACGTCTGGATAGAGATCATATCTGAAGATGAAAAAGGTGATTCAAAACCTTTCAGAAAAATAATTCCTAAAAATATCAACGCTGCCAAAAGCATCAGTACAAGATATAAAAACTGATAGTGTCTTTCTTTTTTTGATAGTGTAATTTGTCCTTGCATAGCTTGTGTTTTTATCTTCTTTTTCTACTTCCGGTAAACTTTCTGGTAGGGTCTACGCGCAGCTCGCTGTTTACACGCACCACTTTCCCCATACATTCATTAAGATCTCTCAGGGCAGTCTGCTCTTTATTCGAAATATTAATGATCTGTGTTTTTAAAGCCAACATAGGTTCAAGATGTTTCAGCAAAACAGAATAATGCTTAAAATTTTTCGCACTATCTGCTCCCATGATGTTTTTGGCATCACGTACGTTATCCATGATATAATTTCTCAGAAAGATATCATTCTCTACTTTATTGATGTCTAGCAGAGTCATTCTGTAGTGTATACTATCGATTTGAATTTTGAGGAGCTCGTTGCGGCTCAGTAGGTTTTTGTACTCGTCTACCTCCTTCTGAATACCTTTTCGTTGCAGATCATAGCTTTTAAAAAAGAAAAATACAGCCATGAAGGATACGGCCGACAATGCTATAAATGACAGAACGAATTTCCAAATGCCCGCTCTGACGTCTGACTTGTTTAATTTTTTCTCCCTGTTCGAAGACATAATAATTGTGATTTGTTTGGGATGGTGAATTTATAAAAAAAATAATTTATGCACAAAATTTATCTTTTTTAGTAAAATAATGAAGCTTTGTTAATTAATTTAAGATTAATTTTCACATTCATCAGATTTTCATAACTTAGACCACCAAAAATTTTATATATCTACACCAAATCGATATTAAAGTGAGCAAACTTTTAAGCAATACTGTACGGTTTTCAATAGCAGACAGCGATTTTTATTTCAAAAAAATAATGATCAAAACGCTGCAAGAAAATCCTTTCTATATGCTTCTGAATGACTGTAATAACGGCCACGAACTGGTAAACAGAATCTACAGAAGGCAGGAAGATGTGTTTATTGTGGAACTTTTCATGCCTGTTCTCAGTGGCATTGAAGCCATAAAATACATCCGAAAAAACAATAGCGAAACTCCAATTATTACTTATTCCGGAACATATCAGGAAGATATGGCGGAAATTCTTTCAAAAATCCCAAATATTTATTACTGTCAGAAAAAAAGTAATGTCATTAAAGATATTATTAAGGGTAAAATAGCTTCCGACACCTTCGATTTTGAAAAATATTCTAAAGAATGGGAGCAACAACCACTTGCTGTAACAGAGTATATGGAACGTCAGAAAAAAAGCCAGGAAGAGCTTTCTTCAACCGAGATTCAGCTAATGAAATTCTGCTATGAAGGCTTCAGTAATAAAGAGATCGGAGAAAAGCTAAACCTCAGTACAAGGACGATTGACACGTATATCAACAGACTTACAGAGAAGCTGGGGCTGAAGACAAAACTGCACCTCATCCGCTTCTGCGTAGAACATGGATATTACAATTCCAGCATGTAAATCGGATGCGTAAAGGTGAGTTAATATAATATTAATAGAAACTAAACATTCAAATCTCAACTTTTCAGGTAAAAATAATTTGTCACTAATTTGCTAGTATTCAATTTTTTTAACTAAATTTGCACACCTAAAATTTAAAATTAAAAAAGGAAATGACAAAGGCAGAATTGGTAAACACCATCTCAAATAAGTTGGGAACAGAAAAGAATGAAACACAGAAAGTTGTAGAAGCTTTTATGCAGGAGATCAGAACTTCTATGTATAATGGGGATAACGTTTATCTAAGAGGTTTCGGTTCTTTTATCATTAAAACGAGAGCTGCTAAAACAGGAAGAAATATTTCTAAAAACACTGCAATTGAGATTCCTGCTCATAACATTCCTGCTTTCAAACCTTCAAAATCTTTTGTAGAGAAAGTAAAAACAAAAGTTGCAGTAAAATAAGACATTAACTGAATATTAACTAGTTACTAAAAAATTAAAATTATGCCAAGCGGAAAGAAAAGAAAAAGACACAAGGTTGCAACTCACAAGAGAAAGAAAAGAGCAAGAGCAAACAGACATAAGAAGAAAAAATAATCTCTTTTTCTCGAGATTTACAATATAATAATATAGTTGGTGATTTTAATATTTTAAAACCTCACCGACTATATTTTGTTTTGCAACTATTAAGATTATAAAGAAAAAGCGGGATGATTTTTTATGCTTGTAATACTATTTTTACATCTGAGATTATTCTTATATTTAAAAACAGTTTATTATAACTAAAAAAGCTTATTTCCTATGATCTTACAAAATTATTTATCTTAACAAAATGAAGAAAGAACTAATAGTTTCGCATGAAGATGATCTTACAAAGATTGCATTGCTGGAAGACGGAAGACTATGTGAACTTCATGAGCAAGAGGACAAAAGTGATTTTATAGTTGGGGATTTATTTGTAGGAAAAGTAAAAAAACTGGCACCGAACCTGAATGCCGCCTTTGTAAACATCGGCTACGAAAAAGATGCTTTTTTGCATTATCAGGATCTTGGGCCACAATATCTTACCTATAGAAAGTTTTTGCGAGACACGATCTCTAAAAAACAAAGCACTTCAAGCTTAAAAAATTTCGAGATACAACCCGAAATTGACAAAAACGGAACTGTAGACAAAGTAATCGCGAAAGACGACGTTGTTTTGCTACAGATTACCAAAGAACCTATTTCCACAAAAGGACCAAGAATTTCTACGCAAATCTCTTTAACGGGGCGTTTCTTAGTTCTTATACCTTTCGACAACAAAGTTTCAATTTCCAAAAAAGTGAAAAGCTTTGAGGAAAAAGAAAGACTGAGAACCCTTATTGAAAGCATAAAACCAGAAGGTTTTGGTGTGATCATAAGAACAGTGGCGGAAGGAAAAAAAGTAGCAGACCTTCATAATGACATGAATCAACTGATTCAGAAATGGGAAAGCACTTTTAAAAACATTCAGAAAAACAAGGTTCCGTCAAGAGTTTTAAGCGAAGACGATAAAGCTTCAGCTATTTTAAGGGATAATTTCAACCAGGATTTCGTAAGCATTACTTGTGACGACGAACAAATGGTTGATGAAATGAAGAATTATCTGGAGGTAATTGCTCCGGAAAGAAAAAACATCGTTCATTTCTATAACTCCCACATTCCTCTTCTCGAATATTATAACGTAGAAAAACAGCTTAAACAAAGCTTTGGAAAACACGTAAATATTCCAAGTTCAAAAGGTGCTTATCTTGTGATAGAACACACAGAGGCACTACACGTAGTAGACGTGAACTCCGGGAACAATATTACTACCGGAACTGCTGTCAATAAAGAACACGCTTTGAAAGTGAACAAAATGGCAGCTACAGAAATTGCAAGACAACTTCGCCTCAGAGATATGGGCGGCATTATCGTAATCGATTTTATTGATATGCCAAATCCTGAGCACAGAAGAGATTTGTTCGAGCATCTAAAGGAAGAAATGAAGCGTGATAAAGCACGTCATAAGATTCTTCCGCCAAGTAAATTTGGTTTGATACAGATTACCAGACAGAGAAACCGTCCGGAGAAACAAATTGAAACCAAAGAAGAAAATCCTAATAAAGACGGAGAAATTGTAGCTCCGATCGTTATTGTTGAAAGAATGGGTGAAACCCTGAGAACCATTATGCAAAAAGAAAAAGGGAAATTGTACCTTCACGTACATCCTTTTGTGGAAGCTTACCTTACCAAAGGCATCAAAAGTATCCAGATGAAATGGTTTATCAAGTATAAAAAATGGGTAACCGTGATCCCAAGAGATTCTTTCAAGTATTTAGAATACAGAATTTACAATTCTAACAAAGAAGAATTGATTGGATATTCTAATTAAAAAAAATTTCAACCTCTGGACTTTGTCTGGAGGTTTTTTTGTTTAATAAAAGACTAATTTAATACATTTCCCGTTTCAATAAAAACTGATATTTTAGCATGAAAAATTTTCTCTGTTTTATTTTATTGATAATTTCTTGTCTTGGTTTTGCACAGAAAGAAAACATTAAAGAGGATTCAATTTTCTACGAAAGAATATACAAACTTAATCAAGAGCGCGATGAAGTATTATTTAGCAATTCTTTAAAGAAACATATACCAAATAAAAAGAAATATGCTTTTGAACTCAATAAAAATAATTTAGAAAATTATAATGAGTTTTTAAGAACATTCCCAAATTCTGAATATACTTTTTCCGCCTTAAATGGAAAAGCTTACACAGAACTTCAGCTTAAAAAATACAATGCAGCAAAAGAAACTTTTTTAACGACACTGAAATTTATTTCTGATAACAAAGGAAAGAACATAAGCAGCATGGAGTTTTTCTTGAACAACAAAGTGAAAGATTTTCAAAAGAAATCTATATGAAGCTAGCAAGTATTGAACTAAGGAATAAAAACTACGAACAAGCAGTAAATTACCTTGACGAAGCACAAAAATATTCTTACAGAGTAAATTGTGGAAATGCTTTTATCTCAGACTTATTTGATACTGTAAATATGTATTCAGAATGTTATATAAATCTTAAAAATGATGAAAAATTATATGATGTTTTAATACCTGTTTTAAATCTTCTAAGAGAAAATTCAGCGGGATTGTCGAGATTACATAAAACTCTTTTAAAAAAATATAAAAAAGTAGAATTAAAAAAACTTTTTGAAGAGTCATTTAAAGCTGTATACACAAAAGAAACAGTTATAAACAATACTAATATTACTGTAAATTATATTAAGTTTCTTAATAGAGATATTATTTATATGATTCTAATTTTAAAAAATTATCTGAAGCTGAGATAAAAAACAAGCTAAATGAAATCCTAAATAAATCTAAATTCTACACACTTTTATCTAAATAAAAATGAGCAAAGAACACCACTACAAAACCACGATTGAATGGACAGGCAACCAAGGAACCGGAACCGATAATTACAGAAACTACGAACGCACCCATACCATTTCGGTAGAAAATAAGCCGATAATTGAAGGTTCATCTGATCCCGCTTTTCGAGGTGATAAAAAAAAGCATAATCCTGAAGATATGCTGCTCTCTTCCCTATCCTCCTGCCACATGCTTTGGTATCTTCATTTTTGCTCTGTAGAAGGCGTTATCGTGACAGCATATACAGACAATGCAACCGGAATTATGGTTGAAGAAACCAACGGAAGTGGTCATTTTTCAGAAGTAACATTAAACCCAACGGTAACTGTTTCTGATGAAAGCATGATTGAAAAAGCAAAAGAGCTTCATCATAAAGCCAATGAATTTTGTTTCATCGCGAAGTCGGTAAATTTTCCGGTGAAACATATCCCAATTGTGTTAGTTAAATAAAAAATTAATTATTTTAAAATCTTTAAAACACCTATCAATATTATATTTTAACAATAATAACTCTAATTTTAACACTCAAAACTCCACCCAAAGGGATTTATTTAGTAAAAAACCAATTAAAACTTAAATTAATTATCAATAATTATTATATTAATTGAATATTTTTAAACATTTTTCATCAATTATAAAGTTTTTTTCCTATTTTTATATCAACTAAAACTATCCATGATGAAGCCAAGATTGACCATCTTTGATGAACCGATGTTATATACAGAAGGCTTATCAAAACTCCTTGCTCAGAGTAAAATTTTTAATTCAATTGATATCTGCAATTCTCAGGAAAAGCTTTCACAACAATTACAGGAAGAAGCTCCGGAATTCCTCATGATAAGCTCAAACATGCTGATGCTTACGGAACTTTGCAAATCTGTCGAGAGCATTACATCAAAGCATAAAAATATTAAAATCATCATTTTTGGGAACAGCTACGATGTGATAGACATTAGAAAATTATTCAACAAAGGCATTAAAAGTTATCTGGATAAAAGCAGTAATTATGATGAGTTTTTAAGGTCAATACAATGTCTGATGGCCGATGAGGTGTATATTTGTGATAATGCAAAGAATAAAATGATAAGCTTCATCAGTAGTGATCAGAGTCAACAAAAGCTTCATATTAAAGATCCATTAACCAAACGCGAAATGGAAATCCTAAAACTCATCTGCGACGGACTCAGCAGTAAAGATATCTGCGAAAAACTTTTCATCAGCATCAACACGGTGGAAACACATCGAAAAAGAATTCTTTTAAAATTAAACGTAAAAAATTCAGTTGGCGTAGTAAAATACGCGTTGGAAAACCATATTATAGACTAATATTAACTAAATAATTGACCCAAAAGAAATTCCAAACTTATGCGCAAGTTTGGAATTCTTTTTGAAAATGATTCTCAGGTTAATTTGATATTATTCGTAATCGGGCATTTCTGCATTGCCGAAAAGATTTGCCCGTGTAAGATCGGTTAAAGAGCTGCTCAGGTCGATTACCATCACATTTCTTTGAGAAATATTATCATTTGAAGTATTCATAAAAACAATCTGTGCATTGTTGGGTGAAAATCGCGGATCGAGATCATTTGTTCCCAATACTTTATCGCTTTCCACCGAAATATCGTGATTAACATTAGTCGTTAAATCATACATAAAAATATGCGAATCCAGTTGTCTGTAATTGGCATCTTCATGCCCCGAAACATCACGAGTGTACAAAAGATATTGTCCGTTGACGGAAAAATTCAGCCCGCCACTCGCACCCGGCATTCCGGAAAGAATGGATTTCACCATATTTCCCATCATATCAATAATATAAATTTTAGTATTATACCCATTGAAATTATTAGTTTTAATCGCAATCTGGCTGCTGTCGTAGCTCCAATCACATTCGGAGATCATGCTTCCATCGGGTGTTGTATAAACCAATGTGAGACCGCTTCCGTCTTTATTAATTCTATATAATTTATCAAAATTCGCATATAAAAGTTCTTTTCCGTTGGTGCTCCAGGCAAAATCCATTTCATAATTATTAAAACCTGCAACGGGAACGGTGGTTACTTTAAAAACATTAGAGCCATCATGATTTGCTGTGAATAAATGCGTATTTCCGCCTTCTGTACGTAGAAAAGCAATTAAACCTGCATTATTATTTTTTCGCGGACGCCAGCTGTTGTAAGACGAATTGGTAAACTGAAAATTATTTCCTGCTTCATCGCTTGAAATAATCACCATATTTCCGTTTTGTTTTTGGGCATAATGATAACGATTTGCAGGAACGGTATTTGTAGTAAACTTACTCGTAGCGCTTAAAACTGCAGGATGAATTCCGTCCGAAACAGAAACCTGCCAAAAATAACTTACCCCAAATTTCAAATTAGAAAGAGTGTAATGATTCGTCTGTAAATCATTCACCTGAATAACATCTGTGGTTAAATTATTTTTAACCGTTACAGTATATTTCAGAATATCATTCTTATCGGGATCTGTGGAGCTCCAGGTTAGTTCAACACTTAAAGGCTGATTGACAGAATTATCTGTCGGGCTCAATAATTGTGGTGTGGTAGGTGGCGAATTGAGGGAAGTATCATCATCCATTTCAAAAACTACCGTCACCAATTGATTTTGATTTTGAATATTGACCCCTTGAAAATTCGTCACATATCCCGACAATTCGGCTTTTACAGAATAATTTCCTATCGGCATATCTTTAATTTCAAAAGTTCCGTCTTCAGCGGTGAAAACAGTTTGAGTAGTTGGCGCTGTAAAAATTTTCACATTTGCAATCGCTGTATTTGTTCCTCTTTTTACCACTTTTCCTTTTATTGAGCCTGTTTGCGCCTGATCTACCAATTCTTCACTGCAGGAAAAAAAGAAGGCGAAAAGTAAAATAATGCTGAATATTTTAATTAAAGTTTTCATAGTTTACTTTTTTATTTGTTTCCGATGTAAAAATTGAGTCCCAACGAAAATCGTAATGCCTGATCTTTTCTTTTCCCATTAATCAAGCCTTCCCAATCATCTTTAAACCCAAGATCATATTGCGAAGAAGCTCGCACAGCAACATTTTTACTCACCAGATATTCTAATCCGCCACCAAACTGACCTTTGTATTGAGGTTTAAACTTAGAATACATCGCCCCAAAACCACCGTAGAGGTAAGGACTGAATTTATATTTCGGAAAAAGCAGATATTCAACATTCGCTTCTGGAATTAGATAACTGCGTTTCACAATATTTTCGTTTTCCAAAGTGAAATAACTTCCGCTGAATTCTATGTTGAAGTTTTCATTTAGGAAAAATTTCATTCCTAATTTTCCACCAATATTCATTTTAGGATTTACATAATCATCACGCACTTTTTGAGCTTCCACATTGGCAAAAAAAGAAAGTTGCTGTCTGTTGTTATGGGGAAATCGGTTTCCTATCACACGGTCTTTATTCTTTGTCTGTTCTCTTTCATATTCATCCAAAACTGCCTGATAATTATTCATCGCATCAACAGATTTTCCCCAGATCTTATCCCGAATTCCTTCAACGATTAAAGATTTTACCGCTTTTTCAATAGCTTCGGTTACTGCCAGTTGCACGGGCTCATTTTGGGTAAGCCCAACTTCGGCTTCCAACAATCTTTCGGTATCAATATATCTGAAAAAACTGCCGTTAACACTGGTTGAAAGAATGGTTTTAGAAGTATAAACGGTTTTTAAAATCTCACCATTTAACGTAGAAATCGCGCGAAGATAAACGGTAATTCTATCCTGTCTGTATTGCGTAGAAGCTCCGATTCCGAAATATCGCGCACCAAGACCGCCCGTCATAATATTGCTGTCGTAGGAAATAACGCCACCTTCCAATAAAATTCCGGCATATAAAAGTGGCGGCAACGTTTGAGAATTTTTATCCACGTCTTTTAAATATTCCTGTCTTGTAGAGCGGATAATTTGTCTTTCATTCAAAAGATTAGCGATATTTTCTCTTTCAATCGGGGTAAACCATCGGCTGTCTTCCAGCGCTTTGATAAGAATCGTTGTTGTACCTTGTGGAACAGCCGTGCTCCAGTTATTACCATTTTCTGAAGGTTTGTACTGCCCTGTTTGATCCCGGAATTTATACACACCAATGACGATTTTTTCTTTAGGCAAAGGCAAATTTTTCAAATCGGTGGTATAAGAAGTATACTCGCCCATCGTAGATTTTTCGGGTGAAGACGGCAATCCGAAAACGGAACCACAACCTTGTGCAAAGCAGATGAGCACAACACAGAACAATATTCTGGTGTAATGATATAGTTTCATGATTAGTTGAGTTTTTAATTTTTATTTCGGAATTACAATTTCGGACTGATCTCCTGTTCCGGTATCCAAAATATTGATCAGCAATCCCTGAGATGTGTTGGTAACCTGCAGATACAACGAACCAAAAAGATAATTTCCGGGTTGAATGCTTTCGCCATCACCAAACTGATCCTGAAACAATTTTCTTGATAATTCACTTAAAATCTGTCGGTTTAAACTTTGACTAAAACTGTCGATTGAATTTAAATTGCCAAGCAAATCGCTGTAACTATCTTTGCTGTCGAACTGGTTTTGCGCATTTGCCGAGCTCAGCAGCCACTGATAATTAAAAGTATCGCCTCCGAAAGCCGGATTTATCGGTTTATAGACAAGTTGTTGAGATTTACCCAAAAACATCCCTGTAATGAATAATAGTAACAAAGTAAATGTTTTCATGAGTGGTAGTTTTAATATATAAATTCATTTTTAATCAAATTTTTCTTGGCATTGAACTCTTTGATGTATTTAAAAGTATTTGTCACCTGATCTTTAAGATAATCTTCACTCGGATTGGTCATAAAACTGTAGACAATTTTATCATCCATTTGAATATTAATCTGTCCGTTTGTTCCACGTCCGGGAAGTTCTGAAACCGTGATCGCAGAATTACTTTTATCAGGTTGCTGACTGTATTGAATATAAAATAAGTCGTAAAAATCTTTTCCTACTTTGCTTTTGGTTTCATCAATCGTTAACCCTTTTAATTCAAAAACAACATCTTCTTCCACTTTACTCACTTTTCGCCTGAACAGATCATGATTGATTTCCAGACTGTCTTTCGTAATCAGTTTTTGTGTTTCTTCATCTTTTATATATAGAAAAGCTTTTAAGGCTGAATTTTTTTCATAATTGATATTAATCTCAGAAAGTGTTTTAACCTCATTCGGATTGATAGAAAATTTTCCACTTTGTTGATTGTTGGATAAATTACCGCTGCTTGTTTTTTTAATGGAAACTAAAAGATAATTCAGTTCTTTGTAAATGGGTGTGTTATTGGTGACAACGGCTTTTAGTTTAATTTGATTTTCAACAATTTCATTCTCTATCTTCGCAGTTACTTTTTTATCTTCCTGCCCGTAAAGAAAAACCGACAGGAAAATAAAAAGTAAGCACAATTTCAAGGAATATAGATTTTTCATTTCAATTCACGTTCAATAGTTTCGCATGAAGATCGTCATATTATCACCTTTTACATTCATTTTCATTCCGTCTGAAATACTGTTGCTTCCTGTAACATCTACGATATTATTATAGCCTTGTGTAGTGATAGAAGTTTTTACTTCAACATCAGAAAAAGAATTGATAAAATACAATGAATTATAATCGCCAAACTGTTTCACAGAAATATCTGTTTTGACATTTAATGATAATTCTGCTGTATTAAAATCACCCATTTGAAGGATATTGGAATAAGACATTCCCTGTCCGGAATTTTGATTGGAAATGACATTAAAAACAGTATTACTGTTGATGTTTTCCCAATCAATCTGCTGTGATTTCACAGAAACGAAAGCTAAAAGTGTAATGACACTCCACCCCAACTTATACATGGTTTCATTAATTTTAATTAAAGTTACATCATTGAAAAACAGGATAAAACACGAGCATTTGGTATAAAATTAAAATCACGGTTTTCGGGTATCTTTGTAGGTATTTATACTTAGTAAAGTCAAAATCATTTTTTAAACGCAAAGTTTTAATTCAAAAGCAAAGTATATTCTAGTGGGCAAAGAAGAATCAACAAGTTGATTTGATGAAGCTGTATTTTCAAGCTTCGCGAAGCAAATTCATTTGTCTTTGCCTTCTAAAAATAAGCAGAGAGCCATAAAATCTTTGCGTTAAAAAAAATCATGAATCAAAATTTTAAACGGACTCTAAGCATAAAAATGATATTAAAATACATTTACGTTTAAAGAATAAATTCAGAGTTTTAAGCCGAAAAAAGGAGAAGCAAGGCCTCTCCTTTTGTTCAGATTGCATTTATAATAGTCTTAATTAGATTGAGTAACCATCATAGAATTGTTATTTCCAACCTGTGCGCCCAAATGAATGTGCCCATCTCCGTATTGGCTGATGGCAGCTACGTTTCCGTTACCTAATTGGGCATCCAAAGCAGTGTTACCATTACCAAGCTGAAGCTGGATCAATAAGTTATCGGAACCCACCTGAGCGCCCATAGCCATATTGTCGTTTCCTACCTGAAGTGCCGCAGCAATGTTATCGTCCCCTATTTGATAGTTGGTTGCACTGTTGTCATTACCTTCCTGATATTGTACTAAAAGGTTTCCGCTTCCGAATTGAGTACCTTCCGCCGAGTTTCTTCTTCCAATCTGGAACTGAGCGGCAATATTATCATCACCCCATTGAAGAGAAGAGGCTTCGTTTCTTCTTCCATCCTGCATTTGAACGGCAGAGTTACCACTTCCCAGCTGAGTTGATGATACTTCATTTCTTCGGCCTACCTGCGTTTGCTCTGTAGAGTTGAAAAATCCTACCTGCCATGTGCTTGAAACATTTCGGTTTCCGGTTTGGCTGGTTTCGTTGGAGTTTCCAACACCTGTCTGGTCTACAGTGATTGAGTTTCTGTTTCCTATACTTTCTGCATCATTTGTATTAAAGGCACCCACCTGATCGATATTCGCCGTATTTCGGTTTCCATCCTGATTCAAGGTGTTCATGTTCAATAGACCTGTTTGATCTACAGTTGCTACGTTCCAGTTTCCTGTTTGAGTTGTTACGTCAATATTTGCTTGTGCAAATGTGAAACCCATGGCCATTAGTGTACATACACCGGTAAGAAAGTTTTTCATCTTAGTAAAAATTAATTGGTTAATTAGTGAGACAAAGATAGAAGTTGAAGAAAATGGAGAAAACACTATAAAAGTGTAAATGTTGAAAATCACGGTTTCCGGTATTATGGCTACCCATTTTTGGTTATATGTGGTAGTAGGTAGAAATACGGTGAGGCGGATGTGGGAGGATTTTGAGGGTGGGAGAGTTTGAGAGTTTTAGGGTTGATGGGTTTTTCAATTGTGTGGATTAGATTTCTCCTTCACCGAAATGACAGAAAAATCATTTCGTTTTAATTGATTCTTCTATTCTATTTGAATATGATTAAAAAGCGTTGCAAACTTTTATAAGTGAAACGGCTTTGTGAAACCAAAAAAGATTAGGAATTAAAAATCTTTGTGCACTTTGCGTTAAAATTAAATAATATAATTAATAATCTGTATTCAAATAGCTTATAACTTTTTAAACATACTTTACAATTTTTACTCTCTAGATTTCATCTTTTACCATTAATTAACATATTTCCCTCTTCTTTTCTTCAAGATATATTGCTAAATTTGAAGTATGAGTTTTGGAAAAGATTTATTAAGAAAAATAAAAACCGCAGAATTACCGGGAATAGGGGCACACGGCGTATTCTCACCACCTTATCGTCCTGTTTTTACGTATGACGAGATTTTAGAGAAAAATCCGAAATTTGCAGCTGTAAATATTGTGTTATATCTAAAGAATGACGAGTGGCACTTTCCGTTAATTCAGAGAACCATCAACGAACACGACAGACATAGCGGACAAATTTCTTTACCTGGTGGAAAACGTGAAGAAATGGATCAGGATTTTGCACAAACTGCCGTGCGCGAGACTTCTGAAGAAATTGGGATTGAAAAACATTATGTAAGAATTATCAGAGAAATGTCTCCGATCTATATCCCGCCAAGCAATTTTTATGTATATCCCTATATCTCGTACACGAAAAAAAATCCGGAATTTATTTTACAGCAAACCGAAGCAGTTGAAGTGATAGAATTTCCTATAACTTCGTTTTTAGAACTTCCCGATCAGCCGGAAATTATGGCATTACCAAGCGCCGGAGGTAAAGAGGTACCTGTGATAAATTTTAACGGATACATCATCTGGGGAGCTACAGCAATGATATTAAGTGAATTCAGCCAGTTGCTGAAAAAAATGTAACTTTGCACAACCGTGTTTAATTGAGAGATGGCGAAGAAAAATATTTTCACCGACGCGTTCGGAACTCCTTATTTTTTAAAAAGGTTTATCATTTTTATTTTAGGTATTGTTTCTTACAGAAGATTCAATGGTTTTAATAAATTGAAGATAACCGGTACAGAATATCTTGTGGATCTTCCGGATTCTAATGTGCTTTTTGTATCAAACCATCAAACTTATTTTGCAGATGTGGCCGCTATGTATCACGCTTTCTGCTCTGTAAACAACGGATATTTAAATACAATAAAAAACCCGATCTATCTATTAAACCCAAAGATTGATTTTTACTATGTGGCAGCCGAAGAGACCATGAATAAAGGTATTCTTCCTAAAATTTTTAAAATTGCAGGCGCTGTTACGGTAAAAAGAACATGGAGGGCTGAAGGCAAAAACGTCAACAGAATAGTAGATATGAGCGAGGTTGATAATATTATGAAAGCCTTAGACAACGGCTGGGTAGCTACTTTCCCTCAAGGTACTACTTCGGCTTTTGCGCAAGGAAGAAGAGGAACGGCAAAACTGGTAAAAAATCAACGTCCTATTGTGATTCCTATTAAAATTAATGGGTTTCGAAGAGCGTTTGATAAAAAAGGTCTCCGCGTGAAGGTTACAGGCGTAAAACCTACGATGGAGTTTAAAGCTCCTCTTGAAATTGATTATGATAAAGAGAATGCTCAGGAGATTTTGTATAAAATCATGACGGCTATTGAGCAGACTGAAGATTTCAACTTACTACACAATTATGATGAAGAACTTAAAGCTAAAAAATTAGAACAAAAGAACTCAGATAATTAAAGTTGATTAAAAAATTATGAAAAGAATAATAGGGATCTTATTCGCAATCATAGTATTAGTTTCATGTAACAGCCAAAAAGTTTATTCAGATTTTGATGTAAGCTATTCTAAAAGCGGAGGCTATGCTCCAATTTATGAGAATATGCTCATTAGAGAAAATAAGGCACACTACTCTTTTGAGGGGCAGGGAAAGAAATATAAGCAGGATTTTAAATTATCCAACGAAGATTTAAAAAAACTGGAAAATGTACTTTCTCAAAATAATTTTAGAAGAATACAGGAAGATCACAAAAAGATCTACGACAATGTAACGACTTCTATTAATGTAAAAAAAGGTCCGAACGAAGGCAGCAAAACAGATGCAAGTTCAATAATGCCAAATTATAAAACAAATTGGACGAACATCACCAATGCCTTTCAGGAGATCATTAATAATAACGTAAAAAAACAGTAAATACAAATTGAAAAACCACTTCATTGCTATCGGCGGGAGCGCCATGCATAATCTTGCTATTGCGTTAAAAGACAAAGGATATCAGGTTACAGGCTCAGATGATGCTATTTTTGAACCTTCAAAATCGAGGCTTGAAAAGAAAGGAATTTTACCCGAAGAATTGGGTTGGTTTCCTGAGAAAATTACGTCTGATATTGATGCTGTAATTCTTGGAATGCATGCTCATCAGGACAATCCTGAACTGGCAAGAGCAAAAGAACTGGGTTTAAAAATTTATTCTTATCCTGAATTTTTGTACGAACAGTCTAAAAATAAAACAAGAGTTGTAATTGCCGGATCTCATGGTAAAACCACCATTACTTCTATGATTCTTCATGTACTGAATTTCCATGAGAAAGATGTAGATTTCATGGTGGGCGCTCAGCTTGAAGGGTTCGACTGCATGGTTAAATTAACGCAAGATAACGATTTTATGGTGTTGGAAGGTGATGAATACCTTTCCTCTCCTATCGATCTTCGTTCAAAATTTTTACTGTATCAGCCAAATATTGCGTTACTAAGCGGAATTGCGTGGGACCACATCAACGTTTTTACAACTTTTGATGATTATATTGAGCAATTCAGAAAATTTGTAGCAAGCATTACTCCCGGTGGAATTTTAGTCTATAACGAAGAAGATGCTGAAGTCGTAAAAGTGGTGGAAGCAGCAGAAAATTATTTCAGAAAAATACCTTATAAAACTCCGGAATACAAAATCACCAACGGTAAAGTTCATTTAAAAACAGAAATGGGAGAAGTTCCGCTATCTGTTTTTGGGGCGCATAATTTACTGAATTTGGAAGGAGCAAGACATATTTGCCATACTTTAGGCATTATGGATGAAGATTTCTATGAAGCAATTATGAGCTTCAAAGGAGCTTCTAAACGTCTGGAAAAAGTAGAACGAAATGATAAAGGAACTCTCTACAAAGATTTTGCACACGCACCAAGCAAGGTAAAAGCGGCAGTAAAAGCTTTTAATGAGCAATTTAAAAATGATAAAAAATATGGTTTCCTTGAATTACATACCTATTCCAGCTTGAATCCCGTATTTTTAGAACAATACGATCATGCGATGGATGGTTTGGATGAAGCCATTGTTTTCTATTCTGAAGATGCTTTAAAAATCAAAAGAATGGAGCCTATTTCCCCTGAATTGATTAAGGAAAAATTTAAAAATGAAAATCTACAAGTCTTCACCAATGCTGAAGAACTTCACGCTTATTGGGATTTGTTGGATAAAACGCAAGGTGTTTTTCTGATGATGAGCTCCGGCAACTTTGGCGGATTAGATTTAACGAAATAAATCCTTTTTACATAACACAAAAACTCCTTTCAGATTGAAAGGAGTTTTGCTTTATATTCATTATTTCTCTTTTGATTTACCATCAGATTCTTTATCATCCGGATTATCTTCCGAATTTTCAGAACTTGTTGAGTTTTCCGCTTCTTCAGCGTGTGTGATGTGCTGGTAAATACTCTCCAATGTCTCCGCCGAGACTTCCTCTTTTACACTTTCGTCGATTAGGTTTTCATTTCTACTTGGATCCATAACTTTAATTTTTGAGATTCAGTTCTTTAAAGTTAAGATTTATTTTTTAAACGACTTTTAGGCAAAATTCATAAAAAAAAAGCAATAAATTATCACTCCTTTTGTATAAAATTATCTAGTAGATTAGGTTGATGATGCATAATCTGTATAATCTTTGAGGAATAAATATTTTAATTAAAATTAAATATCAGCCACAGAATTCAGCATTTTTTCTTCCCAAGAAGGATCTTTAGGATCGAAAAATAATCTTTTACCGGTGTCTAGCGAACGAACAATATTCATTTCATCTTCTGATAATTCAAAATCAAAAACATTGAAATTTTCTTCAATTCTGGAAGGCGTTACAGATTTCGGAATCACACAGAAACCTTCTTGCAAATGCCATCTTAAAATCACCTGAGCTACCGTTTTATTATATTTTGAAGCAATATTTTTCAATTCTGAATTATCTAGCAAACCTGCATTTCCGTTCCCAAGTGGGCTCCAAGGTTGTGTAACAATATTATTTTCTCTATCGTAAACCTGGAGCTCTTTTTGCTGGAAAATAGGATGCAATTCAATTTGATTAATCACAGGAACAACTGTTGAATTCTCCTTTAATTCCTCCATTTTCTCCACTGTAAAATTACAAACTCCGATCGCTTTTATTTTTCCTTCCTGATATAATTCTTCCATTGCCTTCCAAGCTCCGTTAAAATCTGAATACGGCCAATGAATAAGATACATATCTAAATAATCAAGCTGTAATCTGTCTAAAGTTCTTTGGAAAGCCGCTTTCGCCTTATCATACGTTGTATCCTGAACCCAAAGTTTTGAAGTCACAAACAAATCTTCTCTGTTTATTCCACTTTTTTTGATGGCATTTCCTACCGCCGTTTCGTTTTGATAAATAGAAGCTGTGTCGATCATTCTGTAACCCGTTTCAATTGCCTTGATAACAGCATTTTCACACTGCTGCAAATCTTCCATCTGCCAAACTCCGAAACCTAAAGCCGGAATATCAACTCCGTTATTTAATGTAATCACAGGTTGCCCCGGATATGTTTTTTGTTGCATAATATTTAGTTTAATTTTATTTGAATATAAACAAATTTGCGATAAAATTTTGAAATTTTCGGTTACCAATTTTACTTGAATTTTAATTTTTGCCTAAAAAAACTATTTTTGTAAAAATTTTAATCCAATGTCACATTCAATAAGGATTGCAACATCCGAAGACTATACAAGAATTATGGAAATCTGGGAATCTGCCGTGAAAGCAACTCACCATTTTCTTACCGAAGAAGATTTTAATTATTTTAAAGAAGCGATTCCAAGAGATTATTTGCCCAATCTTGAAGTCTATGTAATTATCGAAAATGAAAAACCGCAAGGTTTCGCATCTGTTTCTGAAGGAAATTTAGAAATGCTTTTTATTCATAATGATAAACGTGGAAATGGTTTAGGTAAAGCATTATATCAATTTATGAAAGAAAAAACCGGCTTAATAAAAGTTGATGTGAACGAACAAAACCTACAAGCCATAGGGTTTTATGAAAAACTAGGATTTAAGCAAATCGGAAGATCAGAGAAAGATGGTTCGGGTAAAGATTATCCGATTATTCACATGAGTTTGTAAATGAATTTTGCCATAATGTTTGCCATTCTGACGAAGGAAGAATCTCAACATAAATTAGAGATTCTTCAATCTGCTTTGCTTGTTTATAATAACAAATCCTACAAAATTTTAAATAATCAAGTTTTCCTCTTTACTCATCATTTTTCTGAACAAACCTTTAATATGATCGATTTCTTCTGCATAATTCGTTTTTTTTCTGCATCCAAAATATAATGTATTTTCAAGTTTCTTTTCACCTTCCCAAATCAGTTTGACTTCTCCGTTTTCAATCGCATCTTTGCATAAAAAATCAGGAACAACAGCCAATCCCGTTCCGCCTTTTAAACAACGAACAATTGAGTTTAAGTTGGGAACAATATAATTCGGTCGGAAATTCGGTTTATGCCCAAAATTCAGGATCCAAAACTGGAAAAGATGCTCCATATCTCCAGTCGTTCCGTACCATTTTTCCTGTTTCAGCCATTCTTCCACGTGTTCCAAACCTTTTGTAGCAACCACTTCATTAAAACTTTCTGTATCAACATTTTTTCCGCCTACCAAAACAATTTGTTCAGAAGAAAAAGCTTCATGTAAAATATTAGGCGAAGTTCCTTTTTTGGGTGTAATAATTAAATCTAAAATCCCTTTATCCAGTTGATCCAACATTTCAGGATATTCTCCGAAACTGATAATCAGATTAAAAGGCAAAGTTGAAACATACTGTTCTAAAGTCGTCTGAAAAGTCTCAAAACACATTCCCACACTTATCGTCGGTGTATGTTTTTCGGTAGATTTTTGAAAGTTTTTTTCAACATCTTCCAATTTCGTCAAAGGTTCAGAAATCGCGTTAAATAAAACTTTTCCTCTTTCCGTCGGAATCATTTTTCTTCCCGTTCTGTCGAATAATTTATACCCGACATACGCTTCCAAAGAGCTCAAATGTAAACTCACTCCCGGCTGCGAAATAAACAGAGAATCTGCCGCTCCCGTCAATGTTCCGGTTTTATAAATTGCTTTAAAGGTTCTATACCATTCTAGATTTACCATAATCTTATAAAGTTGTGAATTGTAAAATTGCTCCGCAGTGAATTGTGAAGTTTTAAATAAATTGTCAAACAAAGCGAATTGACTATTCACAATTCACTATCACTTTTCTGATACAAAATTACAAAATAATCAGATTACTGATAATTTTTCATTTCTCAAAAACGAAGCATAATAATTGGGAATCTCACTTTTCTCGATTTCAAGAGCAACTTCTTCAAGCGGATAATCTAACTGAATGATTTCGGGAGTAATTTTTTCTTCATCTAAAGTCAGGATTACATAAGAAGTCAATCGATTTTCTTCTCTCGAACGCCCGACAGAACCACAATTTATTGCCCATTTTCCATCAAAATATTTTTCAAAAGAGATATGAGTATGCCCCATTAAAATAACATCAGATTGAGACTCTTCCAGCATATTTTGAAAAATCTCATCGTGTTCATTTTCATACAAATACGTATCATTACTTTCCAGACTGGAATGTACCAACTGAATATTCCAATGTTTTTTACCTATCTTGTAATTTAATTTTAAATGAAAAGGCAATTCAGATAAATAGTTTTTATTCTCCTGAGTAATGTATTTTTTAGAATGGTCGATTGCTAAAAACCTTGCAGCCGTTTCCGCTTCAGAATGTTTCCTCAAAGGAATTACAGGAATGTCAAAAGCTATTCTCTCATCATGATTTCCCATAATACAAGGAATATTTTGGCTCCTTATTTTTTCAATCACTTCATTTCCCCAAGGTGCAAAATCCACAAGATCACCCAAACAGAACTTCTGCTGTATTCCTCTTTCTTCAATATCATTCAACACCACTTCCAATGCAGGAAGATTTCCGTGCACATCGCTAAAAACCGCAATCTGTATCATTTATTCTTCAATTTTAATAACAAATTTAGGTGACAGAAAATTATTCAGTTTAAAAGGAAGTATGATTTTTGAACATGAAACGGAGAATTAATATGGCTGGAAGACTGATGCTGGAAGTTGGAGGTTATGATAATTAAGTTTATAAGCAGGAATGGTAAAAACAAATTTTGTAACCTTAATTAAAATTGAAATTTCCCAATTCATCAAACTTCCATCTTCCAGCATCCCACCTCCAAACCAAACAACCTATTATTTTTATAATACCTAAGTATAATTCATATTATTTTTATTATACAATACACCAACCTAACTTTGCATCATAAAATTTAAACAATCATACAACAATGAAAAAAGTATTAATCATCAACGGTGGACAAAATTTCGGACATTCCGGAGGAAAATATAATCAGACAATTGCAGAAAATACATTAGAAGTTTTAAAAAGCTTTGGAAATGTAGAAGTTAAAATTACGAACGTAAGCGAAAACTATGACAAATATGAAGAAGTTCAAAAGTTTGTTTGGGCAGATTATATCATTTACCACACACCAATCTGGTGGTTTCAGTTACCGAATGGTTTGAAAAAATATATCGATGAAGTTTTCACAGCAGGTCATGCAAAAGGAATTTATATGAGTGACGGTAGAAAAGCAGATAATCCTACCATTAATTACGGAACCGGAGGAATGCTTGGTGGAAGAAAATATATGGTAACCACAAGCTGGAACGCTCCTGAAACTGCTTTCACGCTTCCCGGAGAATTTTTTAATGAAACAAGTGTAGATAACGGACCGTTATTTGGTTTCCACAGAATGAATGCCTTTGTTTCTTTAGAAAAAGTGGAAAGTTTTCACTTTCATGATGTAGAGAAAAATGCGAATATTGCACGTGATATGAAGCTTTACAGAGAACATCTTACTACCGTTTTTGAAAAAGAATTAAAACCACAATTAGCCTAATGAAAATTTATTTAACAGCTATAATTAAGGCAAAAGAAGAGCACAGAAACGAAGTTTTAGAGGTTCTTCAAAACATGGTAAAAGAAACCGTAAAAGAAGAAGCTAACGAATTGTACACGCTTCACCAAGGAATTGAAGACAAAAACCAATTTATTTTTTATGAAATCTGGAAAAATAAAGAAGGCTTGGAGCAACACAATCAACAACCTTATATCCAAGCTTTTGGAGCTTTGGTTGATGAAAAGGTACAGGAAAAACCTCAGATTTATTTAACAGAAATTATTTAATTTTTACCGCAAAAGGCATAAAAGAACTGATTGAAAACAAAATTGCAAAAGTTTGCAAAACTTAAGTTTCAAGCTTTATTTGCTTTTGAAATTCTTAAACCAAATTAAAATCTTTTGATTCTTTTGCGGTAAAATATAAACATTCAAAATCATGAAAAAATTAGCATTTCTATTATTAGCCATCTTCACCATTGGATTTGTTCATGCACAAACCAAAAAATCTAAAAATATTAAAAAGAAAATCTTATTCGTTGTGACAAGTCATGACAAGAAAGGTGATACAGACGAAGAAACAGGATATTATCTTGGCGAGGTTTCGCATCCTTGGGAAGTTCTTCACAAAGCAGGTTACGAAATCGATTTTGTAAGTCCGAAAGGAGGAACTCCTCCAGTTGACGGCTTTGATTTGAAAGATCCTGTCAATAAAGAATTCTGGGAAAATAAAGAATATAAAAACAAAATAGATCATTCTTTGAAACCATCAGAAGTTAATCCAAATAACTATTCTACCATATTTTATGCAGGAGGTCACGGTGCGATGTGGGATTTTGCAGACAACACAGAATTGTCGGCGATTGCTTCAAAAATTTACGAAAACGGAGGAATTGTAGCCGGAGTTTGTCACGGTCCCGCCGGTTTAGTGAATATCAAATTGAACAACGGTAAGTATCTCGTTGATGGTAAAAAAATCAACGCGTTTACCAATGAAGAAGAATCGGAAGTGAAACTAACGCACGTTGTCCCTTTCCTTTTGGAAGATAAATTGAAGGAAAGAGGAGCAAAATTTGAAAAATCAGGGCTTTGGCAGAATCATGTAGTGAGTGATCAAAGAGTGATTACGGGACAAAATCCTCAGTCTGCAAAAAGTGTTGGGGAAGCTATTTTAAAAGAATTAAATAAATAGAATCAAAATTTTTAACCGAATAAAATACAATGTCTTGTCTTTCTGAATGGAACAAAATGGAATGAAGAATCTTTAATAAAACAGCATAGATTCTTCCTTCGTCAGAATGACAAATACACTGCATATTACACAAATATTGAGAATATTTTTCAACAATTCTAAAATTAAAAATTTCAATTAAAAAAAATAAGACAAAAATAAAATGGAATATAGAAAATTAGGAAACACTGATCTTGAACTTTCAGTGATTACACACGGAGCGTTTGCCATCGGTGGAAATATGTGGGGCGGAAATGAAAAACAAGATTCCATCAACTCAATCCATGCTTCTTTGGATAATGGCGTAACTTCAATTGACACAGCACCTTTTTATGGTTTCGGATTAAGCGAAGAGATGATCGGTGAAGCCATTAAAGGAAAAGATCGTTCAAAAATACAGTTGCTTACTAAATTCGGGTTGGTTTGGGATGGAAGCAATAACGGAAAAGGTGAATTTTTCTTCGATGCAGAGGAAAATGGTAAAAAAATTCCGATTTATAAATTTGCTTCAAAAGAGAATATTATCAAGGAAGTTGAGGAAAGTTTAAAAAGATTGGGAACAGATTATATCGATCTTTTACAATTGCACTGGCCGGATGCAACAACTCCAATCAGTGAAACGATGGAAGCTTTGGAATTGCTGATTCAACAAGGAAAAATCAGAACCGTAGGTGTGAGCAATTATTCTGTTGAACAAATGGAAGAAGCGAATAAAACATTGAAATTGGCGAGTAATCAAGTTTCATACAGTATGCTGAACCGTTCAATTGAAAATGATTTGGTTCCTTATTCTTTAGAAAACAATTCCGGAATTATCGTGTACAGTTCGATGGAAAGAGGATTGTTGACAGGAAAATATTTTAAAGACAATAAACTAAAAGAAGACGATCACAGAAACGGATATTTTTCGCAGTTTGATTTGAATAAAGTAAAAAATTTCTTAGACAAAATAGAACCGATTGCTCAGGAAAAAGGAGCAACTCTGTCTCAGTTAGTTTTACGTTGGACAACTTTGCAATCAGCCATCACAGTGGTTTTAGCAGGTGCAAGAAATGCTCAGCAAGCGATTGAAAATGCCAAAGCAATGTCTTTCGACTTATCTCAGGAAGAGCTGAATTTTATTACGACAGAGTTAGCACAACTTTAATAAATTTAAAATTCGTCATCAAAATGACATCATAATAAGGTAAAACGCTTCTCAATGTTGAGAAGCGTTTTCGTTAATAACTTTAAAATAAATAGAAGGATTATTTTGCAATCGGCATATGAGTGCTTATTGCAATTCTGTTCCATGAATTAATCGTGATAATAGCCATGATGATTTGGGCGATTTGGCTTTCATCAAACAATTGTTTTGCTTTTTGAAAAGTTTCTTCTGTTAATCCTTTTTGGCTGATCAAAGTAATTTCTTCTGTCATCGCCAATAAAACCTGTTCTTCTTCAGTATACAGCTCCAAAGCCTCTCTCCACGCGTTCAAAAGGTAAATTCTCTGTGGCGTTTCACCATATTTTACCGCATCTTTCGTGTGCATATCCAGACAGAAAGCACATCCGTTGATTTGCGACGCTCTGATCTTAATTAATTCTTTCTGAGTATGGTTTAATGAAGTCGTCTGAAGGTAACCTTCCAATCCAAACATAGCTTTATATGCAGCTTTATCAATAGCCGCCATATCAAATCTTGCGCTCATAATATTTTATATTTTTAGTTAATTTGTTACGATCTATTATCTATCAGTCTATGATCTATCATCTAAAGAAAAAGAATATTTTTCCTGACTCGCCAATAAAAAGGCTCCCGCACTTCCTACCCAAACTGAATAATCTAAAGGCGCTTTCACTCCTAATGCTATTGTCATCGATAAAGCGAAAATGAGTAATAAAAATCCAGCTCCGTAGGCAGCAATTTTAGTTTTAAATCCTAAAATCAACATCAATGGGATAATAATTTCCAGGAAAGTGGCGACATAAGCTGAAACAGTTCCTAAACTTTCAGGAAGGAAAAAAGTTAATTGTTTTGTATATTTTTCAAAATTCTCCCAGTTTCCCCACGCAGAATTTTCACCCCAAAATCCGAACCGGTCAGCAACTGCGGAAAGCATCGTTACCGAAATGGCGAGTCTTAAAAATAACTGCGAAAATAGAACCTTTTTGTCTGTCATGATACTGGCTTTTAATTACATGACAAAGTTCTGAATTATAAATCGTAAAAATCTTAAACTGGTTTAAGAACGTAATTTCGCTCGGATTTCACTTAAATATTCCGGAGTAAATCCTAAAAAAGAAGCAATTAAATATTGAGGAATGCGTTGAATAAACCACGGATACAGTGTACTGAAATGTACGTACAACTCCTCTCTCGTCATTTCATACAAATAACGGATCCGTCTTTCTGAAGCCGCATAAGCCCTTTGATAAATCATTCTGAAATATCGTTCCATCACAGGATGCTTTCTCAACAATTCTTCCTGAGTTGACAAATCAATCTCCAAAACAATAGATTTTTCAACTGCCTGAATGCAAAAATCAGATTTAAATTGCCTTTCATAAGCAAAAGTATCGGTGATCCACCAATTTTCGATGGCAAATTCCGTAGTTTGCTCAGTTCCTTTTTCATTGACAAAAAACTTTCTCAGGCAACCTTTCACAACAAAATACATAGATTTACAAATTTCGCCATCTACCATAAAATTATGTTTCTTTTTAACTTCTACCACTCGAAAAAAAGTTAGAATTGAAGCAAACTCTTCGTCATTAATGCTAATAAACTTGTCCAGATGCGCTTTGAAAGATTCCATTATTTTTGAAAATTGTATAACCAAACTTAACTTTATTTTTTTAGTTTTACAATGACAAAACAGTACATCATGGAAATTGTAGCCAAAATTCTTATCGCCGTTGTAGCCATCGAACATCTTTATATTCTCTGGATGGAAATGTTTGCGTGGGAAACCAAAGGGAAAGAAGTTTTCAAAGCAGCTTTACCTGCGGAAATGTTCAAACCGACTAAAGGTTTGGCTGCTAATCAGGGGCTTTATAATGGCTTTTTGTCCGCCGGATTGATCTGGTCTTTCTTCATTGAAGATCCGAAATGGCAAACCAATATTGCCCTATTCTTCTTAGGTTGCGTTGCCGTTGCCGGAATTTATGGTGCTGTTTCTGCCACTAAAAAGATATTTTTTGTTCAGGCGCTTCCCGCTATTTTAGCAATTATTGCCGTTTTGCTGAAATAATTTAGATTTCATTTTACTCAATATAGTTTAATTAAAATCGAAGTTAGAAATGCTTATTATTCTCATTTCTAAAGAATAATATTTTTTATAGCAAAGATTATGTTTCATATCTCGTGTTATTTTAGAAGGCAAAGGCAAATAAAATTTGCTTCGCAAAGCGTAAAATAAAACTTCATCAAATCAACTTGTTGATTCTTCTTTGCTCACTCAGGTTATATATAATAAAAATTAAACTTTGTGTTAAAAATTGAGTAGTGATTTTCATAGCTTTCAAATCAAATTCAAACATAATCCATATTTTTTTTTACAAATTTTCTTGATTTTTGATTAAAATTAACATCAAAATCCTGTTTATCATTAACCACTGATATTCAGGAATTTATAGCCTTAAAAATTCATTTAATATTAAATTCGTAAATTTGCATCGCTAATAAAAAATGAGAGCATTGCTTTTTACTATTGGCCTGCATTTTGATAAAATGTAGAAATTCAAGTTGTTCAGTACAAATACCTGTTTAATTATCTTTATTGGTAATTTATTTTTGAAAATCTATTTAAAAGACTTTCTTTTTTCATGATACGCTCTTCTTCAAGAGTAAAATCTGTATGAAATATAAATGTCGCATCAGACTTCTGGTCTTTTGCCGATTTTTATTTTTCATATATGATTTTTAATTAAAACTCAATACAGGACGGTACTTTTCGACATTGTATAAGAATATAGATTATACGTTTAATCTGTATTTTAAATTATTTGTAAATTGAAGTCAATCACATGCAAAAAAACTCTGATATGGATAAAATTGAAAATAACAGAAAAGTAAAACTGAAAGTCGAAGATCTCACGATTATTTTCGGTAAACAAAAAGAGAAAGCAATGGAACTTCTCGATAAAGGCTTTTCTAAAAAAGAAATCCTTGAAAAAACAGGTTGTACCGTCGGAATCAACAAAGCCAATTTTGAAATCTATGAAGGCGAATTCTTCGTCATCATGGGACTTTCGGGAAGTGGAAAATCTACGTTATTACGTTGCCTAAACCGATTAAACGAACCTACTTCGGGAAAAGTTTATATTAACGACGATAATATCACCGATAAAAACAACAAAGACCTGCTGGAAGTAAGAAGAACAGAAATGAGTATGGTTTTCCAGAAATTCGGACTCCTTCCCCATCACACCGTTTTAAGCAATGCTGCTTTCGGACTGGAAATTCGTGGTGAAGATAAAGCTTCACGCGAAGAAAAAGCACAGAAGGCCTTGGATATTGTCGGACTCAATGGTTTTGAAAATCAGTACCCTTCTCAACTTTCTGGTGGAATGCAGCAAAGAGTAGGTTTGGCAAGAGCTTTGGCTAATGATCCTGAAGTTCTGTTGATGGACGAAGCCTTTTCAGCACTCGACCCATTGATAAAATCTGAAATGCAGGATCAGATGCTCGAACTGCAGGATACGCTGCAAAAAACTATTGTTTTTATCACCCATGATTTGGATGAAGCCATCAAAATCGGCGATCGAATCGTTATTATGAAAGATGGAGTCATTGAGCAAATTGGTACCGCGGAAGATATTTTAACCAATCCGGCAAGTGATTATGTGAAAGCTTTCGTGGAAAAAGTAGATCGTAAAACGATTATCACCGCCAAATCTTTAATGTTTGATAAACCAACGGTTGTACGTTTCAGAAAAGACGGTCCCGAAGGTGCTTTGAGAAAAATGAGAGCAACAGGTCTGGAAACTTTACCCGTTGTTAATTTTCAGAATAAATTTCTCGGCTTTGTAACCCTCGGCGATATTATGATGATTGCCCGAAGGAAAGAACCTACCGTAGAATCAGTGATTAACAGTAATGTTCCTTCTGTACTTAAAGATGCCACCGTTGAAGAAATGCTGCCATTGATTTCTGGAAGTAAATCTGCGATTGCCGTTGTAGACGAAAACAATAAATTCCTGGGCTTGGTAACGCAATTATCTTTGGTGATAGAAGCCACAAAGTTTAACGAAGAAGAAATTATTGAATTAAAAGAAATCGCAAACAACCAATAAGATGAATAAAATTATAGATATAGGCCAATATGTAGCAACCGCAATCAATTGGCTCACAGAACACGGAAAACCTGTATTTGATGTTATAAAAAACGTAGGAAACTCTTCTATTTTAGGAATAGAGTGGGTTTTGGTAAACACTCCTTTTTATGTTATAATTCTACTTTTTACCTTACTTGCCTTATGGAAAGCCGGAAAAGGAACCGCTATAATGACGGCCGCCGGACTTACTCTAATCTTTTTAATGGGATTTTGGAAAGAAACCATGGAAACCTTGGCGCTTATTTTTGTATCAACACTTACCGCACTGATATTGTCCGTTCCGTTGGGAATCTGGGCCGCAAAAAATAAATTTGCCGCGAAAATTATTCGTCCGATGCTTGATTTAATGCAAACCATGCCTGCATTCGTTTATCTGATTCCTGCCGTATTATTTTTCAGTATCGGTAAAGTTCCGGGAGCATTTGCCACAATTATTTTTGCAATGCCACCCGCCGTTCGTTTAACGACATTAGGAATTGATGCCGTTCCGAAAGATATTGTGGAAGCGGCAAGAGCATTTGGAGCTACCAACCGACAAATTTTATTTAAAGTAGAACTTCCTTTAGCCACAAAAACTATTTTGGCCGGAGTCAATCAAACCATATTATTATCATTATCTATGGTGGTAATCGCCGGAATGATCGCCGCAGGAGGGTTGGGTGAAAAAGTATTGGAAGGAATTAATAATCTGGATATCGGATTAGGGTTTGAAAGTGGTTTATCTGTCGTGATCCTAGCCATTATTCTCGATCGAATTACTCAAGGATTTGTAAAGAAAAAACAATAATATGAAGAAAATAAAATACCTGATATTGGCTTTATTGATCGCTGTTTTAGGATTATTTAATTCATGTGAAAAATTAAAAAATTCTAAATATATCACCATCGGAATGGTAGACGGCTGGGCAGAAGATGTAGCCATGACGCACGTTGCCAAAGCTATTTTGGATGAACAGGGTTATCATGTGATCATTCAGAAAGCATCAACAGATATGATCTTAGCTTCGATGAATAATGAAGATACCGATCTTTTTATGGGTGTGTGGCTCCCGTTTACGCATGCCGCAAAAGTGGCGAAGTTTCCTGAATTAAAACCTTTGGGAACCAATTATAATGGTGGAAAAATAGGTTTGGTGGTTCCTGATTATGTTCCGATACAGTCTATTGAAGAACTGAATGCATATAAAGATCAATTCAGACACCGAATTATAGGAATTGAAAAAGGAGCCGGAATGACATCCGCAACCGATAAAGTTATTATCGATTATAAACTGGATTATCAACAGATCAACTCTTCTACCATCGCAATGATCACCGAGCTTCAGAATGCCATTAAACGTAAAGAATGGATTGTAGTCGCCGGATGGCAGCCGCATTGGATGTTTGGAAAGATGAAACTTAAATTTCTGGAAGACCCGAAAAAAACATACGGTGAAGCTGAACAAATTAAAACCTACAGCCGAAAAAGTTTTGGTAAAGATCATCCTGAATTAGCAGCTTTCTTTTCTAAAGTGCATTTTGACGACGCTACGATGACCGATCTTTTAACCAAAATGGAGGACAGTAAAGATAAAGAAGCCACCGCTAAAAAATGGGTGGAAGATCATCCTCAACTTATAAAAGACTGGTTGAATAAAAAGTAATTTATCGAAGAAGATTATTTATAAAATTTCTCTCGCAGATTGGGCTGATAGCGCAGATGATTGCACCTAAAGGATCTGCGTGATCTGCAAAATCTGCGAGAGATTTTATTTTTAAATCAAAAAACTAATCATCAGGAACCCATCGAATCTTTAATTTTTTCTCTGTGAATCAAGCCCCAATTCACCAAAGTTTCGGTGACAGGAAAAACAGATTTTCCATATTCCGTCACGGCATACGTAACCGTAATTGGTTTTGTATCCTGAATCGTTCTTGTAATTAAAAGATTCATTTCTAATTCTTTCAGCTCTTTACTCAACATTTTTGCGGAAATCCCCTCAATGCCACGCTGCAATTTTTTAAAATGAATTTGCTGATCGGTTCTGTTGGTTAAATATCTTAAGATCATCAGTTTCCACTTTCCGCCTAAAACATCCAGACTGTCGCGCATCGCAAACAATTCTTCGGTACAGGTTGCCGATCTTTCCACGCCATTTTCAATAATATTTGCCATGATAGTTACTTTAAAGTTATTAGTTACCAATAGTTAACTAGTAGCAAATATAAACTATTCACGAATTATTTTTGTTTCCTAAATTTTAATACATGAATACAATCCCCAGAAGAATTATCACCGGAATAAAAGACGGAAAATCGGTTATCGTTGAAGATGAAATCGTAAAAAATGCGGTAGAACATTTCCCGAATCTTATCATTTCTGATGTCTGGAACACCCAGCAAATGCCTGCAAGTTTAGATCTTGAAAGCCAGATTCCTAATACAGGATTTCCACAAACTCCGAAAAACGGAACGTATTTCAGATATGTTTCTATTCCGCCTGATAAAGATTTAGGACTAGAAGTGAAAACCGGAGAACCTCATCCGATGATGCACAAAACGCAGACGCTGGATTATATCATTATTCTTTCCGGAGAATTATATCTGATCATGGAAGAAGGCGAAACGCTGTTGAAACCAGGAGATATTGTGATTCAGAGAGGAACGAATCATGCGTGGAGCAACCGTTCAGATGAACCTTGCATTCAATTAGCAGTTTTAATTGATGGTGAAAAATAATATTCTCGCAGATTCGGCCGATTGTGCAGATCATCCTTCCTAAAAAATCTGTGTGATCTGCAAAATCTGCGAGCACTAATGATTTAAAATATCACTCAGCTTTTCCTTCAAATCTTTTGCTTTAAACTGTCCTTCTTGATAATTAATTAAGTTTTGATTTTCATCTAAAATAATCCACAACGGATAAACAGGCTGATTTTTATTTTTTGATAAAGCCAAAGTCAATTCGTGAATTCCTGAATTTCCGTTAGAAAGATAATTGAATTCTTTTCCCTGAAAATGGATTTTATCTTTCGTTTTTTCAGCTTCAAAATTAATAAAGTAAAAATTTTCATCGATGAGTTTAACCAAATCTTTATCCTTATTTAATTGGAAAAACTCAATCTTACAAATCGAACACCAGCTTGTATATAAATGAATAATGATCGGTTTAGGATTTTCTTTTTGCTGAATCTCCAAATCCGAAAAAGTGCCTGTTTTTATCTGTGAAAGACAAAAACCTGGCACTAACATTAAAAATAAAAATATTGTTACAATTTTCATTTTGTATCATTTTTTCTACCACAAAAGATTTTCGAAACCTTTTTCTAATCATTTCTTTTTCTATCTTTTACTTTAAATTATTATTTCAAAGTATATCTAACTCCCATAAATCCTCGGATTTTCTGCATCGGAGCATATCCGTAAGCCGTATCAAAAGTATAATGATTCGGATTATTGATCGGGTCATCAACATGTTTATCAAACGGATCAAACGGTCGCATCAGAGGATCTTTCGGTGTAAAATTGAACAGGTTTTTTATTCCGCAATACACTTCAAATCCTGATTTGAAACTCTTTGAAACCTGGATATTAGCCAAAGTATAAAAAGGAGAATATTCCGGTCGGAAATCATTCTCTAAAACCGGCAAACGCATCGGCCCGTAAAATTGTCCTGTAAAGTCTATCGTTAAATTATTCTTGAATTTGTATGTCAGATTGTATGTTCCACTCCATTTCGGCGCGTGAAGTTGTTGAACTTTACCTTCTTCCCCATCAAATTTCTGATAAACATCCAGATAAGTAACGCCTAAATTGATATTTAACGGAAAACTGAAACTGTAATCAAGATTCAGAGAAGCACCTCTTGAAATCCCGTAGCCATGAAGATTATCGTAAATAATTTTTTGAGGATCTGTATCAAAATCACCGACAATCTTATTACTGAAATAAGTATAAAAAGCAGAAGCATCCAAATTAATCAATCGGTCTCCTGCAGGGATTTTCCAGACATAATTCAAGTTTCCGTTAATCGATCTTTCAGGTTTTAAATTATCTTTAATCACCACATCACGCGAACCTGTCAACGCCGCATGATCTTCAGTAAATAAATTCACCACACGAAAACCTGTTCCGAAATTAAACCTCAGCGTATGATAAGGATTCGGGGAAAATTTCCATGCAAAACGAGGTGAATGAACAGCATGATGAATTCTGTCATAATCAAATCTGTAACCGAGCAATAACGTATTTTTCTCGTTAATTTCCCATTGATCCTGAACAAAAGTACCCCAAATCGGGGATTTCATAGGCTCATTGGTCAATCCGTCAGACGATAAAGTTCCAGGCGTGTTGTCATCATAAAAAGTTCTTTTAAGAGTTAAACCTACGATCAAGTCATGACTTCCCAATTTTTTATCCCAATAGGTCTGTGCAAAAGCCACTTTTTGAGTCGCGGTGAAAGGATTGGTTCCATAAAAAGAATTCTGATCATGGAAATTATACGAAAACTGGGTTACAATATTCTCTTTCATAGGCCACTGATAAACCCCGAAAGCCTCTACTCTATTCGTATAAATACTTTCGCCATATACTTCATCGCTTCCGCGGTAGGATTTATTCCATTGCATTTCACCTCCGAAACGGTCTTCATACAGATACCTCAAAGCAAAACTTGCCTGTCGGTTTTCCTTTCGTTTAAAATTCCATTTATTAAAAACTGAGATCCTGTTTTGCAAAGTGGCATCGGTAAAATTATCTTTATTTTCATCAAATCTCTTTTCAAAACTAAAGTAATTTAAACTCAATAAAGATGCTACATTTTTGCCTAAATTAAATTTCGTGGAAAGATCAATATTATTTTCGCTCCAGGTACTGGTCATCACATCAACGCTTAATTTGGGAGCTGTCAAGGCATTTTTAGTGATGATATTAATGACTCCGCCCATCGCTTCGGAACCATAAATTGAAGAAGCCGGACCTTTTACCACTTCAATTCTATCAACCAAACTGTTCGGAATTCCACTTAAACCGTATACCGTAGAAAGTGAACTAACAATAGGCATTCCATCAATTAAAATCATCGTGTAAGGTCCTTCCAATCCGTTAATGTGAATATCTCCCGTATTACAAACCGAACAATTCAGCTGAGGTTTTACCCCATTCACCATCGAAATCGCTTCAAAAATACTCGGAGTCGGATTTTTCTGAAAGAATTTCTGACTGTAAATCTCCACAGCCACAGGACTTTTCGACTTGCTTACAGGTTTTATCGTTCCTGTGATTACCACATCATCAATCAATTTGGTTTTGACTTCCTTCTTGTTTACAGTTTTTACCGAATCCTGTTTTATGGATTGATTTAAACTTAAACTATCCGTTTCCTGAGAAAAACAGTAAGTAGATAAAAAGACAACAGAAAATAATATTCGCTTCATGAAATTAAAATTGTTAGACAAAACTAACAATTATTTTTAGAACGACAAAACTCAATGAAAAAATGTTTTTTATTTGAATTCATCAAAAAATATTAAATTTGAGAGTCAACATATAAAAGTAAAATGAGATATCATCAGTCGGGAAATATCCCACCAAAAAGACATACGATTTTCAAATCTCCTGAAGACAAATTTTACTATGAACAACTTTTCGGAACTGAAGGTTTTCATGGGATTTCTTCTTTATTATATCACATTCACCGTCCGACACAGATAAAATCTATTGGCGAACCAAAGGATGTGACCCCGAAAATCGTTGTTGAAAAGAATGTAACGCCTAGAATGTTTAAGGGAATGAATGTAACTCCCGAAGACGATTTTATGGATAGCCGAAAGTTTTTGATGGTAAACAACGACCTGAAAATGGGATTGTCGAAGCCAAGAAAATCGATGGATTATTTCTACAAAAATGCTGAATGTGACGAACTTTTATACGCGCACAGCGGAAGCGGAATTCTAAAAACTTTTGTGGGGAATTTAGAATTTTCGGTGGGTGATTATTTAATTATTCCAAGAGGAACGATCTATCAGGTGGAATTACATTCTGATGACACGGTTTTCTTCGTGGTAGAAAGTCATTCACCTATTTATACTCCAAAAAGATATAGAAACGAATTCGGACAGTTATTAGAACATTCACCTTTCTGCGAAAGAGATATCATTGCTCCTACTTTTGTGGAGCCAAAAGATGAAAAAGGCGAATTTTTAATTAAAGTAAAAAAAGAAAACCAGATCACAGATTTCATTTATGCAACGCATCCATTCGATGTTGTAGGCTGGGACGGTTACTTTTATCCTTATAAATTCAATATCAAAAACTTCGAACCGATTACGGGAAGAATTCACCAACCGCCACCGGTTCATCAAACTTTTGAGGCACATAATTTTGTGGTTTGTTCGTTCTGTGCAAGAATGTACGATTATCATCCACAAGCCATTCCGGCACCTTACAATCATTCAAATATTGATTCTGATGAAGTTTTATTCTACACAGAAGGTGATTTTATGAGCCGTAACCATATTGATTTGATGGACTTTACGCTTCATCCAGGTGGAATCGTTCACGGACCGCATCCAGGAGCAATGGAAAGAAGTATCGGTAAAAAATTCACTGAAGAATATGCCGTGATGGTTGATCCTTTCCGCCCGTTGAAATTAACGGAAGAAGCTTTGAAAGTAGAAGATCCTTCGTATAAAACTTCTTGGTTGGAAGAATAGAAATGTCAGTTTAATCAACAACGAAAATTTATCATTAAAAATAATAGAAAAGATGCTTTAAATGCTTTATTTAGAGCATCTTTTTCCGTATTTTTGTAACATACGGTTAACATTTAATCATCATTATTTAAATGAAAAAATATGTAGTTAATGATGGTTAAAATTAAATCAAAATTACATGTTAGAAAGAATCAGATTAGAAAGTCTCCGCCAGAAAGTTACGACTGTGGAAGACGCTGTTAAGATTATTAAAGACGGTATGACAGTTGGCTCCAGCGGATTTACAAAAGCGGGCGACAGCAAAGCCATTTTACCCGCGTTGGCAGAAAGAGGTAAAACCGAAGATATCAAGATTACGTTGATGACAGGTGCTTCTCTTGGGCACGGAACCGATGGAAAGTTAGCAGAAGCCAATGTTTTAAAAAAGCGAATGCCTTTTCAGGTAGATCCTATTTTAAGAAACAAGATCAACAATGGTGAAATCCTTTTCATCGATCAGCATTTGAGCGAAAGTGCAGAGCTTCTTCACACCAAAAACCTACAAAGCATAGATGTTGCCGTGATTGAAGCGGCTTATATCGAAAGAGATGGAAGTATTGTTCCAACAACTTCGGTAGGAAATTCGGTGACTTTTGCGGCGATGGCTAAAAAAGTGATTATTGAGATCAATACAGAAGTTCCTGAGGAAGTTTATGGTATTCACGATATTTATCAGGCAGAAGATTATCCTTTCAGAAATGTGATCCCAATTGTGGCTCCGTGGAATAAAATCGGAAGAAAAAGTATTCCTGTAGATCCTCATAAAATTGAGGCGATTGTTTTCACCAACCGTAAAGACAGCCCTGCCGATATTGCAGAACCCGATCAAAAAACCACTGCTATCGCCAAACACCTTCTTGCCTTCTTTGAAAATGAAGTGCAGTTAGGTCGTCTTACCGACAGACTTCTTCCGCTTCAAGCAGGCATCGGAAAAGTAGCTAATGCCGTTCTTACCGGTTTTAAAGACAGTAATTTCTATGATTTGACGATGTTTTCTGAAGTGCTTCAGGACAGCACATTTGATTTAATTGATTCAGGGAAACTGAGTTTTGCTTCTGCATCGTCCATCACCGTTTCTCAGGAATGCTATGAAAGAGTTTTAGGAAATCTTTCAAAATATAAAGAAAAGTTTGTTTTAAGACCTCAAAATATTTCCAATACTCCGGGATTGATCAGAAGATTGGGAGTCATTGCCATCAATACTGCGATAGAATTTGATATTTATGGAAACGTAAATTCAACCCATATCGGAGGAACAAAAATCATGAATGGAATCGGAGGTTCTGGAGATTTCGCAAGAAATGCTTACCTAAGTATTTTTGTGACTCAGGCAGCTTCGAAAGAAAATAATATTTCGCACGTTCTTCCAATGGTTTCCCATACCGATCATACGGAACATGATGTTGATATTTTGGTAACCGATGTTGGTTTGGCTGATTTGAGAGGTTTAGCACCAAGAGAAAGAGCACAGAAAATCATCGATAATTGCGTTCATCCAGAATACCGAGAAGAATTGCAATCGTATTTCGACAGAGCTTGTGAAAGAGGTGGTCATACACCACATTTGCTGGAAGAATCTTTCAGCTGGCATTTAAGATTTTCAGAAACCGGCAGCATGAAAAAACAGGTTGCTTCTGAAGTTTTATAATTAAAAATCAATTGTACGTTGACGATATAAAAGGACTGAGTGTAATGCACTTGGTCCTTTCTCATAATTGAACTGAGAAATTAAAATCTTCGAAAAAGAACTTAAGAACTCATAAGTATTGCGCATCCCGATGATAGAGAAATGTTGGAAAAAGCAGCTTACGAAAGGTTTAAACATTAATTTTTAATCTTTCCGTTTGTGATTTAACGGTATCAGAATTTAGAATTTTGGCAGTATTTTTGATCTATTGCTTCATAAACACAGAAATTGAAGACGATATACAATTCGATAAGAGATGAAGTTATACAACATTCTAAAGTAAAAAATTCGGTTTTGGGAAGAGTAACAGAATGGAAAAGAAGCCATTATATTATTCTTTCATAGATTATTAAGGATGAATTATCTAAAGCTGACGAGCTGAAGGGAGGAAAAAAATTTGAGATTGGAAGTACTATTTCTCACGTTACTTTACAACGATTTTTCGAGAACGATTATCAGGATAAAACCCACAACGATTTACGATTTTTAAAAACCTTAGATAAAATCTGTATTTTTTTAGGCTATAAAGACCTAAACTCTTACATACAATTTGTAAAAGAGAAAAAATTATTTAACGAGCAGGAAAATGATCAAAAATTTTATCAGATGGTTTACGATTATTGTGCTACCGTGTTTGAGTTTTATAAAGAATTTCCGAATCATAAAACTGGGATTTTTAAGAATTTAGTTTTTGATGAATCTCCATTTTTAGAGAGAGTTTCACAATTTAGTAAAGAGCTTTGTGAAAGAGATTTTCATTTGGTGACGAAAAATAACCGCTCTAATTATGAAGTTTTTGATCTTCATTTGGTAACCGATGAGCCGGATAAAAAAATCATAGAATCACAGGAATTCTGGAATTTATTGTTCAAAGTAGGTGAAAGTGACGAGGAACATTTTGTGAATCAATTAAACACTCAGATTTATTTCATCCGAAAAATAAATGGTGAATGGAAAATTTGGGACAATTACAACCCCGATGCGGGAAGATTAAATAAGAAATAAACCCAATATACAAAAGAAAGCCGTGGAAATTCTGCGGCTTTCTGGTTTCGAAATATTTTTTTTCTTGCGTTTTTAGTATTACAAAAGTATACATCTTAAGCATTCTACCATAAACTTAAGAATACTTAAATGAACTTTTCTTGATACTTACTATTTAGCTTTACTAACGATTGTTTGTTTATATTTTTCGTATTTGCCGGAAATTTGTAATTTGCATCCTAGAATAAAAGTAAAAATAGAAAATATGTCAACACTTACATTTGCCGAAAAAATTGCTCAAGCAGAGAATTTTTTACCGATCAACGGTACAGATTATATTGAGTTTTATGTAGGAAATGCAAAACAGGCTGCTCATTATTACAAAACCGCTTTTGGTTTCCAGTCTGTAGCTTATGCAGGGCCTGAAACGGGCGTTAGAGATCGTGCTTCTTATGTTCTTCAACAGGGAAAAATAAGATTGATCCTTACGACTGGTCTTAAATCTGATTCGCCTATCAGCGAGCATGTAAAAAAGCATGGTGATGGAGTGAAAATTTTGGCACTTTGGGTAGACGACGCCTATGCAGCTTTCGAAGAAACTACTAAAAGAGGCGGAAAGCCTTATTTAGAGCCTATAACTCTTACAGATGAGCATGGTGAAGTAAAAATGTCCGGTATTTACACTTACGGAGAAACGGTTCACATGTTTATCGAAAGAAAAAATTATAACGGTGCTTTCATGCCTGGTTACGAAAAATGGGAAAGCGATTATAAGCCTGAAGAAGCTGGTTTATTGTATGTTGACCATTGCGTAGGAAATGTAGACTGGGACAGAATGATCCCAACTGTTGAGTGGTACGAAAAAGTAATGGGATTTGTAAACATCCTATCTTTTGACGACAAACAGATCAACACAGAATACTCTGCTTTGATGTCTAAAGTAATGTCAAACGGAAACGGATATGCAAAATTCCCGATCAATGAGCCTGCAGAAGGTAAAAAGAAATCTCAGGTAGAAGAATATCTTGATTTCTACGAAGGTGAAGGTGTACAGCACATCGCAGTTGCTACAAAAGATATTATCCACACCGTAACTGAATTGAAAAAACGTGGTGTAGAATTCCTATCTGCTCCGCCAGAAGCTTATTATGACATGGTTCCTGAAAGAGTGGGCCATATTGACGAAGATCTTAAGAAACTTCAGGATTTAGGTATACTTATTGATCATGATGAGGAAGGATATTTGTTACAAATCTTTACAAAACCTGTAGAAGACCGCCCTACTCTATTCTTCGAAATCATTGAAAGACACGGCGCTCAAAGTTTTGGGGCAGGTAATTTCAAAGCATTGTTCGAAGCATTAGAAAGAGAGCAAGAGAGAAGAGGAAATCTTTAATTTAAATAAAAATAGTATGTTTTGTCAGGATGATGAGTCTTGACAAAACTTTTTGTATAAAACACAGAATTATGAGAAAATTTTTCGTTGGAATTTTATTTATTGGAGCAACATTAGGTGTAAAAGCACAATACGGTACACTAGATCAAATTCTTACCAGACTTGAAGAAAGAAAAGGGGTAAATCAACATTTGGAAAATGTAAATATAGACGGTAAAAAGTTTGTTTACATAAAAGATGAGGCAGACCATACGGAAAGAGATTTTATTATAATCAAAGGGAATAAAGCTACTTACGTTGAGGTTTTTGATGACAAGGCAACCGGAGAAAGCAGCTCGAATGTATTTTCCGGAGATATTGTAAGAAACAAGAAAAACATCATTTCTCTACGGGCAGATATGCTTGAAAATAAAAAAGTTCCTATTCCGGTTACCAAAACTTTGCTATTGACGCAGCAGGATGATATTTTATATCTGATTGACATCAATACCAGAGCCAGATGGATCGATGAAGCCTCTTATTCAAAGGTGAAAAAATAATCAAATTAAAATTCGGGAACTCAAAAAATCCTGAATTTCATCAATTAAATTCTAAACTTATGAAATCATTTGTAGAATATTCATCAAATTCAGACTTTTCAATACATAATATTCCGTTTGGAGTTGCAGTTTTCAACAAAGAATATATCGGATGTTGTACAAGAATCGGAGATCAGGTGATTGATCTTGCGACTTTGTTCGACCTTGGATATTTTGAAGAAATCGAAGGGCTCGACGATAATATCTTTGAAGCATATACCATCAACGAATTTATAGAACTGGGAAAACCGGTGACGAATGCTGTTCGTTTAAAAATTCAGGAATTATTGCAGGAAGGTTCCACATTGTCAAAAGACGAAAAAACCATCGAAGAAGCATTCTACGATTTGGATCAGGTAAAAATGATGATGCCCTTGCACATCCCGAATTATACCGATTTTTACAGTAGCATTGAGCACGCAACCAACGTTGGAAAAATGTTCAGAGATCCTGCCAATGCCTTATTACCAAACTGGAAACATCTTCCGGTAGGTTATCACGGAAGAGCTTCATCTATCGTAGTTTCGGGAACGGAAATCAACCGTCCAAAAGGTCAGATGAAACCTGCAGATGCTGACAAACCGGTTTTCGGACCATGTAAACAATTAGACTTCGAATTGGAAATGGCGTTCGTCATCAACAAAAACACGGAGATGGGCGAAAGCATTTCTACAAAAGATGCCGAAGACGCAATTTTCGGAATGGTTGTTTTCAACGACTGGTCTGCTAGAGATATCCAGTCTTGGGAATACGTTCCACTTGGACCATTTTTAGCTAAAAATTTCGGTTCTTCTATTTCTCCTTGGGTGGTTACCTTGGAAGCTTTAGAGCCATTCAAAACGACTTCTCCTACACAAGATCCTGAAGTTTTAGATTATTTAAAATTTGAAGGAGATAAAAATTACGACATCAATCTTGAAGTATACTTGCAGCCGGAAAATGGTGAGCAAAATCTGATCTCTGAGAGTAATTACAAGCATATGTACTGGAATATGACACAGCAATTGGCGCATCATACCGTAAATGGCTGTAATGTAGAAGTTGGAGATCTATACGCCAGCGGAACAATTTCAGGAAGCGATCCAAAATCTTTCGGTTCTATGCTTGAGTTGACATGGAGAGGGCAAAATCCTTTACAACTAAGCAACGGACAGGAAAGAAAATTCATCGACGACAACGATACCGTAACTATGAAAGCTTGGGCTGAAAAAGACGGTGTGAGAGTAGGTTTCGGTGAAGTTTCAGGTAAAATTATTCCTGCGAAATAATTACAATTTTAAACAAATCATAGAGATGCTTCGATTTCGCTCAGCATGACATCGCTACAAATAGACTGTTAAAATACTACTTTTTATAACAGTTAGTATTAGAGAAATGTCATGCTGAGCTTGTCGAAGCATCTCTTTTCATATCATTAAATACTTAAATTTCAAGTATTAAAAACAAAATAAATGAAAACAGTAAACCCCTCTGAAATAACTCCCGTACAACTTCAGCTCATTATGCAAACAGCCGTTTCACCACGTCCGATTGCATTGGCTTCAACGGTTGACAAAAATGGAACGATAAATTTATCTCCATTCAGTTTTTTCAATATGTTCAGTACGGTTCCTCCGATATTGATTTTTTCACCATCGAGAAGAGTTCGTGATAATACCACAAAACATACTTTAGAAAACGTTTTGGAAGTTCCGGAAGTAGTGATCGGAACAGTGAATTTCCCAATTGTACAGCAGATTTCTTTAGCATCAACAGAATACGGAGACGGCGTAAATGAATTCGTTAAATCCGGTTTAACCATGAAAGATGCTGATTTAGTCCAACCAAAATTAATTGAGGAATGTCCTGTAAATTTTGAATGTAAAGTTTTAGAAGTAAAACCTTTGGGAGATGAGGGCGGTGCCGGAAACTTAGTCATTTGTGAAGTTCAGAAAATTCATATTAGAGAAGAATATCTTAACGAACAAGGAAATCTGGATCAAGCAAAACTGGATATGGTGGCTCGTTTAGGAGGAAATTGGTATTCGAGAAATAATGAAGCAAATCTATTTGAAGTTCCGAAACCATTGGTAACCAAAGGAATTGGTTTCGATCTACTTCCCAATGAAATTAAATTCAGTAAAATCTTTACAGGAAACGACTTGGGAATGTTAGCGAATGTTGAGGTTTTACCTTCCGGAGAATATTATTCCGATGAAAATATTCACCAAGATGCTCAGCAATTATTGCTTGAAAACAAGATTGAGGAAGCCTGGAAAGTTTTAATTAAATAATTTATGGCGGGAAGTCAGGAGCGGGAAGATGGAAGTTTTAAAACCGTAAAAAAAGCAGTATAATTTAAACCTCCATCTTCAAGCTTCCATCCTCCAGCCATTACTCATTCACAATTTTTTCATTGATAAATTCCACACACTTATCAACCACTTCATTCAGATCTTTCGGCATTTCATTCTCTTCCCAAGGCTCTTTAGCTCCAAAAGTATGATTGGCATTTTCAATGAGATATAATTCCGAATTCGGGTTTAAAATATGAAGATGCTCGGCATTTTTTACGCTTACCGATTCATCATTTATCCCGTGAATAATTAAAACGTGAGCTTTTGCCATTTCCGTGGCTCTTTCAACATCAAAACGATGCTCATCTTTTTCAAAATCTTGATAAAACTGATAATAATGAGGCATTTCCTGCTTCGTCCTTCCATTCACCACATAATAAACACCTGCTTCTTTCCATTTTTCAAAAGCTTCATTTTTTGGAAAACGTTCTAAAGTATCGACACTTGCCAAGGTAATCAACCCATTAATTCTTTCATCTTCATACGTTTTAATGATAGAAATCCCTCCTCCCCGACTGTGACCAATCAAAATTATTTTCTGATCATCAACTTTTTCATCAGCAACAAAATAATCTATCACAGCGCCTAAATCTGACAATTCTTTAGAGTAATTATTATTTCCGAAAGCTTCAAGATCGGCAAAATTGTAAGGATCTTCAACCGTTGTTCCGTTGTGGGAAAAATTAAATTTAGCAAAGAAAAATCCGGCTTCTGCAAAATTTTCTGCCATTAAGTCCCAAGCTCCCCAATCTTTATAGCCTTTGTAACCATGTACAAAAATGACTAGCGGTAATTTTTCATTGGTTCCCGGATAATAAGCATCTGCAAGAAAATCTCTTGTTTCAGGGTTGGGGATGATAATATTTTGCCTTTTTGTGATTTGCATATCTTTTTGTTTTGTTGATTTTTATCTCTCGCAGATTACGCAAATCTTTTTATGCGTAAACATCTGCGTTATCTGCGAGAGCAATTTTTAGTTAATAATTAATCAAAATTGATTTTAAACTTAAAAATAGCATAAATAGAAATAAACACAAAGGAAAAACCTTATTTTTGCATCATGTTGGATTTAAGAACGGTAACCGTCATGCGTTACATTCTGCCGCTTCGTGAAGGAGGTTCGCTTCCCGCTTTGGCAGAGGCTGATGATGATTTTAAATATGTTTTGAAATTCCGTGGCGCAGGTCATGGAGTGAAAATGTTGATTTCCGAATTATTAGGTGGAAAAATCACTGAATTATTAGGATTAAAAATTCCGGAATTGGTTTTCATCAATCTTGATGTCGACTTCGGAAGAACGGAAGCAGATGAAGAAATTCAGGATCTTTTGAAAAATTCTGAAGGATTAAATCTCGGACTACATTATCTTTCAGAAGCAATAACCTATGATCCGAGTGTTCAGGTTGATCCTCTTCTTGCCTCAAAAATCGTTTGGATGGATGCCTTTATCACCAATATCGACCGTACTTTCAGGAATACGAATATGTTGATGTGGCACAAAGAATTGTGGATTATCGACAATGGTGCGTCTTTCTATTTTCACCATTCATGGCAGAATTTTGATACGGCGGCAAAAACGCCTTTTAAATATGTAAAAGATCACGTTTTACTTCCAAAAGCTTCAAAACTGGATGAAGCAGACAAATTTGCTAAAGAAGTATTGAATGAAAAAGTTTTCAGAGAAATTGTTGATATGATTCCTGAAGATTGGTTGCATTGGAACGACGCGGAAGAATCGCCGGAGGAAATCCGTGACATCTATTTCAACTTTTTGAAAACCAGATTAGAACATTCTGAAATCTTTTTAAACGAAGCCAAAAATGCAAGAGGATAAAATTTACGAATATGCGGTAATCCGCTTGGTTCCGAAGGTTGAGAGAGAAGAATTTTTCAACATCGGATTGGTGATGTTTTCTAAAAGAGAGAAGTTTATTAAGGTGGAATTTTATTTATGTCCTGATAAATTTAAACTGATGCATAGCAAACTGGATTATGATGATGTGATTCAAAATCTGGAAAGTTTCAAAAAAATTGCAGAAGGAAAAAAAGATGGCGGTCCAATCGCACAGCTCGAAATTCCTGAACGTTTCCGTTGGCTGACGGCAGTTCGAAGTGCTGTTGTGCAGACTTCCAGACCTCATCCTGGAAAATCCAAAGATCTTGAAAAGACGTTTGGTAAACTTTTTGAGGAGTTAGTAAAATAATACTCTTCAAAATAATATTCTATGAAATCATTCAATCGCAATATAATTTACAGGTTTTCTTTAAACCTGTTTTTTGTTTTATGCATCACCTTATTCAATGTTGCCTATTCTCAACCGCCACTTGAGCCGCCAGCTTCTCCAAGTGTTCTCCTGCCTGAAAAAACAGACTTTCAGAAAGATATTCCTTATAAAAATGATGATTCAGGAAAACCTTTACTTCTAGATATTTATAAGCCTAAAAATTCGACATTAGAAAAACTTCCGGTGGTGGTATATGTACACGGTGGTGCATGGGCAAAAGGTGATAAAACAGTAAGAGCCGAAAGCTATATTGAAAGTTTTATTTTAAAATTAATAGAAAAAAACTATGCAGTTATAAGCATTGACAATACTTTGGTGAATGAAACCGTGCATTTTCCTTTACCGGTTCAGGATACGAAAGATGCCGTAAGATGGGTAAGGAAAAATGCTGAAAAATATCACTTTGATGATAACAATATTGGTTTTTACGGGGCTTCCTCAGGTGCCCATTTATCGATGTTATCAGCTTATACAAACGATAACGAATATGTTGGAAGTCCTGAACTTTCTTCTTATTCCGGAAAGGTGAATTATGTGGTCAGTAATTTTGGTCCGACCGATTTAAACAAACTTTTACATACCAGATTAGGCAAAATTCCTGTGACGATTGTGGGTTGGTTTTTTAAGCCTATTGTGGAAATCAGACAAAAATTGGTCATGGGAATTTCAGGATACGATATTCAAACCGAAAAAAGAAAAGCCATAGACTATCTCGAAACAGTATCTCCTATAAATGATGTTGAAAATGCCGTTCCAACCTTTATACTTCATGGAAATAAAGATCGTGTGGCGCCGATAAATCAATCAAAAAAATTGGTTCGAAAACTTAAAAAACAAAATATTGAAACTTCTTTAGTCGTTGTAAAAGACGGAATTCACGGTTTTGGAACTACTGATAAAATATACATGGATCAGCTGAATGATCAAATGGTTAATTTCATTATTTCTCATACTAAATAGAATATTTGACAATTTATTAAACATTATTTTAAAACCATCAATACAAATTTGCTAAATTAATATACATATCATTATTTTTTATATCTAAATTAATTAACTTGGCTTTTGTTTAAATTATTTAAATCAAAACAAATAAAAAATTTAATTATTTACTTATAAAAAACTTAACTGATATGGATTTCCTAAATAACATCAACGCACTTACGCTGGTATTTGTTTCAGTGCTTATCTTCGCTATTGCTTATCGTTTCTACGGAATTTTCATGGCAAATAAAGTATTAAAACTAAATGACAGCCATACCACTCCCGCGGTAGAATTTGCCGATGGAAAAGATTATGTGGCGACCAATAAAAATGTACTTTTTGGTCATCATTTTGCCGCTATTGCGGCGGCAGGGCCTCTGGTTGGCCCTGTTTTAGCAGCCCAATTCGGTTATCTTCCGGGAGCTTTATGGATTTTAATAGGCTGTGTTTTGGGAGGCGGTGTGCATGATATGGTTGTTCTCTTCGCTTCGGTTCGTCATAAAGGACAAAGTCTAGCAACGATTGCTTCCAAAGAAATCGGGAAAACAACAGGAACGGTAGCGGGTTTTGCCATTTTATTTATCTTGATTCTTACCCTTGCTGGATTGTCGCTTGCCTGTATCAATGCAATGCACGAAGCTTCTTGGTCATTATTTACCGTTGTGATTACGATGCCGATTGCCATTATTATGGGATTAATTATGCGTTACCGAAAAAATTCAGTGACTTTTGCGAGTATTTTGGGTGGAATTTTATTGATTGCAGGAATTATCGGCGGACATAATCTGATGCAGAATGAAACCATGAACAATCTCTTTTCATGGGATATTACAACGATTTCCATTGCCATTCCTTTGTATGGATTTTTGGCTTCAGTTTTACCGGTTTGGTTGCTTTTGGTTCCGAGAGATTATCTTTCAACTTATCTAAAAATCGGGACTATTATTATGTTGGCGATTGGAGTTATCGTGATCCATCCAACCGTTCAAATGCCGGCTTTAACACAATTTGTAAACGGTGGTGGTCCGGTCATTGGCGGTCCGGTTTTACCTTTTATATTTATTGTAATTGCCTGTGGAGCGATTTCTGGATTTCATGCGGTTATTGCGACGGGTACCACTCCAAAAATGCTGAACAGAGAAAGAGAAATTCTTTTTGTGGGCTACGGAGCGATGCTGGTAGAAGGTTTTGTAGCTTTAATGGCTTTGATTGCGGCTTGTACCTTAATGCCGGGTGATTATTTTGCCATCAATACGCCGAAAGATTCTTATGATGCTTTTCTTGCTGCTCATCCATCCTTACATGGTGTTGATATAGATTATTTTTCTCAAAAGATCGGCATTGACCTTCACGGAAGAACAGGAGGAGCCGTTTCCTTAGCTGTTGGAATGGCTCATATTTTCAATAAAATCCCTTACATGGATCAGTTAATGGCCTATTGGTATAACTTCGCCATTATGTTTGAAGCAGTGTTTATTCTGACTGCGATTGACGCCGGAACGAGGGTGGGAAGATTTTTCCTTCAGGAAATGTTAGGTTCCGTTATTCCAAAATTTAATGATAAAAATTGGATGCCTGGAATTATCATCAGCAGCCTTCTTTTCACTTTCGCCTGGGGATATTTGGTTTTTACAGGAAATGTAAGCAGCATCTGGCCATTATTCGGAATTAGTAATCAACTGTTGGCAGCGTGCGGACTGATTGTCTGTACCACCATGCTGATTCGTTTGAATAGAGGAAAATACGCCTTATGTTCAGCCATTCCAGGGATTTTTATGGCAATCATTACTTTTTGGGCAGGTTACATTCAGGTGATGACGATTTACATTCCGAAAGAACAGTATTTATTGGCAATATTAGCCGTTGTTGCAATGGTATTAATGCTGATCGTCTTCATAAGAGCTTTTAGAAAATGGTATCAGCTTTTAAAAATTGATAAAACTGAAATTGATTTCTACGGAGAATCGGTGAAAGAACTTGTCGAGAGATAGTTTTTGGTTGATGGTTATTAGTTAGTGGTTGATGGTTGATTGATCTTCTTGAATACGAAGTCTGTCTATATTTTTTTATAAAATTTGAATAGTCGACAACTCCCCTAGCCCTGATTGTAACGGCATCCTTTTTGGTTGCGGGCGCAGCGAAGCGAAGCCCGTAACCGAAAAGATACAGTGGAAAGCAGGATAAAGCTCCCAATAAAAATTTAGACATATCTATCTAAATCACTATCAACTAGAAACCATCAACCAATAACTAATTCATCGGTTCCTCATACAACTGGCTTCCCCAAAACTGAATATCCCTTTCCGGTAAATTGGAATGGAAATAAATCTCTTTCATTTCTTCAATGATTTTTGCCACAGCCTCCGGATCAGTAGTCCGGATTCTTGTTTCGTGATTATCCTTTACACCACTTCCTGTAAAATTGAGTGAGCCGAGATACGCAACTTCATCATCAATAATATATATTTTACTGTGAATAAAAGTTTTATTGGAAGAATTGCTGCTATTGGGTGAAACAAAAACCTTGAAAGGAAAAAGCTGTTTATAAGTATAATGAAACACTTTTGTCCTCCTGATTTTTTTAACGACAGAATCTCTGATCAGAAATAGTAAAATAACAACTGCAAAACCATACGCGAACTTAAAATTGTTTAAAAGGTACATTAAAGGAAGCAAAACTATGCCTAAACCAATCATCGCAAAAAGCAATGTTCCGGATAAACTTTTAAGATTATCTCTTGTCTCTTTTGCTTTCTCATCGGTATGTCTGTGTTGAATGATTAACTTATGAATATTCTTGTCATGCCCATAAAAATCTTCGATTTCATCGCTGGTGATAAGCCTGATTTTAATTCCTCTTGAATGAAGATGAATCAGTTCTTTAATTAAAAAAGGAGAAAGATAAGGCGAAACAATTTTCACATTTTTTTGTGCATTTCTGATGTCTTGCATCATTTTCCCACCAGCACCTTTTCCTATATAAATATCGCAAACCGCATTGTTGTAAAACATACCCATCGTTCGAAATCAATTTTATTTTCACATCAAAGAAATAAAAATAAAAAAACTTTGCAAAATTATTGGGCTGGAAGTTAGAAGAAGGAAGCTGGAGGTTTAAAAATGATATGCACATTTTTTGACATCAAACTTCCCTCTTCCAACTTCAAGCAATTCAACATTTACTTTTTCAGCTTCTCAATTCTTTTGATTTCGTTGAGCAATAACGGAAATGCAGGGTGCGCCATTCCACCGTGATCAAAGCCCTGAAGTTCATATAAAGTCGTTTCTTTATGACCTTTCAGTTTCATCATTCGTGCCATGTAAGCGTTTTCTTCGTATCTCCCCAACAATTCTTTTTCGCGATCGCCTGTGATTAACAATAAAGGTGGGGCATCGGCTCTGATAAAATGAAGCGGTGCAAAATCATCAATTCTAGCATCCAATTCATCAATTCCTTTTTCTTTTCTTGCTGTAAAATGTGAAACCATCTGTCCGCTGAAAGGAATAATTCCAGCCAATTTATTTGCATCAATTCCGTACTTTTCTAAATACATTTTGTTCAAACCAACCATTATTGCCAAATATCCTCCCGCCGAATGTCCGGAAATAAAGATTTTATTATTATCACCTCCATAATTTTTAATATTCTTAAAAACCCAAGCTGAAGCAGCGGCCGCATCTTCAATATATTTCGGAGCATTTACTTTTGGAGAAAGTCTGTAATTTACACCGATCACAGCAACTCCTTTGTTCTTTAACTGTTCAGGAATTTCTTTTTGCCCGCCTGTCAAACCTCCACCGTGAAACCAAATTACAGTCGGGAAGTTTTTAATATTTTTCGGAATATAAATATCTAAAACACATCGTTCATTAATGTAAGCATCCGATTTATTGGTTTGTTCATCATAGTAATGAATATTATTCTCTAAACGATATTCCTGAGAAAATATAGGAATAGAAAATATAGTTACAATGAAAATAATCAAAATTTTACGCATCATAAAAACTTTTTAAAGCCTAAATATACGAATTTCACATTGTCTCAATTTGAGAAATAATTAAATTTTATCTAAATCAGAATTTGAATTATTTAATTTTTTAATGAAATCAAATACTTCACCAATAATTATTAATTTAAATTAAAATACATCAATTAATTATTTAATATTCAACCATATCTATTTATATTTACACAATAAAACATAAACACAATGATAAAACTCAATTTACTTGAAGAGACTCGCTTTGAAAAACTTCCAGTGAGCGTTTTCGAAACTAATAAAATCGCATCCATTACTATTGCGCACAGAATTGCATCCATTATCCAAAAAAAACAATCTGAAAATACTTTTGCCGTCTTAGGATTAGCAACCGGGGCAACACCTGTTTTGGTTTATGCAGAATTAGTAAGACTCCATAAAGAAGAAGGTTTAAGTTTTAAGAATGTAATTACCTTTAATCTGGATGAATATTACCCCATGCAGCCGAATGCAGTTCAAAGTTATGTCACTTTTATGAATGAAAATCTTTTCAATCATATTGATATTGAAAAAGAAAATATTCATATTCCAGACGGCACCTTAACATTAGAAGAAATTCCATCTTTTTGCCTTGAATACGAAAAGAAAATTGAACGTTTAGGCGGTTTGGATATTCAGATTTTAGGAATCGGAAGAACAGGACATATTGGTTTTAATGAACCGGGTTCTGCGCCCAATTCCGGAACGCGATTAGTAACATTGGATGATCTGACAATAAGAGATGCCGCGAAAGATTTCGGTGGAAAAAGCTTTGTTCCCACAAAAGCAATCACCATGGGAATTGGAACTATTTTTAAGGCTAAAGAAATTATTCTCATGGCCTGGAGCCGTAAAAAAGCTTCCATCATCAAAAAAGCCGTGGAAGGAAATATTTCGGGTGAAGTTCCTGCAACGTATCTTCAACTTTCTAATAATGTGGAATTTATTTTGGATCAGGATGCCGCTTCTGAGCTTACACGATTTGATACCCCTTGGCTTGTAAAAGATTGTATCTGGACGGATGATTTGATTCACAAAGCGGTTATTTGGTTAGCCAATACATTAGATAAACCTGTTTTAAAACTGACCGAAGACGATTACAATAACAATGGAATGGCACAGTTGGCGACTGAAAAAGGTCCCGTTTATAATATTAATATTCAGATTTTTAATAAACTTCAACATACCATTACCGGTTGGCCCGGCGGAAAACCGAACGCCGATGATTCTCAACGACCGGAAAGAGCCGAACCAGCGAAGAAAAGAGTAATTATATTTTCACCTCATCCCGATGATGATGTGATCTCGATGGGCGGAACATTTATACGTTTGGTCGATCAAAAACATGATGTGCATGTGGCGTATCAAACGTCTGGAAATACGGCCGTTTGGGATGATGATGTTCTTCGCTTTGTTGAATTCAATATCGATTTCACTGAAAAAATGGGAATTGATAATGCTAAACTGAAAACGCTTTATCAGGATATGCGGACTTTTTTCAGTAAAAAGCAACCCAATGAAACAGATACTCCCGAAATTCAAACTATTAAAGGATTAATTCGGAAAGGAGAAGCTATTGCCGGCGCGAGATATTGCGGTTTGGATGACGAACATATTCATTTTCAGTCGTTACCGTTTTATGAAATTCGAAAATATCAAAAAAATTCAGATACTCAGAAAGATGTTGAATTAACGATGGATTTAATGAAGAAAATTAAACCTCATCAGGTTTTTGCGGCAGGTGATTTTGAAGATCCACACGGAACGCATTTGGTTTGTTTTAATATTATTTTAGAAGCTTTAAAAGAATTACGAAAAACCGAAGACTGGCCAAAAGATTGCTGGTTGTGGATGTATCGCGGCGCATGGCATGAATTTGAAACTCATGAAATTGAAATGGCAGTTCCGATAAGTCCAAAAGAATTGGAACGTAAAAAACAGGCCATTTTTAAACATCAAAGTCAGAAAGATAAAGCCGTTTTTCCGGGAGATGATTCCAGAGAATTTTGGCAACGCGCCGAAGACAGGAATCGGGAAACAGCGAAAGCTTATGATAAACTTGGTCTGGCAGAATATGAAGCAATGGAAGCCTTTGTACGTTGGAAGTTTTAATGATGAATGTATAACAATTTTTAATTTTTTAGCCTGTTTCTTTTTTTGGAAGCAGGCTTTTTTATAAAACAAAACGGATTCAAATAAATTTGAATCCGTTCCGAAGAAATTTTTAAAACATGTTTAAAAATTAAAGTTCAGTCTTGAAAAGACATATCTTCCGTTTTGTCCAAACTGCGATGTAGAACGCGAATAGATAAACTGATCGTTATTTGTAGAAGCCGGTAAATTTTTCGTTGGATAAATATCAAAAAGATTATTAACCCCAAGCGTAAGACCAACATTTTTTGTAAACTGATAAGCTACCGAAACATCTGTAATAATTTTTGCAGTGATCTGCTGATGCTCGTTAGCTCCTACTATCCCGTCTCCATTGGCATCAATGATATCTGCTCCGGTTACTTTTCCAAAGTAGGTATTTCTAAGATAAAAAGTTGCACCTCTCCAAGCTAGATTATGAGATAAACTCGCTTTTACACGCGGAACCGCTTCTTCTAGATACACTCTTGATTTTTCAGAGAAGAATGTACTCTCCAAATTTGAAGACTGCAATAATCCCGAAGAATGAATGCCTCCTACTCTTCTGGTCTGGTTTAAATTAATCGCAAAACTGTTATCCAATTTAACTCCTGAAAACCGTGTATTATGAGCTATGACAACATCTAAACCTTTTGTCTCCGTGTCAATCGCATTTGCAAAAAATTGTCCTGCATTTACGCCAGCTGCATCAAAAGCCTCCTGAGCTGCTGTAGGAACATTCGCTCTGGTAAACTGATCGGTGAGAATTACTCTGTCATTAATTCTTGTAAAATACCCATCTGCCGTTACCGTAATACTTGCGGCTGGAATTCTATAGGTTAATCCTGCACTTACAGATTTTGATGTTTCCTGTTTTAATTTAGGAATTCCCAATAATCCTGTAATTTTTGAATCATTGCTAAAAGTACCAACTTCCAATAACTGATTATTGGTAAATAACGTAGAAGTTACATTATAATAAATCTGATGAATAGAAGGCGCTCTGAAACCTGTAGAACCTGCAAATCTGAAGTTTAAATTATCTGCTAGTTTAATTCTGGAAGCTAATTTATAGTTAAATGTAGACCCGAAATCTGAATAATTTTCATATCTGGCTGCAGCATCTACCAACAACCCATCGGTAAAGTTTAATTCAACATCAGCATATCCTGCAACGGATTGTCTGTTTTTGTTCACTGCATTTTCAGGTCTGAAACCTGCAAAAACCTGAGAGCTCCCCGCTAAAACATTTCCGAAGAAATCTGTTGGTCTTGTCCCGGCTGTACCGTCCCAAATATTTCCGTTGACATCATAGGTTGAATACGAAGCTTCTTCCCCCGCCGTAATTTTAAAATTTTCATAACGGTGCTCGGCTCCAAATGCCACGTTAATTCCGCTCCAAACATCGTATTTTTTGGAGAAATCTAAATTAATGGTATTTTGAGAAAAACGTAAACCTCCTGCATCAAATTCATTCGGAGAATTAAACCTCAACGAAGTATTTCCTGTATTTTGTATATTATAATCAAAAGAGTTTTGTCCGAATGTATTGCTGAAATCTACATTCCAACCATTCCAATCTCCTTTAATTCCTGCAGACAGCGATAAATCCTGAATATCTGTTCCGATTTGTGGTAAATATCCGTTGATATACTGTCCCGTAAATGTGCGGCTTTGATTGGGTCTTCTGTAAAAGCCGCCTGAAGTTCCACTTCTGAAACTGTATCCTCCAAAAGTATACACCTTCCAGTTATCATTAATTGGGATTTCAATATTGGCAAAAAGCTGATGGTTATTCAATTTAGATTGCCCTACCTGCATATTGAAGTCTTTTCTCGTCAATCCTCTTGCGTCTAATTCCTGATTCGTTACATCCTGCGTTAAAAGTCCCTGTAAAGCAGAAATGGTATTCGCTCCCTGAATCTGACTTTGAAAAGCTGAAGAAAAATAATCTACTCCCTGCGCATATTGATGAATATAATTGACCAATTGGGAAGAATTGGGAGTGGTATTGATGTTGGTAAACAATGAAGAAAGATTTACACCATCATTTAAAGCACGTTTTTCAATGGCATTATAGGCATTGAAAATAGTTCCGCTTTCTGTTCCTGCTCTATATGTTGGATTTCTGAATTGAGACGTCCAAGTAATATTATAAAAACCACCTTTTTTTCCAATTTTATTTCCGTAATTTAAATCAACCTGAATATTCTGACCGTCAAAATCTCCCGTGTGATCATTCGCTGTGGGCGTAAGATTTCCACCATAAGAAACCTGTCCTGCCAATTTTCCGGTATCTCTTTTCAATTCTAAATTGATCACTCCGGCAATCGCATCAGAACCATACTGAGCAGAAGCTCCATCTCTTAAAACTTCAATTCTATTCAGTGCAAAAGAAGGAATTGCGTTCAAATCTGTTCCCACTGTTCCTCTTCCTGGCGAACCATTTACATTCACTAATGCCGAGGTATGACGTCTTTTACCATTCACCAAAACCAATACCTGGTCCGGTCCCAAACCACGAAGTTGAGCAGGATCCAAATGATCCGTACCATCTGCATTGGTCTGAATGGTTGAAGTAAACGAAGGCGCTACCGCATTTAAAATTTGAGAAATATTGGTTTGAGGTAAAACTACCGAAGATTCTTTAAGATTGAAAACATCCACAGGAACCGGGCTGTCTGTCTTAGACCTTGCTCCGCCTCGTGAACCTAAAATTACCACTTCTTCTACATTGGCCGTCTTCACCGTATCTTTTTGCACAGGTTCTTTTTCCTGAGCATAGGCATAAGTTCCTAAGAAAAATAAGACTGAAGCCGAAAAAACTGTCTTTCTATTGAGCATACACTTTCCTGTTAAATTAATTGATTTGTATTTTTTTAAGTGGACAAATGTAAAGCATATTTATAAGTCTACAAAATTAATAGACTAATAAATTATAAAAAATGTTAATAGTTTAATTCTATTTTTAAGAAAAATTTAGCGGTTAGAAGCTAGGAGTCAGAAGATGGAGGTATGCAAGAGCATAAAAAATCAAAACTTTCCCTTTGCTTTTCTTTGAATTCTATTATCATATAGTAAATGAAGAACTCAATGAACTTCTAGCTTCCGCCTTCCAGCCAAATTTCAAAATCATGTTAAATCTTGGTAAGTTTCGCGAATTTTAAGATAAGATTTTTTTCGCCTTCATGCTGGAAAAAAACTTTAGCCTTGATATTCTGAGGATCTGTTCCATCAAGGAAAGTGACTTCACCAATCCCGAATCTGTCATGACGAACTCTGTCTCCCACAATAATATCCTGCGAAGAAGCTCCGCTTGGATTGATAATTTTTGCGGTTCCGACGGGTTTTAATTTTCTAGGTTCTGCAATCGGTTTAGAGTTTTCACCTCTTTCAATGGTCTTCTTTTCTACTTTTTTGAAGCTTCTCATTTCGGAAGGATGTTCGTCGAAAATATTAGACTTAACTCCTGAATTGTTAATAAAACGCTTCTCAATTGCAGGATTTACAAATTCAATATATTGTTCATCAATTTCACTTAAAAATCTTGAGGGCTCTGCATCCGTAATTTTTCCCCACTGAAAACGAGAAACAGCATAAGAGAAAAAGACCTGTTTTTCAGCTCTCGTTAAAGCCACATAGAACAAACGTCTTTCTTCTTCCAAATCTTCTCTGGTTGTGGAACTCATGAAACTCGGGAAAAGATTTTCTTCCAAACCAACTAGATTCACAACCGGAAACTCAAGCCCTTTTGAAAGGTGAATCGTCATTAAAGAAACCATATCATCTTCGTCATCTTTCTTCTGAGTATCTGCAGAAAGTGCGATGTTTTCAAGGAAATTCGGTAAACTTGGGTCTCCATCTTCCAGCTGCATCTGTTCTTCAATGAAACCCTGCATAGAGTTCATCAATTCCTGAACGTTTTCAACACGGGAAATACCTTCCGGCGTCTGGTCGTCTTTTAAAAATTTGATTAAACCACTTCGCTTTGCCACTTCCATCGCTACATTATAAGCCGTTTCAGTTTTTAATAATACCTGAAACGCTTTAATCATCGACCAGAAATCATTCAATTTATTTAAAACTCCATTATTAAAACCTAACTGTGGAGCGTAAATTGGAAGGCTATCCAATACTTTAGAAACTGGTAGGTTTTGAGAATCTGCAAAAACAATCAGTTTATTCTGCGTTGTCTCACCAATTCCTCTTGTAGGATAATTAATGATCCTCATTAAAGCTTCAGAATCATTTTCGTTCACCAAAAGACGCAGGTATCCGATTAAATCTTTAACCTCTTTTCTTTGGTAAAAAGATAAACCTCCATACACTTTGTACGGAATATTTTTACGTCTCAACGCATCTTCAAAAGCACGAGTCTGAGAGTTTGTTCTGTATAAAATTGCAAAATCGCTGTACTTTCTCTGCTCACGATTTCTGATTTCCCAAATATTTCCGGCAACGAAATTGGCTTCATCTGCATCAGACATTGAGCGATATACCTTTATCTTTTCGCCTTCTTCATTTTCACTGAAAACATTTTTCTTAAACTGCTGAAGGTTTTTGGCGATTACTACATTGGCTGCGTTTACGATATTCTGTGTAGAACGGTAGTTTTGCTCCAGCGAAACCGTAACAGCATCAGGATAATCTTTTTTAAAGTTGAGGATATTATAAATATTTGCGCCACGGAAAGAGTAAATGGACTGTGCATCGTCTCCTACCACACAAATATTTTCGAATTTTGAAGCTAATGCTTTTACAATTAAATACTGCGAGTGGTTCGTATCCTGGTACTCATCTACCAAAATATATCTGAATCTGTCCTGATATTTGGCTAAAACTTCCGGAAAACGCGTCAGTAATTCATTGGTTTTCAACAACAGATCATCAAAATCCATGGAACCGTTTTTGAAACACTGCTCAACATATTTTTGATAAATCTGTCCGATGAATTTCATATTGGCTTTTTCATCAGCTTCCATTAATTCGGGATTGTTGTAATACGCTTTTACCGTGATCAGATTATTTTTATAAGTCGAAATTCTTGCCTGAACTTTTTTAGGTTTATACAAATCAGCATCAATATTCATGTCTTTCAACACTTTTTTGATGACATTCAAAGCATCCTGCTGATCGTAAATGGTAAAATTGGAAGGATAGCCTAAATAATGCGCCTCACTTCTCAGAATTCTTGCAAAGACAGAGTGAAAAGTTCCCATCCAAAGGCTTCTTGCATTGCTTTGCCCTACCACTTTTGCAATACGTTCCTTCATTTCTTTTGCTGCCTTGTTGGTAAAGGTAAGTGCCAGAATATTGAAAGGGTCGATACCGTTTGTAATTAAATGAGCAATACGCATCGTTAAAACACGTGTTTTCCCGGAACCGGCTCCCGCAAGCACCATTAATGGCCCCTGTAATGTGGTAACGGCTTCAAATTGTGATTCATTCAGTCCTTTCAAGTAATCCTCCATGCTGCAAAAAAAAATTTAGGAACACAAAATTAGTGTATTCTATGGAGAATTCAAATTTTAGATGTCGATAGAAAATTTATACTCATCATTCAACTAAGATTTAGGAATAAAAAAACATCAATTCTGTGTAACAAATAATACATTATTCACACTAATTAGCAAACAATTTCTATTTTATGAAAAAACGACTTATTTCTGCTGCTGCAGTTGCTTTCTTCGGAATGGCTTTGAATGCTCAGCAAATCAAATTCGAAGAATATGATCTTCCAAACGGGTTACACGTAATTCTTCATCAGGACAATTCTGCGCCGGTAGTTACTACAGGAGTAATGTACCACGTTGGAGCAAAGGATGAAGTAAAAGGAAGAACAGGTTTTGCTCACTTCTTTGAGCACCTTTTATTTGAAGGAACTCCGAACATCAAAAGAGGTGATTGGTTTAAAATCGTTTCATCAAACGGAGGACAAAACAATGCCAATACAACGAACGATAGAACATATTATTACGAAACTTTTCCTTCCAACAACGAGCAATTAGGACTTTGGATGGAATCTGAAAGAATGCGTCATGCGGTAATCAATCAAATTGGTGTAGATACGCAGAGAGAGGTTGTAAAAGAAGAAAAAAGATTGAGAATGGATAACCAGCCTTATGGTAATTTATTCTCCACAATTCAGAAAAATTTATTCACGAATCATCCATACAACTGGCCTACGATTGGGTCTATGGAAGATTTGAACTCAGCAAAATTAGACGAGTTTCAAGCTTTCTACAAAAAATTCTATGTTCCGAACAACGCTACTTTAGTAGTTGCGGGAGATATTAAACCGGAGCAGACCAAAAAATGGATTCAGGATTATTACGGAGCTATTCCTAAAGGCACAGTTTATCCAAAAGATTTCCCTAAAGATGCGCCTATTACTCAGGAAAAAGAAGTGACGGCTACAGACCCGAATATTCAGCTTCCTGCGTATATTTTCGCTTACAGAACTCCAGGAAACAAAGAAAAAGATGCTTATATTTTAGATATGCTTTCTACGTATTTAAGCAGCGGAAAATCTTCAGTTTTATATAAAAAATTGGTAGATCAGGAGAAAAAAGCACTGGAAGTAGCTGCTTTCAACCAAGGTCTTGAAGATTACGGTATTTTTGCATTCTTTGCCATCCCGATGGGGCAAACATCAAAACAAACACTTCAAACAGATATTGATGCTGAAATTAAAAAGCTTCAGACGACTTTAATTTCTCAGGACGATTATCAAAAGCTTCAAAATAAATTTGAAAACCAGTTTGTAAACGCCAATTCCAGCATTCAGGGAATCGCGGCTTCATTGGCTACCAACCACGTATTGATGGGCGATACCAACCTTATCAACAAAGAAATAGACATCTACAGATCGATCACCAGAGAAGATCTTCAAAATGCGGCTAAAAAATATCTTAATCCTAACCAAAGAGTAATCATTAACTACGTTCCTGAAAAGAAGTAATTTCTGAATTTTAGGTTGAATAATGATTATCAAAAACAATTTTTTACAAATGAAAAAACAATTAACATATATAGCTGCAGCATTTTTCTTTACCGGAATGATCTCTGCACAAAAAATAGATATTAATGCAATGCCGAAAGCGGGACCAACCCCAGCGATTAACATTGCGAAACCAAAAACTTTCCAGCTAAGCAACGGCCTTACGGTAATGGTTGTAGAAAACAACAAATTGCCAAGAGTAAGTGCTACCCTTACAATGGACAGAGCTCCTTATCATGAAGGAAATGTAACGGGGGTTAGCCAAATCATGGCAGAACAGTTCGAAAACGGAACGACCAACATGAGCAAAGATGCTTTCAACAGTAAGGTTGATTATTTGGGAGCGAACCTAAATTTCAGCTCCGGAGGTGCTTTTGCTAATTCACTTTCAAAATATTTCCCTGAGGTATTAAATTTAATGGCTGATGCGATTGCTAATCCTAAATTTTCTGCTGAAGAAATTCAAAATTCTAAAGAAAGAGCCATTGAAGGCTTAAAAACCAATGAAAAAAGTGCGTCTGCCATTGCTTCAAGAGTTTCTAATGCTTTGATGTACGGAAAAAATACAGCAAGAGGTGAGTTTGAAACGGTTGAATCGATCAACAAAATTCAGTTAGCCGATGTTCAAAATATTTACAAAAAATATTACGCTCCAGACAATGCTTATTTAGTAATTGTTGGAGATGTAAAGTTTGACCAGGTAAAACCATTGGTTGAAAAAGCATTTAACGGATGGAAAAAGGCAAACACACCAGCTACTCAGCTTGAGCCGGCTTCTAATGTTGCTAAAACTGAAATTAATGTAGTTGACGTTCCTTCTGCGGTACAATCTGTTGTTTCATTAAACAACCTGAACACGCTTAAAATGAAAGACGCCAATTACTTCCCTGCAACAATCGCCAACTACATTCTTGGAGGTGGTGGTGAAGCTAGACTTTTCATGAATCTTCGTGAGAAAAATGGCTTTACTTATGGTGCTTACTCAAGCATGACAGCGAGCAAATATTCTCCGGAATTCTCTGCTGAAGCAAGTGTAAGAAACGAAGTGACGGATAAAGCTGTAAAGGAATTCATGAATGAATTGAATGCAATTTCTACAGTAAAACCTGAAGAATTGGCAAATGCAAAAGCTAAACTGAAAGGTGCTTTCATCATGTCTTTAGAAAAACCTGAAAACATTGCAAGATTTGCTTTAAACCAAAAAGTTCAGGATTTACCTTCTGATTTCTATACAAACTATTTGAAATCTATTGATAAAGTAACTTCTGCAGATGTAACCAACGCTGTAAAAGCGACTATTTTACCAAACCAAAGCAGAATTTTCATCGCTGGTAAAGCATCTGATATTTCTGAAGGATTGGAAAAACTAGGTTATCCTGTAAAATATTATGATAAAGATGCGAATCCTGTAGCAAAACCAACAGCTCAAAAAGTAGATGCTAATGTAACGTTAGGTTCTGTTGCTGATAAATACATCAACGCTATCGGAGGTGCTGCAGCAGTTCAGAAAATCACTTCTATTTCTACCGAAGCAACAACTAAAGTTCAGGGAATGGATATGGCGATGAAAATGACTCAGGCTAAAGGAGGAAAGATGGCGATGAACATCAGCATGATGGGCAACACAATCCAGAAAATTGTTTTTGACGGAAAAGACGGTTATATGGAAGCTCAGGGACAAAAGAAAACGCTTGACGATAAGCAAAAAGCTGAAATGTCTAAAGAAACAGAACTTTTCCCAGAATTAGGTTTTGCTAAAAATTCTACATTGAAACTAGGAGGAATCGAAAAGTACAACAATGAAGATTCTTACGTAGTGAAAGGTGATAAAGTAACTTATTATTACAGTGTAGCTACAGGTTTGAAAACGGGTGAAGTAAAAGCTGGCGAAGGAGGTTCTATCCCTACAAGCTATGCAGATTACAAAGATGTTTCCGGTGTTAAACTTCCATTTACAATCATCCAGAATATGGGTGGAATGGATATTAATCTAGCCGTAAAATCTTACGTTTTAAACCAGGCTAAAGATTCTGATTTTAAATAAGAACAGCCTTATTTTATATAAAAAACGGCAACAATTGTTGTCGTTTTTATTTTTACCACAATCTTTTTTTGCTATTCGGTAAAAAAAGATTAAATTTGCCCATTCAAAAAGATATCAAAATTAATGGATACTATATTTACACTATTGATGGTTCTTATTATGATCGCCAGCATTTTACTGGTAATCGTTGTTATGGCTCAAAACCCAAAAGGTGGAGGTCTTTCAAGTACTTTTGGAGGTGCATCTTCTGCACAGTTCGGAGTACAAAGAACCAATGATTTCATGGAAAAAGCAACATGGACTCTAGGAGGAACAATTATCGTTCTTATTCTTTTAAGTGTTGTAATCACCGGAAAACCATCAGTTGCAGCTCCTTCAGCACCTCAACCTGTAAAAACGGAAGCTCCTGCAAAATCTACTGCTCCAGCTTCTACAACGACTCCGGCTCAAACTCCGGCAGCTCCAGCTAAATAAATAATAAAATATTATATACAAAAAAGCAACTCGTTTGAGTTGCTTTTGTTTTTTATCTTCTATCCTCTATCCTTTCACAAAAGAATTCCAATATTCATTTTGATCTTTCATAAATAAACATTCTATAAAAGAATCTAAGGACATCATATATAATGTTTTTTCATCCATCTTTTCAAATTCTGAATTAAAAAAAGACTGATCGAGTTGTAAATTTTCCCTGTTGATCACTAAAATATTTTTAGGATTATAAAAAGGATAATTTTTAATATCAACATTAGTTGTTACTAATTTTCTTCCGGATGCCAAAACCTCAAAAGTACGTATGGTTAAACCATTCTGAAAAGGTTTATTGATATCAAGCACCGATTTTGTTTTCTTATAATAATCAATAATTTGCTGATGGCTTAATTTATCAAAGCTAAGTTTTTTATTATCGAATTGTTTTAGATTTTTATCCATTAATTTTCTCAATCTAAAAGCAATTCTGCCCAGCGCATAGTAATAGAAAAATGATCTTAATTTTAATTGATTAGCAATCGTTTTCACTTTTTCACCAACAATATATCTATCTGTATGGGCACTCCCGATAAAAATAATATCATATTCCGAAGATTGAGTATTTTGATTTAAATTTTTATACTCATCAAGATAAAATAATGGTCTGAAACTTAAATTATAGGTTACCGAATCATTTCTTTCAAAAGTAAACTTTTTATCGAAATACTTTAAGTTAGAAATAAGTGTAGGATACTCTTTTAAAGGATCAAAATTATAATACACCATTTCCATTTCAGGATTAAGTGCCTTTATTTTTTCAAGAAAATAAGTGGGAACAGCTTCCCCCTTTATTAAAAGAAAATAATCATATTTCTTATGCTGAATATCATTGATAATTTTAGCATAATAATGATTAATAACCGATTGATAAAGATTTTTATTAAAACGAATGATTCCTTTTGTAAAATTAGAATTAGAAGGTCTTTCATCATAAAAATCTATCTCAGCGCCAAGCTCAGAAAGTCTTTTGGCAATCGCTTTTTCGTACTGAAAAAAACTTACTGCTAAAAAAAGAATCTTTTTACCTTTGAGATTTATCATTTCAAAAGACCTTTACGTTTCATTTCTTCAAGTGATTCCTGAAGTTTTACATCCTGAATATCCTGTTGTAAAACCCAATTGGTAAATCTGGAAAGTCCTTCTTCCAGAGATATTTTAGGTTCAAAATTTAATTTTGACTGAATCTTACTGATGTCTGCAAAATTATGTCTGATATCTCCAATTCTGAACTGCCCGGAAATAGTAATTCCAACGTTCTTTTTATAAAGTTTACGCAGATATTCTGCAATTTCAATAACTGTTGTTTGAACACCGGTTCCTACATTGAAAACCTCATCATTTGCGGCTTCATTTTCAATTGATTTTATGATCGCATCTACAGCATCGTCTACATGAATAAAGTCTCGCGATTCTTTTCCGTCTTCAAAAACATTAATATCATTATCATTAAGAATTTGTGATGAAAAGATAGAAAGAATACCTGTGTAAGGGTTTAAAAGAGATTGCCCTTCGCCATATACATTTTGAAATCTCAACGAAACAGCTGCAATCCCGATGGACGAACAAGCTGTCATCACCATTTGCTCTTGGCTTTGCTTAGTAATCCCGTAGATAGATACCGGATGAATTTTCGAATCTTCATCGGTTGGAAGGGAAGAAAGTAATTCTCCATCAGCAGATCTCATCTCGAAATCTCCAATTTCCATATCTTTTGCTTTTCTGGAATTTGGAAAAACTTCACCTAATACAGGATGTCTATATTTTCCTTCACCATAGATTGCTCTTGAAGATGCTACAACAATTTTTTTCACAGAATTGGGTTCATTTACAAGAATATCAAGCATTTTAGAAGTTCCCGAAACATTCACTTCGGTATATCTTTCTATTCGGTACATAGATTGGCCCGTTCCTGTTTCTGCAGCCAAATGAATAATTACATCCTGATTTTCAATAGCTTTTCGCCAATCATCAGCATGAATAACATCACCTTTTATAAAATTAACCTTATCCTTGATACTTTTAAACAAAGGGGAAGTTATGTCCGGATATTCACCATGAATTTGTGGAGACAGATTATCTAAAACCGTTATTTCGTAGCCTTTATTTTTCAACTCTAAAGAAAGCTTACTCCCGATAAAACCCGCTCCTCCTGTGATAAGTACTTTCATTATTAGTTTTTCTTTGTGTTTAAATTATAACAAAATTGTCTGAACAACAAAAGTAGATATTTTGCCTTGTAAAAAAAATGATAAAAAGTATATTGAGGTAAACTTAAATATTTCAAAGCGTACATTTCTTTCAAATTTCGTTTATAACCATTCTTCATTTCTTTTAAATTGGCTGACAAACCAGAAACGCCAAAAGTTCGTTTTCCGCCACCTGCAATCACCAAACTTTCATCCAAAATATACATTTTATTATTTCTGGAAATTTTCATCCAATAGTTTACATCTTCAGCATATCGTTGATCATCATTGAAAAAACCTGTATTTGCTATAACTTTTCGTTTAAAAATTACAGTAGAAGGCTGGGCTTCATTTCTTATCAATAATTTACTAAACGTTATTTCTGCCAAATTATTAACAACTTCGTAAGGTAAAAGTATTTTATGATTATTTCTTCTTGACGCTAAAAAATCAATGTCTAAATTTTTATTATTTAAATAATTTAATTGTTTTTCTATTTTATCTGAATGCCATTCATCATCAGAATCCAGTAAAGCTACAAGTTCACCTTTTGAATGTTTCAAACCTATATTTCTTGCCTTAGAAACACCTCCATTTTCCTGATTGATTAATTGTAAATTCATTTCAGGATTTTCTTTCACGTATGTTTTTACAATATTTTCACTTTCATCTGAAGAACCGTCATTAACAACAATCACTTCAAATTCATTCACACCAATTGTCTGCGCTTTAATAGAATTTAAAGCATTTACAATTGTTCTTTCGGCATTATATATCGGAATAATTACGGAAATCATTTGTTATGTTTGAGGTTTTTGACTTTTAAAAAACGTCAACCCCATTGCAATAATCATAAATGGCATTGACATATTGAAAAAACTGAGATCAAAATTAGAATTAATTATCAAATCATCATATCCCAGAATTATCATAAAGTATAAAAAGGGTAACAAAATACAAATAAACAACAACCCTCCTCCCCACAAAATAATATGCTGAAAAGATTTTACTTTAAAAGATAAAATAATGGCTATTATGATGTAAAATACACTTATTATCATCGGTTGTTTTCCTCCTTGCAGAATAAACGGATTATGTTTTATCATTAAATCGAAGCTATCTGCCTGATGAAAAAACAAGTATAAAACTCCAGAAATAGTAATTAATAAACTTGTGATAAATAGAAGTTTATCTTTAACAGAAAATTTAAAAAAAGGTTTAAATAAGAGAAATATCAACGGAATTATTACTGAAAAACGGGTCAAAATCATCAATGAAGTTAATATAGCAACCGTACTTATTTTAAAATTTTTCTTTTCAATAAAATTTTTCCAGATCAAATAGATAAAACCAACGAGAATAATAAAATTTGAAAATAAGTCACTCTTCGTATAGATTTCCCACAAATAACTTGGAGAAATAGTCAGTAAAATTAAAATGACCAACCTCTGTTTATATTCCTTAAAAATTTTAAAGATTAAATAAGAAAGTAAGAGAAAACAAAAAGACTGTAAGTAACCAACACTTCCAAAAAGAAGATAAAAAGGCATTCCGAGAATAATCAAAAAAGGTAAATTAGAAGATTCTCTTCCCATATAATCCTTGACTGCATAAGGATATTCATTATTAAAAATAGCCCTGATCCCGATTTCCATAGCGTCCCATCGATCGACATTCAGAGATTTTCCGTCTATAAAATAATTGATACCAACACTCCCAATAAAAAAAACACTCAGTAAAATCCAAAATAAAATTTTATAAACAGACTCTTTGCAATTGATCTTATTATAAAAGTTGACAATAGCCAAAATACCAATAAAAAAGGCAGTCAGTATAGGAATATTATACTTTTCACCATATTTCAAAATAAAAAAAGTATTGATAAAAAGATAAATTATAAAAGGATAATATTTACCTAAATTATTTAAAATATGATGGGATGAAATCTTCAAAATAATCGTTATTAGTTTAATTCAAAATTATCACGCACCACTTTCACTATACGGCAACCTATTAACAATCGATCTTCCCAACGAAACCTCATCCGCATACTCCAATTCATCGCCTACAGAAATTCCTCTTGCAATACTTGAAAAATTTACGTTAAAACTCTTGAATTTCTTATAAATATAATAAGCTGTAGTATCTCCTTCCATCGTTGCACTGAGAGCAAAAATGAGTTCTTTTACCCTTCCGCTGTTTAATTTTTTTTCAATACTCGGTATATTCAACTGGTGAGGTCCGATTCCTTCCATAGGCGAAATTTTACCGCCAAGAATAAGATATTTTCCGGTATATTTTCCGGTATTTTCGATTGCAATTACATCACGAACATCCTCTACGATGCAGATTACCTCGTCATTTCTTTTATCATTACTACAAATCTCACAAATTTCAAAATCTGAGAAATTATGGCATTCTTTGCAATATTTTATTTCATTTACAAGATTGATCAGAGAATTTCCCAAGCTCGTCGCGCGGGAATTAGGCTGTTTCAATAAATGCAATGCTAAACGTAAAGCCGTTTTTCTGCCAATTCCGGGTAATCCGGAAATTTCATCCACTGCTTTTGCCAAAACTTTACTTGGGTAATCCATCAGACAAAAATAGTGATTATTGTTGATAATTCTAAGGTGATAGTTTTCAGTTTAAATTAACAAATTAAAAAGAATTTCACATCAAAAAAGACATATTTATCCCTTTTTCAGGCTTCTTATCTTAAATTAAAAATATTATCTTTGGAAAACTAAATATTAACTTGAAAAAATAAACAATGGTACTTAACAATCTAAACTACCCGTTAGATTTCAAATTCAAAATTTCCACATTAGCAAGTGATTTCAACATCACAGATAAAAACGGAAATTACGTGGCTTACGTTCGTCAGAAAATGTTTAAACTAAAAGAAGACGTTATCGTTTTCAATGACGAAAGCAAATCGAAAGAACTTTTCAGAATCAGAGCCAATAAATGGATCGATTTTAATGCTTCTTATTCTTTAAACGAAGTACAGACAGGAAAAAGCTACGGAAGATTGGCAAGAAAAGGAATGCGTTCTATCTGGAAAGCAAGCTACGATATTTTGGATGCCGCCGATCAGCCAAAATTCAAAATTCAGGAAGACAATGCCTGGGTAAGATTTTTTGACGGAATGGTAGGTGAAATCCCAATTATCGGGATGTTTACAGGATATTTCCTAAATCCTTCTTACACAATTACAGGAATGGATGGAAAAGCTTATTTTAAACTAAAAAAAATGCCGTCTTTCTTTGGAAGAAGATTTCAGCTTGACAGATTAATTGATATTGATGATGAAGACGAAAGTATCGTCATTCTTTCATTATTGATGATGACTCTCTTGGAAAGAGCAAGAGGATAAATAAAATAAACCACAAACAATGAAATACGTAATCATTTTCATTTCGGCGTTCTTATTAGTCGCCTGTAAAAAAGACAAAGAAGCCACTTTGGGATCTGCAGTTTCAGATTCAGTAAAAGTAGTTCAGGATTCTGCCAATGTAAAAAACTCTTCCGAAAAAATTTTAGTTGAAACTTTTGATTTTCCGACTGAAATTAAAGAATGTTCTTGCTATTTCGCCAGAAATAAAGCTGATTTTGAAAACGAAAAATACATTTATGCAGACGATGCAGGAAAAACAGCTTATATGAAATTGGACGGTAAAAGATTGGTAATGAATCTGATCTCATCCAGCGACATGGAAGTTGATGAAGTCTTAACAAAAGAAATTGAAAATGAAGACTATAAAATCTCTGTAAAAGGCAGGAAAATAAAGGGTGAAGAAGCTTTATTATTTGAAGGTACACTTACCATCGAAAAACCTGATGGCACAGTGGAAACAATGCCTATTTACGGCGAATGTGGTTGTTAAATTAAGTAAAGAAACGGAAAAAATTAAGCTAATTCGCTTTAAACCGTTTTATCATAACAAAAAAGAGTGCTTCTGTTTACGGAAGCATTTTTTATTTCGTAATTTTGAGAAAAATAAAAATTTCATGGAGCTATCTAATATAGAACCGCAAATAATCTGGAAGAATTTTTCCAAGTTAAATGCTGTTCCGAGACCATCAAAAAAAGAAGAAAAAGTAATTGCTTTCATCAAAGAATTCGGTGAAAATCTAGGATTGGAAACTACGGTAGATGAAGTAGGAAACGTAATTATTAAAAAACCAGCTACTGCGGGAATGGAAAACCGTAAATCGATTGTGATGCAATCGCATTTAGATATGGTTTGCCAGAAAAACAATGATGTAAATTTTGATTTTGAAACAGAAGGAATTAAAATGGAAGTTGATGGCGACTGGGTAAAGGCAAAAGGAACCACTTTGGGCGCAGATAACGGTTTGGGCGTTGCTACGATCATGTCAATCTTAGAAAGTTCAGACATTCCTCATCCAGATTTGGAGGCACTTTTCACTATTGATGAAGAAACGGGAATGACAGGAGCTTTAGGTTTAAAACCTGGACAATTAACTGGTCAAATTTTGTTAAATCTTGACACCGAAGAAGATGATGAAATCGATATCGGTTGTGCAGGTGGAATTGATGTTACGATTTCTCAAAACTACGAAACAGAAGCTGCTAACGGACAAGTTGTAAGATTTGAAGTGAAAGGTCTTCAAGGTGGACACTCCGGAATGGATATCCACAAAGGTTTCGGAAATGCGAATGTAATCTTAGGAAGACTTCTTTATAAAGCATTGGAAAAAGAAAACATCCAACTAATTTCTATTGACGGAGGTGGATTGAGAAACGCGATTCCGAGAGAAGGTGTTGCTATTGCTTCTGTGAGAAATGCTCAGGAATTTATCGAAGAAGTGACTAATAGTCTTAAAAAGGAAATTTTAGAAGAATTTGCAAGCGTAGAGCCAAATCTTCAAATCAATATTGAAAATGCAACGTCTTCTGATAAAGCTATTTCTGAAGCAGATTCAAAGAAAATTATTTTGACGTTAAAATCTCTTCACAATGGGGTTTACAGAATGAGCCCGGATGTAAAAGATTTGGTAGAATCTTCAAATAATGTTGCAAGAGTTGAATTAAAAGAAGGTGGTTTGAAAATTTTAAATCTTTCAAGATCATCGGTAGATTCATCAAAAGATTCAGTTGCGGAACAATTGAAATCTGTTGCAGAATTGGCTGGAATGAATACAGTTTTCAGTGGTTCCTATCCAGGTTGGAAACCAAAACCAGGTTCTGAAATTGTTCAGCTGATGGAGAAAATCTACACTGAAAAGTTTAACGAAAAACCTAATGTTGTAGCTTGTCACGCAGGTTTAGAATGTGGAATCATCGGAGCGAATTATCCTGAAATGGAAATGGTAAGTTTCGGACCAACGATTCGTGGAGCGCACTCTCCGGATGAAAAAGCGAATATTTCTTCCACTCAGAAATTCTGGGCATTTACGAAAGATATTTTAGCAAATATTCCTCAAAAATAAAATTGTAAAATTGCTATATTGAATCTCCAAAGTCGTTTTGATTTTGGAGATTTTTAGCTTTAATCTAAATATATTTAATTCAATTGAAATAAAAATGCTTCGACCAGCTCAGCATGACATCTCTAATACAAATCGTTTTATTAAACGGTAAATTTATAGGGGTGTCATGCTGAGCTGGTCGAAGCATCCAAACAAAATGTAAAAATTTAACAATGAAAAGTATTACAGTATTCTGCGGATCAAGTTTTGGTTCGGACGAAATCTATAAAGAACAGGCAACTTTGTTGGGACAAACTTTAGCAAAGCAAAATATTCAATTGGTTTATGGAGGGGCGGCAACGGGCTTAATGGGGACTGTTGCTAACGGCGCTTTGAATGCCGGCGGAAAAGTAATTGGAGTTCTCCCCCATTTTTTACAATCAAAAGAAATTGCTCACAAACAGCTGACTGAATTGATTTTGGTTGAAACCATGCACGAAAGAAAAACCAAAATGCATGAACTTTGCGACGGTGTAATTGTTCTTCCTGGAGGTTACGGAACGTTGGAGGAGCTTTTCGAAATGATCACTTGGGCCCAACTCGGGCTTCATAAAAAACCAATCGCCGTTTTGAATATCAACGGATTTTATGAGGATTTGATTAAACTGATTCAAACGATGGTTGATAAAGGATTCTTAAAGCAGATTAATCGAGATATGCTGTTGATTAGTAATGATATTGATGAATTATTGAATATGATGAGGAATTATGAAGCTCCGACGGTTGGAAAGTGGATTTCGAAAAAGGAAATTTAAAATTACACAGTTTATCTAAAAATCATTAAATTTGATATAAAATATTAAAAATTATGAATTTAGAAGCACGTAAAATATCGCTTGTTCAAGAATTTTTAAGGATTGATAATGAAGAAATCATCAGTGCTTTGGAAAATGTACTGCACAAAATTAAGTCTGAAAATTTTGATGAAAGTTTAAAACCAATGTCTGTAGATCAATTTAATGATGAAATTGATAAAGCCATTGATGACGAAGCTAATGATAGAATAATTAATATAAAAGATTTAAAAAATAAGATCCAACAGTGGGATTAGATATCTTTTGGACTCAGCTCGCAGAGAATAAACTGTATGATATTTTTCAATATTATAAATTTAAGGCCGGAGCAAAAACTGCAAAGAAAATTATTAATAAAATTATTGATAAAACCTTAATTTTAGAAGAGAATTCTAAAGCTGGACAAGTTGAAGAATTGTTATCAGAACGGAAACATGAATTCAGATATTTAGTTTCAAGTAATTATAAAATAATTTATTACATAAACTTTGAAACAAATAAAATCATTATTGCCAATATTTTTGACAAAAGGCAAAATCCATCAAAATTAAAGGAAACATTATAAACAAAAAACTCCCGAAGAAAAATCTTCAGGAGTTTTATATTTTAAATTAAAAATTTTCTAAGGGTAAGGAGCAATTTCTACTTCAAGACCTTCCATTTCCATCACCATGTGCAATTGGCAACCCAATCTGCTGTTCTCTTTTACATGGAAAGCTTCAGCAAGCATTGCATCTTCTTCATCGCCCATTGGCTCAAGCCCTGGATCATTTATTACGTAAACCTGACAAGACGCGCACATTGCCATTCCTCCACACACTCCGATAGTTCCTTCTTCTGCCAATTCATACGAACGGATGATTTCCATTAAATTCATGGACATATCCGTAGGTGCTACCACATCATGAGTCACCCCTTCCCTATCGGTGATCTTTATATTTATATCGCTCATTTTTTGTTGATTGTTGATTTGTTTGTAGTTGATGGCATTTGTCATTCTTAACTACTCACCTTCAACCGCAACAAATTTAGTCAATTTTTTTCACAACTGCTTTCTCAGCCTCTTTTCTACTTCCGTCGAATCCGTCTACACCACTCACTGTTGTATATTTCAAAACGAATTTTTTACCCGGATTCAGTCTGTTATAAACACTCTGACACATTAAAGTCGCTTCGTGGAAACCACAAAGAATCAGTTTTAATTTCCCTGGATATGTATTGATATCACCGATAGCATAGATTCCATCGATGTTTGTTTGATAGTCTAAAGCGTTATTAACAACGATTGCGTTTTTCTCGATATTCAATCCCCAGTTTCCGATTTCTCCCAACTTTGGAGTTAAACCAAATAAAGGAATGAAATAATCTGTTTCCATATCATAAGGATCCTGACCGTCAATAGCAACCGTAATCGCTTCTACTTTACCATCACCTTTTACTCCAGTAACTTCAGCAGGCGTGATTAATTTAATTTTTCCCTGATTTTTAAGCTCCTGAACTTTTTCAACAGAATCCAAAGCACCACGGAATTCATTTCTTCGGTGAATCAACGTTACTTCACTTGCCACATTAGAAAGGAAAATACTCCAGTCAAGCGCAGAATCTCCACCTCCGGCGATCACCACTTTTTTATCTCTGAAATGCTCAGGCTCTTTTACAAAATATTCAAGACCTTTTTCTTCATAATCCGCTAGATTTTCGAAAGCCGGTTTTCTAGGTTCAAAAGTACCTAAACCACCTGCAATAGCGATCGCTTTACATCTGTGAACAGTTCCTTTATTAGTTACAACTTCAAACCATTCATCATCCACTTTGGTATAAGAAACAGCTGTTTCTCCCAATGTGAATCCCGGTTGAAACTGCTTGATCTGCTCCATTAAATTATCTACTAATTCTCCAGCATTTACCGATGGATAACCAGGGATATCAAAAATCGGCTTTTTAGGATACAATTCTGCCAATTGTCCTCCGGGTTGAGGAAGTGCATCAATAATATGGCATTTCATTTTTAGCAAACCTGCTTCAAAAACAGCAAACAATCCCGTTGGCCCAGCCCCAATAATCAATATATCTGTAGTTATCATAGTATAAAAGATAATTTAATAATATGTATGTCTGCAAATTTACTAATTTTAATGCGAAGCATATTTAATTCATTCTAAATAAAAACCTGAGATTTATCAAATATGTTTCGAAATCTTATTTGGCAACCTTTTTGTAACTGAGTAATCATGAAAAAAACTTCATTTTTTTTAGCAATATTTATATTTTGTCTGAGTTTTGGCCAGATTAATAATATTGCAGATGGCGAATCTCTGACTTTTAGGATCCATTATGGAATCTTAAATGCCGGAAGTGCCAATCTCACCGCTAGAAAAACCGTTTATAAAGGTATTCCGCATTTGTACGTAAAAGGAACCGGAGTAACCACAGGAGCTGTAAAAACATTCTTTAAAGTGGAGGATCTCTATGAAAGTTACATCAACATCAGTACAGAACTACCGAGTTTTTATGTGAGAAATGTACGGGAAGGCGGTTATACACAACATTACGAAACAACGTTTAATCATAGTAATAATACTTTAATTTTAACCGATAAAAAAAATCCGGCTAATGGTTCTAAGGTTTTAAAATCTGTAAAAGGTGTTCAGGATATGCTTTCCTGCTTTTATTATTTAAGAAGTAAAAGTGCTGCAGAATTGAGAATAGGAACCGTGATTAGTATGAATGTTTGGATTGATGATGAAATGTTTCCTTTTCAACTAAAGGTGGTGGGAACAGAAAATTTAAAGACAAAATTCGGAACGATTAATTGTTTAAAAATCACACCATCGGTACAAAGCGGAAGGGTTTTCAAGGAAAAAGAAGGCGTTACCATGTGGGTTTCTAATGATGCCAATCACGTTCCGATGTTGTTAAAAGCAGAATTGGCTGTGGGTTCTTTAAAAGCCAGTATTGATGATATTAAAAATGTGAAATATCCTTTAAAATTCATAAAATAAAAACATATCACTTGTTTGTTAGTGAAGAATGTCTGTAAAAATTTTTACAGACATTTTTTTATTTGATGTAATAGAATTCAATTCCCGATTGTCATAATTATATAAGACTCAATAACCAAGAAAAATCAAATATCATAAAAGCGAAACGCTATTTTTGAATGTTTTATTGTAGGCGCTTCGTGAGAAGTCGAAGCGTCTTTTTCAGAGACACTGTGTAAATTTTCAATACTCGTTTTTAATTACGTTTTGTTTCTAATGTCAGTAATTAAAAACTAAAACCTCCGATTAATTCGGAGGTTTGTTTTTGGAACTTTGTGAAATAATTTTCTTTCATCATTTGTGTTTTTTTATAACACCAAATCACTTTTAATTTTTTTAAATCATTAATGTCTGTCAAAACCAATGATTATTTTTTTCATCATATTGTTATTATAGAATTATCAATATGCGAACCAACTGTGCCAAAAATTTGTCGATTTACTTCGCCTTAGTTGTAGATATTCTTCGACAGATTTTATCTTGAAAGACAATAAAAAAAACCTTCGATAGATTTCGAAGGTTAAAGATTTTTCATCCGTTTTAGTGCGAAATAATTTTTTTTCGTCATTTGCTTATGTCAAAAACCAAATAACTTTTTTCTCTTTTGTCTGATACAAAAATACCAACATCGAAGATTATTTTCATTATAAAAGCTGTCGATATACTTCGCTGATCCCGTAGATATTTTTCTACAACTTACATTGATTTTTTCCACAAAAAAACCTTCGTGTCGACTCGAAGGTTTTACATTTTCATTTGTGTTTTTGTACGAAATAATTCTTTTTCATCATTTGTGTTTTTTATAACACCAAATCACTTTTAAATTTTTAAAATCATTAATGTCTGTCAAAACCAATGATTATTTTTTCATCATATTGTTATTATATAATTATCAATATGCGAACCAACCGTGCCAAAAATTTGTCGATTTACTTCGCTTGCATCGTAGATATTATTCGACAGATTTTTCATTGTTGAAAGACAAGAAAAAACCTCCGAAAAAATTCCGGAGGTTATATTTTTACCATTTTAATGTAATGGAAGACTTTTGATTTTTTCTCATCATTTGTGCTTTAGAGAAATCAAAAGTCCTTTGTTTATTCTTTTAATAGTTTTTACCCTTTGTGTTGATACAAAGATAGAAACAGAAGAATATATTCTCTAAATAAATGATGTAGATAAATGTCGTTTGCCTTGTAGATTTTTATCTATTTAAACTATTGACTGTTTCGGATGAGCTCGATAAGTTCTACGAGATTTTCTATTTCAAGCTTATCAAAAATCCTTCTTTTAATAGTACTTACAGTATTTTGTTTTACATCTAGCTTGCCTGCAATTTCAAGGTTTCCCAATCCTTCAGCATACATTTCTGCAATTTGTAATTCTCTTTCTGTTAATGATGATAAAGGATTTACCATATTAGGATTTTTCATTGAATTTACCAGCAAAGCCTGCGTTGTAGTAGAAATATATTCGCCATCGCTAATCATTTTCTTAATAGCATGCTCTATTACTTCTTCTTCATTCATTTTGCTGAGAAAACCATCAGCTCCGGCATTCAGATAACGCAGCGAATGTGTATTCTCATCAATTCCGGTAAAAATCAAGATTTTAATTTCCGGTTTTAGGGTTTTTATTTCGCCTAAAAAGCTTAAACTATTTCCATCCGGAAAGTGAGCGTCTATAATGGCAATATCAATCGGATTCTGCTTTACAGATTCTATGGCTTGTTGTAATGTTGATGCCTGAAAAATATTCTGAGCCAACTCCATATCTTCTAGTAAAAAGACAATGCCCTGTCTTATCAGACTATGATCGTCTGCAAGCAGGAAGTTGATTGATCTATTATCTAGTTGATTCATTTCTTACTATTTAAATTCACAGAAAAAGTAACCGTTGTGCCTTTTCCCAATTCGCTTTCCACAAAAATATTTCCTGAGTATAAAGCTACGATTTCTTTACATAAGCTCAACCCCAAACCAGCACCGAGATTTTCTACATCTTCCGATAAAACGCCTTGGTAATAGGGTTCAAATATTTTTTCTAGATCCGATTGAGAAATTCCGGCTCCGGTGTCATTTATTTTAGTTGTCATGGTTATTGTGTTATCATCAATCTTTTCCGTATTTACCGTTACGCTTATCTGTCCGTTTTCGGTAAATTTATTCGCGTTTCCAAGAATATTCATAAAAACCTGATTGATCTTCTTGTTATCAGAATAAACGGTAATATCCGGGTTTATATTTTCATTGATGACAAATTTATTGTTTCTCGTTTCAATATACGGCTCAATAGAGCTTAAAATCGAAGTAATTTCATTTTTAAGATTAAAATCTACAGGAATTAATTTATTTTCAACCGCCTGATTTTTGGTATATTCTAAAATCTGATTAGCCTGCATCAACAAAGTATCATTGGTAAAACTGATAGATTTAAGATATTCTTTAATTTTCTCATCATCCGTTTTTTTATTAATCCTATTAAGGAAAAGGCCAATTATTTTTAATGGCGATCTTAGTTCATGACTTAACATTCCTAAGATTCTGTTTTTAAAATTCAAATTTTCATTAATCTGTTTGTTGGCCGCATTCAATTGTTTTTCATAGACAAAAGCAATTCTTGTTAAAATCATAATTAAAACAGATACGATAAACATCAAAATCATAGCACCAAATATCAAATACGTTCTGATCTTGTTGTTTTTAGAATTTTGCGTCTCATATTCCTTCTCCAAATCCTGTTTAGATGCCTTGATCGAATTTTCATAAATCCCCATCAATCCGTTGCTATACATCAGAAGATTGCTGAACATTTTATAAAACTGATCATTCCCTTTTTGCTTCTCCTTTACATTCACCTGAATTTTTTTCACCTCACCGGAATAATGGTGATCTACGACATTTATAATGCTGTCCAGTTCTTTTTTAATTGTGGAAGCATCCAACTTTTTGCCCTGTTTTACGGTAATCACCGTGCTTTCCTTTCTTACACTTTCCTTCCCCGAAATAGCATCACCCAAACGTCCGAATAATCCTTTTTTCTTTATAGAATCTGTGTATGTTTTGGTCTCGACATCAAATTTATCTAAATTATAATCCAGATCATATTTTTTCAGCTGTGGCAAATCATTATTTATCTTAAAATTAGATTTTGTTGAATATTGATAAGTAGAATCAATCAACAACTTCAAATTTTTAAGTTCCAACGAATCTTTTTTCTGCGAAGCATTATTCTTCAATCTTGGATATTTCTGTTCAAAACGACTGATGCTATCCAAATTATTACCAAGCTTATTTAACGATTTAAAGTAAGAATCTAAATACGTATTATCTTCGCTTACCACATACTTTTGAAGAAAATCCTGAGCGTTCATAAGCTCTTTTCGGGAGTCATCCGTTAAATTCTCCAATAAGTGAATTTCTTTCAGCTGTTTTTCAATAAAAATTAAATTCTTTCTATTAACAAATTCATTATAAAAAAACGCCGCTATAATCAACTGTATTAATAAAATACATAATATAAGGGAATAATGAATAATTTTTCTAAATCTAAAATTCAATGACTTCAACATTTTCACTTGAGTTATCGTATAAAATTAATAAAAAAAATCCTGTAAAAATATTGTTTTACAGGATTTTGAATTTGTTTAAGTTTAAATTATATATTTACAACGTTTTAAACTGCTCTAAAGTTCTTACATCATTCTCAAAGAACATTCTGATGTCGCTCATTTGATAAAGAAGCATTACGATTCTTTCGATTCCCATTCCAAAAGCATATCCCGAATACTTTTCAGAATCGATATTTACGTTTTTCAAAACGGCAGGATCTACCATTCCGCAACCCATAATTTCTAACCAACCTGTTCCTTTCGTGATTCTGTAATCGGTCTCAGAGTTTAATCCCCAATACACATCAATCTCGGCACTTGGCTCTGTGAACGGGAAATAAGAAGGTCTTAATCTGATCTTAGATTTTCCGAAAAGCTCAGTTGTGAAGAACTGAATCGTTTGTTTTAAATCTGCAAAACTTACATTTTCATCAATATACAATCCCTCAATTTGATGGAAAATACAGTGCGAACGTGAAGAAACTGCTTCATTTCTGAAAACTCTTCCCGGAGATAAAATCCTGATTGGTGGCTGATTTTCCTCCATATATCTGATCTGTACCGACGAAGTATGCGTTCTCAACAAAATATCTGGGTTTTGCTCGATGAAGAAAGTATCCTGCATATCTCTTGCCGGGTGATATTCCGGAAGATTCAAAGCGGTGAAGTTGTGCCAGTCATCCTCAATTTCCGGTCCGTCTGCCACAGCAAATCCTATAGACTTGAAAATCTCAATGATTCTGTTTTTCACCAAATTAATTGGATGTCTAGAACCTAAATCCAACGGAAAAGCAGGTCTCGTAAGATCCTCTTTTTCAAGGATAATAGAAGATGCAGAAGCATTTTTTAAATCCTCCAATTTTACGTTAACAGCATTCTTCAGAGTATTGATTTTCTGTCCGAATTCTTTCTTCTGGTCGTTAGGTATTGATTTTAAGTTTTCATAAAAATCATTTAGAACACCTTTTTTACCATTGTACTTGATTCGGAAGTTTTCAATTTCCTCTTTAGATGTAGCATTAAAGCCATTTACCTCAACGAGTAATTCTTCTATCTTTTCTATCATTGTTTTACCCTTTCAAAATGTTTTGCAAAAATACGGTTTTTCGATGGAATAATTTTCCTATAATTAAAAAAATCTGCCCCTTATTCGGAGGCAGACTTCAATCACTTATTTCACTTAAATAAAAAAATTATTTTTTTTCTAAAGCTTTTACGCTGATCTGAAGAGTCACATCATCCTTGATAACCCCATTTTCGGCAGGTGCCTGAAACTTCACTCCAAACTCTTCTCGCTTAATATCTTTCGGCTCTGTAGCAATACTTACCACACCTTCCTTCACAGATACATTAGCCTTAAACTGAACAGGTTTTGTAATCCCTTTGATCGTTAAATTACCATCCAAAAGCGTGTTGTAATCACCTTCTGCAGACGGAGTAACTTTTGTAATTTCATAAGAAGCCGTCGGAAATTTTTCTACTTCAAAGAAATCACCACTTTTTAAATGACCATTCAATTTTCCTAATTGTTCAGCATTATCTTTTAAATCAACCGATGTAAGAGAATTCATATCAGCTACAAATTTTCCACTTTCAAGACCGCCTTCTTTTACGGTAACATCGCCACTTTCGAACTTAATCGTTCCGAAATGGCTTGTGCTTTCAGATTTAAAAATTTTATATCCCTTCCACTCTACTTTACTGTTTAAAGTATCCAATGTAAACTGGTTACCATCTTTAGTTGTCGTCACTTCATTACCATCAGTGGTCACAGGTTTTTCTTTATTACAAGAAACCATAACTGCAGCGGCAAAAAGTGCGGGAATTCCCAATGAAAACAGCTTTTTCTTCATGATTTTTAAATTTTTAATACTTCCGCTAATATAATAAAAAAAATCAATTTTTCCTAAAAACGATTCATTTCATTACATTTGTAATATGCTTTTAGAAATTAATAATTTACACTTTTCATACGCAAAGGAAAAACCTTTGTTTAATAATCTGAATCTAAAATTTGAAGGAGGAAAAATCATCGCATTGGCGGGAGAAAGCGGCTGCGGAAAGTCAACGTTGTTAAGTTTGATTTACGGACTTTTAGATTGGGAAAGTGGTGAAATTATTTTTGATGGCGTGAAGCTTTTAGGCCCGAAAGGAAACATTGTTCCCGGCGAATCTGAAATGAAATTTGTTGCCCAAAATTTCGATTTGATGCCCTATGCAACGGTAGCTGAAAATGTGGGGAAATTTATTTCTAATATTAATTTAGCCAAGAAAAAAGAAATCGTAGCCGAACTTCTTGAAGTGGTAGGATTAGAAGAATACGCCCATATTTTACCTAAATATTTAAGCGGCGGACAACAGCAAAGAGTTGCCATCGCGAGAGCGCTTTCCGTGCTTCCGAAATTATTGATTCTTGATGAACCTTTCAGCAATTTAGATTTTCCACGAAAAATTGAATTGCGCGAAAAATTATTCAGATATGTAAAACAAAACAATATTTCATTAATTATTTCTACCCATGAACTTCAAGATATTATTCCGTGGTTAGATCAGATTGTGGTGCTTCAGGAAGGAAGATTGATACAGAATGACAGTCCGCAAGAAACGTTCAAAAATCCTTACAATTCTTATGTTGCTAAACTTTTTGGCGAAGTGAATATTTTTAATGAAACTGAAATTGCAGATTTTCAACTTTCTAAATTTTCTTATTATCCGAAAGAGGTTAAAATTTCTGAAAATGGTTTTGAAGCCGAAGTTTTAGAAAGTCGATTTGCCGGAAATCATTATTGGAATAAACTAAAAGTAAAAAATAAAGAACTGGTGGTTTACACAGATATGAGAATTGAAAATTTTGTTACAATTTCCTTTGTTTAAACCTGAAATTTAATTGAATGACAGCTTACCTAGCCCTGATCGCAACATTTGTTTGAGCTCATTTTTGTAGTTTCGGCGAAGCGGCTCCGCCGCTTCG